>JBLHVI010000018.1:0-52533 GCA_047630175.1 Candidatus Azotimanducaceae bacterium
TTGTGACTAATTTTTTCAGTATCGACCCTGACAGTAACCGAATCTACATCGCCGCCACAGCGGAGGACGCAGAGGATGGTACCGAGGACGGGCGATCTGAGATAGGTGCGATTTACTTACTCGACCTAGTAAGAAAATCAAGCGATGGTGATGGTAGAGAGGGGCTAGAATTTCAGATTTTGAATCGTGCAACCTTTCAGGGGGGCACTGGATCGACGCCCGCGCTCAGTGCAGATGGACGCCGCGTATATGTGTCCGATAACGACGGACATGTTATCGCCCTGGATAGTGAATTGAACGAAATTTGGCGCTTGGATGTGGGTGAACCGCTGGTCGGCTCTATCACGGTGTCACCAGATAATAATGAGTTGTATGCCGTGACGCGCAAAGACGTTATCCAGTTGGTCGACAATGGCGATAGCGGCGCTCGAATGTGGACAGCTGAACTGACAGGCTTCGATGGCTATGCCAATGTCGACGAACAAACCAATTCGCTAACTGCCACGGTGACCGCCAATGGTGTGGTGATTGGGATCGGCGGTGGCAAGTCATTGATTGGTGCAAACCTGATGTTGCATGTAGGCATGGGTTTGCTTGATCGGGAAACGGGTAAACTACGCTACTTTGCTGAAGGTCGAGAAGATTCACTGGCCATGAGCACTGTTGCTAGGGATGGCAGTATTTATGTTGCCCATTCCCCATTGCGACGTGCCGTTGGCAAGGCGATGTATCCTGAGCTGACGCAAGATATCACCGGTGGTATCGCGCGTTACAAACCTATACGCCTGGACCTCTTAGCACGCGATGCGATCTGCGCTGCCGAGGCCCGCGGTGCCAATGCCAGTAGACTTAACCAAACAACAGAACTGGCGGCCATCAGCACTGACATCCGTCAGATCAAGGTATTGCTCAACCAGGCAAGTAATGCCATCACCAAGGCCGTCAGCGATGGCGACATGACAGCCGAGCATGCAGGAACACTAAGTGATTTGTTGGAGCAAAGCGCGGATAAACTAACACCAGCCAAATTGCAAGGTGCGGTAAAGGACTTCACTATAGCCTGTGCAACCTTCGCCTGAGATTACGTCGGGGCGTGGCGCCACAGCACGATCTACCTAGCACAATTCAGGACCAAGTTGGTTTAAGACTAAGTTGAATCTATTAATGAGGGATGTATTCTAGCGAAGGGTAACAAAGAGAAATGACGGTCTTCTTGACAGTTCTGAATTTATAGATTTAAGAAAATTGCTTTAAATTCAGCATCTTGAGTGCAGTAATTGGCGGAGAGAGAGGGATTCGAACCCTCGATGAGCTATTAACCCATACACGCTTTCCAGGCGAGCTCCTTAAGCCACTCGGACACCTCTCCGTAAACTTTTGAACTGTAACCTGTTGAGCCCAGTGGCAGACTCAAGAGGGGCGCAATCACAGTGGGGTTGTGCTGCTATCTTGTTGCGGAAATTAGATCACCTCAGCCACATCCCGGCACACAAAGTCGTTGCTACCGTTGCTCCCTTCCAGGCCTGGCGGAGTTCACAATTATTCGTTGCGAGAGGACCGAGGTGAAGCGCGCAGTATAGCGAAAGAAAAGTCACTTGGCAGACTTTTCTTAAGAGTCTTTGGTTATTTTTTACCTAACGTCTTCTTCGATGGCGCTGACGGAGCAGAAGTAGTTTGTGCTTGCTGCTTGTTAGCGGGGGCTGCAGTAGTTTGACGGGACTTGAAGTGTGGCATCACATGTTGGGCAAATAGTGTGTAGCTGCGCTGGGTTTGTTGCCAGTCGGCCCAGCGGTGTGCCAATTGCAGAAAGCTGCCAAAGCCACCAGATGCCTCTTGCAGGCGCTTAATTTGCTGGATCGCGTCGTCCGCGGTGCCGATCACCGCCATACCGTTGTCAACAAGCGCTTGCGCGACATCTATGTCAGGCTCGCTGGGAACAACGGGCAAGTGAGTAACTTCGTGGACGTATCGCAACCATTCTTGCAGTCCATGACGCACGTTATCGAAGGCCTGCTCGCGGCTTTCGGCGATGTGTACGGGCCCTACGAGTGACCAACTGCTGCGTTCTACATTTTTTTTGTGCTCTTTGGCCTTACGTGCGTAGACCTCCCAGTTGGTGGCGAGGGCGTTGAAGCCACCAGCGAAGGTGGCGCTGATGGACAGCAATCCAAGGCCGTGAATGCCGGCGACACGAGCGCCAGCCGGTGACGTCTGAGAAGCGACAGCGATATTGACCATAGGCTTGGTAAATGACGTCAGTTGCACTTTAGCCGCTGTGAGTTCAAACCACTCGGTCTTGCGCGTCACGGTCTCGCCTTTGAGCAGAGGTAGAAGCACCTCTATGGCCTCTAACATTCGGTCTGCCTGTTCCTGTGGTCCAATATCCGTCATAACTGCGTCTGTCGGTAGCGCGCCGAAACCTACCCCGTAGGACACGCGGCCTCGCGTTACGTGGTCAAGCTGCATAATTCGGTTTGCCAACGTTAAGGGGTGTTGACAATGCACTGACGACATTCCGCGACCAAATTGAATATGTCGGGTACGTTGTGCGGCAGCGGCAATGAAGAGGTCGGCGGAGCCGATGGTGTCAACACCGGCGCAATGAGGCTCGCCGATCCAAGCGGAGTCATACTGTAGGCTATCGAGTAGCTCGATCAAGGTGATGTCACATTCAAGCGCCAGCGTAGGATTTTCTTTCAAATGATCAAATCGTGAGAGAAAAATGCCGAATTTGAGTTCGGGGTAAGACATGAGATACTCCATGACTGTGAAACTGCTCCCGCGAGTCTATGTATAGACGCGGCGCTGAGTCAACGTCGTTAAATATCACAAGAGGCTTGAATAGATGAGCAATGCCGAGTCCATAGGCGCCACGCCAATGCCAGATCCACGGATAAACACTGTTTTTGTTGAGGCCAATGGGCTTACCTTTGAGGTCGATCAGTGTGGGTCGGGTGACAAGCTGGCCCTCTGTCTGCATGGGTTTCCCGAGCACAGTTTTTCTTGGCGCTATCAGTTACCGATGTTGGCTGATCTAGGGTACGAAGCTTGGGCACCGAATTTGCGAGGCTATGGTAAGAGTTCACGCCCCGGTTATGTTGAAGACTACGCGATGGCATCATTGTTGGCGGATATTGGCTGCCTAATTGATGCCGCCGGTAAAGCTGAAGTCGTATTGATAGCGCATGACTGGGGCGCGTTAATTGCCTGGGAGTTTGCTATCCAGAAGATCAGACCGCTGCAGAAATTGATTATCTGTAATGTCCCTCACCCAGCCGCAGCGCGAGAAGCATTTAGCTTCGCGCAGTTGCGCAAGTCTTGGTATATTCTATTCTTCCAAATTCCACGCTTGCCGGAGAAACTGCTGGGGCGGCGAGGCGCAAAACCCATTGCTGATGTCTTCCTGACATCGTCGCTTGACCCGCAACGATTTCCTCCGGACGTGTTGTCTTTATACCAAGAAAATGCTGCCCAGCCGGGCGCGCTCACAGCGATGATTAATTACTACCGAGCGTTACTGCGGTATCCGTTAAAGGTAAAAAGAGACAAAAATACACCGATGATTGCTACGCCAACGCTTCTTGTTTGGGGTGAGGGTGACACAGCTTTAGGTAAGGAGCTAACGTATGCCACCGGAAAGTACGTAGAAAACCTACAGATTCGCTACTTGGCTGATGTGTCACACTGGGTTCAGCAGGAAGCGCCAGAAGTCACTAATGCGATGATTGATGCGTTCCTGACTGACTCGCCTGTGCCTTTTGCGAAGTGGCAGATGAATCTTGTTAGCGAAGAGGATGCCGGCATTGCCTAGTGACAATAACCACGCATTTTTTTCGAATTGTTCTGTTTGCAACAAGAACCTGTAGCGACAAGTGTTAGTTTAGCTGTTCGGCAAGAATTTTAGCGATGGTGCCGTCGTTGAGTCGCAATGACAGCCAGGTATCAACAAACTCTTTCCAAACGATATCTCTCGGTAGCAAGTACGCCTTCTCCTGATAGGTAAGAGTCTTGCCTGGCATGCTTGCACATAGGCGGTTGTCGAGACTCACCTGCAGCCTAACTTCAATGGCATCGGTAATCATGACGTCAGCCCGACCCTCTGCTATTTCGTCGAATATACCGCGATTACCTGTGAACACTGTAACCTGAGCATTAGTGATATTGTTCGTCGTAAAGCGCTCGTTAGTGCCGCCTGGATTGACAATAATCCGAACGTTTTTTTGATCGATTTGTTTCAGAGAGTTAAATTGCGCGGTTTGCTCACAACGCACAATCGGTGTCTTGCCTCCAACATGATAAGCCTGACTGAAAAACCCTTGCTGCTGGCGGTCAAGCGTGCGGGAAATGCCGCTCATGGCAATGTCAAAAGCGCCGGCTTGCAGGTCATCAAGCAACGTGGGCCAACTGGTTTCTACGAGCTGCACTTTGACGCCAAGCGCTGCAGCCAAATCATTAGCTAGCGTGATATCAATGCCCTTTGTCACACCATCAGCCGTTTCAGAAAAGGGTGCATAATCGCCAGTGGTAGCGACCCTTAAAATGCCGGTAGCGACAATCTGATCAAGTTCGTTAGTAAACTTTTCTACTTCAAACAAGGCCCGGAACAAGGCGAACTTCGTGGCATCTGATAAGCCTTCAACGTTAATGCTGCGGACGAACTGGGTGGCAAGGGATTTGTCGGTGATGGGGTAGGTCTCAGCGATGGCGGTTAAAATGGCATCACCAAGGGTTTCTATTCGGGGTCGCAACGCGTCCTTAAGAGACACGGAACTGGTTGGCAGTGGCGTGCCACTGGCCCATTCATCGAACCAATAACGTTGTATTTCCTTGGCGGCTTCTATTTGCATGGCGAAAAAGAACCGGCTGGAGGTAGGTGTTAAGCCGAACGCCAGGGCTTTGATGGCGGCTTCATCAAGCACCACCTGCTCTCGGGCGACATCTTCGATACCGAGCTTGCGTTGGTATTTGTAAACTGCCACATCATTCATTAGTTGCAGGCGAGCCTCAATTAGCTCGAACAAGCTGTCGATATGTCGGGCACTACGCTCATCATGTAACGGTACTGCCATGGCGTCGGGCGTAAATGGCATCAACAATGTGCAGAAAAAAACAAACAGGCCAAGGGATTTAGTCACAGCAATGCCCAAAAGGATTGTTCGTGCATCTTATCATGAGTTTCGGGGACGTACAGGCTTCGCACATGCTTGCTGAATTTTCTGGGGGGCTGTGATAGTTTCTGTGTTTTTATTGTGCGTCCCTAATCTTCTCTAAGCCTCATCTATAGGAAAATCTATGCCAGAATCAACGAGCTCTGCACCACTGCTTTATACGCAGGAAGGTCATATCGTCACGCTGACCCTCAATCGCCACGAAACGCGCAATGCTATCTCCGAAGACGAAATGGTCGACGCATTAGAAGCGGCGTGTAGCCGTATCAACGGCGATCAAAGCGTTAGGGTCGTTATTTTGACGGGTGCCGGCAGCGCTTTCTCTTCGGGTGGCAACGTCAAAGACATGCAGGATAAGAAAGGTATGTTTGGCGGTACGGCGACGGAGATTCGGGATGGCTATCGGCGCGGTATTCAACGCATTCCGTTGGCGATTCACCATTTGGAGGTGCCTATCATTGCTGCAGTCAACGGCGCAGCTATCGGCGCAGGTTGCGATCTGGCAATGATGTGCGATATGCGCGTAGCCTCAGAGAAAGCGCTGTTTGCCGAAAGCTTTGTCAAGGTGGGGCTGATTCCGGGCGACGGTGGTGCTTGGTTCTTGCCTCGCGTTGTGGGTTTGTCGCGGGCGAATGAGATGGCATTCACCGGCGAACCGGTGAATGCGACAACGGCGTTAGCCTGGGGGATGGTAACCCGGGTAGTGGCGCCTGAGGAGCTACTCAATGCGGCTAACGAATTGGCAGCACGGGTCGCAGCAAACCCACCATCAGCGTTGCGCATGACGAAAAAGTTGTTGAAGCAAGGCGAGCATATGCAGCTTGAGCCGTTGCTGGAAATGTCAGCGTCTTTGCAAGCGTTGGCACATCAGACGAAAGATCATGCAGAAGCCGTTGACGCGATTATTGACCGTCGGGCGCCGAACTTTACCGGTGAGTAGGGGCTGTACCTGCAACGGCAATTGTCTGAAGCGATTTACACTTGGCCGCTTCAACAAGAAAGATAGCCCTAAGCGCTGAGATACCGCAGGGTTTAGGTTTGTGCCAGCGTCGGATAGGGGCTTTGCAGTGCGCTGATGACTGGCATCAGCGCACTGCAATTTTTGACGCTGTGCGTGTCGGCTGGTTAGTAAGATCAGGGGTCGAAGGGCCGTCAAGCTCGCGGTTAGGTCTGCTCCAGCAGGTCATATTTCTTAAGGTATCCGCGTAGCTGATGGTAGGTGACTCCTAGCGCATCGGCGGTTTTCTTCTGGTTAAACTGATTGGCGGCCAGGGCGCGGCTGATGAGTGAGACTTCGAAATCCTGAACGGATTGGCGAAAATCAACCGGGAATGTCTCGTTGCTGCCTGCCGCGGCAATCGGCTGAGCAGGGCTATCGGGCGCATTGATGTCAGCGGCTGTATGCGCAGAGCGACTGTTGGGTTGTTGTACCTCGGGTTGTGCCTGTCGGGATAGTAAGCGGTACGGCGACTCGAAGGGATCCAGCGAAATACGATCAACTTGCGCTTCTGGGTTCTGACTGCGATAGACGCTGCGTTCGACGACGTTTTTGAGTTCGCGAACATTGCCCGGCCAGTGATGTGCCAGCAGCATGCGTCGGGCGCTGCTGCTGAAGCCGGGAAAATATTCCCGTCCTAAGTCTGTGGCCATACTCACCGCAAAGTGCTCGGCGAGAATGAGAATGTCCTCGGGGCGGGTACGTAGGGGAGGCAGTGTGATGACATCGAATGCGAGGCGGTCCAGTAGGTCTTCGCGAAACTTACCCTGTCGGGCCAGTCCCGGCAGGTCATCATTTGTAGCCGCAATCAAACGTACGTCGGTGACCAGGGTTTTGCTGCCGCCGACGCGTTCATACTCACCGTATTCAATCACTCGCAAAAGCTTTTCCTGTACAAGGGGCGAGGTCGTGGCAAGTTCGTCTAAGAATAGTGAGCCCTTGTCGGCGCGCTCGAATCGACCGCGATGCAGCTTTTGGGCACCTGTGAATGCCCCGGCATCGTGGCCGAATAATTCTGTTTCCATCAGTGACTCGCTAATGGCGGCGCAATTCATCTTGATAAATTCTTGGTCCCAACGACTCGATAGATAGTGGAGTCGGGCGGCAATCAGTTCCTTGCCAGTGCCGCGCTCGCCAACGATTAGCACGGGCTTGTTGAGGGTGGCAATTTGTGACACGTGCTCTAGCACTTCCATAAAGCCGGGTGACTCACCGAGCAGGCGTTCTGAGTGTTGCGCCTGGGCCATGTTTGAATACTCTATGTTGTTTCGCACCTCGGCTAGTTGATCGTTACCGGGTAGTTGCTGGTGGTAGTCGCTAGTCGATGTCTGTGGGAAATATACTAATAGTTAGCCAGGTTCACTAAATCATGAGTAATTTACGCTTGAGAGGCATGTTACTACAATTCTCAAAAATACAGAAAAATTATATTTATCAGTAAGATAGAGTGCCTGTTGAGGGGTTTATCAGGGTTGGCACAGTTTGTGGATGTACAAATATAGGATTTAGCGATAAACCAAGATGGAAGGAGCGTATTCCGCCATGATGAAGTATCGCTGGTGCCAGTGTTATTCGATGAAGTTGTTACTGACGATGCGCTTTATTTACGGAAGTCGTCATCTACGGTAGCCGTTATTTACGAAAGTTATGGTTCACAAAAGCTGTCATTCATTACAAGAGGTTTAGGGATATGGGTATCTTCTCCAGATTCACTGACATAATAAACGCCAACATTAATTCAATTCTCGAAAAGGCTGAAGACCCAGAGAAAATGGTTCGCCTGATTATCCAGGAGATGGAGGAAACCCTGGTCGAGGTGCGAACCCAATCAGCCAAGTTAATTGCTGACAAAAAAGAGTTGGGTCGACGTGGCGAGCGACTGCGTCACGAAGCTTCTGAGTGGGAGCGCAAAGCAGAGATAGCCCTGACCAAGGACCGAGAAGATCTGGCCCGGGCGGCGTTGAAAGAGAGAAATGAGTCGCTGGCCGGCGTAAGTGCTATAGATCTTGATCTTGAGCAGATCGAGCACAATCTGCAAAAATTGTCCGGCGATATCGGCCAGCTGCAGCAGAAGCTCACGGATGCCAAGGCGCGCCAAAAAGCGTTGATCATGCGAGGTCAAACGGTGCAGACACGCATGGGCGTCAAGCGTCAGCTGCACGATGTGAATGTTGAAGAGGCTATGGGCAGATTCGATCGCTATGAGCGACGTATTGATGACATGGAAGGTGAAGTCGAGGCCTACGATCTTGGTCAGCGCACGCTTGCCGATGAGATTGCTGAGCTGGAAGCGGACGAGGAAGTTGACGCCGAACTTGCGAAGTTAAAACAGAAGATGCACGGCACGCAAGCGTCGAGTCAGTCTGCCAGTGAGTAAACCACACAGAGACCTTGAGGTGATCAAATGGATGGCATAGTCGTAGCGTTTTTTGTCCCGGTCGTGGTCTTTATGGTTATCGTTGCACCCATATGGATCGTCTTTCACTATCGCTCTAAGGCGCGAAATGAGGATGGTCTTTCAGCCGGGGAGCGTGTTGAGCTAGAAGATATGTTCGAGGTGGCCAACAAGATGGTTGCGCGGATCGAGACGCTGGAAGCGATTCTCGATGTCGAGAGCCCGGGCTGGCGTGAGAAGCAACAGCAAGCCAATTGATCCTGAGCCCACGGTGGCATGCATTGAGCTTGCTGCAAGTGCAGAGATATAGGTGTGAGTATTTCCGGCCAAACAAAGGGGTAGTAACAGTGAGCAGGTCTGATCAAGAACGACGTGACGCCGAACGCGTTGCTCGACGCGCCAATAGGCTGGCTGATCGCGCTGAGTTGCGCGCGCACCGCAAAGCTGACAGTGCCAGACAGGCAGCCGAACGCTCGGCGCGGCTTGCCGAACGGGCGGGTAAGGCGCCTGGGTCTAGAGAGTTTGAGGAATCTCTGGAAGATTATGTTGAGCACATGACCGAGCGCTTTACCCGTAAGGCCACCGAGTGGTTTGGTCTTAGCCATGCTGACGACGACGATTACGGTTTAGGTGAAGACGATGATGGTCTCGGCGGCGAGCCTCGACGATCGAACGCCAACCGATCGGGATATCGGCGTCAAGGTCGACAGAGCCGTCGCACGCACCACGCGCGACGACGGCCTATGTGGTATCGATTCAAGTCTGGCCGGCCGTTTTACCGTGACGCTGAGCGTGGCAAGTTACTCGGGGTGTGCGCAGGTCTGGCGGACTATCTCCAGGTCGAGACGTGGCAGGTACGTCTGGCGGCTGTCCTAGGGCTGTTTTTTATGGGCTCCTTTATTCTGCCGACCTACTTTATTCTGTATTTCGTGATGGAAAATAAGCCCTACTATCGCACGGCGACTGACCGTTTTGACGAGGCTCACGAGTATGGCGATGGATCGCGTTCGGCGCACGAAAAGAGCTCAAAACCCAGTCGTGGTGCACATCAGGGCAGGGCAGGCCGTTTCGCTAGCAGTACTAACGTGCAGGTGCTGCAGCTGGCGCGTGAGAAATTTTCCCAGCTTGAGAACAGAGTACGGTCCATCGAGACCCATGTCACGTCATCGCGGTTTGAGTTACAGCGTGAGTTCAAGAAGATTGCCGGAGATGACCTGTGACAATCGAGGTACGGCAAGTATCAGGTTTTGATCGCGTGCGGCTCCAGGGGCCGGGGATCTTAAAAATCCGCCAGTCGAATAAGGCGTCTCTGACGGTTCACGCACCGCGCTATGCGATAAAAGGTCTGCAATCACGTGTTGTCAGCGGTGAGTTGCTGTTGGGCTTGCTCAGCACGCCTGTGGTGTCGCTGCAATTGCACCGTGAGGTGATCTCATATGACCTGCAGGTTAAAGATCTTAGTCGCCTGCAATTGACGGGTGTGGCGCGCGCTATTGTCCCAGATTTAGACACAGACAGTTTGACGTTGGTGGTTGGCGGGTCAGCCCGGATTCGCGTCGAGAAACTCACCGCAGACCATCTTGATGTGCGCATCAATAATCGCGGGCAGGTTAGTGTCAGCGGTGACGTGGAAGCTCAGTCAGTTAGGGTGAGCAGTCAGGGAGACTATCAAGCCGGTCAATTGATCAGTGATTTTGCCGAGCTGTCAGTGGCCGATCAAGGACAGGCCATCATCACAGTCAATGAGGCTTTAAATGTCGCGATTGCCGGCAATGGTTCTGTAACCTATGTCGGCTACCCTGATGTGCAGCAAGTGATTTCGGGTCCCGGGCGTTTGCAGCGCATCAAGGCAACGCGAAAATGAACTGGAGAAAAGCATGAACAACCCGTGGATCATCGTGTTTGTGGCTGGCATTATTTGGGCCTTAGCGGACGGTATCGTCAAAATTATTCGGGCTAGCAAGCAATCTGGCGGCGGTCGGCGTACGACTGCGCGGTTTGATGATCTGACGTCTGACATGGCGGCTTTAGAGCAGGCGCTGCTTGATGCACGGCAGCGTATTGAGGTACTAGAGAAGATTGTCACTGACGGAAAGTATCAATTGAATCAAGATATTGACAACCTGAGTCGGAAAAACAAACATGCTGGCTAAGGTCTTGACGATTTGGGTGAAGGCGGTGAGATGCGTGAGCTCTCATTACCGCGCGCATCAGTGAAGTGCTGCTCAAAACGCAGGATAACGGCCAAGGGTTCAATAAAGCGCTGATACCGTCTGCCGACATGGGTGGTTATCACCGTTTGCCAAAATGACTGCGCCTTGGTATTGCTGTGCAGCACGGCGACTTGCCAGGTTCCGCTGAATTGCTCGAAGATAAGCTTAGCAGCTGCGCCACCTAAACCCTTTCGGCGATGGCTGCGGAGGATAAAGAACTCGGCGATTTCACGATACGGTCGGCCATCAGCGGGGTCTGCGTCCTGGCGCACCAGTGCCATGCCAATAATATCGTCGTTTTGCCGAATCAATAGCGGCCAACGATCCGGTTCACGCCAATAGTGCGCAAGATAGGGGTACTCAAAGCGGCCACTTTCGTCCATGGCTATGGTTGTGAACTCAGAAAAATCGTGCAGGTAATATTGCAGTAAGTTGTCGACCACGTGTTTTTCGCTAGTCATGGCAGGGGTGATGTGCAGATTCATGGGCTAGCGACAATCACCCGGTCTGGGTAGTTGCTGAAAACGCCATCTACACCGAGGGCTCGCATGCGGTCTATATCGGTGATGTTGTTGACGGTATAGACATAAACTCGCAGACCCTCATTATGAGCCGCAACCACGCGTTCAGGGGTGACGAGCTTGAGGGCTAGGTTAAGCGCGCTGGCGCCTAGTTCAAGTGTGCGTTGAACATAGTCATCCCCTGCTTTGTGAAACAGCGCGCCTCGCCCATAGCGGGCGTCGACCAGTGCCAGTTCGGCATGATCGAACGACGAAATCATGAATTCCGCTTCGCGCCAACCGCGTGTCACGTACTTGCTCAGCAGCGCACTGACCGGTGCTGCCGTGCGCTCACCTTTAAGTTCTATATTAATGCCTGCTCGATGATCAATAAGCTCAATGACTTCACCCAGTGTGGGGATTTGCTGGCCAGAGCCAGCATCTAGGGTGCGTAAAGTCGCAAGCGATGTGTCCATGACACGGCCTTTGCCATTGGTGGTGCGCCCCAGTGTATCGTCATGAATTACCAGCAGTTCGCCTTCAATAACATAAACATCCAGCTCAACCCAGGTGCAACCCATCTCGACTGCGAGCGCGAACGACGCTAGCGTGTTTTCGGGGGCATAGCCGCTGGCGCCACGATGGCCTATACAGATCATGTCAGTCATGGAGTGCTCACGAGGGTGTATTGTTGGTGCGCTATTGTTAAGGGGTTTTTGCAGCGGATACTGTACTGCCTTCCACCAAGCAGTGCCAGTGGCTGCGTATTTGTGATGATTCATAGGCCAATACCCCGTACAATTTGGTTTTTGTCTTTGCAGTGATCCAAATCGGCATGAGTTATCAGGTTCTCGCCAGAAAATACCGTCCCGCCAACTTCGAGGAACTCGAAGGTCAAGAGCACGTCCGCCGAGCGTTGGTAAATGCGCTGGAGAAAAATCGGCTGCACCATGCCTATTTGTTCACGGGCACTCGGGGCACGGGTAAAACGACTATTGCGCGTATCTTTGCCAAGTGTCTGAATTGCGATGAGGGCATTACAGCCACGCCTTGTGGCGTCTGCGGTAGTTGTTTAGAGATATCTCAGGGACGCAGTGTTGATCTGATCGAAGTGGATGCGGCTTCGCGCACAGGCGTCGACAGCACCCGTGAGTTGTTAGACAACGTGCAGTACATGCCCACCCGCAGTCGCTTTAAGGTATATCTCATCGATGAGGTGCACATGTTCTCGACGAGCAGTTTCAATGCCCTGCTGAAGACCCTTGAAGAGCCGCCAGAGCACGTTAAATTTCTGCTGGCGACGACAGATCCGAAGAAATTGCCAGTGACTGTTTTGTCGCGCTGCTTGCAGTTTAATCTGAAAAATCTTGCACCGGAACGGGTGGTCAGCTATCTCACCACGATTCTCGATAAAGAGCAGATTGACTACGAACCGCCTGCTCTTTGGCTACTGGGGCGCGCAGCAGATGGCAGTATGCGTGACGCACTAAGCCTGACAGACCAAGCTATCGCTTTTGGCGATCAACGTATTCTGAGCGCTGACGTCAAGTCCATGCTCGGTGCCATTGATCAACTCGAGATTCATCGCATCATCGATGCGCTGATCGAGCACGATGGTGCCAAGCTACTCGAGCAGATAGCCCGAATGGGCGAGTATGCGCCAGACTACAGTGGTTTGCTGGCAGATATTTTGTCTTTACTGCACCGAGTTGCTGTTGCCCAGGCGCTGCCAGACGGCATTGATAACAGCCTAGGCGACCGTGATGAAATTATGGCGATTGCCGGACGTCTTGACCGCGAAGATGTGCAGTTGTTTTACCAGATTGGGCTGATAGGCCAAAGAGACCTGGCGTTGGCGCCGGACCCGCGCACTGGTTTCGAGATGGTGTTGCTACGTATGCTGGCGTTTGTGCCCAATGTTGAACACAAAAATATAACGGCTCCCGAGCCTGTTATGCAGGAGGCGAACGTCCCCGGAAAAAAGTCTGAAACCCCCGCGTTTCAGCGGGGCCCTGATGCGCAAAGCGGAGTCCAAGATGCGGCAAGATCAGTCGGTTTAGCTGGCAGTGTTGCCGGTAGTTCGGCAGTCAAAGCGGCTGACAGCCCAGCGATAGCCTACTCATCTGCGGCACTTGCACGTCCGCCAGTCGATCGGCAAGTCAATCCATTACCCACCCCGCCGAACAAACAAGTAACTGCGCCGAGCGCTGACGTGGCGGGGTCAGTGACGTCATCGCCGGTCACGACCAAGACTCCGACGAAAACCCCGACGAAAACCCCGACCAAGACGACACTGGGTGTAACTTCGGTAGAGATGGCAGCAGGCAGCCCGATAACCCATCTGCCGCTGGCGGCGGACTATTGGTGTGAAATATTTTTGCAGTTACGACTGACTGGTGTCACCCAGTCGGTGGCCTCTAATTGCGAGCTAGAAGCGGTCGAGAATGACGTGTGCCAACTGGTGTTAGGCGATCGGCATGCGAGTTTGTGGAACAGCACCCACGAGGGTCGTATTGTTGCGAGTTTGTCCCGTTTGTACGGCCGGTCCATTAAGCTTACATTGCGGGTTGGCCCGACCCAGGCTGAGACCCCTGCCGGAGCAGATCTGCGACGTCGGGGAGAGCGCCAAGCCGAGGCCGAGGCGGCCATCGACGCTGACGAGAAGCTCAAACAATTGATTGATAGCTTTGATGGTACACTGGAGCGTGGCACGATAGCGCCACGGAGTGCTTCTTAATAGTGATCATCCACGTATTGGGTAAAGCGGCTAACATGCCTCAAGTTTCGTTCGGCGTTGATAAAATTCGTCGCATTTTTTGAGTAGGGTAGGAGAACAACCATGAGTACGAATGGCGGAATGGGCGATTTGATGAAACAGGCCCAGCAGATGCAAGAAAAAATGCAAAAGATGCAGGAGCAGCTTGCCAGCTCTGAGGTCACAGGAGAGGCGGGTGCCGGCATGGTTAAGGTCGTAATGACCGGCCGCCATGATGTTAAACGTGTACAAATCGATGACAGTTTGTTGGGCGAGGGTAAAGAAATTCTCGAAGACCTGCTGGCGGCAGCGGTTAACGACGCCGTGCGCCGAGTAGAGAACAGCCAAAAAGACAAGATGTCAGCCCTTACCGGGGGCATGTCATTGCCGCCCGGTTTTAAGATGCCATTTTAAGCGCGAACTGAGAAAAGCCCCATGAACCAGATTCCCGTCATCGAACAGTTGGCCGACGCCTTACGTTGTCTGCCAGGTGTGGGTCCCAAAACCGCCCAGCGGATGGTGCTGCACCTGTTGGAACACGATCGCGCTGGCGGTAGGCGTTTGTCTGGACGGCTGCTAGACGCCATGGACAACGTTGTGCATTGTGATAGCTGTCGAAATTTCACGGAAGTCAGCCCGTGCGAAATCTGCCAGCACACCGGGCGTGACCAGTCGACCTTGTGTATTGTTGAAAACCCGGCTGACGTGATCGCGATAGAGCACACTGGTGGTTATCGCGGCAATTATTTTGTTTTGATGGGCACGTTGTCACCACTGGACGGCATCGGCCCAGAAGAGATTGGTATCGCGCAGTTGTTGGCGCGCTGCGAACAAGGTGTCACAGAAGTTATTCTGGCGATCGGTTCGACCGTGGAAGGTGAGGCAACGGCGCATTTTATTGCAGAGAGCCTCAAACCCATTGATGTAAAGATATCAAGAATTGCCCACGGAATCCCCTTGGGGGGAGAGTTGGAATTTGTTGATGGCGGCACATTGTCCCATGCCCTGGCTGGAAGAAAACAGATTTAATGACTGTAGACTATGAGATCGTCGAGACTGTAGAGCGCCTCGAAGAAGTGATAAAAATAATCCGCAATGCCGATGCCGTCGCCATTGATACTGAATTCGCGCGTTTTAATACGTATTACCCCATTGTCGGTCTGATTCAGATTTTTGATGGTGAGCATTGTTATCTGGTTGATCCGTTAGAGGTTCCGGAGCTCGGTGCTATTGTAGATCTGTTGGAAGATGAATCTGTGGTCAAGGTGTTTCATGCTTGCTCGGAAGATTTAGAAGTATTTCACCATGTGCTAAAAGCGGTGCCTACGCCTATGTTTGATAGTCAGGTGGCTGCTGCTGCCTTGGGCGTCAATTTCTCCATCAGTTATCAGAAGCTGGTGGCCCACTTTTTAGACCTGCAGATCAGCAAGGAAGAAACTCGTTCGGATTGGTTGCAACGACCTTTAAGCACCGCTCAATTGGACTATGCGGCGCTGGATGTAATCCACTTGTTGGAGGTCTACCGCAAGCTGGTGGGCCAACTTGATGAAGCTAACAAGCTGGCTTGGGTGCAAGAAGAGTGCGAGGGAATGACGGGCAACATTGCTACCGATGTTGATCCTTCTTTAGCCTACCAAAGAGTTAAAGGGCTGGCGCGTCTTGACGCTGAGTCGCAGTACCTGGTGCAAGCTTTGTGCGCCTGGCGTGAGATTAAGGCGCGGGAAATAGACGTACCAAGAAATCGAGTTGTTGATGAAGCCTCTGTTGTAGCGATTGCGCAGCTGAACTATCTCGAAGTCGGCGGTTTGCATACGCACACCAGTATGTCATCGCGACAGATACGTAAATACGGCGACGAGTTGCTGACGGTGATCAATGAGGCGCGCATGGTGCCATCCGAAGATCGGCCGCGGCTTGCCGCAGAGAGCCTGCCGGTCAGCAATAGCCTAATGAAGCAGCTCAAGTTGCGTGTTAGCACCCGGGCTGAAGCCATGAGTATTGCGCCTGAAATGCTCGCCAGACGTCGCCATCTTGAACAACTATTGCGCTCAGGCCTCGAAGGCGGGCATTATCAGTTGCCGCCAGATTTGGCGGGCTGGCGCAAGGCAGTTATCGGCGACGAACTCATGACCATGCTGACGCAATAAGGAAATTGGAATGGTGACTTGCGACGTTTACAAGAGTGATAAAAAAGCAGGTTTGTATCTGTATGTCGATCACGCGGAAGGTCTGGTGCGAGTCCCAGAGACCTTGTTGTTGCAGTTTGGACCGCCTCGCTTGACCTTGAGTTTTGAGCTTCACGGTGACCGTCGGATGGCTCGGCAGGACCCACAGGTGGTATTGAAAAACTTAAGTGCCGATGGCTACCATATACAACTTCCACCTGCGCCATTCTTACAAAACACGGCAACCCATTCTGGTGGGCATAATGCGCCTGCAAAGCATAGTGAGCCCGATGCAAGCTTGGCGCGAGGCTCCTCATGAGCCTGCCTTTCTGGCAGACCAAGTCCTTGGATGAAATGAACAAGGATGAGTGGGAATCATTATGCGATGGATGCGCACGCTGTTGTCTGCATAAGCTAGAAGATGAAGATACCAATGAAGTGCACTACACATCTATCGTCTGTCGCTATTTGGATCAGGAAAAGTGCCAGTGTCAGGACTACACACAGCGCAATATTAACGTGCCTGAGTGCGTACTGTTGACGCCTGAACGGGTAGACGAGTTTGGCTGGTTGCCAGACACCTGTGCTTACCGGCTGGTCGCCGAGGGCAAGGATTTGTATGATTGGCACCCACTGGTGTCCGGCGACAAGATGTCGGTTCACACATCGGGCATCTCGGTCACCGGTAAAGTGATTGACGAGCGCAGCGTGCACCCCGATAGCCACCAGGAATACATCATTCGCTGGGTTGAACAGTAGCCTAAGTGGGAGGCTGAGTAAAAAAGCATGGAAGCGTTTATCCAACAAAATGAGTATCTCATCGCTTGGACTGTTTATATCCTCGCGGGGCTGGGTTGCTGCGTGGTGTGGTGGAAAATCACCGCATTTATTACTAACCGCGGCTGGCGCGACTTGAGTCGTGGGCTGGTGTTAGTCATGATCTTTACACCTTGGTTTGCCGACGAGGGCCGCGACGCTTACGCGCCGGCCCTCGTTGTATTAGCCATGGATTTGCTGCTCGAAGGCGCCAAGGGTGGGTTGCAGGGAGGCTTGGTATTGCTAATCAGCCTCTTCCTAATGCTGGTGATGCTGACGTTGCGGCTGGTTTTCCTGCGCCGGCGACCAGCGGATATCTAACCCGAAAATGCCTTGTTGATGCTGCTACCCTTTTTTTGTTCTGCTTGTCCTGCGGACGGCCGTTGGCCTCAAAGCCTGTTATGTTGATATCTTGTCTACACTTAAGGTATCGCTGATAACGGTCCTCTGATTCATGTTGAAAATTGTCTCGCCTCGGCCTTGGTGCTGTCTAATCTTGAGCTTTGTGTGCTTGGCCCTGCCATCGCAGGCCAGCGATATGCGTCTGCTGATTGATGTTTCAGGGAGCATGGAGCAAAACGACCCGCAGAACCTGCGTATCCCTGCCGTCAACCTGTTGTTGAAGATGGCACCCACCGAGGCGACTGTGGGCGTCTGGACCTTCGGTCATAAGGTGAATGCGTTAGTACCGTTTCGGCCTGTTAGCGAGCGCTGGAAGGTCGATGCATTGGCGCAGGCTAAGCGTATCAACTCTGCGGGCTTGCTGACCAACATCGGTGGTGTCCTGGAAACTATTCTACAAGGTCCGCCTGCTGGTGCCGCACTGCTGTTGACGGATGGGATGGTGGATATTTCCAAAGACCCGGCCGTGAATGTCATTGAGCGGCAGCGGATTATCGCTGACATACTCCCCCAGTTGATCGAGCGTGGCATTGTTGTTCACGCGGTGGCCCTGTCTGATAATGCCGACATGACCTTACTTGAGTCGCTGGCTAGGGGTACTGGTGGCATCCTCGAAGTCGCCCGATCGCCGGCTGATCTTACGCGGATATTTGTTCGCTTGTTCGATGATGCCATTGAGCAGGACCGAGTGCCGATAGAGGGAAATATCTTTTTAGTGGATTCGAGTGTCGAGGAATTCACGCTGCTGGTTTTTCGAGACGCGGACGAGGGGGTGATTCAGCTGCGTGGGCCGGACCAGCAGTTCTATCTCGGCGGCGATCATCCAGCATTTATTCGCTGGTATCAGGACCAGGGCTACGAGCTAATAACGGTGAAAGCCCCCACGGAGGGACGCTGGGAGCTTTTTGCGACAGCGGATGCCGAAAATCGGGTCACGGTAATCAGTGATCTACAGTTGAAAGTCTCGAATTTACGCAACACCTTGTATTTGGGCGACGCACCGCAGATAAGCGTTGAACTCTTGCAAGCGGAGCGTCGTATCGAAGATCCGGCATTTCTTGATTTGGTGGATGTGCAATTGATCGTCACGGGCCCGGACAATATCCGCCATGCGAAGCGGTTAGAGGTCCATGAGGCAGGCGTGTTTACAGCAATTTTGGATATTTTTGATGAGCTGGGTCGTTACCGTGTCAAAATTAGTATTGATGGTAAGACTTTTCGGCGGGAATTCGTGCAGACTTTGGATCTGCGCGCCTTACCCACGCTCGTGCTTGAGGCAGATACCGAAGCTGCTGATAGTGGTCTTGTAAATGTTTTCGACGACGATCTTGCTGAAGCGCTTAATGACGATGCTGCTGACGGGCTTAACGACGATGCTGCTGAAGCGCGTAACGACGATGTTGCTGAAGCGCTTAACGACGATGCTGAGGAAGCGCTTAATGACGATCTCGCTGAAGCGTCACAGCAGGCCCTAGATCTGCAGCGCTATGGTCTCTATGCGCTGTTGGTGCTGGGTAGTATTCTAGCCATTGGCTTGGGTATTGTTTTTTATCGGTCTCGTCAGCGACTTTTGCAGCAGGCACCTGACGAGGATTTGCCGGCTTCACCGGCAAGCAGCCCGCCTATGTCTGAGCCTGAAGAGAAAACGCCGAAAGCCGAGCCGGCAACTGAGGCACTGATGGGCGTGGCAGAGCCCGAAGATGCGCAGGGTGCAGAAACAGTTCCGACCAAGGCGACGCTTGCTGAAGACGGCCCCGTTGTCGATCCTGATGCCGAAGACATCTCAGCTGAAGACGCCTTAGCGGAGGCTTCCTTAGCTGACGACGGCTCAAAGGAAGTCGACCCAGTGGACGACCAAATTGCCGCTGACGCACCGCTGGATAAAGCGCCGGCGAAGAATACTGCCGACTTAACCGATGCCGACTTAACTGATGCCGACTTAACTGATGCCGACTTAGCAGCTGTCGATGGCCTGCCTACTATCCCGCCGGAGGATGAGGCCCTTGACGAGGAAGCGCGTGATATTCAGCGGCTAGATGCTAAAGTTGCCGAGGTTTTATCGGATGACAAGCCGTTGCCGAAAGACGCCTAACCCACCGTCGGTTCCCGCTGTATCGCGATCTCACGAATTTCATATCATTAATTTGCTGAATGACGGCCGAGACAGGCCGCCGTCAGGCCTTGATATGTTTCGCCCGGCCTTGATATGTGTCGCCCGGCAAATTACAGTAGGCCGCTATTATTTGGCGAAGCCATGACAATTTGATCGAATGAGGTCAGCTGGTTATAGTCTTCATCCGTCTTCCTTCAATGACTAGTGCGATAGTAAACGTACCCGCAGGTTTGACTCCGCGCTCCTAACAGAACGGTTAACAACTATGAAATTTTCCAGCACAACGACATACATCGCCACCGATGAATTGCAGATGGCAGTTAATGCCGCGGTGACCTTGGAACGGCCACTGTTGATTAAGGGTGAGCCAGGTACGGGCAAAACCATGCTCGCAGAGGAGATTGCTGCCTCGCTGGATATGGAGCTGATTTCTTGGCACGTCAAGTCTACCACCAAGGCGCAGCAGGGTTTGTACGAGTATGATGCGGTATCACGTTTGCGTGATTCGCAGCTCGGTGACGAGCGGGTTCACGACATCAATAACTACATTGCTAAGGGCAAGCTTTGGGAAGCCTTTGCCAGTGATAAGAAGTGCGTATTGCTTATTGATGAGATCGACAAGGCTGATATTGAATTTCCAAATGACCTGTTGCTCGAAATCGACAAGATGCAGTTTCATGTCTACGAAACCGGTGAAACGGTTAAGGCCAAGCATCGCCCGGTGATTGTCATTACCAGCAACAATGAAAAGGAACTGCCTGACGCCTTTCTGCGTCGCTGCTTTTTCCACTACATCCAGTTTCCTGACCGCGCCACCATGCAAGAAATCGTCGATGTCCACTATCCGCAGATCAAGCAAGATTTGGTAAAGGAAGCAATGGAGATTTTCTTTGACGTACGAAAGGTGCCCGGATTGAAGAAGAAGCCATCCACCTCTGAGCTGATCGACTGGCTCAAATTGCTAATGGCCGATGATATTCCCGAAGAAATTCTTCGCAACCGAGATACATCGAAAGCCATACCACCGCTTTACGGTGCACTGGTGAAGAACGAACAAGATGTGCAATTGCTCGAACGACTGGCATTCATGAATCGTCGCGCACAAAACAGTGGTGGTCCCAAGAAAGGCTAATCAACGATGCTGATCAATTTTTTTCTGGCATTAAAAAATGCCCGCATACCAGTCTCGATCACTGAACTGCTGCATTTGCTGGATATTCTCAAAGCCCGGCTGGTGTACGCAGACATTGACGAGTTCTATTACTTAAGCCGTATGGCGCTGGTCAAAGACGAGCGTCACTACGATAAGTTCGACCGCGCGTTCGGGACGTACTTTAAGGGTCTGGAAGACCTCTCCAGCATGCTGACTTCGATGATTCCTGACGAGTATTTGCGGCGCGAGTTTGAGAAGTCTCTGAGCGCCGAGGAGCTTGAGAAAATCAAGTCACTGGGCGGTCTTGAAAAACTCATCGATGAGTTTAAGCGCCAAGTTGAGGAAGCTGCTCGGGGCGAGGGTAAAGACAAGGACAAGGAAGGTAAGGGCCGCGACGGTAAGGGCGACGACGGGGAAGACCGCAACGGCAAGAAGCGTCGTGGCAAGCGAAACTGGGACAAGCGCGACTATAAGTCTTACGATGATAATGTTGAATTGGGTACCCGGGGCATGAAGATCTCCCTGCGGCGTCTGCGTAAGCTCGCCCGCACTGGAGCAGATGACGAATTCGATATCAATAATACAATCGACAAGACAGCCAAGAACGGCGGTTTGTTAGATATTGTTATGCGCCCAGAACGGCGTAACACGGTCAAGGTATTATTGTTTCTCGACAATGGTGGCTCTATGGATGCTCACGTTAAAGTCTGTGAGGAGCTGTTCTCAGCGGCGCGTTCCGAGTTCAAACGTCTTGAGACCTTTTACTTTCATAACTTTATTTATGATGGTGTCTGGAAACAGCACAACCGTCGTCAGAACGAGCGCCTTGATACCTTTGATATCATGCACAAGTACAGCCATGACTATAAGGTCATTTTTGTCGGTGATGCGACCATGGCGCCTTACGAAATTACGCATGCTGGCGGTAGTGTCGAGCACTGGAACGAAGAGGCAGGTGCCATTTGGATGCAGCGTATGCTGGATACCTTTGACAAAGCGATCTGGATAAATCCTACACCTCACGACACTTGGGAGTACTCGAACTCGGTTGCCCTGACGAAGAAGTTGGTGGACGATCAGATGTATCCGCTGACAATCCGGGGCATTGAAGAAGGTATGAACTTCCTGTCGAAGTAAGCTGGCTGAAACAAGGTTATGGATGAAAAAACCCGGGCTTCCCCGGGTTTTTTCATACTGACGTGAGTTCGAAAAGTTGCTTCGCGGCAAACTGTCGATTTGTCGCCAAGGGTGATTAGCTGTGCCAGTGGGGCTTTATTTCGGCGCTCTGTCATTATGTGGGGAGGTTTTGCTACGCGTCAGTGAAGCTGAGCTTGCCAGCGACGAGGCCATGATTTTGCGTCAATAATGATGCGGACTTCGGTTAGTGGTATTGTCGATAGAATCAGATATTCGGTGTTGGGGTGATGCAGATGGTCGAGCAAAAAGTCGAGCAGAAGTTCGAGCAGAAGGTTTCGCAGTGGGCCAGCCCTTGAATCGCTTATTACATTTGGCCGTGGCTGCAGAACTGGCTGCTGCCAGTGAGATCGACTATGTGCCCAGAAGCTTTGCCACGGAAGGATTTATCCATTGCTGTTGGCCGATCCAACTGGCGGGTGTTGTTGAGCGGTATTATCAGGGGCGGGACGATCTTGTGCTGCTAACCCTTGATCTCGGCGCATTCATAAAGACGCTGGTTGAGGAAGACTCAGGCAACGGTGAACTGTTCCCGCATGTTTACGGTCATATACCGTTGTCAGCTGTTAACAAGCGTAGCGCGCTGTTACTTGATAGCGCCGGTAAAGTTGACTTATCGCGCGTTTAGTTAATCGCCGTGGCCGCTTAAAGAGTCGTGGCTGTTTGAATAGCCGTGACCGTATCAATGGTTCGCGGCTGCTTCTCGCCTAAGCTTAAAGATCACCGCCGTCGACTCAAGAATTACCAAGATACTTGTGACTAGTACAACGACATCTATGGTCACCAGCAGGTAGTTTTTAGCTTCCCAATATTCCACAAGCTGCAGAGCACCCGCATAAAAAGACGTGAACAAGACAAATACCATGGGTATCAATGTGTAGCGAGCAGGGCGCCCGAGACGAATCAACATCACTGAAATCACCAATAACGTCATGGCTGCCAGTATCTGGTTGGTTGACCCGAAGAGCGGCCAGATAATCATGCCACCAGAGCCGCTGGCACCGCCGGCACCAAACGCCAGTAGCAAGCAGGCCGTGACAGCGAGCAGCGTTGCAATGATGCCGTTGTCGAGCGCTGGTATTTTATAGATGGTGCCCCATTCCTGAATGATGTAGCGCTGCAGGCGTACGCCAGAGTCCATCGTTGTGCCTGCGAACAGTACCACCATGACGGCCAGCAGTGTGGTGGCCAATTCCTTTGGCAAGCCCCATCCGGCGTTCACTAAGTTGGCGCCGCCGGTGATAAAGGCGCCAGCGCTGCCACTACCGAAGTGATCGTACAATTCATGCCACTGGGCCGGAGTCGCTGCATATGCGACGCCGCTGACGACGACGATGGTAATCAGCGCTAAAGACCCTTCACCGATGGCGCCGAGATAACCGACAAAGCGAATATCCGGTTCCTTGTCCACCTGTTTGGAACTAGTGCCGGAGGCGACGATGCCATGGAAGCCGGAAATGGCTCCGCAGGCGATGGTGACAAAAAGTAACGGTAGCAGTGAGGGGGTGTCTGCCATCATCTGGGTATTGAATGCGGGGGCAGAAATATCTGGCATATACAAGAACACCGCGCCGTACAGCAGGAACAGTCCAATAAATAGCTGTAGGCCATTGATGAAGTCACGGGGTTGCAGCAGAGCCCAAACGGGAAGCATTGAGGCAATAGCGGCATAAGCAAACAGGATCAAAATCCACCAGGCGTTTGCCGATAGACCTGCCATCTCTGTGGGCAGTGACAGGGGCAGGCTATTGCCTAGGTAAATGCAAACATACAGCGCAACAACACCCGCCATGGACAGGCCGATTAAGTTGAATTTACGTCGAGTAAGCTGGCCGATGATTAGCGCCACGACGATGGCGGCCCAAGCAGGCAAGACAGCCCCCGGATTGCTTACAAATGCGTTGGCGATAACCACGCCAAACACCGCATTGACCATTAGCAAAACGAGAAAGACTACCACCATGAATAGCGCTCGGGTGCGGCTGCCGATTACGGTCTCGGAAAGCGCACCCATGGATAAGCCCTTGTGACGGTTACTGGCCCACATGGCTCCCGAATCATGCACGCCGGCGAAGAAGATAGTGCCTAAAGTAACCCATGCAACAGCCGGCACCCAGCCCCAATAGACCGCAATAGCCGGGCCTACAATCGGTGCGGCGCCGGCGACCGAAGTAAAGTGATGGCCCCACAGAACGAATTTGTTGGTCGGGACGAAATCCACGCCATCGTTGAATTCATTTGCAGGTGTCACGAAATTTGCATCAAGACCGAATATTTTATCGGCGATAAACTTGGAATATACGAACCAGCCTAGTGACATGCCGATTAGGCCCATCACAACGATCAAAATAGATTGCATTGAAGGTATATCCGCCGCGAAGAAGTTGGGCAAGGATAGCCTGATGACTGGCCAAGGGCTAGTCAGTGCTGGTGCATCGAATTTTGCTTCTAGTTCTGCGTGTGAGGGTGTGTTTGCGTTGGGCCCGGTAAAAATGAGAAAGTGCAGCGCAACAATCAAATCATCGAACGCGGGTAGGGCACACATGGTTAGCAGACAGGTAAATTTCTTAAGCCCATCAGCAGTAGTGAGGCTCGGTGTCATGTTGATACTTACCTTGGCGGGTTGTACTGACAGTGCTGACGTTGAAGTGACAGCACCTGCCGCCGCGCTTGGGCTTCCGGTAGACGGTCCGGCTGATCTTGTGCTTAGAGGCGGCAAGATTGTCACCGTCGACGACAATATAGCGGATGCTCAAGCTATCGCTGTGCGCGGTTACACCATTGTGGCGATTGGCTCTGACGAGGAAATGGCTGCCTATGTAGGCACTGACACACAAGTGATCGAACTTAATGGGCGACTCGTTACGCCAGGCTTTATCGAGGGTCATGGTCACTATATGAGTCTTGGGCGCGCCCGCCAGATTCTTGATTTGAGCAGCGCTAAAAATTGGCAGGAAATTGTCAGTAAAGTAGCGACGGCTGTTGATAAGGCCGAGCCGGGTGAATGGATTTTTGGGCGCGGCTGGCATCAGGAAAAATGGGACAGCCTACCGGCTAACAGTGTCGACGGCGTGCCGCTCAACGATACGCTTAGTGACGTCGCGCCGGTTAATCCGGTGTATTTGGGGCATGCCAGTGGCCACGCCGCCTATGCCAATGACGCTGCATTGAAGGCGGGTGGTATTGACGGTGAAACCGCAGATCCAGACGGCGGTACTATTGTGCGGACAACCGCGGGCGTTGCAACGGGTCTGCTGCGGGAAAATGCGCAAGACATTGTTGAGAAAGCCATTGATCAATACATGACACGCCTGTCGCCCGAAGAAAACGCGATGCTGATGCGCGAGCGGGTTGCCTTGGCGGGGCAGGAGGCACTGTACTTTGGCATTACATCGTTTCACGACGCAGGTTCGAATTTTGCCACCATCGACTTCATGCGTGAAATGGAAGCAGAAGGCAACTTGCCAGTGCGCTTATATGTCATGGTGCGGGGTGAATCGAATGCGTCTATGGCAAGCAATCTCGCGCGTTATCGGCAGCTTGCCGAGGGCAACGACTTCCTGACAGTCCGGTCTATCAAACGCCAAATCGATGGTGCACTGGGTGCTCATGGCGCCTGGCTACTTGAGCCCTATGAAGATATGCCTGAGACCGCGGGTTTAGTGCTAGAGCCCGTGGCAGATATCGAAGTTACTGCGGGTCTCGCCGTGACCCATGGTTATCAGCTCAATACCCATGCCATTGGCACCCGAGCAAACCGTGAGACGCTGGACATCTACGCCCGCGCTTGGAAGCAGCTGCAGGTGAGTGGAACGGACTTACGCTGGCGGGTAGAGCATGCTCAACATATACACCCCGATGACGTGCCGCGTTTTGGTAAAATGGGGGTTATTGCTGCCATGCAAGGTATCCACGCGAGTTCTGACGGTCCGTGGATACCATCAAGATTGGGTGTGGCTCGCACTGAAAGTACGTCCTACCCGTGGCGTGACCTGATTGATTCAGGGGCGGTTATCGCCAACGGTACTGATGTGCCAGTAGAGCCTATTAGTGCTATCGCTTCTTACTATGCGTCCGTCTCAAGAATGACTAATACCGGTGAGAAGTTTTTTCCAGAGCAGGCCATGACGCGCATGGAGGCACTGAAAAGCTACACTATTAACAACGCCTATGCTGCTTTCGAGGAGAATATCAAAGGCAGTCTGACACCGGGCAAGTATGCTGACATTATTGTGCTGTCTCAAGACATTCTAACGATTCCAGAGGCACAAATTCCTGATACGCAGGTGGACTTCACTATTGTTGGTGGTCAGGTAAAGTTTGATCGAGAGACTTTTCGAGCTAACATGCAAAATCAGTGAGTGATATTTGTCTGAATCAGACGGTAATATCGTTGCAGCGTAACTTACTTCTTTAAAGAATGAGCAGGGTAATAGCAATGTCTCTAGCGTTAACATTTAACCTTTTTATCATCGTCGGGCTTGTTGTGGGCTTGGTAAAGCTGCGGGTGATGGGCCTGTCATTGTCGCGGCGGGTGTTGTTGAGTCTCATAGCAGGTGCTGTTCTGGGGTTAGTCCTACAAGCGGTTTACATTGACAGCCCGGAAGTTATAAAGGCCACGCTGGCGTGGAGTAACGTTCTCGGTTCTGGTTATGTGAGCCTACTGAAGATGATCATTATGCCGCTGATCCTCGTGTCTATGATAGCCGCTGTTGTGCGTATGGAGGCGGTGGCAGCGCTGGGAAAAATCGGTGGTTTGGTGGTGGGTATGCTTATTTTCACCACAATCATTGCTGCCCTGATCGGCATTATGGTGACGAATCTGTTTGGCCTGTCAGCGGCAGGTTTGACGGAAGGAGCGCGAGAGTTAGCGCGCGCAGAGGTGCTTGTTGTGCGTCAAGCCACGGTTGCCGATATGAGCCTGTCGCAGATTATATTGAGCTTTATTCCACAGAATATTTTTAGTGACTTGACCAATGCACGGCCCACGTCGATTATAGCCGTAGTGATTTTTGGCATATTGACGGGCATTGCTGGTCTGCACCTCAAGCATGATCATCCAAAGCAGGGTGCGGCATTCAGCAATTTTATCGAAACTGCACAAGCTGTCGTGCTGCGGTTAGTGCGTATGGTCATTGGCTTGACGCCGTATGGTGTGTTGGCGCTGATGCTCAAAGTCACTGCCAGTTCCAGCGGCGAGGATATTGTCAATTTGTTGGGCTTTATTGTTGCTTCTTACCTGGCTATTTTTCTGATGTTCTGTGTGCATACTTTCATAATTGTTCTGGCGGGCAGGCGTCCGCTTGAGTATTTCAAGCACGTTTGGCCAGTACTGACCTTTGCGTTTACGTCGCGCAGCTCTGCGGCAACTATCCCCTTGAATGTCGAGACCCAGATTCGCGACTTGAATATCGCGAGCCCCATTGCCAACCTGGCGGCAACCTTTGGCACCACGATTGGTCAAAATGGATGTGCGGGAATTTATCCGGCTATGCTAGCGGTGATGGTTGCTCCAACGATGGGCGTTGACCCAATGAATCCTATGTTCATTCTGACCCTGGTGGGCGTGGTGGCGATTAGCTCTTTCGGCGTCGCCGGCGTCGGCGGGGGAGCGACCTTTGCGGCGTTGATCGTTTTGCCAGCTATGGGCTTCCCCGTGGCGTTGGTGGCGTTACTGATTTCAATTGAGCCATTGATCGATATGGCGCGCACGGCGCTCAATGTGAATGGTTCGATGACCGCGGGGGTCGTAACCAGCCGAGTGCTGGGTATGTCCGAGCGCGATGAGTCATTAACCGGCGACATGCTGCAAGATGCGTCTCGAGGTGGGCAGTTACCTTGATGAGAATCACGCGTGTAGTGCTTACATTACGCTAATGGTGTTTATTCGCAGTGCCGTCAGCGGAAGCGGAGGGCGTAGGTTAGCGTTTAGCCAATAACGCAGCATTCTTTATCGCCACCGCTGCGCAGGTCCACAAGGGTACAAGCCACCTTTTTTTAAGATGGCTTGACCCGCTTAGTCTGCTGTTAAATCCGGCACGCGCGCTTACTGCGGCGATATGAACGCCTGTCTGGGGTATTCAACCCAGATCAACCCTACTCTCAGCGCCGGGAAATAAGATACCTGCAACAATTCTCGATAGAACATCGGTTTTTCCCACACTTTTGTTTAAGATTAGCACTGTACAACTCGCATGGCTCTTCACGCAGCATTTGCCGCAGAAGAGACAATGTGGGGTCCATCCCAATCATGAACTAATCGATACCTGCCAGTGTGAACAACGACTCTCCCCAGACCCCTGAACCGCGCCCCCGAAAAGCGCGGCGGAGGCGACGCAAGCCCGGAAGCATGCCTGATCAGCCGCTATCGCCAGAATTGGCCAAGTGTATGATCAAGGACAGGCAGCGCCTGCGCCAGGCATTGTCACGTGACGCAGCTAGCCGTAGTGACGCAGTCACATCACAGTTAACGCGCTCCATCGCCTATGCGGATGCACGGGAGGCAGCATTACCCACACCAACTTTCCCGGAAAATCTGCCCGTCAGCCAGCGAATTGACGATATTAAGGCGGCGCTAGCCCGTCATCAGGTCGTCATCATCGCTGGTGAAACTGGCTCAGGTAAAACCACGCAGTTACCAAAGATTTGTCTGGCGCTAGGGAGAGGCGTGCATGGCATGATCGGCCACACACAGCCGCGCAGGGTTGCAGCGCGTACCGTGGGGAATCGCATTGCCGATGAGTTACACGTTAAGTTCGGTGAGCAGGTAGGCTATCAGGTGCGCTTCACCGACCAAACAAGTCCGATCACGCTGGTTAAAGTCATGACCGACGGCATTTTGCTCGCAGAGACAACCCGTGACCGGCTGCTTGAAGCCTACGACACGATCATCATCGATGAGGCCCATGAGCGTAGCCTGAACATAGATTTTTTGCTGGGATATCTCAAAGGCATATTGCCCAACAGGCCAGACCTAAAGGTCATTGTCACCTCAGCGACCATTGATGTGCAGCGTTTCTCGCAACATTTTAGTGATGCGCCGATAATCGAAGTTTCTGGGCGCACCTTCCCCGTCGTGGTGCATTATCGCCCGACGCTAACGGAAACAAAAAGCCAAGACGCTGACGAGTCAATGTACCAAGGGGTGCTCGACACGATGCAAGAGATCGAGCAGCTGGAGCGAAAGCGCAGTTCGCCGGGTGATGTGCTGGTGTTTTTGTCGGGCGAGCGTGAAATTCGCGAGCTGGCGCAACTCCTGCGGAAGGCTGATTTACGTTTGTGGGAAGTCTTGCCGTTGTATTCACGCCTGAGTGTGGCAGAGCAGAATCGGGTATTCCAGGCGCATCGCGGCCGCCGCATTGTGCTCGCGACCAATGTCGCAGAGACCTCTTTGACGGTGCCGGGTATTCGCTATGTTATCGATACGGGGCTAGCGCGCATTTCTCGTTACAGTGTGCGCTCGAAGATCCAGCAGCTGCCAATTGAACCTATATCGCGCGCGAGTGCTGACCAGCGTAAGGGCCGCTGTGGGCGTGTTAGTGACGGGGTTTGTTTCCGCTTGTATGCCGAGGAAGACTTCCTTTCTCGGCCAGAATTCACCGCGCCAGAAATTTTGCGGACCAATTTGGCGGCCGTTATCCTGCAGATGTTGAGTCTCAAACTTGGGGATATCAGTCACTTTCCGTTTCTTGAAAAGCCTGACCAGCGGCAGATCAACGACGGTTTTCATCTATTGCATGAATTGCAGGCGGTCGACGAAGATCGACAGATTAACCGCATGGGTCGAGAAATGGCGCGCTTTCCGTTGGACTTGCGATTGGCGCGCATGTTGATGCAGGCAAGCCGCACGGGCTGCATGACAGAAGTGCTAACCATTGTCAGCGGACTGGCTATGCAGGACCCCCGAGATCGGCCGCATGATCAGCAGCAGGCTGCAGATGAGAAGCACCGGCAGTTCAAGGACGAGCAATCAGACTTTATGACGTTGGTGAATATTTGGCAGTTTTTCGAGGTCCAGCGACAAGCGCTGACACAGAATCAGTTGCGCAAGTTCTGTCGACAACACTTTTTAAATTATCTGCGGATGCGCGAGTGGCAGGAAAATCATAGACAATTACATCTGCTGGCAAAGGAATTAAAGCTTAAGAAGAACGTCGAGCCTGCTGATTACGCGACTGTGCATCAAGCGTTACTGGCAGGGCTGCTGGGTAATATTGGTGAGAAGACTGACGAGAAAGACTATCTGGGGGCGCGTAATCGTCGGCATTTTATTTTCCCGGGCTCAGGTCAGTTTAAGCGTAGCCCACGCTGGATTATGTCAGCCGAATTAGTCGAAACCACGCGTTTGTTCGGCCGCACTGTGGCCCAGATCGAGAGTGACTGGATCGAACCGCTGGCGAAACACTTGGTGAAGCGTAATCACGCTGAGGCGCGCTTTGATATCAAGCGTGGTCAAGTGGTGGCCTTTGAAGAAGTGATGTTATACGGCATAGCAGTCATTAAGAAACGGCTGGTGAATTACGGTCCGGTCGATCCTGTCCGCGCGCGACATATCTTTATTCAAGAAGCCTTAGTTGAGCAACAATTAGACAGTAAGGCGGGTTTCTATCGACACAATTGCCAGCTTGTCGCCGAGATTGAGAAACTCGAGTCTATGTCGCGGAAACGCGATATTTTGGTCGATGCTTACACGATATTTCGGTTCTACGATGCACTGTTGCCTGAGACGATTGTTGGGGCTGTCGATCTGGAGACTTGGCGCAAACAAATTGAGATGACGACGCCAACATTGTTGTACCTCGATAAATCGACGCTGATGAAGCAAGAGCCAGGGCTGTCCGAAGCGCTGTACCCAAACCAGATTGAGATTGCCGAAACGCGGCTGAAGTTGGACTATCACTTTGACCCCCAGCATGAGGATGATGGCGTAAGTGTCAAGGTGCCGGTGGCGTTGTTGCGTCAGGTTTCCAGAGCGCAGTTAGACTGGGTTATTCCTGGTCTGCTGCGTGAAAAATGTTTGGCGCTAATCAAAAGCTTGCCTAAAACCATTCGGAAGCGTTTCGTTCCTGCGCCAGAATATGTTGATAAGGTCTTGCCGTTATTGGTTTATGATGGCCGTGACTTGACCGAAGTGCTGGCCGAAAAATTATTTCGTCTCAATGGCACGCAGGTCACTGCAAGTGATTTCACGCCGGAGAATCTTGACCAGCACCTGAAAATGAACATTAAAGTGATCGATGACAAGGGTCAGTTGATTGGCAGCGCTCGTGATTTGGATCAATTACAGTTGCAGTTTGCAGCTCAGACTGACAAGGATTTCAACCAGCGCTCGCGTCATAAACTTGAGGTCGAAGGCGCGATTGACTGGCAGTTCGGCGATTTACCCGCGGAGATCAAGATTACGCAGGCCGATATCACGCTTAAAGGCTACCCGACCTTGGTCGATAATCAAGACAGTGTTGCGGTCAAGATTCTGGATAATCCCGCGGAAGCAGCACGGCTATCGAGGCTGGGATTGCAACGATTGATCATGCTGTCATTGGTAGAGCAGCGTAAGTACGTGAGTCGAAACTTACCGGGTTTTAAACAGTTCTCCTTGTATTATGCGACCCGCGGCAGTGGCGAGGCCTTGCTCGAAGATCTGGTGAATGCTGTGTTCCGTTTTACGTTTATCGAGGACAAGCCGCCGGTCATGAGTGCCGGCGCGTTTACCCAAAGATTGGGCGAAAAAAGCGAGCTGGTGACCGTGATGAATTTGGCGGGCAGATTGATGGGTGAAATTTTAAAGCTCGCCAATGAAATCGAGCGTAAATTAATGGAAGGAGAGACGGCGGTTAACTGCGCGTCGCGTCAAGACTTACGTGAACAGTTAGGTGAACTGTTGTCGCCAGGGTTTCTAGCGCAGATATCGTTGCAGTGGTTGAAGCAGTATCCGCGGTTTTTACAGGCGATGCTTGCGCGCCTCGACAAGATGAACTTTAGTATCGATAAAGATAAAGAAGCTATGGCGCAGGTGCATGGTCACTGGCAGAAGTTAGTGGCTGGGGGCGGGGTGACGAATGAATCCTTGCAGCAGTACCGCTGGATGGTGGAGGAGTTTAGGGTGTCTGTGTTCGCGCAAACCTTGGGTACAAGTTTGCCAGTCTCTGCCAAACGGCTAGAAAAAGAATGGCAGAGATCAGCGCCTCGTTGACCGGCGCAGGGTAATCGAGGTGGCGCAGCAAGCGTTACCGAATATAGTTACGGGCTACTGTTGCAAATTAATAGTTAACAAGCATGCTTAGGAGGTTTGATATGAAAGTAATATATTGCGGTTTTGCGGTGTTAATACTGGCGTTATCAATACCTGCGGCTGCCGAAGCGCTAAATGTTGAGGCGGCAGAGCAAGACGTTTACCCCGAAGAGCGTAGTCCAGATCCTTTCGAAAGCGTCAACCGCGTCACTCACGGCTTCAATAACATTTTCGACAAGTTCATGTTTAGGCCGCTGGCTAAGAGTTATCAATGGGTTGTGCCAAACGTTGCGCAGGCTGGTATTAGTAACTTTTTTTTAAACATCGATGATATAAATAACGCGACCCATAGTTTGCTGCAAGGCAAACCTAAGGCCGGTTTGAGTGATCTAGGCAGGTTGCTTTTAAACACGACCATGGGTGTCGGTGGTTTGTTAGATCCTGCGTCCACTGTAGGGCTAGTGCGGCATGAAGAAGACCTAGGGCAAACGTTACAAGTGTGGGGAATCCCTAAGGGCCCTTACATCGTCTTGCCATTCCTAGGACCGTCAACGCTAACGGACTTTATCAGTACCCCTATCGATAGCCGGACCAATCTATTGCTGTATTACCGTCCAACGCGAAATCGCAATTACTTACTGGCGACCAACTTAATCGATACGCGTGCTGACTTTTTGTCTGCAGAGTCGTTGGTGTTCGGTGATCGTTATATTTTCTTCCGCGACGCCTACCTGCAGCGCCGCGAGTTCTTGGTGAAGGATGGCAAGGTTGAGGATGCCTTTGATGATTTTTGACATCAAGCTATTCTAGTGCATTTCTCCATTATCAATCACAATCTGCGCTAATTGTTGATGCTAAGTGATGGTAATCATTGAATTTATAGAGTAAAGTCCTGCTCACTTTCAGGGAAGTTTGCGAGCCCCGTCTATGGGTGTTGGAAAGGGTGAAGCGTTGTTGTTTGGTGCAGGTGCGGCCATGCAAAGCGAAATAGCAAGGTTACTTCAAGAAGACGGCTACGAGATATGTTTGGCCGACACTCAAAAGGAGTGCACCGACCGTATCAGTGCAGGGAGGCTAGAGCTGCTCCTCGTGTTCTTGGCTAACCCCCTAACATGCCGTGAATCAACCCTTGCCAGTCTGCGCCAAGCAGCGCCGCGCTTGCCCATTGTGTTACTGGCTGATGAATGCAGCGTACCTCGTCTCGTGCCGGCGCTCAGCCAGGGGGCAGATGATTACCTGATGCTACCTCTTAGCGACCCCGCACTGCTGACCTATGTTTTGCGTCAAACCATTGCACGTAAGCGAGAGATCAAGCGCCGCGAACAAAATGAGCGTGTGCTGGCGAAAACCAACAAGACGCTGCTGCAAAGCTTGCAAGTGCTAGAGCAAGATCAACAAGCTGGGTTTCGGGTGCAGCGAGGCATGATGCCTGACACGCCCTTAGTGATTGACGAGCTTGTTTTTGAGCACATGATCATGCCGTCTTTGATTCTTAGTGGTGACACGATTGACTCCTTCGAATTACCCGACCAACGGCTGCTATTTTATATCGCCGATGTCTCTGGACATGGAACAGCGGCGGCGATAGTGACCGTGGTTCTCAAGGGTCTTTTTCAGCAATTGCTGACGGATTTCGAGAAACTAGATATCACCCGCGCTGACCAGATCCTTGAATGGCTCAATCGAGAATTGCTCGTTGTGAGCCTAGAGCAACACGTGACCCTGTTTCTGGGATTGATCAGTGAAGATCGTGGGAGCCTCGAATATAGTAATGCCGCACACTTTCCTGGGACCATGATTTTCAGTGAAATGGGTACACAATACCTGACACTCGGTGGGTTACCTTTGGGTTTAGTGCCGTCGCCGGGTTACGAGCGTCGCGAGCTAACACTGCCAAAAATCTTCACTATAGTCATGTTTTCAGACGGAGTGTTTGAAATCCTACCTCAGGCGGGCCTGCAGGCTAAAGAAAAGCACCTGATTTCACTGGTAAACTACACTCAAGGAAAGGTAGAATCGCTGGCGGAAAAACTAGGGCTAATAGATCTTGTCGATATCCCTGATGATATTGCACTTTTTACTGTGACAAAGGCTGGATGAGAAGTATGGGCAAAATTCTTTTTGCTAATCATAACGACATGTACGTGCTGAAGTTCGAAGGTGATGTCAGGGTGTGTTTAGGCCCTACCATCTCGACATTCCTCAACAGCATTCATCGAGACTGCGGTATAAACGGCACGGTGATTGATCTGCGGCAGGCAACGGGTATCGACAGCACGAGCCTGGGGCTACTGGCAAAAATTTCTTTGCGTTGCCAAGAGCAATTAGAGCGACTACCCACGATTGTTTCCACCAATGAAGATATCACCCGCCTTTTGTACAGCATGGGTTTCGACAAACTCTTTGTTATCGATGACGACGCCAGCCGGTGCTGTGATGATGTCACCGAACTACCTGCACAGATTGTTTCAGATAGCGTGCTTCGGGAGCAGGTGATTGAAGCTCACCGGGCCTTGATGAACCTCAATGAGACAAATCTAGTTGCGTTTAAAGATCTGGTTAATGCGCTTCAACAGGAGCAAGACACAAGCTCTGCTGCAGTATCGCAGCCTATGAATAAAGCAGTAGGTCGACGCTAGTCAGGTGATAAAATCTCACAGGCCTTGATGTTCTCTGGCCCTGATCTTGGCTTTGATAAAGTCAGAATGGGATACATGCAATAAGCCCGAAACCTTACGAATAAACTGTTCTTCATATTTGTCAATACGTCCATCGGCGAAAGCCACCAGCCATAGATTTTCTGTTAGCTGAATCTTATCGTCGTGTGAATAGTGCTCATTAACCAATTGTGTGAACTGGAACACGTCGTGAGCTTGATCTGATGCTTGGCCGGCGAGTTCGATGAGTGCTTGCAAGTCAGCTTCATCAAGATCGAAGGTATCTCTTAGCATGGCGACGATGACGGCCTGTTCCAGGTCATCCGCTTCAAAGTCGGCTCGGGACAATTCTAGAAGCAGGGCGCACGTGGCGAATTGTACGGATTGGCCGGTATCTTGATCGCTTACTGGCATTAGTTTTTCGTCAAAAAATTTCTTGATCTTGTCGAGCATAATTTGGTTACTACCTCTGTTTCATCTGAGCGATGTATATATTGTCTGACGTCTCAACGTTGCTGAGCCCTGCCTCATGTAATGCCCGCTTTACAACACCGACATCGGCATTTGCTTCAAACATGTGAGCACCGAGTTCGCGGCGGAACGTGCGGGCACCGCGCATACCCGTAAACCAGCCCATCAGGTGTCGGACCATATGCCTGAACGGCTCGCCATCAGCCTGCTGTCGCTCCATGTAATCCATATACTGTTGCAGTACTGTCATTCTGTCTATGGCTTCGTGTTTGTAAAGGGCCGCATCAAGCTCGGCTAACAGCCAAGGATTCGCGTAGGGTGCTCGCCCCAGCATCAAGCCATCAACTTTTGGCAACAGCGCCAGTGCCGACTCAACGTCGTTGATACCGCCATTGAGAATAAATTGGCAATCCGGAAAGGCATGCCGAATTTTGTACACAAAATCGTATTTCAACGGCGGAATCTCGCGGTTTTCCTTAGGCGACAAACCACCCAAGATAGCCTTCCGAGCATGGATAATGAATATCCGGCAACCTGCTGCGTGAACGGTGTCGATGAAGTGGTAGAAGTGTTCGTAGTGGTCCATGTCGTCGATACCGATGCGCGTCTTTACGGTTACTGGGATCTTGACCTGAGCTTGCATGGCGGCAACGCAATCAGCGACGAGGTGAGGTGTCGCCATAAGCGCTGCGCCGATACCTCCGGACTGGACCCGGCTACTGGGGCAACCGACATTAATGTTCACTTCTTGGTAGCCCGCATCCTCTACCATCTGTGCGCACTGGCTTAAGTGTTTAGGGTCGTTACCGCCCAATTGCACCGCGCACGGCTCATCACCACCGTGCAGCAGAAACTTGTCAGCTCTATTGTAGATTAGTGCGCCGGTCACCAGCATTTCGGAGTACATCAGGGTGTTGGGCGACAGTAACCGGAATAAATAACGGCAATGGCGGTCGGTACATCCCATCATAGGCGCCAAACTAAGCGTTCTATCGAGAGGCGCTGGAACACTTTTGACGCGTGGGTTGGCAGTAATCTCGGTAGCAGGGCTATCGACATGTTTGACGACATGTTTGACGACATGTCTATCGACAGGGCTGGTGACAGGGACGGTTTCGGGCATGATCAATCGCAATTAAAGGCTAATAGCCAACAGTGTAACATCTGCTGCCTTTCGCGGAGTAGTGGGGTCGGAGTAGAATAGTGTTTTGTAAGATTCAAAACGCGTCAAAAATTATGATCCATCGAGAACAGGGTCGGAGTGTATTAAATGTGTGCAGTCACCGCCTGCACTAATCGCCAGTATTACGGAAACACAACATGAAGGAAGTTAAGACAGTTAGAACCCGAGTGGCGCCGTCACCCACCGGTGATCCCCACGTGGGCACCGCCTATATGGCCTTGTTTAGCTTATGTTTTGCGCGTCAGCACGGTGGCCAATTCGTATTGCGTATTGAAGACACAGATGCAGCCCGCAGTACGCCCGAATCTGAAGCTAAAATACTTGACTCGCTGCGGTGGTTGGGGCTGGACTGGGATGAAGGCCCGGACAAAGGAGGGTCTTTTGGGCCCTACCGACAGAGTGAGCGTAAGTCGATTTATGGTGGTTATGTTCAAACCCTGATTGATGCAGGCCATGCTTTTCCTTGCTTTTGCACCGCAAAGCGCCTGGACGAGATGCGCCGCGAGCAGATGCAGCGGGGCGAGACGGCGCGTTATGATGGTCATTGCATGGACATCAATCCAGCTGATGGGCAAGCGCGGCGGGCTGTTGAAAACCATGTGGTGCGCATGAAAGTGCCTGACACCGGCACCTGTGTCGTCAACGATCGGCTGCGCGGTGATATTGAGATTGATTGGTCGCAGATTGATATGCAGGTTTTGCTCAAGTCAGACGGCAACCCGACCTACCACTTGGCGGTCGTGGTGGATGACCATTTGATGGAGATCACCCACATTATTCGTGGTGAAGAGTGGATTAACTCAGCCCCCAAACATGTGTTGCTATATCAGTATTTCGGCTGGGAGATGCCGGAAATCATTCATATGCCGCTGTTGCGTAATCCCGACAAGAGCAAACTCAGTAAGCGCAAAAATCCAACCAGCATCGGTTTTTACGAGCGCATGGGATTTCTGCCCGAGGCTGTGTTGAATTATCTGGGGATGCTTGGCTGGAGTATGCCCGATGGCGAAGAAAAGTTTACTCTTGACGAGATGGTGGCCAGTTTTGATTTAAGTCGTATTTCGTTGGGTGCGCCGGTATTTGATGTCGCCAAGTTGAAATGGCTTAATGGCCGCTGGTTGCGCGAGAGCCTTGATGACGAAGCTTTCGCAGACAAGATGATCGCATGGGCCTACAACCGCGATAATTTGCTCAAGGTGATACCACTGATCAAAGAGCGGGTCGACGTGTTTTCTGATGTGGCGCCTTTGGCCGCGTTTTTGGTGGATGGTCTGCCATTTTTTGATGAGACCGCGTTCAACACGAAAAACACGACTGTTGAAGAAATCAAACGTATCCTGCAGTTTGTTGTCTGGCGCTGTGAGGCCCTTAACGACTGGCAGCGTGACAATCTAAGCCAGTTGTTTGCCGAACTCGCTGAGGTGCTGCAATTAAAAATAAGGGATGTGTTGGGGCCCGTTTTCATTGCGATATCCGGTAAGCCTGTAGCGCCACCTCTGTTCGATTCGATGGCGCTAATTGGTCCTGACATGAGTCGCGCGCGGCTGCGGCATGCCCTTGACGTGCTCGGCGGCGTATCGAAAAAGCAGTTGAAGAAACTCGAGAAAGACTACGCGAGTTTGCCTGCTGCAGTGAGGCAAAGCGCAGGGGGAGACAGTTGAGCGACAGAGAATTGATTCAAGCCCTTGATAGTCACTTATGTTTTGGTGGTCAACAGTTGCGCTACAGTCACGCATCTGAGGCGCTGGGATGTGACATGACATTCTCGATCTATCTGCCACCTCAGGCGCAGCAGGGCAGTGTGCCCGTGTTGTACTGGCTCTCTGGGCTGACCTGTACGGACGAAAACTTTGTTACCAAGGCCGGCGCACAGGCGGCGGCTGCGCGGTTAGGAATTGCTATTGTCTGCCCTGACACCAGTCCTCGTGGCAGCCTTGTGCCGGATGATCCGGATGCGAGTTGGGACTTCGGTTTGGGTGCAGGCTTTTATGTCAACGCGACACAAGCACCGTGGCGCGAACACTATCAGATGTATGATTATATCAACAAGGAGTTGCCAGCAGTTATTAACCAGGCGTTTCCGATTGATTCCAATCGAGTTGCTATTTCTGGTCATTCCATGGGAGGCCATGGGGCCCTGACAGTCGCATTGAAAAATCCTACGAAATTTCGTAGCGTTTCTGCTTTTGCGCCCATCGTTTCGCCGCTACATTGTCCGTGGGGAGATAAGGCCCTGAGGTTATTTCTGGGTGACGACAAAAGCGCTTGGGCTGAATATGATAGCTGCTCGCTGCTCTTGGCTACCGGGGCAGATGAGCCGCGTTTACCGATACTTATTGATCAGGGCACCGCTGATCATTTTCTTGAAGTCCAGCTGCAGACCCAACGCTTTGTTTCAGCGGCGAGCAAGGCCAACTACCCTGTTGAAGTGCGAATGCAAGGCGGTTATGACCATTCGTTTTTCTTTATTGCGAGTTTTATTGATGAACATTTGGCGTTTCACGCGCGTCATTTGTTAGCCTAGACGAGATATTTGTCTCGTTAGAGAGGCTTCTATGCAGAAAAGGCGCAGACCATGCTTGGTCTGCGCCTGCAAAGACGCGAATATAGTCTATTTAAACTGAGCCTTCCTATTAAAACTGCGCCTTCTTGTTAAAACTGCGCCTTCGCAAGCCGATCTCTTGCGGTTGCATATTCATCGCGGAGACGTCCCACCAAATCACCTGCTGAAACAATACCGGTCACCGCGCCAATCCCTTGGCCACAACCCCAGATATCCTTCCATGCCTTGGCATCGGTGTCACCACCCGAGCCAAAGTTCATCTGTGACGGGTCGCTTTCAGGCAAGTTTGCGGGGTCGAGACCTGCAGCGGTAATAGACGGTGCCAGGTAGTTACCATGCACCCCAGTGAACAGGTTGGTGTAGACAATGTCACTGGCGGAATAATCCACCAGAGCTTGCTTGTAGGGCAAGTCGGCATTGGCTTCTTTGGTGGCAATAAACGCCGAGCCAATGTACGCCAGATCTGCGCCCATGGCTTGAGCTGCAAGCACTGCATCACCATGGGCGATAGCGCCAGACAACAACACTGGGCCGTCAAACCATGTGCGAATTTCTTGAATCAAAGCGAAAGGTGACAGAGCGCCAGCATGGCCACCAGCACCGGCAGCCACAGCTATCAGGCCATCGGCGCCTTTTTCTATGGCTTTCTTAGCAAAGCGGTTGTTAATGATGTCGTGTAGCACGATGCCGCCCCAGCCATGAACCTGATCATTGATGGCCTTCTGGGCGCCGAGCGACGTAATAACAATTGGGACCTTATATTTTTCACATAGGGCCATGTCCTCGTCTAAGCGGTTGTTTGAGCGGTGGACGATTTGATTGACGGCAAAAGGTGCCGAAGGTGCGTCAGGATTGGCGGCGTCATACTCGGCCAACTCGGTGGTGATGCGCTGCAGCCACTCGTCTAGCATTTCAATGGGTCGCGCATTCAATGAAGGAAAAGAGCCTACTATGCCGGCCTTGCACTGGGCAATGACTAGGTCTGGGTTGGAAATAATAAACAGCGGCGCTGCTACGACGGGGATACGCAACCGGCCGACCATGATCTCTGGAATTGCCATATAAACCTCTTTTTGATAAATGCTGAGTGATAAAGTTGTATGTGGCACGCATTGTTGCACAAGGAAATTATTATGCAACTAATTGCATAATAATTTTGCGTCTTTTTGTCCTGGACCTGTAGACTGGCAATCTACACAGCGCGACTTATTGGAAACTCATGTCATTGCCACACGCAATTTTGACTGCCCTGATCGAGGAAGACCTCACCGGCTATGCCCTTGCTAAGCAGTTTGATGTGTCCTTAGGTTTTTTCTGGCAGGCGTCACACCAGCAGATCTACCGTGAATTGAAGCGGCTGCACACCCAGGGCCAGATTGCTGTCGAAGAGGTTAGGCAGATGGGTAAACCAGATAAACGGGTTTATTCGCTGACGGCCGACGGCCGTCGGGCTTTGGAAGACTGGGTGTTGGCACCGACACCAAGGCGTAACAATAAAGATGAGCTATTTATTAAGCTATACAACATGGGCACTGTCCCCGTTGGGTCTATGCTCAGCGCCATTGCTGAACGTCGCCAGCAACATGAGCAGCGATTAGCCCTATATCGTAAAATTGAGCGTCGCAGCTATGCTAATCCGCCGGATTTGACCGCACATAAAAAAGGCGTCTATCTTGCTTTGCTCGCGGGTATTCGGCAGGAAGAAACAGCGCTAACCTGGTGTGACGATGCGCTGCGACTTCTTCGGGCCTGATCTGCCTGTCGAAACCTCACCTTATGTGGCGCATCGTGCCGGGTCAGATACGCCCTTTTTGAGCCGATTTGGTGTACAGTACCGCCGAAGATTCATACACGGGCAAACCCATGAAGCGCAGCACCATTTTTCTTTTTATATGCCTGTTGGCATCAACTTGGCGGGCCTCAGCCGAGACCGTCACAGTAAACACATCGCAGGGCAGCTTCGATATTCTGCTGCTGGAGGAAGACGCACCGTTGACGGTCGCCAACTTTCTGACTTATGTCAACAGTGGTGCTTTTGACGGGACCTTTTTCCATCGCAGCATCCCTGATTTCATTTTGCAGGGCGGGGGTTTCGCGTTCGATCCTCTGACCGGTTCAGCACCGCATATTGCGACCAATGCGCCGGTGATCAACGAGTTCAAAATATCCAACACGCGCGGCACCGTTGCCATGGCGAAGGTGGGTGACGACCCGAATAGCGCCACGAGTGAATGGTTTGTCAATTTGGTCGATAACGCCGCCAATTTGGATAGTCAAAACGAAGGTTTTACAGTTTTTGGCACCGTTGATGACGCTGGCATGGTTATTGTTGATGCCATTGCTGCGTTGCCGACATCAGCATTGAATGTTCCTGGGTCTAATGGTGCGTTGACTAATACGCCGACGGTAGATTTTACGGGCGTAGTTGATGAATCCATTTTCGTCACATTGAATAGCGTAACGAGCAGTAGCACCGTTGTACCTGTTGTTCCCATTCCACCTGTTGAGCCCCCTGTAGCGCCAACAGCGCGTCTGGGTAATATCGCCTCGCGGGGGCCAGTACGATTGGATGATGAGGTGATGATCGGTGGTTTGGTCATCGGTGGCTCGACAACCAAACAGGTTGTTGTGCGTGCACGTGGTCCAAGCATGACTCAAATGGGTGTGCCGAATGTTCTCGCCGACCCGCAGTTGCAGCTGTTCTCTGGTACATCTTTACTCGCTGAGAATGACAATTGGCAGGATTACAGTTTGGCAGACCAGATACCCGTAAATCTGATGCCGACTGAAAGCCGCGAGGCGGCCATTCTTATTACGCTTGCGCCAGGGCCTTATACCGCTATCGTCAGCGGCGTCGGCAGGACTCAGGGCGTGGGTATTGTTGAGGTCTTCGAAGTCGCAGATACAGGCGTAACACGATTGATTAATATCGCGACTCGGGGTTTTGTCGGTACGGGTGACGATGTATTAATCGGTGGCGTGATTATTGGTGGCACTGAGACTAAGACCCTGACCTTTCGAGCGCTTGGGCCAAGTATGGAAGCGCTGGGTGTGGCGGGTGCAATTGCTGATCCCGTCTTGGAATTGCTGGATGTCAATGGGGTGTTGATCGCCACTAATGATAATTGGCAAGATGATGTCAATGTCAGCCAGTTACGTGCTGATTTGCAACCAACGGACACAAGAGAAGCCGTACTCACGCGAACGCTGACGCCCGGAAACTATACCGCTATCGTTAGAGGCGTGAATAGCACGGTAGGCGTTGGTATTATTGAGGTGTTTGATCTCGATTAATACGATAGCTGAGGCAACCGCTGAGACGATGGGCACTCGCATTGCTGCTGATTGTAAAAGGTCCGACTGAATAGTTTGTTTGGGTTCAGTCGGCTTTTTCAGGCACGCGTACAATCATTGACTGGCTTGCGGTAGCCAGTAATTGACCTGTTTGGCTCCACATATTAACGCGGCCGTAGCCAAACCCGTTGCCGATAAATTCGATACGATTATCACACAAAATCCACTCGCTAGGCCCCAGGTTCGCAAAGCGAATCGTATTGTCGAGACTGGTACAAGAGGTGACATGCCCCAAGGCGTTGCCTAGCGCAGAGGGCATGTAGTCGGCAATAATCGCGAGTGCGCCAGCATCATGATGCACCTCTGGCATGCGCGCCCAAAGCATACTGCGATCGTCGCCGCTGGGCGTGCCCGTTCCTGAGAAGCCGAACATGCCGCGGGCAACCCGCACATCTACATGCTGGTGCAGTGAGTCTACGTTGTGGGTGCTTCCCACGGGCTCGCAGTCATCGGGTGCCGGTGCATCAGGCATAGTTTGCCACAGCCCTTGAGCAACGTTGGGACGTTCACCGCACGCCCCCAGAATAGTGATGATTTCCTTATCGCCCAAATGTCCGACTACGCGCCCCTGAGTTACATTGCGGCCGATGCTCGGCAGTAATACTTCAAGGTCCAGCACGGCGGGCTGTTGGGTAATAGACAGATACTGCCCAGTGGCCCAAATGATGGGTTTTCCCGTCGCCTGTTGCAGGGCCACAACGCCAGCCGCCAGGCCTACGCCACCAAACAGTGAGCCGCGCCCACCGGTAGTTTTTGCAACGACGGGTAGTCGCCATTGGTGGGTGTCAACCGGGTGGCTCATCTCGAGAAATTCAGCGCTGGAAATTTTGCCCGCAGGGGCGTTGTTTGATTGGCTCGACATAAGGTATATCCAAATTGGCATAAGTTTTAACGGAGCGTATTGTATCGTAAGGCGGCCATCGACAAAAAATTATCAATCACCCCTGCATGCCACGCTTGCATGCCAGCGCAGCTTGGTTCATCTTGGTGCCTCCCTCATGTGAAAGACGAAGACCATGACTGAGATAAAAGCCGAGACCCCGAATGACAGCCACGAAGGCTATGATATTCCCGCCGTGGAAGCGTGGCTTGCAGAGCATATCCCGGCGTTACAACCGCCTTTGCGTTGGTCTCGGCTGCCAGGGGGGCACTCCAACTTAACCTACTTAATTCAGGCTAAAGACGGCACTGAGGCGGTTATTCGGCGACCGCCGCTCGGCGAATTGTTGCCAAAAGCCCACGATATGTCGCGTGAATGGGCACTGATTTCCGCGCTGGGACCGACAACGGTGCCAGTACCCGCCGCGATGGGATTTTGTGAATCGCCGGATGTCACGGGTGCTTGGTTCTATGTGATGGGCGTGGTGAACGGTCGCCCCCTGTATACTGCCGACGACACTGTCGCGTGGGTGCCTGCGGCTAATCGTGAGGTGCTGGCGCACTCGTTTATCGATGTGCTGGCTGATTTGCATTCGCTTGACCCTGACGAACTGGGCCTTGGCGAGTTGGGCAAGAAAGAAAATTACGTCGGTCGTCAGTTGAAAACTTGGTACCGATCTTGGACCGCCTCAGCAGGCCCAGCGGACTATGACGATCCGCGGGCTCACGAACTACAGCGTTATTTTCTGGACAATATGCCCGATCAAGGGCCGGCCAGAGTAGTGCATGGTGACTATGGATTGCATAACTGTTTGATCGGTGCTGACGGTGCCATTGCTGCCGTTGTTGACTGGGAAATTTCGACGTTGGGCGATCCGTTAGCTGATCTTGCCTATGCCCTGAACCAGTGGAGCGAGCCCGGTGACCCCGTGCTAGCAGGCCCGGGCGGTCCAACCTCGGTGCCAGGATTTCCTGATCGAGCTTATCTTGCGGATCGATATGCAGCCAGAACAGGTCGCGATCTGACGCTGCTCGACTTTTATGTGGGCTTTAATCGATGGAAAACCGCCGCTATTGTTCATGGTGTTTATGCCCGTTACATGGAGGGCAAGAAGAGCACTGACGGGGTTGATATCGAGACGTTACGGCAGCGTATTGGCTTGGCCCTTGATCAAGCTGAGCAGGCTATCGCGCGGTTGGAAAAACAGTTAGGCCGTTAGTTCTGCATGCTGCAAGCGGCCATCAACGACGGCGGTAATGACCGTTGTTCGCGTCGTTTTCTTTTTATCCCACGAAAGCCTCTTGTCGTCCCGTGAGGCTTTCTATTGTCTGCGCCAGTGATAGCATGGTTCGCATATTCGTGGTGTTGATAAGACGCTACTGCGACCAACCACAAGTGGTCGTGTAGCCGCTGAAAGTTTTGTGAGCCCGTGTTATGCGTGACACAGCAATAGCCGTGTTGCTATGACACGAGCTCACTTTTTATTGCAGATGATAAGGCAGTTGTTAGCACGTTGTTCATTAATCGCTGCCGGCGAACCGAGGATGCCGGTTTGGTCAATTAGGGGCTCTCAATGTCGACAAAAGATCCTTGTTGAATGGATTGCTGGGCAGCGATCCCGATGGCGACAGACCAATAGCCATCTCGGGTAGTAATAGCGGCAGGCCGTTTGTCGTTAATTGCATTGATAAATTCAAGCTGTTCAAGATAGCTGGCACCATGGTGAAAGCCTGCATATTTGACGCGCGGGTCGGTCTCCACCGTATGGCGCTCTATAGGCCGCTTGTCGCGCCATGACAGCGTCAACTGATTGTCGGGAATATGTACTTCAAGTTTCGCCTTAGAACCGGTGGCAACCAATTCCTGTTCGTTAAGACTGCCCTCGGCAAACATGCAGAGGTCTAGGCAGGCGCGAGCGCCATTTTCGTATTCAATGATGACAAAAGCATTGTCGAGAATATCTGGCGTGCGACCTGCATAATTCTCATTCATGTGATTCACATCTTGACCACCGGATGCCATCACACGTAACGGTTTTGCACCGATCGCGAGGTTCATTAGATCGAAGAAATGGCAGCATTTTTCGACCAGCGTGCCGCCGGTAAATTCATTAAAACGATTCCAATGGGCCACTTTTTCGAGAAACGGAAAGCGATGCTCGCGGATAAACAGCATCTTCAGGTCGCCGACCAAGGGCAGACGCGCCAAAAATTGTTGTGTCGCGGCCATGTAGCGATATTCTAGCGCTACCCAGGTGAGTGCGGCGCGCTGTTCGCTTAATGCCACCAGTTCACGCGCGTCAGTCAGACTCGTGCACATAGGTTTTTCGAGTAGCACATGGATATCTGTCTTCATCAAATCACGCATCACATCAATATGCGTATAGTTCGGCGAAGCGATAATCACCGCGTCAGGTTTCTCATCGAGTAATTGTTGGTGGTCAGCATAAACCGCGGGGGCAAAGATTTCGCCGCAGGCCTTGCGTGCCCAGTTTCTTGACGTCGGATCTGGGTCAGAAACTGCAATCAACTCAACATTTGGAATATGTGCCAGGTTGCGGATGTGCTCGCAGCCCATCATGCCTGTGCCGATTACACCAAATTTCATTGGGACATCCTTTTTTGTGCTGGCTTTGTTAGAGGCTGTAAACTGCTTTGAGCCGCGTCAGTAATTTGCTTGAACTGTTGTGGTCTTCGCGATGTCGCTTCGATATCTTCTGCTTTGCTGCTATTGAATATACGCTAATGTTGATTAGCGAGGTTGCAGCTTAAAGAGATAGGTTTCGTCGACATTCTCGTTTCGCGGTCGATTGCCATATTTAGCCTCCCAGGCTTTTGCAAATAGCGCAAACAACGCGTCATCTGTTATCCGCGTAGCGTGTAGTTCGTAAATGAGACCCTCTGCGCGTAGTCGTACATCTGCGTTCTGCTCGATATTCTTAACCCAGTTTGTATGATTGTCGCCGGCAAATATGAAAAGATCGCCATTGATTTCTACCGTCCACAGGTTGACAGAGTAGGGCTCGTCGACCGTTGTTTCTAGTTGGATAACTTCGGTCGTCGCGACTTGGGTCCACGCTGTGGGCGTGGCGGTAACAATACCTTCCAAGGCACCCGATGACAGAGGTATGTATTCTGAACAGGCGCTAATAAATACGGTGGTGATCAGTGCCAGTATTGCTAAAACGCGAGCACTCAGGTGCATAGGGACTATGCCGAAGTTTTTATTTTTCATAGGAAAAATCCATCGATGGGTATGCGGGCGTCCTAGGGTTGCCAGGTTGGTCGAAAAATATCAGCGCTAGGTAAAGACCTTAATATACCAAAAAACATGTTGGAAGTTGTGGGGATCTTACACCGTGCCTCGACGAGTCGGCGCCGAGAATAGAGTTCGTTGTAAAGAACTTGCGCGATATAGTTTCGTTCTGTCGCCTATCAATCAGTTCTGTTCCTTGGCGAAATAAATCTGTCACCTTTAGCCCAACCAGTAGTACATTGTCCGCAATAGATCTTACAGCTCGACCTGACAACGCATGAGGCGCTCATTATGTCGGCAAGCAAATATAAGATGACCACCGCACAGATGGCGCATTTCGTCGCAGAAGGCTACCTTAGGTTCGATGCATTGATACCCGATGAGATCAATCAGCGCATCATTGAAGAGCTGGCGCGCGTTGAGACCAACAAAATCAAGCAGGTAATTGGTCAACCTGTAGACGCCGGCGGGCCAGTGCTGCCAGCAAGCCTCACCCGACTCTCACAATGCTATCCAGCCGACTCATTGCTCGGCCAGCTACTAAATTTGCCACAGGTACTGGGCATTATCGAGTCACTAGTAGGCCCCGACCCGCTCTTCGACCATGACTTTGTGCATCGTCTTGCAGCCGGTAGCGGCCATCGTCAGCACCTGCATGTGGATGCCGTAATCGACAGCGCTGATCCGACGTTCGATATTCAGCTTTTCTATTTTCCGCAAGCTGTCGCAGCGGGTGCAGGAGGCACCCGCTTTGTTCCAGGCACCCACCTGCGGCGTATTCGCGCTGAAGGGGTTAGTCGCTATCAGCACCTTTTGGGAGAACAGCAATACAGCGGTGAGGCGGGCACCTTGATGGTTTTTCATCACGGCCTCTGGCATGCGGGACAGCCCAATCCGAGTGAGGTTGATCGCTGGATGTATAAAATCCGACTCAATCCAAGAGTATCCCAAGTCAAACGCTGGCATATGGAGGATTTCGATAATATGCACAATGACCCAAGTGACCACACTTTCGCCACAATGCGGCATGACAGCGTGGCCCAAATCTTGCGCACCATGCAACCCTGGCAAAAAGGCCACGAGGGCCGCTACGAGCAGATGCAACGCGCGCGACTATGGCGCTACCTAAGCGCCGACCCGAAATTTGATGTTGATTTCTATTACACCCGCATTGAACAACGTGATCGTTTGGCGCGAGGTTTAACGTAATGGTGGCACGACAACAGGTTCTGTACCTTTGGCTTGCCGAAGGTGCGCTGGATACAGAGACGGTGGCGTGGGCTTTCCACGACGGCAGCGACGGTAAGGGCCCACAAGTGCCAGAGCGTGAGCCTCCCTACCACTCGGGTTTGGCGGCGTTGGAACAGGGTTGGTTCTTGATTCAGTCGCCCGCGCCCTTCATGCTTCAACCTGGTGCTGAACATGAGGTGTCTTACTTGGCGAACGAATTCGTTTTCGCACGGCGCGTTGAATTCCAAGAAGACATTGCGGCTGACTAAAAGCGCGGGATAAGCGCGCAGCGTAAAGTTCGGGACAGCCGTGATATGGCGTTAATGCACGTTTGCTGGGGTACATCTGCTGGCAACTTGCGATCCTGATTGAAGAATTCTACGAGAAACGCCCACAGACTATCCGGCATCACCAAAACATCCACTGGTCCGGCGGGATAGAAAAGATCAACGTGTAAAGTCGTTTACTTGGTTGATTTTCTATATTGTTGCATCGCGCAGGCAAGGATGCCCTTTCGCGGCGACGTGTAGACGATGATCGCATGGGTCTTTTCCCAGCGTTTAAGCTGTGTGTAATAATTTTGAAGTACTATAAAAATAAAAAGGTGGGGTAATGAAAGTTTTCAAATATGTGGGTGTTGGGCTTGCGGCGCTGGTCTTAATCGGGGCTGCATTGCTTTACAAAGGCGATATGCCAGCGGAGATTATTGACGCTAAATACGCAAGTGATGCGTCTCAGTTTCTCAATATCGCATCAGGCGCCAGGGTCCACTTCAGAGATGAAGGTAATCCCGGGGGGCAGCCAGTGGTGCTTATTCATGGATCAAACGCGTCGTTACATACATGGGAAGCCTGGCGCGAAAGACTCGGCGATGACTTTCGTATTATCACATTAGATTTACCGGGGCATGGGTTGACCGGCAGAGTACCAGACGATGATTACAGTCCGGCTGGGTTTACGACGGCGATCGATGCGGTGGTTAATCATATCGGTGTGGATAGTTTTGTGCTGGGCGGGAATTCAATGGGTGGCGGTGCCACTTGGCGCTACGCACTCGCGCATCCAGAAAAAGTCAGCGCCATGATATTGATAGACGCCAGTGGCCCACCTCAGTGGCGGCGTGAACAGATCGCTGAATCAGACCCCGATAAGAACTCAAGGCCTATTGTCTTTACCTTGCTGGGTAAGCCATGGTTTCGTGCGCTTATGCGTTATGTGGATCCGTACCTGTTGACGGAGCAGGGCGTCAAAGCGGCTCACAACAACTCACCTGTGGTAGATCAAAAATTGATTGATCGCTACTACGAACTCTCCATCAGAGACGGTACTCGTGATGCGACATTGCATCGATTTGCGAGCTATGATCCTAATGCTAACGAAACAGTTGATGTTTCAGTATTGACGCAACCCACGCTCATAATGTGGGGCGTTGAAGATGGGCTGATACCGGTCAGTGTTGCTGACAAGTTTGAGGCTGTATTACCTAACAGCCGGAAGATACTCTATAAGGATGTCGGTCATGTTCCGATGGAAGAAATACCCGCTAGATCCGCTGATGACGTGCGGACATTTCTGTCTCGTCTGACAATTGAAGATCAGGACCTGGGCTTTTAGTTCGTGACGATGGTGAAGGGGATTTTCAGGTGAGTTTGCAAGAACTAACGAGCGCTTGGCTTGGGTTGCCAGAGAAAGGCTTTGCCCGCAGCCCAACCGTGAACAACCGTGCGATTCACTGTGACTGTTCTGGGCTAGTCAACTTGCTGTGCGACCATTTAGCGGTGCCGAAGCCCTACGCCTTAAAGCAGCCGAGGGCTGTTCATTACTTTGCCATCTTGCAGGAAATAGGCTCCAGCAATATCTCTCAAATAAAACCTTGGAATCTGTTGGCTTGGCGTAAGGAAAATGTGCCAAAGTCAGGGGATAGCGGCCACGTTCTGCTGGTAGTCGGGGAGCCGATAAAAGTTGAAGAGAATGTTTATCGGTTGGAGGTCGTTGATTCTACTAAGTTCGAAAAAGGCTTGGCCCAACGCGAGATTCGCTTGCACACTAATGCCCTAGGCCGAGTGATTGGCGTGCAATTGCATTTGTCTGAAACAAAAGTTAAGCGCAGCCCCATCTATCATGCGCCTTTGCTCAATAACCGCTATTGCTTAGGTTGTGGCATTCCTCACACGTTGTGTCTATGCCATCAAGTGCATGTGAGCCGTCTTGAGCCTTCCGTAATAATTCTTCGCCATCCCCAGGAGCGCAGTAAAACGCTTTCGACCGTATCGTTAATCAAACTACGCTATCCGCAAGTTCTTGTCAGAGAAGGTGAGATTTTCAGTCCTCTACGACAAAAAAATTTAGCCGTTGTGTTTCCCGACGCTGAAGGTGAACACGTTAGGCCTAATAGCCCGACATCTACCGACAATAACCGTATCGCACAAACGCAGCAGAAAACATGGATCTTGCTAGATGCAACCTGGCGTAAAGCGAAACGGATGCTGCACGAGAACACTTGGCTGGCCACGCTACCGCGGGTAAGTGTCGCGCCAGAGGCAGTGTCAGACTATTTGTTGCGCAAGGTCCCCAATGCTAATGCTCTTTCGACGGTTGAAGCTTTCGCTATGGTTCAGAATGACCCGGCCTTGCAGTCGTTGTTTAAAGTTTTTATGCACAAGCAAATCGAACTGATGGGCAAAGAAAAATACGCAAGCAATTATCGCGACCATATTAACTACACGCCGTTGTAGTCCCAAGGTTCCTAACGTGAGGCGCCTACACCTCGTTGAACAGTCGCTCGATATCGGCGAGCAGTGAGTCTTTGAGCGTTAATCTATCAAGCCAAGCGGCGGGTATGCCGTGATCACCATCAAAACCAAAATGTGCGCCACAGGCAGCACCCAGCATGATGGCACGACCACAATTGTCGCCACCGGCTAAAATGTTTTGGCGCATGGCTTGTGCAAAAGAAGTTGCCGATCGCAGGTTATACAGCACGCTAGCGACGCCGCAGCCCAGATCACAGTTCAAACCATATTTGCTGGTGACCTCGCTTACCGACGCCGTCTCATTAAGTACCGCCGTCAGATGCTCACGGGTGGTCGCTGATGCGGCCTTCAGTCCCGCAGCAATGGCTGCCTCAACGGGTTGGCCAAGTATCAGTTCGCGAAGCGTAGCGGCGCTTACCTGACCATAGTCGATAGCCCGCGGTGCATTGTTAGTCACCTTTATCGCGCTGGTCACCATGTCGTTGAGCTCGGTGTTTTCTAGCTGGCGGGCGACCAACACCGGTAGCTTGCTGATGGCGGGCAGTTGTTCGTCATGCGCACCCGGATAGTCGCTGGTGCTTTCCAAGGCAGCAACCAGCGCTAGTGCATAGGTGCGACTGTCTTGCGGGTGTGGCAAAGACAACGCCATTTTAGTGACTGCATCGGTGAGGGCGGTGCCTTGATAGCGTTTGGCGGCGGCCAAAACCCGGGTCATCACCGAGGCGCGCTGTTTTTCATCGCCAGCAAACGGAATTTTTCCAGCCAGTACTAGCTGCTCGCGTTCGTTGTTGTAGAGAGTGTCTAGCGTCTGCCGAGTGGGTCGATCGATGTAACCTGCGAAACTACCGCCATAGCCAAAATGGCTCCTGAAGGCCTCTTGATAGTGCATACGGTCATACTGGCCCCGAGTGGCAGACATAGATATGAGCATGACTCTGGTTTGTTCACCATAATGCGAGAGGTCTCCTGCTGTTTTACCGCCATGCGCAAAGTAGCCGACGTTGCCGCTAAAATCAGACACCGACGGTGTGCGGAACTCGGGTACTTCGGGCGCCAGTTCTGTCAGTCGCTGCTGGCTGTATAGCCAGTGCAGACCCATGGTGGCGGCATCGGCAACAAGGGCGCCGATAATGGCATTCTTACCGCGCTGGATAGCGTCTGAGTTCATGATGTCCTCACTCGTTAAAAAGTATTAGTGAAAAGATGTAGGCTAGAAAGTTCCGGTGCAACAGAGCATCGTGTTTTAGTCACTCGCTGGTGCTGCGTGTATCGGGTCGATCCAATGCAAACCGTTAGGGTCTTCGACAACGGGAATGTCTAGATTGACGACCACAGATTCCTGGTCACTGCGCACCAGAATGCATTCTAACGGTTGATCGCCGCCCGCATTGATCTCCTGATGTGGCACGTAAGGGGGTATAAAAATGAAGTCGCCGGGGCCAGCTTCAGCAACAAACTCAAGTTGTTCACCCCAGCGCATACGTGCTTTGCCGCTGAGGACGTAAATAATGCTCTCCAATGCCCCATGATGGTGGACGCCGGTCTTGGCGTGGGGGTGTATCTGCACCGTACCCGCCCAGAGTTTTTGTGCCCCAGCTGTTGCGAAATTGATCGCAGCGGCGCGGTTCATACCCGCTGTCTGTGGTGTATTACTGTCTAGGTGATCACCGCTAATGACTTTGACGCCCGATGTTTTCCAGTCAACTGCTGTCATTTTGTTCACTCTGTTGGAGTCCTCGCAACACCTTACCAGTGTTTATTGATTTTAATGAGTATCAGATATTTATTGATCGACAGCATCCTGCATTAAAATCGTCGCCGTTGTAACATATAGGGTTTACAAATCGGGGAAGTGGACGGGTGAACAAGGATCTGAAGAAGGTGGTGTGTGGGACAGTGCTGATGTTGCTTGCAGGCTGTAACCCAGCTAAACAAGCGGTATCGGTAGCTACGACCGGGGTAGCTACGACCGGGGTAGCTACAACCAAGGTAACCGCAACCGACTATGCCACGCTGTTGACCGACTATGCCAACTGGCGTAATGAGGTCGATCCTGTCGCCGCCACGTCGATGGGATACAGTCAG
>JBLHVI010000019.1:0-46942 GCA_047630175.1 Candidatus Azotimanducaceae bacterium
GCAATGTTATAACGCAATTAGACGACAGAAAGACGGCGAAGTTTAACGGATGCGGCGGTGCAACACAAACCACCGCGGGCGGGTCTACCTTGCTACCTAGCTGGTGCTATCTATCTTCTCCAGACCGCACCAATTAGCGATAAACACGGCAATCGTCGCCGTAATCCGCTCAATAGATGTGATACTGCCCGCTCGTCAAAACCATGAATATTGTCGCTCGTCGGCCCATAGACTAGGCAGGGCGTATCGTCGTATCGCGTAAACACGCGAGCGTCTAGGTAGACTAAGGCAGTTACGGCCTGCAATTCGCTTTGGAAAACAGCTTTGTGCGCCACACCCAAAGTTTGTTCTGCGTCGCTGCCAGGTTGCAGACCATAGCCCTACGCCATGAAGCCATTGAACGCTACGGTCGGTGGATTGTTTGATAAAAAAGGATGCGCAGCCGCTGCCTGCCGAATAAGATCTTCGGTCTGTGTTGCACCATCGCGAGCAGCCTCTCCCGGGTAAAGGCCCGTACGCATGTCAAAGGTACACCAGACCAGCACCGAAGAGGCACAGTCGCCGCCGGCAATCTTGCCAACATTTGCGTTGATGGGCTTATCGAATGGCGCATAGTCTGGATAATTTTTTTAGCGCGTTGCGTGATTGTTCAAACTCTTCCAAACGTCCGATCAAGCGGGCGGCGGCGTCAATAGCATTAGCACCGCTGCTGGCATCCCCGACGTGCGCCTGCCTGCCTTTGACGTGAACTTTGAACCAGTGTTGTCTTTCACAGCACGAATAATCTGCTGCTCAATCTCGTTGTTAGTTTGCACAACAAGCCTCTGTGATGAATGACGCATGCACTACATATTATCTACACTATGGTTTCTAGGCCACCCTATCCGTCGAAATCAGGCTGTCAGCTGTTTCAATCTAGCTATAACAGCAGGAGAGAACAGCAGGAGAGAACAGCAGGAGAGAACAACAAGGCCGACCCTGAGTATGAACATTTAACTGTCAAATAGAATCGCGCGCACAAGTTCTTCAGCAAGACCCTGCAAATTTGTTACTATCGGTACCAACGTTAGCTACAAGACTAACAATGACAACAATAATAAGACCACCACAAAGTGGTGGAACGGGGATAAGACTGATGGCATTTGAGTGGAATTACGGAGACATTTTGGATGCAGTGGGTAATGTAGTACCCGCTGATCGACCAGCACTAATTCATGGAGACCGCACCATCACCTGGTCGGAGCTTGTTACGCGTAGCAATAACCTCGCGCGTAACATGCTGAGCAACGGCGCTAAATCCGGCGACAAGATTGCCTTATATATGCGTAACCGCCCAGAGTACCTAGAGGGTATGACAGCAGCTTTTAAAGCCCGATTAACCCATGTTAATGTCAATTACCGATACATAGATAATGAACTCGTTTACCTGCTCGACAATGCGGACGCGACGGTCTGTATTTATGCGGCGGAGTTTGCGCCCCATGTTGAACATATCCGCGATCAATTGCCGAAAGTAACCCAGTGGATCGAAGTCGATGATGGTACTGCGGGTATGGCAGACGCCCTCGCTTACGAGGCCCTGGCAACGACCGGTGACGGTGCTCGACTCACCGAGATCCGCAGCCCGTCAGATCAGCTATTCATTTATACGGGTGGTACGACAGGTATGCCAAAGGGCGTAATGTGGAGTCAACACGCCTTGTGGAACGTGCTTGGAGCCGGGGGCAATGCCCGTTTAGGCGTTCCGCCCTGCGAGGACTTGGCAGAGCACCTAGCGCGTATTAAAGCGGCTCCTTCTGGGCCTGTGACGCTGCCTCTACCGCCGCTGATGCATGGCACTGGATTGTTGTCAGGCCTATCAGCGATAGCTAATGGTGGCACCTGCGTGACGCTAGTATCAAAGAGTTTTGAAGCAGAACTCGCGCTGCAGAACGTACAAAAGCATGGCGTCACCGCGCTTACCATCGTCGGAGATGCGTTTGCCCGACCCTTGGTCGAGTTCCTTGATGCCAACCCGGGTAAATACGATTTTTCTTCTGTTGCGGTAATGACATCCAGCGGGGTTATGTGGACGCGTGGCGTCAAAGCGGATTTACTGCGACACAATGAGAATCTTTTACTTGCAGACTCTTTCTCCTCGTCAGAGGCTATTGGCTTGGGTGCCTCGGTCATGACCAAGGATGAAGTGATTGAGGTAGCGCAATTCACCCTCGGACCCAACTGCAAAGTCTTCACGGATGACGAACACGAAGTGTTAGCCGGTTCTGGTGAATCAGGCATGATAGCAGTGTCTGGCTTTTTGCCAGATGGCTATTACAAAGACCAAGCCAAGACTAACAAAACGTTTAAGGTGATTGGCGACGTGCGGTACTCAATCCCTGGCGACTTTGTTACGGTTGAAGCCGACGGCAGCCTGACTTTACTTGGCCGTGGCAGCAATTGCATTAATACGGCGGGCGAGAAAGTCTTTCCAGAAGAGGTCGAGGAAGCACTTAAACATCACCCCAGCGTTAAAGACTGCTTGGTTGTAGGACTGACGGATGCCAAATGGGGCCAGTCTATTACGGCGGTCGTCGAGTTGATGTCGGGCTTTGAGCTTGACGAAATAGCGCTAAAGGAGTTCGCACGCACACACTTAGCCGCGTACAAAATCCCCAAGCGTATCTTGATGCGCGCGACACTCGAGCGGGCAGCGAACGGTAAGGCGAATTACACTCTGATTAAGGAGTTTGCAGAGAGTAGTTTGGCTGTTGCCTAATAAAAATTATTCGGTGATCGTTTAGACAGTGCCGGTAGCGAGTGATTGCTGCCGGTATTGATGTGCTTTAGTTAACGGTAAGTCTGAGCTTTTTGCTTGCTGACCCAGTCAAAATGCCGGCGCAAGCCAGCGTCGGCGAGTAGATTCTCGATCTGAGAAAAGTCTTTCGCTAGCGCCATCTCTGAGTAAAGATCGTGGATACCACTGTGGCATGGGCGGCATAGATAGACGCCAAGGCTCAGATATTGGCGGGTGAATGTTTGTTTGAAGCGTGGCCGTCGATGTAGCTTTTTTGGAATCAAGTGATGGAATGTCAGTGCTTGCTGTCGTTGACAACAAGGACAATCACCGTGTTGTGCACGCCTCGAGCGATTGACCGGTTTAATGGTTATTTGCGGCGTCAGTTCAGTGTTATCAACAAAATAGTTCTGCCTGTTCATCCAATTAGTACTCGATCGCGCCTTGTCAGGATCACTTGCCTGACAATAGACGTGGCTTTAGATGATGGGCTGAGCACCTAACACCGCCAACCTTGTCATGATGGCTTCTCGCTCACCGAGCGCCAACATGATGACGAGATCACCAGATTGCGCCCAGTCGAGCGCCACTTCTAGCGCGTCTATCTCTCGCTCAAAATGACTAATTTGTCCTTGCTCTGCACCTTGTTCGAGCAGTTCAGCTTGCAGCAGTGCAAACACTTCACCATGCTGCCGGCCACGATGATAGTCTGCCAGCTCTGAAATCAACACTCGGTCAAGTCCCATGCGCCAAGCGGCTCGCGCGACTTCTTGAATCGAGTTATCGGGCCTGTCTCCAGCTTGGCAGAACGCCAGTACTCGGCGTTTGGCCGGCAGCGCCCGGGCCATCTCAAACAGTGCCTGCATGGCATGCGGATTATGGGCAAAGTCCACCAGTATCTGGACATGGCCGAGCCTGTAAGTATTGCACCGACCTGGGTTGTCCGCCTGAGTCATGCGCATCAATCCGTGCTTGACCGCCTCAAGGCTGGTGCCCATGCAATACGTCATGGCGCTCGCCGCGAGGGCATTCGCAATATTATGTCGGGCAGCGCCACCTAACGTCACGGGGATGTCGTGGACATCGCAGATTTGCTGCTGTTCTTGACCTTGCAGGAAAACCAGCGCACTGCCGTCCAACACAAACGCCATACCTTCGTGCTTTAAGTGCGCCTGTATCACGTGACTATGCCGATCAAGGCTGAACCAGACAATCACCCCAGCATAAGTCTGAGCCTGACTGACAAGCAAAGCGTCATCAGCGTTCAAAACCAAAACGCCATGGTCGACGACCGCATGGCTTACAATCCACTTGATGTGAAGTAGTTCTTGTAGGCTGCGCGAGCCGAAATCGCCCAGATGGTCTTCTGCAATATTCGTAATCAATGCGACTTCAGCACGCTCAACACCCAAGCCACGACGCAACAATCCACCGCGTGCGGTTTCCAGCACGGCAGCTGTGACGCCAGCCGCGCGCAAAACCTGCCGGGCGCCTCCTGGCCCTGACCAGTCACCGGTCTCGATAATAGTATTGTTAACTGAGATGGCGTCTGTGCAGCTAACGCCTACCGAGTGATTGTCTAGTTGCAGAATAAAGCTGGCCAGTCGTGTTACGGTGGTTTTGCCGTTCGTGCCCGTGACGATACCAATAGGTACAGATCCAAAATGCGTCCAATCTAGTGTCTGCGGATCGGGTATTTGATGACGAGCCCAAGTCTGTGAATGCTCTCCGTAGCCTAAGCTTACATAGTCGTCGTCCCACAAAAACGCCACAGCGTGAGCCGTAGCTGCTGTTTGAAGTGCAAGAAGTGTCGGTTGAGTTTCAGCCTCAAGCTCAGCAGCCAAATCAAATACTCCCTCCGACTGTTCGACGGCGTCCACGCCAGTTAGCTCGCGCAAAATAGTCCGCCAGGCTAATAACGCTATTTCGGTGGCGGTATAAAGGCTGTCGATTGGGCCATTAAACGTCAAACTAACACCACCCTGAAGGGGCAGCGTGAGAAAATTCAGCCTCGGCCAGTCGGTGTCTGCCAGTAACTGCGTCACTGTGCGTTGCCAAATAGTCGCAATAGCGTCCACTTCATACGGCTGGCAGGCAATATCCAAGACAACACCGGGCTCACTGCCTAGTAGGTTCGGCCCTGTTAAGCGCCGCGCGTCTATCAGTTCCAGCACGCGCTAATCGCCGGCGTCGCGAGCGATACGCACACCACGCTCATCAGAGATAATCTGCACATCTTCGTCGAAAGTGAACAGGTCGACGTCGGGTAGAGCGATCGTGGACGCTTTCGTTTCCGTACCGCTGGTCTTATCTGCGCTCGAATCAAAGTAGATGATCTGCTTCCAGGTACGCTTGATCTGATCGGCCAATACTAAAATAAGGTCATCTGATGCCGCAATACTCAGCGCGTGTTGCGTCGCCATCTGCTCATCAGGAACGACTTCAATCTGCTCGGGCTTGACGCCGCATTCAATCAGTTGGGCCTGAAGAATACGCGCGACTTCGTCATGTCCGCGATTACGTCGATTATCATCTGCACGGCAGATAAAGTGATCAAAGTGACCGGCTGCTAGCCGAGCAATCTCTTGTATGTCTTCGTCACGGCGGTCACCCGGTGCGGCCAATACAACCAACTTTCGACCCTTAACCTCGAACCGGTCTACCAAGTTACACATGGCGCGAACGGCTGCAGGATTGTGGGCGTAATCGAGGATCACCTTGAATGGATGCTCGTCGTAGATATTCATACGACCGGGCGCCTGAAAGAATGTTGAGTCGAATGACCGCAAACCCTGCCTGATGTGTTCGAGGCTGACATCCATGTTGTAAGCAAGTGCTGCAGCAAACATCGCATTTTGGACATTGTGCATCGCTCGACCTTCAACAGTAGCGGGTATAAGGTGGGTCCAGAGCAAGGGGGTATGTCCCTCTTTGTCATAGATCGTAATCATATGACCGTTCATGCCTTCCTCTAGCACAAACGCCTGACCACCGGCGCGAATATGCTGCTTTACGAGTGGATGACCAGGATTCATGGTGACGTAGCTGACAGTTTTGGCATCGGTGTAATCGGCCATCTGTAAACACAAGCCGTCGTCGGCGTTGAGGACAACAGCGTCTTCGGCGATTTCTATGGGTATGCGTTTAACCTCGGCAAGCTGCTCAAGGGTATTAATGCCATTCATGCCCAGATGATCTGCAGCTACATTTAGGCAAGCAGATACATTACAACGCTGGTAACCAAGTCCACCGCGCAGCATGCCACCCCGCGCAGATTCCATAACCGCTGCATCAACTGCCGGATCACGCAGCACCATACGCGCCGATACGGGGCCGGTCATATCGCCAGACACGGACAACTGACCGTCAATATAGACACCGTCGGTAGAGGTCATACCGACCGTATAACCGCTGAGCTTCAGAATGTGCGCAAGCATACGCGTCGTGGTGGTTTTGCCATTAGTACCGGTAACGGCGGCTATAGGAATGCGGCATGGTGTGCCTGGTGGGAACAGCATATCGATAACTGGGCCGGCCACATCTCTCGGCGTGCCTTCGCTGGGGGCTACGTGCATACGAAACCCCGGCCCGGCATTCACTTCACAGATACCACCGCCGGCATCACGATAAGACTCAGAAATATCCATTGTCAGAAAATCAACACCGCCTACGTCGAGACCAATCGCTTTGATGGTTCGCTCTGCCATCTCACGGTTGTCGGGATGAATAATATCGGTGACGTCAATGGCTGTGCCACCCGTAGACAGATTGGCCGTAGAACGTAAAAATACGATCTCATCCATTGCCGGGACCGTCGCCGCCGTGTAGCCAGCTTTTTCGAGCAATAGATGCGCTTGGTGGTCAAACTCTAGTTGCGTCAAGACCTTTTCATGACCTACGCCACGTCGAGGGTCTTGGTTAATAATTCCCACCAGTTCCTCAATCGTGTGCACGGCATCACCCACCACATGACCGGGCATGCGTTTAGCGGCAGCGACGAGCTTGCCGTTAACCACCAGCAGACGATGGTCAAAGCCCTCTATAAAGCGCTCAACGATAATATTACGGCCGTGCTCCCGGGCGACATCAAATGCAACGGCGATGTCAGCTTCAGTACTTAAGTTAATCGAAACGCCGCGCCCATGGTTGCCATCAATGGGCTTTAGCACTACGGGGTAGCCGATACGGCGCGCAGCTCGTTGAGCATCTTCTACGGTGCGTACTAGACGTTGGGCCGGGACAGGCAAACCTAAGTCGCGAAGAATCGCATTGGTTTCTTCCTTGTCGCCGGCCAGCTCCACCGCAATATTGCTGGTCTTACCCGTGGTGGTGGCCTGAATGCGCTGTTGATATCGACCGTGGCCAAATTGCACCAGACTTTGTTGGTTAAGACGTAACCAAGGAATATCACGTTCTTCGGCAGCGCGCACTAACGAGGCGGTGCTGGGGCCCAGAGCACGGCGCTGGGCATAGCGAATAAAGTCGTCTCTGGCTGACGCGAAGTCAAAACCCGGATCAATGTCATAAGCGGCACTTAAATCGGCTGGCAAAAGGCTGAGCAGTAGCGTTTGCGCAAGGCGTCCCGCTGCCAAGCCGACTTCTGCATCTAGGTATTGAAAGACCATCGTATAGTGGCCAGGCGAGCCCTCAACAGAACGCGTGCGACCAAACGTCACGGGCGAGCCGGCAATATTTTGCAGTTCAATCGCGACATGCTCCATGATGTGTCCCAACCATGTACCCTCATCTTCACGCAACCGGCGAACAAAGCCGCCTGCTTCGCGATATGAGCAGCCGTGTTCATCAAGCCCTGGTAGGCAATCGAGCAGCGCATTGACAAATGACTCACCGAGTCGCGCGCTTGGCCAATGCTCAAGCTCGCCTAGGTCGAGTACGTGCCTAATGACGGGGAAGCGCGCATAAAGATTAGGGCCGACATAGACATTGGTCGTGACGATTTTCATACAGATAACGTCCTTTTAAAAATTAGAGCCTAAGCCTCGAAAGCCTGCCGTGTCTCAATTTCAAACCGACCGCCTGAGACTAAAATATGAAGCTGTAAGCCTATCAGACTAACCGGCTCACCGCGTCTGGCTTTATCCATCGACGAATGGGTCAGGTTCGTAGGATCAATAATCGTGATGCCGCCGCTACCGACGACTTCAAGGTCATCGCCGGGACGGATAAAAGCCGCCGTGTCCTCGTCTAAACCAATGCCGATGGCGAACGGATTATAGGCCAGTGCCGTCAGCAGCCGCCCGATGCGGTCGCGCTGGCGAAAGTGCTGGTCAATGATGAAGTGATTCGTCAACCCGAGGCCCGGCGCCATAGTGGTCATATCGGGGCGCGGAGTAGAGCCTTCATAGCCGCCGGCAATCATATGTTCTGGCATAAAAGCGGCGCCGGCTGAAGTACCGGCAACATGCATACCGGCGGCGTTACGGCGTCGAATTTTTTGTGCCACGGGCGTGCCGCCCAAGGTAGTCGACAGACGTAACTGGTTGCCGCCGGTCATGAATACGCCATCGGCTTGATCGATGCAGTCCAGCGCTTCTTGTGACTTGCAGTCCTCGCGAGTCTGGATGTCTAACACCTGAATATGTTTCATGCCGAGTTTGCGAAATAGCCTTTCATAGTTACTGCCAGTGTCACTGAGTTCTGAAGCAGTGGGGATAATAGCCAACCGCGCGCTACTGCCACCGCAGATACTAACGAAGCGATCGAGAATCGCTGGGTTATTGAGTTTTTCCTCGGCGCCGCCGATGGGGATGATGTAACCGCGTTCTTGGTCTTCAATATTAGCTGCGGGGGACATAACGATGGTGTCTCTGTGTAAGTGGCGGCATTACACGCAGGGTCGGTAGCGTGGGTCAACGTGACGAGCCGAATAAGACAAAATTAGGTTTCAAAGTAGCCTTTGATGACTTGTTGGCCGTCTTTTCTGTGCCAACGACCGGCAATCATCACACCGCTTAGGCACTGCGAATCGTCCAAAATCAATAAATCAGCCTGATAGCCAACCCGTATGTGGCCGCGCCCGGTTAATCGCAGCAGGTCAGCCACATTGCTGGTAAAGGCGGGTAGTGCGGTCTCCAGCGGCATCCCTTGGTGCAGCAAAGCAACCAGCGTGGTTAACAATGCACTGGCGCGGCCTACGTTCATCGACAACATGCTACCCTCGGCATCAAAAACTGGCAGGCAGCCGCCGCCGTCAGAGCTAATAGTAATACGATTAGCCGGCGCGCCACTATCAAGATAGCGGGTCAGTGCTACATCGGCGGCCCAAGCGTCTTCATCATCAGCGACAGGAAATGCCGTAATATCGACTGTGCAGCCTTGCCTTGCGACATCAATAGCTTCGTCCAAAAGTGCCTTGCGACGATTAATATGGGTAGGATTAAATACCCGGCCGGGCAGTTCAGTGTCATGCAGTGCTTGGCGAATAAGGTCCATGCCGCGCGGTCCATCGCCCAAATGCAGATGTAGAATACCTGCTTTGCGCGTGATTAAACCAGCGACATGGGTATCGCTGGCAATACGTAACAACTCAGCCAGTGTGGGCTGGCTTGAACGATGATCGCTGATCGCAAGCTCACCAACACCAATCACCGGCTCCAGATGCACGATATCGTCCCTTACAGAATTGGTTAACGTCACTGGCGGCACATGATAACCCCCCGTGTGGCACCACGCGCCCATACCCTCATCACGCAGAGTCTGCGTTTGTGCCAGTAGGGCGCGCGTATCGCGGGTGGTGTCATCGGTGCCGAGCACGCCCACCACTGAGGTCACACCGGCCGAGGTAAAATCACTTAGACTGGGTGGTGGTACTCGCGTCTTGAATCCAGCTTCGCCGCCACCGCCGGTGACGTGTGCATGGCCATCGACAAACCCGGGTAGCAAGCGCTGACCGGCTAGATCAACAATCATGGCGCCGCTCGCCGCCAAAGGCGTTTCGCTAATCGCCAAAATTTGGCCTCCGCCTATTAATAGGTTGCGCATGCCGAGACGCTGGGGGGTATAGACCATGGCATTGTTGAGCAGGGTGAGCACGTCGATGTTGTCCGTGTAAAAGCCGAGCATTGTAAACCCTTTGCGGTATTGGCATAAGGTGAATCGACTGGTGGGATTAGCCTCTGGCCTTCAACCACATGCGCTGTTGTCGCATTACACGACGCGTCGCCGCCATTACGGACATCTCAGGGCTGGCTTTGCCTGTTTGGCCGAGGCAGTCTAACTGGGCGTAGAACCAGAACTGCACAGCAAACGTTGCGGCACCGCGCAAGGCATTTATGTCGCTAAGAAACGCGAGCCAGCGTGGAAATAGCGCGAGCTCATTTTCGTAGCGTGGCAATTCTTCCGCACCCGCCAGCAACTGTGCAGGCGCATCCGTGGCAACACACATGGGCCGCCCAATACCTATAAGGTCTGCGCCACCGGACGCAATCGCTTGCTCCATTGCCGCGCGTAGGCGAAAACCACCCGTTACCATCAATGGAATAGAGACCTTGTCTTGCATGGCTACGGCGAAATCGACGAAATAAGCTTCACGCATTAATGTTGACTGCGCGACATGCTGGCTCTCCTCGGCTTCCATACCCGCAACCCCTAAGAGCTTTGGCTGCTCATAGGTGCCGCCGGAAATCTCAATAATATCGACGCCAGCCTGCTCTAACCATTGCGCGACCTGCAGGCTATCTTCAAAAGCAAAACCACCTTTCTGAAAGTCAGCGCTATTGAGCTTCACTGAAACCGGAAAATCAGGCCCCACCGAAGCACGTACGGTCGTCACTGCATCAATTAATGCGCGGGCTCTGTTAGCGAGTTCGCCACCATAGGCGTCAGTACGTAAATTTGTGCGCGGACTTAAAAACTGGGACAACAAATACCCATGCGCTGCATGGATTTGCACGCCCGTGAAACCGGCTGTTTGGCAGGCCTTAGCCGCCATACCAAAGCGGCGAACCACTTCTTCAATTTCCTCGATAGTGAGAGCAACAGGCTCGCCAAACTGACCACCTGGGAGGCCGACCTTAACTGCCGAGGGGGCTTTTGGGTGTTTGTTGACGTTAGTCTGGGTTTGGCGACCTGCGTGGCTCAGCTGCGCCCAAAAGTGATTGCCATTGCGGGTGGCCACCGTTGCCCAATCGCGAAGCGCGGTGGCCATGGTAGTATCGGGCTCATGGTCGAGAATTACATTGCCCGGCCGCTCTAGGTGATCGCGATCGATCATTATATTACCGGACAGAAGCATGCTTGCTCCGCCGTCTGACCACAGACCATACAATCGGGATAGCGCTTTTGTTGGAACGCCTTGTGGTGATGCCAGACCCTCGGTCATCGCGCCTTTAGCGAGGCGGTTAGAGAGGATGGCGCCGCAAGGCAGAGTAAGAGGTTGTGCCAGAGAGTCAGACATAGGTGCTATTACCGCTGCGTTGAAGTCCATCGAGTATACGCATACCTAACCCATAGGACACTGATAACTTAGGGGCCAGCATACTGATGCATAAACGAAGAGGCACCCTAACTATAAAAATTATGGCGCCTTGCGGGTCGTTAGTTTACCGACAAGGGCAGGGCGGCGAACCTATTCCAATAGGTGACAAAAATTAGGCCCGCGCAGCCTCACGAATTGAGTATTTGTGTTCAACCACTAACTTTGCTGCTTCCAACCGAGATTCCGGATCGAAGCTATTTCTGGCATTTTTGGGCATTTCCACACCTATTTTCAACGAGATAATAATATCACTTCCAATTAGGTGACCAAAATAAGTGTGCCACTAGACGCTTTCAGAGAGGGTGCGTCCGTGAACTTATCGAAGCGTGGAGACTTGCGGACACACACCTAACGCTGGCTCACTGACGTTAGAAGCAATTAGGAAGGGTTTTAGTTTTTTAGATCACATGACGTAGATACCACAGTATTCCGGACTGACTCTCCAATCAGTAAGTTTCAAAACAGCCTTCAACAGAAAATACTGCGGTATCCCTAGTATTACCAAACAAAGACTATGTAGAAATTCCGTACGGCTAGGCCCCCCCAACCTCGGCGAAATGCCAAAGACAACCGTGGGAGTGTTGATATCGTGGATGCTAGATTGATGGCTTTTGCACCCACCCAAAAGTTCTCGTTTATGGTCTCGCGTTATGATGAGTTTGGCATTGAATCAGATCATATTCACTCTGGCACTTTACGCTGACCCCATTCTTTCCGAAACCAGATGTGCTACCGCGATAAAAATAGGGCCAACCACCGCAAAAACCGCAACTAATCCGAACATATTGAATAATACAGCTCCAATGCCCAGCTCAGCTACGTTCAGAAATGGATAAGGATAAACATTGGTTAATAAACCTCGGATGATTGATGTCACTCCATAAATGGCTGGAAATATAAGCCAATAAGGAAGATGTTTATAGAAAATCGGTCGCTTTTCAGCAAAGAATAACCAATCGATGATATAGAGAACGGGCATGACTGCATGTAGTCCTGTAGCGGTCACCCACGTGAAACCTTGAGGATCCCAATAAGGCACGATCAGCATATAATAAACAGCGGATGTCATAACCGTATAAGATGCGAGGGCTGTACGAACGGCAGGACGCATGAAAAAATTAGTTAACTTTCTATCAGGATTAAGCAGTGGTGCCGTAAAAGCAAGCGCAATAAGGATGTTAGCCCAAACTGTGAAAAACCCAAAATAGACAAACAATGTTTCAGCAATACTACTTTGCTCACCGATTATCAACATATCGACAAATCTAAGAGATAGTGCTGCCCATGAAATGAGTGCGCACATAATTCTATAATTAGTCTTCATTTTGATGCTCCATTTAGTTTGAATTGGGTCAGACACAAACAAGAGGCCAAAGCTGCGGCGATTCACTATTCGTTACAGCTGGCCCAGGCGACGTGACCAGATCATTTCGTTGCCGAACTCTTCACGCCAAGAGCAGATTCTTCTGGTAAATCGGTGAAGTTTGTATTCGTCAGTAAAGCCGATCGCTCCATATACCTGATGGGCAATTCGGATCACCTTCGCTCCCGAGATACCGGCACGCACTTTTGCTGATGCAATAGCGATATCTATATCATTCGAGTTAATCTTGTTCTTAATCAAGCTGAGACTCGCCATATCAGCAGTCCAGGCTATGCTCGCCACCTCACCAGCCAAAGCTGCGAAGTGATGCTGGATCGCCTGAAACTTTGCTATTGGTCGACCAAACTGTGCACGTATATTTACATAGTTGACGCAAATAGCCTTGATCGTGGAAGACAGTCAGTGCATAACTTTTTAATTAGGTAACATTCTTATACTGGGATTTAGACTATCTTGAAAGGCGAGGACCAATTTGTCATTATGCGCCAAAGATTAGTCAAATTACGTCACTAAGCGGCGCAAAATAACTTCGGCGAGTCTAAATGCAGGAGACCGTTTTGAGTGCAAGTGTGTTGGGAACATATTTGGCAGGTACTGCCGAACTCTATAAGGAGCTAGGCGGTAATGCCAGTCAGTTACTCGCAGAAACTGGGTGCCCAGGGAACATACTCTATGGCACGACAGAACTTGTACCCTACAGTTATTGTGCCTACCTTTTAGAGGTCGCTGCCCGACAGCTGGACCGCCCTGATTTTGCCCTACTTCTTACTCAGAAACGCAAGGAAATCGGTTATAACCGTGAAACCGTTCTCTATGGCCGCGCGGCGAAAACCTTTAAGCAGACGATTGAGGGTGTAAGGAATCATGTGCGAGCGCGGGCTATTGGGATGCAGTATTCCCTAGAAACTTGGTCCAACGTGACAAGCTTTTCGCGCGCTCTGGATACACAGGAAAGCACTCGCTACCCTCAGGGAAGCATTCTGTTTTTTGCGTCACTTCATGGAATGCTAAAGGACGTGACCGATAATAAATGGCAGCCTTCAAGCGTCACATTTACATTCAAAGATAGCGGCTATGAAGCGTCTTTGAAGAAGTACTTTGGATGCCCTATTCAATTTAACGGAGAGCAGGATGCGATCTTTTTCCCCAGTCAGTTGCTTGACCACAAGCTCCCTGCTCGGGACGATGATGCTCATGAGCTGCTGTCGGAATACCTCACAAGTTTACACCTAGATGATAAACCTGAGTTTCAGGCAACCGTTAAATTGATGATTCAAAAAAATCTTGCGCTGGGAAGGTCTGACATTGGAGCATTGGCCCTACGTCTTCCTTACAAGATACGAACCATTCAACGCAAGCTCAAGGACGTGGGAACAAGCTATAACGCAGTACTTAACGAAAGTCGCTTTGAGCTAGCGGAAAATCTACTGATAAATAGTGATAACCCGCTTACATATATTGCCCAGTATCTTTGTTTTCAGGACTTAAGTGCGTTCTCAAAAGCCTTTAAAAATAAATATGGGGTATCAGCCAGCGAGTGGAAGATCGCACATAAGCAACGCAGATAAGGTAGTGGCTATTATCAAATATTGAGAAGGATTCTTGGCCTCGATCTATCAAAGAATTGCAGAAATAATGGGTGCCAGAGTAACAACTTTGACCCCATATTTGGAAAGCAATAGCCAGAGGCGCTGAATGGGATGGTGGAGGGTCCGTCGTAATGTTACTTCGAATTGCTGTGTTCGTTCTCGGCACTGCGAGCGCTCTTTGGTTTCTCTATGCCAATTGCAAGTCTACCGAAGATGCCAGTGAGGATAGTAATTTTAAACCGCATTTTCTCCGAATTTCAAAAAGCATCCTAACTGGGGTTTTTTGGCATTTAAAAGTTTGAATGACAGTTTTTCGGTAGAGGATGGTCAATGTCTGAATAGCAGACGGCCGGGGTGATCACTTAGGCGATTTGAAGGTCGGGCAGGTTGATTTTGATTTGTTAACCCAAGCTGTGTTAGGAGTGAATGACTGTAGCAGTTTTAAACAGTGGTGGTTGAGCTTCAATGTGCTCTAGGATCTTCTGAATTATGTCTGGGTCAGTGATCCGAAGGCGGCCTCGTCCGATAACTCGCATGGTTCCGCCGCAAAAAGGGCATAGGGTAATATCAAGCCGATCGCTGCCCGTTCAAAGACTCTTTTGAGCGGTTCGTCGTCGCGACGTTGAGCCTAGGTGAGTGGGGCAATAAGGTCCTCTCGAGTCATGGCTTCTGCTGCTATTTTGTGTTCTTTATCATCCCCTTTGTGCTCAATTTTCTTCGCGAGTCTCTTGTTATTTTTTGGCACAATGAGTTTCCTAATCTTTGCATTGGGCTGATGGCAGCCCCGAGCGAATACACCGTGATATCGCACAAGATTTTGTCGGGGTCTGGGTACCGAGCCATGGTTGCTATGGGTCGGGAATGAGCAAGCCTTCTTTTTCAAGTATACGAACTACATGTTGGATCACCCGATTGAGTAAGGTTCGCGGCTCTGTTTGATTTGGTGCTGTTACGCGATGAAATTTGACTTTGCCTGATTGTCCAACGGTGTAAACGCCGTCAAGTACGATCATATGCAGGTGGATTGGGCCGCATCCGGATTGAGGTTTGGTGCAGATTCAAACCGCTGAATCAGTGTAACAATGCAAGTTTGGGCACCGCTTGCTCGAGTTAGTCCAACGCGATGAATGATGTCCGTTTCTATCGCACGGATGATGATGGCGAGGCATCGGCTAGGTGTATCGGGTTGACGGGCAAAAAGTAAACGCAACGGCCAGGGGAAACTGAGTACCCATTGCCTAACTAGTGCCGCAGGTATTATGTGATCAATCAAATATGCTGATGTTTCAACCATGTGACTAGCACTGCAGGATAGGCTCGGCGCCCCCGACAGAAACCCCTGAGTTTGCACGAGAATGCGACAAGGTGTTCGAAGTTGCCGCCATTACACTTCACACGAAGAAAACCATGTTTCAACAATCCGCATCGCAGGTAACTGCGGAATTCATCGTGAACGAAAGACGGTAACGAAATGTCCGTATTTGAGCGATGGGACTGGAAAGTAGGCAGGTTTTGAGCAATGATTTTGTAAAGGTCAGTTTCTTCGGGTTTGTGTCTTTGGTAAGCGAAACCACCGGGGGTTTTTGAGAGTGAACTCAAGTGTTTAGATTTTTCCAGCATTGCAGCATCTTGCGATGCTTAAAAAATTGTGGATGTACTACAGTGACCAGATCCGCAGCTGTAAGGATCATCATGTTGTGGCTCCTATTGCGTTTAAACCCTTGATTTAGGCGCGAGCCAACCCTGTGCTCACCGCGAGCTTGTCTTGACTCATTTTTTTACCAACCTGGGTTTCAAGGTCGATAAGTAATTGATTGGCCTGTGAGAATTGGCGCGTGTCAACCTCATATGACCAGCCATTATTGCGTCTGAGGGGGCGGTGGACATGATCAATAATGAATAATAAGATGCATGGTCTTCGAGTTTGTAAGTTGCGACGAACGGTATTGTGGGCTAACGGATGGTTATCGACGTAGCAATGGCCTAAATCTCAGGTAATTAGCGTTAGACCCGCTGAAAAGAGGCTTCTGGCACTCCAGATAAATATTTGAATCGGATCGGAGCAGAATGACGGACAAGACAGAAATCCAAATAGATGAAGAACCCATTCTACTAGGTGGGGGTCAAGCCAAGTTAAAACTCCAGATACTGCGTGTTATTGGCTATGTTGGATTGGCGATCGCTGCGCCCTTCTTTTTATGGGTGCCGCTTGGACTGACAGGATTGATCCCTTCAATGATAGATGTCTTTGGTATCGTCGGACTTCGTTTTCCAGCATCGTTCACTATAGCTGGATTACTGCTTGCTGCAGTTGGGTTCCATCAAGTCTAGAGGGAAACGTCCGGCCCTTTATCCGGACAAACGCTAACCATTAATGCGGTTGGAGTATCTTTTGCTATTTCAGGCTTACTTTGGTTCGAGGGCTACCAAACTGAAGGGTTGTTTACTGCTATTTGGGTTCCCTCTATTCTTGCATTTGGTATTTACTTTAAACTATCAAGTTTAGCGGCGACGAGAGAACAGTTATGATCGCTGAGAATTTGATTACCTACGCCTTCATCGTATTTTTACTAATGGCTACAGGTCTCGTACTCACGGTATGGGGATTCACTGGCAGTAGAAAACGTAAACATCAGCAAGAGGCGAAAGCACAGACTTCTGATAAATTAAACGCCGGTTAGATGGCAGCATAGCTTTAGGTATAAACTGTAAGACAATCGTAATGAGGCAGTGTGACAGCCACTGGCGAGAGATGCTAAACCGTAGGCTGGTCTGACTTTCTGAAACGTTATCGTAAGCAAATTGATCAAGCCACAATCCCTGCTTACAAAGGTACCTTGCCGCTGACGAGCATGTTCTTTGAACACGGTCCGAACACCGTGGTGCCAATATGGCTTGAATATCCAATCTGCTTGGTGAGAATAGGTAATCTAAACCGTATTTAGCCCGGATTGCAAAAGTATCCTAGTCAAGATTTGTTGGGTAAAAGGTTGGGATGCAGTTTGTAGACACTGGATTGCTAACATCTGTAAAGCTACTGGTTGCTTGTCTTACAGACGGGCGCGTTAATCACTGAGAAGACTTTTCAGTTGGCGATGTCGATTAGTGGAATGCAGGAGTGAGCCAAGGGTAAGCAGGCCACCTGAGTTTTGGCAGCGTAGATCGCCCATTTTCAGAAACCCCAAATGCGCGCATGAAATAAACCAAACCAATGGTGACCAAGCCCATGAGTTTGTAGTGATTTCATACCCCGGGTGGTTTGCTGGCCGGGTTGTGGAAAGCTGGATCGCGCTTAGGGGTCATTTTCCTAATAGCATCTATTAGAGAATTGAACCTTAAGCCTCACCTCAGCTATCTTGGAAGCAGTCACAGATAGTTAGCACAGGTGACCGTGGCAAAGAGGATGCGTGGAACCTATACACCAATTGCTTTGGGGTACTCACCGCTATGACTGATGCACAGCTTCAGTACATGGCATTCTCAATCATCGCGGCCAGCATCCAAGTTAGAAGTGGTAGTAGTCCAAACAGGATCAGCTTCTGCAGGTGAAATGCAATGGGCCAATCCCAGAGGGATTCGAGAAACATCTGATGCGTCAACACTATTCCATCATCAACTGGTGGCGTTGCACCTAACCTGAATGCCGGGGTAGCAGATCACGAAACGCTACCGCTACCCGTTGAACCCGCTCTAAGCCCAACAGGTCAAGCGATTAGCGTAGGTCGCGAGGTAGCGACAGAAAACAGGGTGGAGGCGGCTAATAGCATGCAATCAACCGCCGTTGGAGGCACGCTGACTGCTTACAGGGTTAGCTATATGTTTACGTGCCGACCTAAATAACCCAGCGTAAGACCACATATTAATTGTGAGTGTGGAAAGGTAAAGAGCAGTCGTTAGGTGGGATATCGTGTACGGGTTAACATTCGTTGTGACATTAATCTCACAAGAATAGTTCGAAAATAAAGCGCCAATCAAAACTGAGATTGCAAATCCCATGACCCAATATGTGATCCATAGGATATGTACCTCTTGTTCCGGGCCCAAGCACCGATGTAATCCCAGTTAAGCCAACCGTATCTTTGCTCAAGTATTGATAAATGAGTGGATCAGATGCAAGCCCTCGTGCTAATTACATTAAAAAAAGAGATGCGAGGTGCCCAGCCCAAGGTACTCTGAGGGCTGCTGGCGAGGGGTATTGCGCCACCGCAGCGTTCGCCTAGTTAGAAAATTTTGCTATTTTAGCTGTGGTGTTTGCCTGTGCCCCCGGTAGATTAGCCTAGGATTCAGCGGGTGTTGGTGTACTTTGACGACGCGGGGTGTCTGTCTCATAGCTTCGGTGAACCATGTCATAAAAGTGTGAGCGATCGTTGGCAGTTGGTGATGATGGTTGCTGTGTTGGCCAGCCAACCAACTCATTTATCGATGGTTGTTTTGATGGTCATAAAAGTCTCGCTCAAAAAAAGTCCACAATAATCATGGGCTTAGGTGCTTTATATGGCGGAAGAGGCAGGAGTCGAACCCGACCAGCCACTTTAGCAGCAACTCAACGGCTTTGAAGGCCGCGCGCCCCACCGGGGACGACGCTCTTCCGAGACCGATGATAGCAAATCTTTGACGCCAAGGTACCGCGGAATCGCGATTTACTCACAATTATTATGGCGTTACTTAAATGCTCTTGGTAACGCTTTGTAGGTACACGCGAATCCTTGCTTGGTAACTTCGTGGTGTAAGCTGCCAAAAAAAGTAGAGGCGCGATTGTCCGACTCTAGATTATTTAAGCGGCTTCGTTCACGGCCCTTCAAACGATGCTAAGAAGAAATGTTTTGGTGTACTCAACGATCTCTTTACGAATGTGCAGAAAAATTTATAAGGTTAGTTAAAAAGATCATGTAGGTCATTGTATTTAAATGCGTTATGCTTCAGCTCAACAACCCGATATAGGATCGGTTTTAGATCCTGTACAGGCTCAAATCCCTGACTAAACTATAGCTTAAGTGTTTGTGTCTATATAAGACATGAGCAGATCACTATAGGATACTCGTTCTTTAAGTTAAGTTAATCAAAGTGACCAAACGCGCCTTAGTTGTAGAAGATCATCCGATCGTTAGCGATGTCATTGTTGCTTCGTTGTCGTCGCTGGGCATATTTCAAAACGTGGTCACCGCAGCGTCCTTGCAAGAGACATTGAAGATACTTGTCGATGACGATGGTTTTGAGTTAATCATGCTTGATCTGCACCTTTCTGATACCGTTGGTACAGAGGGAATGACTACGTTGCGCGAAAGATATCCAGACATTCCTATCGTTATATTTTCAGGTGAAGACTCAACTGACACCATCAGCAAAGCATTTGAATATGGTGTGCGCGGCTACATACCCAAAAGCTCTTCAATGGCGATCGTCATCAGTGCCATTAAAGTCGTACTGGCCGGCAGTTCTTACATCCCCCCAGACGCTATTCGAATGTTGGGTTTTGAGCCATCGCGCGGCCATAAGGCCATATCAGTGGAGCCGAAAAATTCGGTTAATCTATCACCGAAGCAGCGTGCAGTGTTTGCCGAATTACTTAACGGTGTGCCGAATAAAATTATCGCATTGCGGCTTAATATGGCCGAAGGCACCGTTAAAACGCACTTACACACAATCTATCAGGTTCTTAAAGTGAAAAGTCGTGCGCAGGCTATTTTGAAAGCTCGTGACCTTGACTTGCTCTAACGCGGTAAAACATTGCTTTGCTCAACCGAAGTGGGTAAACAAAAACGCATAGTCGTGCCTACGCCTGGGCTTGATTTAACCTGCAAGCGCAGGTCGAGTAGGTCATCAATATGCTTGACAATCGATAGCCCAACACCAATACCGGTCTTACTGACACCAGGCATCGCCTCTAGTTGAACAAATGCATCAAAGATGCGCTCGTGATCGGCATCAGCAATACCTCGTCCGGTGTCACATACTGAGATAAATAGCTTCCCGTCTACGACGTCACCACTCGCACTCACTTCGCCGCTGGTGGTGTACTTAATCGCGTTGCTGATCAAATTTCTAAGGACCCGCGCGACCAGATCAAAATCTGAACGCACCATCACTTTCGGTAAGTCAAACCGAAAAATCAATTTTTTTTCATCCGCAAATGCACTGAACTCATCGTGCATGGTGAGCAACAAATCATGTATGTCGAAATCTTTGAGTACCTCAGTCACTTTATGGCTCTCAAAATGCGACATATCGAGTAGGTTATTGAACATGTAATTCATGGCATCGATGGACTTACCCTGCATTTTTAGTAGTCTTTGAGCCCCGTCAGGAAGTTCGTGCAGCTGCAGAGTTTCGTTGATCATATTGATTGCAAACAAGGGCTGCCGTAGATCATGACTGGCTGACGCCATAAAGAACGCTTTATCCTCAATCGCTTTTTCGGCTTTTTCTAACGCTAACTGCGTTTCTGAACGCGATTGCATTAAATCAACCATCGATCTTCCCTCATCAAAGCGGGCGTCGGTACTCTTGGCGAAGTTATGCGAGATCGTTCTCACCACCATAACACCGATGCCCGAGGAGAATAAAATGGTGGCGACAATCCAGATACTCCCAGTGCCCTCGGATAACCAATACAGCAGAGGTTGGCAATATAAGAGCGAAGAGGAATAAACATAGCTGCGAAAGTCGTTCGCCAGACTAATCATGACGCTTAAGCCGTAGAAACACACCACAGCCGTCATCGATTGGTAAATCTCAGGCGTCGCTGTATCACCTAGAAACCAGATGCCAGCGCCCATGGCTGATTGCATTAGAAGGCTGCACGCAAACAGGGCTCGCTTGAATCGTAACAAGCCAAGGTAATCAAAAGAGTCGATAACGCGTCCCTTGCGGTACATCACCACGACACGCAGTATTAATGCCAGTGTCACCAGACCTAACCACCAAATGACGCTAACCCGGGATAGGTTGACCCATAGATAAGAGCCAAACGCGGACAACGCTACAATCATGCTGACGAACGCGTACAAATTGACCTGAATCTTGGATTCAAGAATGCTACGAAGGTAAAACGCGTTTCGGTCCTCGTTCCGGTCCCTATCGGTATGGCTCATCAGAATTGGCATGATCAAGGTGGGTGAGTTTGAACACTTAATATTATTACATTTAGCTAGGTGACGGCTATTGCTGATGACTCATAGTCTAGTACATTTCTACGAGCCGATATAAATTAGACCCAATCAACATCAATCTGGAATCATATGTCCCTTGCTACTGTGGGTCATTGTGTCTATCGTTCTTGTGTCACATTGGCATCAATGTTCCATAGCAGGCCTGCTGCCCTAAATAGCAATCTCATAGCTATGCTCAACAGCACTGTCATACAGTCGTCAGCGGTTGTTGAAGTCGATATTCATGGGCTTAAATGCAACATCTGACATTTGTTTTTTACGAAAAAAGTGTCAATGGTCGGGCCATATTTTTTGGGATTATGCTGCTGAATAGTCACCAAATTCTTAATCAAGATCCTACTGCAATCCGGGGAAACTGCAGTTTGAATTTATTATTCTCCCTCAATCAAGCTAAGCAATATCTCACATGAAACTTTCATTAAAGCCTTGGACTTATCGCATCACTACTATTCACAAGCACAGCGTTTGCAGGAGAGGCTAACACAGCAGAGTGGTTATTGTTTTAGACCTCACCAACAGCAGGGATGGCTTCTGGCACTACTGTGGGTTATGCCAGTAGCAAGAAAAATCGTCAGCGTGGGTTGATTTGGAAGGATTTTGCTACGCTTTATCCTTAAATAAAGGCTCTGATAAAGCGCAAGAAAGGAGTTGAAAGCGAAGAAAAGTCGGCGCTTATAGCGGTCAGGCTTTATTATCAATTATGTAATAGCCGAAGCAACAGTGGAGCGAAAAATGCCAGATCAAACCATCAAGAAAGAAAACCTATTCGCTTATTTAGGCAATCTCATTGACCATAGCAAAGACCCGCTTGATCACGAGGCTGAAATTTGGGCGCGTTATGGCCGCACGGTGACGATACTCGTATTAGATTCTTCAGGTTTTTCAAGGGTTTCAGAAACACACGGCATACTGCATTTTCTATCGCGCCTAGTTTTAATGCGTCGCGTCGTTGAAGGGGTCATGGGGGCCAACAAAACGTTACGGATAGATTTTGAAGCTGATAACGTTATGGCAGTATTCAACCATCCCGACGATGCTATTAAAGCAGCTTTCGAGTGTCACCAGATGATCGCGAGTGAAGGCATCATGCTGACTGCTGACGAACCCTTTAAGGTGTGCATCGGCATAGGGCATGGATCGATGCTTTACTCAGAAACGCTAGAAGGCTATTTTGGCAAAGAAATGAATTTTGCCTCCAAACTTGGCGAAGACACTGCTAACGGCGGAGAAACATTACTCACGCAAAGCGCATACGCTCTGGCTTCTGCTGAGCATCAGAGTAAGTTTTTGGCTGACCAAACGCGAGTATCTGGGGTTGAACTAACTTATTATGCCCATACACCATAGCCCAGCCGCTGAACACCACCTCATCAGCACACCGATAAATTACCCACCAGCACCGCGGGTTGTAATAGCCACCTCAGATTCAGAGAATTCAGCAACTTCGGTAGATTTAACGGCCCCGCCACTGGCCGAACTGGCGCTGGTCTTTTTCAGGCTGATGCCGCGGGTCCGACGTGGGATTTCTGGTGCCGCGTCTTTAACTAAGAAAATATCAGCACCCGCTGGCGTGGTAGACAGTTGACCTAACGGTAAGGTACTCGCGTACAGTATGAGTTTCTCTGCCCCAAAAGGCTCACCAACTGTCATAACGAAACCATCTCTATTGGCGGGTATTTCAAAGATCGTGGCACCCGCGAAGTAGTTCTCAGATCTGTGCTGGTTAGGTAGCAATTGAATATTATTTTGGCCTGCATCAACATAGATCAAACGGGCATAAAAAGGTTTGTTACCCTGTAAATAAATACGGACGTTTTCACCGGCGTTGTAGCTGTCTTTGTTCGTCCATAGTTTGACGTTCAACGGCGCTCTGGGATCTGCGAGCATTTGGCTAGTATCAACCTGCTGCATTAATTCATCGTTCGGAATAACCTCAGCTTTGATACGAATTGTGAAACAGCCTTCATCGGCCCAGGCTTCCTCAAGAATATCGATAACCTTAACATCAGCTCGGCGAAAAGCTTTGATCAGGTCACTCTTAAGCTCAAAGTTCTCGACAACCGTTTCGCTTTCAAGGTAAGAGCCCGCAAACTCCATCGCCATTCGCTTGGCATCCTGCAGAGCAACATCACGGGTTTGTTTGCGAGACTTGTCGTCTCCCATACAAGACTGACCATCGGCTTCAGTAATAGAGGACTGACCCGCCAATACCACGGGTGGAGCCAGACCTATACTGATCACAATGAGCAGCGCATAAACAATGGGGGTTTTAAAGAGATTCATAACAGCCTCTATATAGTAGCCTTCACAGTGATTGTAACAGCGGTCTAATGCGCAAGCTTAGCAGTCGCCTTCATAATACGATAATAACCCCAGAATCAGACAGAAAACCCTTCTCGATCAGCGCCTGCAGATTTCCAGAAGCTTCTGTTCCCAATACGATTTCCGTGCGTGTGTCGCCGAATGTACGCAGTGCCTTCAACACGATAGGGCGCTCGCCAACCATTGGGTGACGTCGTGCGGTATCCAAATCACGCGTGAACAAGGAAACCAGTTGACCACGCTCGCGACGCTCGGCCTGATGCATGTTATTTGGATAAAGCACCCCGGCACGCAATTGCCGGATTTTTGGTGTCATCGACGGGATGAAGTTACTACCGCGGGCATCCAGAACCAATCCGGTCGGACCGGCATTGTTACCGGTGATGATTGCCGGGTGAGTACTAATCAGCTCTTCTAACGCCGACATTCTCGTTGTTAAACGGTCTATCGCGTCCTGCCAAGCGGGTGTTGGCACATCAGCCGCGTGTGCAGGCGTTACTAAAAGGTTCATGCCTTGCCCAAGCAATTGACCTAACCATCGATCAACACTATGGATCGGCATCGCTTTATTTATCACGGGTGTCCACAGACTGGTCTGAGGTGCGGGCAGGGTCTGTTGGTAGACGTCCTTAGCAAACTTGCCACCCAATGGAGCGGTCATCTGGACAAGACAGCTGCCATCATCTTGCGGATCTCGCTTAATCACTCGAGCGCCTCGCAGCAGGCCATCAACGCTGCTTTTGATGACGTCGCTTTCGAGCATCAAATTTGACACCACGGTAGTGCCTTCAACCCGAACTCCCTGAATGGACTCCAGTAAATTACGTTGGGCATCCACCACCGCGGCTCGACAAGCCATTAAACGCGCGGTGCTGGGTGGGGCGCCTGTGCGACCGACACCAGCTCCCTCAGCCTGAATTTGACCTGAGCTCCAATTAACACCGCTGTTGGCACCCACCCACTCAACAAAATCGTCCGCATTGACGGGGCCTATGCACAAGCTTAACACTAGTACCAAATATTTCATGTTGCATTGCTCCTTAGCAGACGCTCTTTAGTAGGTGACCTCGCCGAGAATAGTCATGTTCGATGCGGCCGGTTGCCACTTGTTGTCGTTGGCTTGTAATCCGTAGCTGGAGCCATTTTGTAAGTGAAACGGCTGGTTGTCGATGAACTGATTATTCTCGAATATCGGCTGTGCCTGCCCCGAAACCAACACACCGCTGGCCTTCGCACCACTTATAACGCTATTACGGATAACCGGCCGCGCCGCACCTTCAATGCTCATGGCATTGAAGGCGTTTTCGGTAAACTTGCTGTCAGCAATGAGAGGACTGCCTGCAGTTATCTTAACGGCAACACCAGCACCCGTAACATTCAACCCTTGAATGCTAATGCTTTGGTTACTGTGCAAGGCTAGAAAGCCAGCGAAACCCTGATCGGCAATGTCATCAACGGTCACGGGCTGTTGGTCTGTGCCAAAAACATGCAATTCGCCCATAACGGCGAGGGAGGCGCGAGGGCTCACTCTAATCTCAACCCCCGGGGCGATCAGGAGCACGCCATCAGTCGCGACGCGGCTCGGGTTGCGCAAATAATAAGGGTTACCGGCAGGACTCATCTTGTAGATGCCAGAGATGACAGCTGGGAAGGCGCTGCCTATCAATGTCGCATCTCCATAGCGGTTATCCGGTGCGGCTAGCGCAGCCAAACGCTGGGACAGACCGACATTGCCAGCCCTATCGACTGCCGCGATGCTCAAGTAACGGGTAGTGAAATTCGTGCTAGAGGTTATCAGGTAGTCAGAATTAGTCGTTTCCCAAAACTCGTCAGGAGACCCGGTTTCTGACGCCGCACTGGTAATCTTGTACAGGGTAATATCTCTATCAGCAGGCGCAGTCCAGTCGAGATAAATCTCACCGTCCCGAGGCTCGGCACGCAACTGGCTAACAACCGCGGGCGCTGTGTTATCGATGTTCACTAAACCGTAGGGCGATACCCACTGACTGGTCTGACCATAGCTATCTTGCAGCTTGCCGGTGACGGCAATATTCTCCAGATTTAGATTATTAGCGAGCACGACACTGGCAACATATTGGCCTGCCTCAACCTCTACCAAATCAATGACGCCCAGACCGTCAATCACCGCAACCGCTTTCATGCCAGGCGCGCCTTCCAAGCCAATTTCTAACTTGTCTCCATATTTCAGGTACTGATTGACGCCAGAATGGACGACGTTCGTAATGCGTGGACGGGCACGCTGAGCCAAACTCTCTGGCTCTGGCAAGTCTTCTGCCAGAGCGCGCCCTAAGTCGTCCGCCGCACGATATAAGTTCAAATCCCCATAGACATGTTGTGCGGCGACCAAGGCATTCATAATAAGCCCAACGGGACTCAGCGAAATACCGCCAGAATGACTCCGTTTGACATCTTTAACCTCCCAAACAGTCTCTCCTGCACCATTCACCAAGCGCATTTCAACGCCCACCGCCACCTGTGAATAGGTACCGGCAAAGGTCTTATCGTAATGGCTGACTTCACCATAAATGAGCCCGTCAACGCCGAGTATGGCCATCAATTCGGCGGGGGTTTTTTGTGCGACGAGGGCAGGCGTATCTAAGCCTGCTAAAGCAAGTTGGTTGTCAATGTCCTGCAGATGCAGCATGCGGTAGTTCTTGGGTGAGAAGTGGTTAAACAAAGTCCGGCGTACAACTGTATATGCAAACTCGCTGCCTGAATTATTCTTGAAAGGCAGCACCGCAACCGTTGTCGGCAGATACGCAGCCATATCCAATTTCTGGTTCGAACTACCGGTCTTTATCGCTGGAAGTACGGCAATAGTATCCGTAGTTGATACCGCACAACCGGTTAGACACGCAAACAGAACAAGCAGCAGAATATTATTTTTAGGGCTCACCAGTAACTCCTTACTTAGTAACATTGGGGTCAGTAATAAAGGTATCATTAATCGCGGGATCAGTCACAGGCAACATGTCATAAACAATATCATCATGGGGATGAGCAGAGAATACCGGCGGCGCTGTCGCTTGTGTCCCACCACCTAGTAGCCATGACTGGCTGACTTGGTCGGTCAACCGAGTGATGCTCTGCAGAGCGACATCTGTCGTTAATAGAACGGTCGGCAACTGCTGCATCACCGGGCCAGTGGCGCGCATCAACTCACTGGTTTCAGCCAGCGTCGTTGTCGCTTGAGTTGTCAGTCGCGCAATATTTTCGAGGCTCACCTGCAGATTGGTATCTGTCGAACGAATAACCTTATCGACGCCTATTAAGGTCACCTCTAGGGTGCCCAAGCTCTTGTCGACCGATTTAACCATGCCTGGGAAACTCTGGCTTACTTGAGCCAAACTTTGGGTGACTGTTTCCAGGTTATCAAGGCTCCGATAGATCTTCTCTTGATTACCATTAATACCGACCGTGATCGCCTGCACATTAGCAACGATATCTGTGACTTGCTGGGTGAGCTTAACCAGATCGAGCTCTTCGAGCAGCGCGGTAATCCCTTGGGGAACATCTGTTGGAATGTGCGCGTTCTTGTCTAGCGGCGCCAGATCAGCGGGGCCGGGTGTAAGAATCAAACCGCTACCCGTTAATATCGTGTTGACACCAATATTCGTATCCACGGCAAGTCGGCTGCCTTCGGTGTAAAAGTCTACATAATCCTGCGATAGCGCCATGTCAACCCTAACCATTCCTGTGGGCGTGATCGCCACCGCAACAACATGACCTACAACAACGCCACGCAACGAGACACTCGCCTCAGGCGCAATACCATAGGTCTGGTCCAATTCAGTATAGAAAACTAGACTCTCATCGGCCGCTAGCTTGTTGATTGCTGGTAGCAAAAAACCCATTAAAAACAGCAGCACCGCGCCAATGACAAACAGCCCGACAATACGATCTTTACTCGCCACTTCGAACGGCGCATAAGCTGAGGTTTTTGTTTGCTCCATATTACCTGCCATGTTTTATCCTAAATCCTCTCGGCTTTCCGCCACGAGGTCGTGATTTTCTATCTTATAGATTCGGTCAGCCTGCGCCAGTATTACCTCACTGGATGTGGTGGTGATGATTGCCATCGGGTGCTCGCGCTGGTGTTCTCGCAAGTGCAGCATCGTTGATGACAAATACGCTTCTGACATGCCACCTTCGAGCTCGTCAATCAGCAACAGTGTTGGACGAGTGACCAGGGCGCGCGCCAGATTAATCATGCGGGTCTGGACATCGTTAAGTTCGTGGGTTCGCATAGCCAACAGATCTCGACTGATACCCAGCAGATCACACACCTGTTCTACAGCATCAAGTATGTCTGCAGCGTTCATCGTGGTATGAAATTGCAGCGGCAGGCATATATTCTGCCTAATGTTGTAGATGCTCAACAGACCGTGATCTTCGTACACATACCCTAATTTAAAATATAGGCTCGCCGGCGGTGACTTAAGCAAATTAAAGCCCTCAAATAAGACCTCACCCGCTACGCCATTCAACAGTCCAGCCACGCCTTTTAGAAAACTGGTGCCACCATCAAGCACCTGTGAATGAATCGCCACCAGCTCATCATCAGCCACTGACAAATTGACCGAATCGAAAAGCAAACGATCAGGATATTCAATATGGAAATCGCGAATCTCGACACTAATAACAGCCACCTATTGGGTATAAGCGAGCAAAGAAAGGACAACATTTAGCAGGAAAAAAATCATCAGCTGAACCGTCGTCGAACTGGAAATAGCCGTCGAAATGTCATCAAAGCTGGAGGTTGCTCGAGCGCCGTAGTGAATCGATACAACACCTATCATCATGCCACCCAGAATCGCCTTGACCGAGTTAATGGCTATCTCATTGAGGCTAATTTGATTAAGAATATTGACGAGGAACTCAAGAAAATTAAGACTAGGATCAGAAAATAAAATAAATACGTAGGCAGACAACAGGCAGACGAAATTAAAATAAACGAACATCAAGAACAAAGAGATCGGAAACGCAAAAAATACCGGCAGCAGAAACATGAACACCGGATTGATACCCAGGCCCCGTAATACCTGAAACTCGCGGGTCATTCGCAGGTAACCAATTTCCGAGGTAATCGCGGTAGCTGAGCGGGCGATTAGGATAATGCCCGAAATCAGCGGACCCAATTCACGGAAAATAATGACAACAAACAGATAACTATACTGAGTACTGAGAACCTGTCGGGGCACATACTCAAACAGCCGCGACATGAGTAGCCCACCGATAAAGATCGCGATAGCGCCGTTAATATACAGCGCCTTTACACCCGTGTTGTAAAGCTGACGAATAAACAGACTGAAGAAAATTTTTCGCCGCTGGGGTTCAAGGATGTCAATACTGGCCGCCAGTGCGACAGAGATCAACCCGATGATGTCCATGAGTCCGCGGGTTATGTCTGCAGGTTTACGACCGATATACTCAATAAGTGTCCAGACCAAGTGTCTCTGCGTGGCATCACCTGACGCAGAGGCGTCCGGCACTCGCATATGATCAGGTTCGGATTCATCGTTACGCGCGCTCAACGCTAGAGCCTCATTAGCCAAGCATCTACCTGCCCGGCACGGTCAGTATCACCAGCGGCACTGAGGGCACTAACGGCCCGTTCAGCATATGCCTTTGCAGCTGTAAATTGGTTATTGACAACGGCTAGTTTCGCCAACCTTACCAAAACATCGGCAATACCTCGCGCGTCCTGCACCTGCTGGTAATATGCGAGTGCCTGCTCGTAGGCGACCGAGGATTGCGCTGAAACAGCAAATCGATAATAAACAAATGCCCGCGAGTCTGGTTGATCCACAAGACCCGCTTCCATCAGGGCCATCGCTTCATCGGACCGGCCAAGATAGGTCAGCGCAACAGCGCGTTCCAAGTCGTTAGTCGCCAATGCTAACGCTTGCTGATAAGCGGTCCCCCGAGGTTCGACATGACCTTGCATAATGGCATTTGCGTAAGCCACCGTTGCTTTTGGTAAGCGTTTGCCGAGTTGCTGCATCTCAGCTGTATGGCTCGCGAGCGCCTCGGCATCATGTTGAGCCAGTGCATGCTGCGCTGAAAAATTAGCAATGCGCCACTGACCGGCCGGGTCATCTAGACGCTGAAAATGCGCCCTAGCCAGTTGCAGACTTTGGTGTAGCTGCGCATGACTCGCAACTGTTGCTGGGCTACCGGCGTAAGCCTGTAGTGAATTATTGGCATTTTGCTCCAACGGATGAAGTGGTGTGCTGACGTTAGGCTGACTACTGCAGCCCTGCATCGCAACAACAAAGGCCAGCATACCGACAATTTCCTTCAGCTTGCTCACGGTATGGCTTTTATTCTGTGTCATGCAACTTCTCGTTTTCTCGCTTTAAGATCCGCAATAGTGTGGGCAGGCGCTCTAGCGTATTAACGTATTTGTTAAGGATATTCTGCGCCTCAGGATAAGTTTTCTGTGCCAACATAAAGCGAAAATTAGCACGCAACGGCACAAAGTTTTCTTCGTCTAGAAGACCTTCGATTAGATCAGTAAAGTCATCATAGTTGCCTAGCTCAAAAGCCTTGCGTGCGCGCACTAGCTTTAAACGTAAAGCAACCGGGGAGAGCAGTGAGCTAGTGAGAAAAGCTGCAAACAAGGCAAGGAACGTGACAATGAAATCACCAACTTTATCCTTGGCGATACTAATCCATTCAGCCATTTCCTCACTGGTCTGGGCCTCAGCGGTCGCCCTAATTTCCTCAATCAGTTTACGCGCTTCAACATTCTTGGGATTGAGCTGCAATGCTGTGCGCAAGGCGAGTTCTGCTTCATCGAGTTGCAAAGCTTCGAGCAGAGCGCGCCCATAAGCAGTGTAAAGCAGTTCATCGTCAGGAAACTTTTGCAGCGCCAAGCGCGCTACGGCAATGGCCGTGGCATAATTTCCAGCGTCGGTTTCTTTTTGTAAAACAACAACGGCCATATTCTTGTTGACAGTGAATTTCTCAAAGCGTTGCCTGACTTTAGCTAGCAGTACCTCCAGTCGAGGGTTTTCGTTAATCGCCAATGATCGTTGCAGCAGTAACGCTGCTTCACCGAAATTATTGAGCTGATATTGCACTGTGGCCTGTAAGCCAAGCAGTTGCGGGTTGTTCTCAAACTGTAACGTGTTAGCTTGTAAAAGCTTCAGCGCAGCGTCATAACTACCGGCGTCGATCAGCGCCCGTGCCTCCTCTGCTAGCGCTGCCTCGCCCTGTATTTGTGCGGCAAATGCAAGATTGTTTGGCAACAGCACAAGGCTCACCAGCAACGCCAGTAGTTTCAAACGGTTCACCACGTTAAATTGCCACGACGATGAGCACACCAGCCTTGTTCATGGCCTCTAGCGTACTTGCGCTTTGTTTCACCCGCGCTGCATCACTCGTGTTAATGATCAAATCAGAGGCTAGGTTTTTATAGGTCGATATTGCCTTGATGATAAAGGGGGTGGTTGCCACTCGGTGATTACGCACGGCATCATTAAGGTCGAAATCATAAGTGACGCCACGTTTATTGATAATGTCGTCGTAGGAAGTGTTATCACTGGGGTACAAGATATTGCCATCCTGATCTCGTATCTTTGGCACCGTCGCCAGCTCAAAATTAGGCACTGTACTCGCATCAATCAATAGGCCAGAAAACTGGCTGTTAGTCTCATAGTTCTGGATCGCCGTAATCAAAGCCGCATCGATATCACGAGGCGATGACTGCCGCATCCATTCCAGCAACTTTCGATAAGCGCGTGCCTCATTGTCGTCGCGAACCACCAGCGCTGGCGCTGCATTGGCCGGAGGAATCAACAGGGCCAGCAAGTTTTTCCCCATTTGCTCAACACGTTCTAAGCCTTGCGCCCGCCGGGCGCGCTGTGTGCTAGGTGACACTATTTGATATTGGCTTAAATGGGCAGCTGGCACCGCCTGATCTGACTGCCAGAGGGTTTGCTCCGACGATTGCTCCTGAGCTGATTCCTCAGGAAGCGCTCTGGGTAGGACGGTTTGCAAGAACCTGCCGGCTATGGGCATTGCCATAGTCACTGTTGCAACATCGTTATGGTAGTGCCGCTTGGTGACTTGCGCGCCCTTGATGATGCCCGCAACGCGTGTGGCAACTTCACGACTTTCTTGCATGGCTTGGTTTGTTGTCAGCACAGAGGTAATACGCACTCCCTGAGTCATTTCCAACAGGTTGCGTTGTGCATCAACCACAGCCGCTCGTTCTGATAAAATGCGCTTCTGGGCAGGGGAGGTATCAGACCGTGCTGTGCCATAACCAACGGCATACACAACACCTTGGCTCCAGTTGATACTACCTGTTCCCACCTCTCGAATGACTTCATCTGCGTTGGCAAGACCCATCGCGCTACACAACACCAGCATCATAAGATACACAGGGTAGTGGATAAGACGTAAATTCTGTCGCGGTTTCATAAACTGGCTCCGGGAGCGGACATGTAAACAAAGACGCTTGGCGTCAGCTTCTGCGGTTCGTTTTGCAAATCGAGCTACGTTAATCATGCCCTGATTCAATGGCGTTTGCCGGATATTTTAATCGTTATTATCACAAGGGCAGAATTTAAACCGCATTCAAACCCCCTCAATTAATTTCTACAGCCTACCTTGCCTCTTCAGTTGCGAATGACCCAACGGTCTATCGCGCGCTAGAGTGTAAACTATCCACGTCTTAGGCTCTATTGCCACGTGATAAGGTTGCAGCCATAGATAGTGAGCGAGTCAGCTTTTTCAAGCCACCCGATTGATTGACCCGCAGTGGGGGAAGGTGGCAAACTGATAACGTAAAAGGATAGACGATAATTTGACGACACGACTTTAGCTACACCGCATAGGTAGGCCAAGGGAATTGCGACAACCACTTGAGTGTCAAACACGGTTTTTTATGCGCCAAGCTTTCACTAATCGCCGATTTTTCAAGCTGCAACTCATGCTTTGGGTCGGCTTGTATGCCAGCCTCGCAAGTCTGCAGACCCTGAGTGCCCCCAGTCGCGGCATCAGCGTCAATGTCAAAGCCTCTGAGGCGGTAGACGCAGCCACTACCGAAACCGTCGAGCTATACGGTCGCAGCTACGCGCTAGTCATTGGTAATGATCAATACGTGAATGGTTGGCCAAAACTAAGTAACGCTATCAGAGACGCCGAGGAGATCACCGCGGCGCTTGAAAGCCGCGGCTTCGAGGTCGAGTTACATAAAAATTTGAATTCCGATGAGCTTAACGGCGTTTTCAAAAAGTTTTTTATCCTCAAAGGCGACGATCCTACTGCCCGGTTGTTTATCTGGTTTGCCGGTCATGGGGCGACGGTAGATGGTGAGGGGTATCTGATACCAGTCGATGCACCGGTGCCCAGCAAGGGGGCGGCCTTTAAGTATTCTTCAATCGCTCTACGCGATTTTGGGACCTATATGCGCCAGGCTGTGTCAAAGCACGTTTATGCTGTATTTGATTCTTGCTTTGCCGGTACCGTGTTCTCGTCACAGAGGGCGTTACCGCCTTCTGCCATCACTCGCGCTACAACACTGCCAGTTCGGCAATTTTTAACGTCAGGTGATGTTGACCAGACCGTATCAGACGACGGCGCGTTTAGAGAACTGTTTATTCGCGCTATCAACGGCGACGAGCGCTCCGACGCTAATGGAGATGGTTACGTTACCGCCAGCGAACTTGGTATGTTTCTGGGGGATCGGGTGACAAATTTAACCCAGTCGCTGCAAACACCCCGCTATGGCAAGCTGCGGGATAAGGACTTTGATCGAGGCGATTTCGTTTTTGTCCTACCTGGCACGCCGATAGTGGCCGGGCCATCAGCCCCACTCAACACTGGCCCTAGTAACAGCGCTGAACTCGCCTTTTGGGATGCCATCAAGGACAGCAGCCAGGTTCAGGAGTTCGACGCCTATCTCAGTCAGTATCCCCAAGGCACGTTCGCCAGTTTGGCATTACTCAAGAAGAGCCAATTGGTCACTGCGCGAACCTCAGCACAAAGAAAAGCACGGGTAGAGGAAGGCTTTAAGGTCGATCTGATCAGCCAAGATATGGTCGCAACTGCGGTCGCAAATATTCGCCAAACCCCATATCCAGACGCTCAGCGGGTCGCACGTCTTGAGACGGGTGATTCGGTTTGGGCAATTGGGGAGACCCAGACAAAGGGTGGAACCTGGTATAAAGTTGCCAGAGACGGCGTGGCCATCGGTTTCGTCTATGCGCCGTTGCTTGAAAACGCCAAACCTAGCTCGATTCAGACCAGCGCAGCGAGTCGCAACGTTCCCAGCAGGCCCAAAGCGCCTGTTTCAAACGGCGCTGACTCGCGCTTGTCATTCCTTGTTAAGGATTTACTGGGCGATGTCAGTCCAGAAGCTGGCGACTCGGCGAACACGGCAGAACGGATAGGGGCAGATTCGAGTCTTGATGCGTTCCTTGCCTCTCGAGAGAAAAATGGCGGCAAGTTAACTAAGGCAGCTTCGGGGGCGGGTATTTCACAATCAATGCGTGACAGCATGAATCAAATTAATGCTGCCGAAAAGTCTCGTGGTCCCAGCGATGATGATGCTGGAGACGCGCGAGAAGCCCAGGTAGCTGCAATGATTGCAGAGATCAAATCTACCAGCGCGTCTGAAAGCCCGCTGCAACGTCGGCGACGGGAAGCTGACAATGGTGACGCGAATGCCCAGCTATCTCTCGGCTATATGTATGAAACCGGTGAGCAGGTGACGCCGAATATGCAAGAGGCTATTCGCTGGTACGAAAAAGCAGCGGCGAGCGGCAAGGTGCAGGCCATGCTCGGCTTAGCCCTGATTTACGACAAGGACGATGGTCCTGGTAAGGATAAAGCAGCCGCCGCAGTGTGGTACGAAAAAGCAGCTCAGGCAGGGAATGCTGACGCACAGCAAACGCTGGGTTATATCTTTGAGAATGGTCACGGTGTATCCCGCGATATGCGCATTGCCGCTCGCTGGTATGAAGCAGCCGCCCGGCAAGGCAAGGTCGCCGCACAAAATAATCTTGGTCGCTTTTACCAGCTTGGCGTAGGCGTCGATAAAGATGCCAAACAGGCAGTGTTTTGGTATAAAAAGGCGGCCGCGCAAGGTAGCTCTACCGCCAAGGAAAACCTTTCCAGGCTAAGGTAGCTTTGCGCTGCTATCTTGTCTACGCGACTAGTCTTGTACCTCGTAGGCTATTACTCGATCGTTGCTGCGGAACAAATAAAGCAACAACTGACTCAGCACGATATTCCCGTCGGCACGGTAGAGACCTGACATAAACGCCTCCATGCCGTCGATCTCACCTTCAAGCAGCCCCCAGCAGGTAGCGTGAGTATCAATATAAAGTTTAATGGTAGCCTGCGAACATGTGCCGGCCACTAAATCGATGCAAGGGCTCTTTACCAGCAGATAAAAAGAGGGCTCTCGGTCAAAAATAAACTGAAAGATGGCTGCATCGCGCTGTAGTACCCGTGGATTGAAGCGCGGCGTTAACATTTGCTGCTTATCCGCAAGTGTTGCGCGCAAAACATCAGTGCTCATGTGCCATCCATTGTAATGTGTTGAACATTTTACGCAGTTTAACCCAGTTCAATTGTGTTAGGATAGGCCGGTTTTTCAACCGTTGGAGTATGCATAGTTTGGAATTTCTCTCTGAATATGGTCTGTTTCTCGCCAAGACCGTCACGTTATTGCTCGCCCTAATTATCTTGATCATCGTGATGGTAGGCGTGGGTCAAAAGCAACGTCGAGGCGACCGGGGTCACATCGAAGTACGCAGTCTTAATGATGTCATTGAAAGTGTCGGCCAAACCCTAAAACAGGCAGTGCTGAATCCTGAGGCGCTAAAGCAGGAAATCAAAGACGAGAAGAAGCGCCTAAAGTCGCAATCGAAAGACCAGAAGAAAGCGTTAAAGAGCGGCGAAGAAAAGCGCCAACGTATTTTTGTACTCGACTTTGACGGTGACGTGCAGGCCAGCGCTGTCGATCAACTGCGTGAAGAAATTACTGCGGTTCTGTCCATAGCAACAAGTAGCGATGAAGTTGTTGTCAGGCTGGAAAGTCCTGGGGGTATGGTTCACTCATACGGACTGGCGGCATCCCAACTCAGCCGAATTGTCACTAAAGAAATCCCCCTCACTATCGCTGTCGACAAAGTAGCAGCCAGTGGTGGTTACATGATGGCCTGCATTGCTAACAAAATAATTGCAGCGCCATTTGCGCTCCTCGGTTCCATCGGCGTTGTGGCTCAGATACCTAACTTCCATCGGCTCTTAAAGAACAAAGATATTGATGTCGAGGTACTCACCGCCGGTGAACACAAGCGTACCCTGACCATGTTTGGTGAGAACACGGAGAAAGGTCGTCAGAAGTTCCGCGAAGAGTTGGAAGATGTGCATACCTTATTCAAAGATTTTATTTCGGAACACCGTCCACAGGTTGACATGACCGAAGTTGCTACCGGCGAGGCGTGGTATGGTCGGCGGGCATTGACTCATCAGTTGGTCGACGAATTAAAAACCAGTGACGAGTACATTGTCGACAAATGTGTTACCTGCGACGTTTTCCGGGTCAAATATATTGAAGACCGTAGCCGCGTCGATCAGGTGATGGAGCGTTTCAGCGCATTGCTAACCCGAGTCAAAAGCGCAGACTTACTGCGAGCGAGTGAACCTTATCGCTTTTAGGGGTCGCTTTTAGGGGTCGCTTTTAGATCGCCAAGCCACACCTAAAAATAACGACCGCAACCACGCAACAATACAACATTAACTACGTCGAGAAACTCGGCACAGTGAGAGGATTTTTTTGATGAGCCAATTTAGCGCGTTTTGGGTTGAGAAAACCGAGGCAGGTATGACGTCGTCGGTTATTGAGCGCTCAACTGATGACTTACCCGCGGGCGATGTGTTAATTCGTGTCCAGTATTCATCAGTAAACTACAAAGATGCATTGTCCGCCAATGGCAATCCCGGTGTGACGCGTAACTTTCCCCATACGCCTGGTATTGACGCAGCCGGTATTGTCGAGTCCTCAACCGCCGCAGGTTTTGAAGCGGGTGACGAGGTTCTGATTGTGGGCTATGACCTTGGCATGAATACAGCCGGAGGTTATGGCCAGTACATACGCGTACCCGCTGAATGGATCGTTAAAATGCCCGCTGGTATGTCCACCAGAGAAAGTATGGTGATCGGTACCGCCGGATTCACGGCAGCCCTTTGCGTTGCTAAGCTTGAGCAGATGGGTGCTAAGCCCGCAGACGGGCCGGTACTCGTCACAGGCGCTAGTGGCGGCGTTGGGTCCGTTGCGGTTGCGCTGTTAGCAAAGCTTGGTTATGAAGTCGTGGCGAGCTCCGGCAAGGCTGACAAGGTCGATTACCTTAAATCTCTGGGTGCTTCCTCGGTTGTTGGTCGTGAAGAACTGAGCGGCGAGAACAAACGTCCCATACTCGCCGAGACTTGGGCTCATGCGGTAGACACCGTCGGTGGTGAAATTCTTTCTAACCTCATCAAACAACTTAAATACGGCGGTAGCGTGGCTATATGCGGACTGGTCGCATCGCCGAGTTTTTCAACCACGGTAATGCCATTTATTTTGCGCAACGTTAATGTCCTTGGCATTGACTCAGTGCAGCTACCCATTGCTGAAAAAAGAGCAATCTGGCAAAAGCTCGCCACTGACTGGCGCCTGTCAAACCTAGATACGATGACAACAGAAGTGGGCTTGGCAAATTTGGGGGGCGTCATAGCGCAGATCTTTGCGGGTCAGATCACCGGACGTACGCTGGTCAACTTAGACAAATAGCAGCACTAATTAATCGGCTCGGCGGCTAATCCCGCCGTAGCTTGTCCGACACCGCAATGGGGGTCGGGTATCGCAGCACTACAATGTAGGATGAAATTAGAAACGTTAGGATCGCTGTAGCCTGAATAAGGTGCGACGCATTTTCACCAATCAATGCTTCGGCGCTCGCAATAAAGGCAATCAGCAGCGAAAATTCGCTGATCTGTCCCAACCGAAAGCCGATCTCCCAGCTCTTAGTTGCAGTTTCGCTGGTGTGCAGTAGTAGCCCATGAAACACGATAGGCTTGAGCACCAATACTAACGCAGCCATGACAAGTGCAGGAATTAAGACGTGGCCTAGTAGGCCCAGTTGAAAACCAGCGCCCAGAGAAAAGAAGAATAACACGAGGAAAAAGTCCCGTAGCGGTCGTAAATTGGCAGCAATATATTGGGCGATTGGGCTCGTCGCTACGGTAACACCGGCTATAAATGCGCCTATTTCGTGGGACAATCCAACAAACGCCGCCAGCTCCGACAATCCCAGACACCAGCCAATGGCCACGAGAAAAATATACTCGTGAAACGCATCAAAGCGAGCCAACACCTTGAGCAGAACATATTTCACAAAGCTCCAGGCAAATAAAATCAGTAATGGAAAACCAAGCCCTACCTTAATCAGCTTGTCAGCGCCGCTGAATTCAAGAAAACCGCCAGTGAGCACCAGCAGAACAATAATTGCAATAACGTCCTGAATGAGAAGCAGGCTGACGACAAGTTCGCCCGTGTGTCTGTGGTGGAGTACCGTCGTTGGTAATAGCTTGATGCCAATGATCGTACTAGAGAACATCATAGCCACACCGATGATGACGCTTTCCGTTTGGGTATAGCCAAAGACATAGCCGACACTGTAGCCAAGTACAAAAAAAACAGCAGAGCTCGCCAATCCTATCAGCAGTGCATTGCCCAACATATTCCCTAACTTGGCGGGCTGCATGTCGAGGCCAAGGAGAAACAATAAGAAAATGATGCCGATTTTGGCAATGCTGCTAATCAGGGACGGGTCTGATATTAAAGACGTTGCAGACGGACCCAAAATAACGCCGATAGCGATGTACGCGACTATGAGTGGCTGCCGAGTGTACAGCGCCACAGTCGCCAAAATCGCAGCCGAGGTGAAGATCAAGAAGAAAGAAAACAGTACGGGATCAGTATGCATGTACCCGATACTAAGGGATCACCGGGTAATGGAAAAGACAATTACCCGAAGGACAGTCATTGATAGGGCAAATATTTACCTACCGCTAACCCGACCTATGCCGAAACAGCGGCGTAGGTCGATCGATGGACGCCTGATAGCTGAAGCTAAATGCAGAAAGAGCCTGCAAACTAGCTTCTGCATCTTGACCTTCAGCAAGTTGAAAAGCATTGATGCCACAGCGCTGCATTTGCTCTAGTTCGTCTCTTCGCACATCACCAACGGCGCGAATCTCACTTTGGTATTGTAAACGAGTACGTAAAATCACCGCACTGGAATAAGCCCGACCATCTCCGAAAGTAGGGAAGTGCAGGGCTATAACCGGAAACTGGTGGACTAGGTCAGCAATGGCCTCAACTTCATCATTTGAAGTAAGCCATACGCCCAAATCTTTTCGATCAGCCAACTCAGCCTGATGCTGCAAATAGAATGCCAGGGGTAACAAGCAGTTAGGCTGGTTGCTGACGCTAGAATCTTCGGTAACTTGGTCGATACTGATCACCGTGTAGGGTGACTCGATGGTGGCACCGTCTTTTATAATAGTAGGCATAATTAACTCCCAACTGAGGCGTAGACGCTGTCTTTGTATGGCTGAATGCCAATCCGGCTAAAGGTGTCGATGAAATGTTCTTCGGTCTCCCGACGTTCAAGATAGACGTTGACTAACTTTTGTATAACGTTAGGAATCGCATCGCGTGCAAATGATGGGCCCAGAATCTGCGCCAAGGCAGCCGTGCTGCTCGCTGTTCCGCCGATCGATACCTGATAAAACTCTGCGCCTTTCTTATCAACACCCAGAATACCAATATTACCCACGTGATGGTGCCCGCAAGCGTTCATGCAACCCGAGATATTTATGTCCAGATCACCCAGATCATGGAGGTAATCTAAGTCATCGAACTGTCGCTGAATTGCCTCAGCAACAGGCAAAGATTTTGCATTAGCGAGGGAGCAATAATCGCCACCGGGACAGCAGATAATATCGGTCAATAAACCCAAGTTAGGGGAGGCGAGGCCTACCACACAGAGTTTTTGCCATAGGTTGAACAACGCATCTTGCCTGACATCAGCGAGGGTCACGTTTTGCTCGTGAGTGACACGCACCTCGCCAAAACTAAACGCCTCAGCAAGCTCGGCGATGGTTTCTAACTGCTCAGCACTGGCATCGCCTGGCGCTTCGGCTGTGGCTTTCATTGCCAAATTGACAATGACATAACCGGGTTGCTGGTGATCCTTAACATTACGATTATGCCAAGCACTAAACGCCAGACTTGTCGACAATGCATCCGTAAGCGCTGCAGGTTTGTCGTCCAGCGACTGGTAATCAGGCAGCGTGAAGAACGACTTCACCCGATCGACCTCGGCATCGGTCAGCGTCTCGGCACCGTCTTTAAGATGTTGCCATTCTTCTTCAACGCGTTTGGCGAATACTTCAGCAGTCATAGCCCTCACAAGTATCTTGATTCTAGCCTTGTACTTATTGTCACGGCGGCCATAGCGGTTATAAACCCGCAATATCGCCTCAAGGTAAGTTAGCAGATGTTGCTTGTCCAAAAATTCGCGAATAACAGGTGCAATCACTGGTGTGCGCCCGAGGCCACCACCGACTAGGATTTGAAAGCCAACGGTGCCATCACGCTCGATAAGTCGTACGCCAATGTCATGCACCTGCACAGCAGCCCGATCTTGTCGGGCACCCGTCACAGCAATCTTGAATTTACGCGGCAGCCAGTTGTATTCCGGGTGGAAGGTAGACCACTGCCGAATTAACTCTGCCCATGGGCGCGCATCTTCTATCTCATCAACCGCGACCCCAGCATACTGATCTGATGTCGTGTTTCGAATGCAATTACCACTGGTCTGGATCGCGTGCATTTGAACACTGGCCAGCTCAGCAAGAAGATCAGGGACCTCCTCAAGCTTCGGCCAGTTATATTGTACGTTCTGCCGGGTAGTGAAGTGCGCATAACCACGATCAAAGTGACGGCTGATATAGGCCAGTTTGCGCAGTTGTACTGCGCTGAGCATTCCGTAAGGGACCGCAACTCGCAGCATCGGCGCTAATCGCTGGATATACAAGCCGTTGCGCAAGCGTAAGTGCTGGAATTCTTCGGCCGGCAATTCACCCGCCAGAAAGCGCCGAGTTTGGTCACGGTATTGCTCGACACGTTCATCGACCAAAGTTTGGTCGTAGTTGTCATACATGTACATAGGTTCAGTATCCCAGCCAGGAAAGGCTTCTTATCAGGGTGCCTAAATTAACAGGTCAAACCTAACCATAAAATGATCATTTTACTATATGGTTAGACTGGATAGTTCGTACAAGACAGGGCAGCAGGACATACTCAAGCTTACGCGCCAAATTGAGCTTCCTTCGATTGATGAAAGGTTGAGTCGAACCCAATTAATTTCGTATAATCAATGGCGTAAATGCCGCTTGCCTTAGGGCAGCACATCATTTTTCCCAACAGGTAAGATCATGAGCTACAACGACAACAACCATCAAGAAACCAATAACCACGAGCCCGACGCTGAAGACAGTTTCGCTGATGCAATATGTGCAATCATGTTAATCGGTATAGGTGTAGCAACCATGGTTTACTGGCTTTCAAACCAATAATTCTTAGCCAACAATCCTGCCGTTAGCAGCACTTAGGCTAAAAAAATTATCGACAGTAAACCCATGTATTACGTACTTGGCGGTCAAGGTAAAACCAACAACACGACGCCGACAATCGTCAACACAAACAACGCCGTGAAGATGATGCCACCGACAATATAGGGCAGGGGACTGCCCGTCGTAAAATCGCGCTCGTAGTTTTTACCTGTCTGCACCCCAATAGCTGCGGCACCCACACTCAACATTATTTGTACAAAGCTGGGAGACTTAGGCGTGCTATTTTCGATCTGAGTTTCAGCCTCTGAACCTAACTTTTCTTGGCTTTTCGGCTCAGCTGATGTGTTTTTTTCAACGGGCGTATTCATGTCAACATCCTTTACCATAAGTCAGCATGATAACACGTCATGGCACAGTCCCTCCGTCCTGTGCCATGTCGAAGGTTGACTTATTTATAATTGAGCACTGGTGACAACCAACGCTCAACCTCAGTAAGACTCATGTCCTTGCGCTCTGCATAGCTTTGTACCTGATCTCTGTCGATCTTACCCAAACCAAAGTAGCGCGACTCTGGATGCGAGAAGTAGAAACCACTGACCGATGAGGCAGGCGACATGGCATAGTTTTCAGACAAGCAAACACTGGTCTCAGCCTCGGCATTGAGTAAATCAAACAACGCTGTTTTCTCGGTATGGTCCGGGCACGCCGGGTAACCCGGCGCAGGCCGGATACCTTGGTACTTCTCCTTGATCAACTCCTTGTTATCAAGTGTCTCGTCACGATTGTAACCCCAGAATTCTTTACGCACTCGTTCGTGCATACGCTCGGCGAAAGCCTCAGCGAAGCGATCGGCGAGGGCCTTGACGAGAATCGAGTTGTAGTCATCAAGCTCTGCTTCAAACTGCGCTGCCAATGTTTCAACACCCAAGCCGGTGGTCACCACAAAGCCACCGATATAGTCCTTTAAGCCGATACCGGCCGGTGCAATGTAGTCAGCCAGGCAATAGTTTGGATTCTCATTTGGTTTGGACATTTGCTGACGTAAGTGGTGGAGACGAGTGCGAACTTCGGTACGACTCTCATCGGTATAGACGATAATATCATCGCCATCACTGTTAGCTGGCCAGAAGCCAATAACAGCACTCGCTTGAATAGACTTGTCACTGACTAGCGTCTTAAGCATCTGCTGAGCATCTTTGAAAAGGGCGGTGGCTGTTTCACCGACAACCTCGTCGTTAAGAATAGCGGGGTACTTGCCTGCCAACTCCCAAGTAATAAAGAATGGCGTCCAGTCGATGTAATCAACCAACTCAGCAAGAGAATAATCAACAAAGGTCTTAGTGCCGGTAAAAGTAGGTACTACTGGAGTCTCCCAGTTGATGTCAACCCGATTATCAATAGCATGCTGGTATGACAACAAATTACCTTTGGCGCGACGGTTTTTATTTCGCTCGCGAAGCATCGCGTATTCGACGCGCAGTTCCTCGCAGAAAGCAGGTTTGAGTTCGTCACTGAGGAGCTTTGTCGCGACACCTACGGCTCGAGAGGCGTCCGCCACATAAATCGTCGCCTCTGAGCTATAGCAAGGCTCGATTTTCACCGAAGTATGCGCTTTTGAGGTCGTTGCACCACCGATCATCAACGGTACATTGATCTGCAAACGTTCTAGTTCTGAAGCCACAAAAACCATTTCATCCAATGAAGGCGTTATCAGCCCAGACAAACCAATAATATCGACCTTCTCGCTGATCGCCATTTTGATAATTTTGTCAGCAGACACCATCACGCCCATATCGATAACTTCGTAGTTATTACACTGCAACACCACGCCGACGATATTTTTACCGATATCGTGGACATCACCTTTCACCGTCGCCATCAAAATCTTGCCCCGCGGCTTAGAGTTCTCATCTTTTGACGCTTCGATGAAGGGTATCAGGTGCGCCACTGACTGCTTCATGACTCGGGCGCTCTTGACCACCTGCGGCAGGAACATTTTGCCGGCACCAAACAGGTCACCAACTTGGTTCATACCGGCCATCAATGGGCCTTCGATCACTTCAATGGGTCGGGCAAAGCCCAGCCGAGCTTCCTCTGTATCCTCAACCACGTAAGTGTTGACACCTTTTACCAGTGCGTACGCTAAACGCTCCACAACGGGCAATTCTCGCCAGCTCAGGTCTTCGGCTTTAGCTTTACTTGCACCGCCGGTATAGCGATCTGCAATCTCGAGCAGACGCTCAGGCGCATCATCGCGTCGATTGAGAATGACGTCTTCGATACGGTCCCGTAGCTCCGTCGGAATATCTTCATAGATAGTCAGCTGACCCGCATTAACAATCCCCATGGACAGACCAGCCTTGATCGCGTGATAAAGGAACACGGCATGGATTGCCTCACGCAACTGGTTATTACCTCTAAACGAGAATGACACATTACTGACGCCACCCGATATTTTTGCACCGGGTAGGTTGGCCTTTATGTAAACACACGCGTCAATGAAGTCCTTGCCGTAGGTAATGTGTTCCTCAATACCTGTCGCTACTGCGAAAACATTAGGGTCGAAAATGATGTCCTCTGCGGGGAAGCCTATCTCGTTTACCAGCACATTGTATGAGCGCTGGCAAATCTCTTGTTTTCTTTTCAGGCTGTCTGCTTGGCCATCTTCATCAAAAGCCATAACAACAACTGCAGCACCATGGCGCATGCAAATTTTCGCCTGTTCAACGAACTCAGCCTTACCCGCTTTGAGGCTAATAGAGTTGACGATTGATTTACCTTGAATACACTTCAAACCGGCTTCGATGATCTCCCACTTTGACGAGTCAACCATGATTGGCACACGGCTGATATCTGGCTCAGAAGCCACCAAATTCAAGAACCGGACCATTGCCGCCTTGGAATCAAGCATGCCCTCGTCCATGTTGATATCAATGATCTGTGCACCATTGTTCACTTGCGACAGCGCGACATCGAGAGCCTGCTCGTAGTCTTCCTCGCGAATCAAACGCGCGAACTTCGCAGAACCCGTCACGTTGGTACGTTCGCCGACGTTTATGAACAAAGAGTCGTCATTGATGTTAAACGGCTCCAAACCGCTCAGGCGCATATTGGCTGGTACTTTAGGAATAGGGCGCGGTGAGTAATTGGCTGCGATTCGAGCAAATTCACGGATATGATCCGGACCGGTACCACAGCAACCGCCGATAATATTAAGCAGGCCAGATTCGAGGTAGCCCTCGATAGATGCGACCATCTCCGGGATGGTCTCGTCGTACTCGCCAAATTCGTTCGGCAAGCCTCGATTGGGGTACGCGCTGACGTAACAATCAGCTACTTGGCTGATATTGGCAATGTAGGGTCGTAACTCGTCCGCACCTAGCGCGCAGTTGAAACCCACTGATATTGGTTTGCTGTGGCGAATGGAAGCCCAGAAGGCTTCAACTGTTTGGCCCGACAGCAAACGTCCAGAGGCATCTGTAATGGTGCCGGAGATCATAATCGGATATTCAGTATCTAGCTCTTCAAACACGCTTAGGGCCGCGTAAATAGCCGCTTTAGAGTTCAAGACGTCAAAAATAGTCTCGATCAATATTATGTCAGCGCCACCCGCAATCAGTGCTCTAATACCTTCACTATAGTCTTCCACGAGCTCATCAAAGGTAATACTCCGAAAACCCGGATCGTTGACGTTGGGGGACAGACTGGCAGCACGTGTCGTGGGGCCCACAGCGCCGGCGACAAAGCGCGGCCTTTCAGGGTTCTCGGCGGTAATTTCATCGCAGGCCTGTCGACACAGACGCGCGGCCTCGAAATTGATCTCGTATGACAACGCTTCAGTGCCATAATCACCTTGGGACACACGATTTGCAGTAAATGTGTTGGTCTCAATAATGTCTGATCCAGCACGCAAGTACTGCAAGTGAATATCTTTCAAGGCAACCGGCTGACTTAATACCAATAACTCGTTGTTACCTTTCAAGTCAGACGGGTGATCAATGAAACGTTCGCCACGGAAGTCAGCTTCACTGAGCTTCAATTCTTGAATCATGGTGCCCATGGCACCATCCATTACCAGAATACGGTTTTTAAGTTCATGTTCGAGAAGGGCGGTTCTAGGGGCTTGCTTCATGGTCAGATAGCTATCACGGTTTTTGGACAAGGCGCTAGTTTAGCAGCTGCGGGGCGCCAGTGTTTGTGCAGATTTTTATCGGCCAAGATGAATCAGCTTCATGTCAGAGGGGGCTGAAATCCCCTTAAAAAGCAGGGGCTTAGAGAATCCCCCATTGATCAATGGGGGTGTCATTCGTTAGACTGTGTCTCTATTCATAGCTCGTGGACAATCAAGATGGTCGAAATCACGCCGTCAGCACAAGAATATCTGGTCAGCCTTCTCTCTAGCCAAGATGAAGTCAACGACATCCGAATTTTTATTTCAGATCCCGGCACACCAACAGCTGAGACTTGCATCGCCTATTGTAAGGCTGGCGAGGAGCAAAGTACCGATGAGAAGTTTGAGTACACCGGCTTCGGCGCTTGGATTGATGAACGCAGCACACCCTTTTTAGCCGAAGCCCTCGTTGACTACGCGAAAGACAAAATGGGCGGTCAGTTAACGATTAAGGCGCCTAACGCCAAAGTGCCCCGCGTTTCAGCAGATAGCCCCATCGAAGACCGAATCAATTACATTCTGCATAGCGAGATAAATCCATCGCTGGCCGCGCACGGTGGCATGGTGACCTTGGTTGAAGTGGTTGAAACGGGCATCGCTGTACTGCAGTTCGGTGGCGGTTGTCAGGGTTGCGGAATGGTTGATATGACACTCAAAGATGGTGTCGAAAAGAGCTTGCTAGAGCAAGTTCCTGAGTTAACGGCTGTGCGTGATGTTACCGATCACTCAGTAACAGAAAACGCTTATATGTAGGCATGCACGGCCCACATCTGCCAACGCCCGTCCGTAAACGCAGGCAACAAGCCCGCTGGTTTTACGGAGCTGGGTTTACGGAACTGCCTTAAATAAGTGCCGGGCGTAATTTCCTACAACGCTTCTGGCTTGAACCAACGGCCAGATTCAGCGCTGAAACTTCAGCGGTGGCCGAGACCGCCGGTCTTCGTCCAGCGTGAAAATCTAATGCGTGTAGTTGCTGCTTGAAAAGTCACATAACCGGGGTGCTCGCTCGCCGGTGCCGGCCGGGTAACGTCGGCGCAAACACCATCCTCGTCGATGTTGATCTCCCAAGGTAGGTGTGATTTAGGCTTGTTTGGCCGCGTCGAGTGGGGTCTGGCGGGGTACTAACAACCCTTTAACCTTGTTGCGGAGTCCACGCACCATTACTTCTGTCGTCTCCCAGTCAACACAGCCATCAGTCACTGAAACGCCGTAACGCAGATCTGTTAGCACGGCGGGAATAGCTTGGTTGCCTGCTTCAAGATTACTCTCTACCATCAAACCAACGATGGAGCGGTTACCCTCCACGATTTGATTCGCCACATTTTCCATAACAAGTGGTTGCAGCGCATAGTTTTTAGATGAATTGG
>JBLHVI010000020.1:0-46275 GCA_047630175.1 Candidatus Azotimanducaceae bacterium
AGCTTGGAATTCCCGTTGTCGGTATCGTCGACACAAACAGCAACCCTGATGGCGTGGATTATGTAATTCCCGGCAACGACGATGCAATTCGTTCTGTGCGTCTGTTTGTGCAGGCCATTGCTGATGCTGCTATTTCAGGCAAAGAAGACTTCCAAGGCCCCGTCAAAGTCGACGATTTTGTTGAAGTCAGTGAAGCCGAAGCCGTTGAAACGCCTGCTGAGCCAGAAGCCGAAGCGGCTGCCGCGCCAGCGGTCGAGGCACCGGTTGCTGCGGCTGAAGCGCCTGTCGCTAAGCCAGAGGCATAAACCTCCAGCGTGCAGGTTGACGACGAACGTTGATTTGCGTGTGCGTGTGGTGCCTTTCCAACTCGCGACCCGTACTACGTGCCCAAGGGCAGGTAGACGGGTCGCTATCACGTAAGCTTGTGAATTCAGAAACTGATAGCAAAGAATGAGGTGAATAGATGGCTGCGATTACAGCACCGATGGTAAAAGATCTACGAGAACGAACCGGTCTGGGCATGATGGACTGTAAAAAAGCGCTGGTAGAAGCCGATGGTGACATCGAATTGGCCATTGATAACCTGCGTAAGTCGAGTGGCTTGAAAGCGGCCAAGAAAGCCGGGCGAACTGCAGCCGACGGCACAATTAGCCTAAAAATCGAAGGCAACGTCGGCCTGATAGTCGAAGTCAACAGTGAAACTGACTTTGCCGCGAAAGACGATAATTTCAAGAATTTTGTCACGATCGTCACAGATAAGCTGTTCGCGTCGAAGTCGGCGGATGTCCAGGCCATGATGGACGGTGGCATGGAAAAAACCCGTACAGAGCTGGTGCAGAAAATAGGTGAAAATATCTCGGTTCGTCGTGCGTCGATGCTCGAAGGCAATGTCACCAGCTATCTGCATGGCACCGGGAAGATTGGCGTGCTCGTCGTAGTCAACGGTGGTGATGAAGATCTTTGTAAAGATATAGCAATGCATATTGCAGCGGCTGATCCACAGCCACTATACGTCAACACAAAAGACGTGCCGGAAGAACTTATTGCTAAAGAGCGTGAGATCTACGTAGCGCAAGCTGCTGAGAGCGGTAAGCCACCGGAAATCGTTGAGAAAATGGTGGAAGGTCGCGTCCGCAAGTTCCTCGGCGAAGTCAGCCTTGTTGAGCAGCCCTTCGTCAAGGACCCTGATACGCGTATCAGCGCCCTGTTAAAGAGTGCCGGCGCGACGGTCGATGCCTTTGTGCGTTTCCAAGTCGGTGAAGGTATTGAAGTTGAGCAGGTCGATTTTGCGGCAGAAGTCCGGAATCAGCTGGGCAACTGATATTCTTGGCCGGGTTACCTGATCTGGGTGCTGAAACAAAGTCTCATTTCCTCTTTATTTAGTTTGGGTAAGCTCGGCAAGACGGTAATGCGTGCATTGCACTGCATTACGTTGACGCAGGATCAACCACTTGTGCGCACAAAACCCTTGTTGAGCGGGCTTTGTTAAGGGATCCTTGTTAAGCATAAGTGCTCAGGAACCCGTTTTGAATTATCATGGCTGCGTGACTACAGGCGAAACAAAGCAGGCGTGGTCTAATCAAGGCGTGTTTAATTATCTGTCTTAAGATGTTAATGCTTGGACGCGTGGTGTTTAGACCTGCTGTATTTAAACCTGCTACAGCTAGACAGGCGCCGAATTCCGTTGACCTACAGAGACCCGCAATACTATGTCTATTAAAGCCACGCCAAAGTACAAACGAATCCTTCTTAAGCTGAGCGGTGAGGCGTTAGGCTTTGATGGTGTCGGCATCGATCCGAAAGTGCTAGATCGGACTGCTTTGGAGATCGGTCAGCTAGTAGGTATTGGTGTGCAGGTTGGTTTGGTGGTGGGCGGTGGTAATCTTTTTCGTGGCGCGACCTTGAGCGCAGCTGGCCTCGATAGGGTCACTGGTGATCATATGGGCATGTTGGCGACAGTGATGAATGCGCTCGCCATGCGCGATGCTCTTGAACGCTCCAACATTAAGACCGTCGTGATGTCTGCTATTCCCATGAGTGGTATCGTTGAGCATTACGACCGACGCTTGGCGATTCGTCACTTAAGCTTGGGTGATGTGGTTATCTTTGCTGCCGGTACGGGCAATCCGTTCTTCACGACGGACACAGCAGCGTGTCTGCGAGGTATAGAGATAGACGCGGATATCGTGTTGAAAGCGACGAAGGTCGATGGCGTATACTCCGCTGACCCTATGCTGGACCCCGCAGCAACGCGCTTTGAGCATCTTACCTATGACGAGGTCATTGAGAAGCAACTCGGCGTAATGGACCTGACGGCGATCTGTTTGGCGCGCGATCAGGGCATGCCATTGCGGGTTTTTGCGATGGAGCAAAGCGGCGCGTTAAGAAATGCGGTTGTCGGTGAGGATGAAGGTACTCTGATCGAAAACTGACTCAGCGGGCTATTGTTTGCGAATAGAATATCAGTCGACAAAAGATTTAAAGAGGATGTAGATGTGCTGGAAGAAGTGAAGCAAGACGCGCAAGAGCGTATGGACAAATCTCTGGTTGCCTTAGGTACTGCCTTCACTCGACTGCGGACTGGTCGTGCCCACCCCGGGCTGCTGGATGGCATCATGGTCGACTATTACGGCACGCCTACACCGCTCAACCAGATTGCCAATATCGGTGTCGAAGACAATCGCACGCTGGCTGTGACGCCTTGGGAAAAGCCGATGATTCCTGTGGTCGAGAAAGCGATTCTTAAATCTGATTTGGGGCTAAACCCCACGACTACCGGCGACAAGATACGCCTGCCTATGCCAGCGCTGACTGAAGAAAACCGTCGCGACCTGACTAAAGTCGCGAAGAATGAAGCCGAAAACGCGCGAATATCAATACGCAATATCCGTCGCGATGCCAATGCCCAGTTGAAGGATTTTTTAAAGGAAAAAGACATCACTGAGGATGAGGCGCGCCGTGGTGAGGATCTTATTCAGAAGCTCACGGATGAAAAAATCAAGGACGTTGATCGCTCCCTAGATGCCAAAGAAAAGGACTTAATGGAGATCTAGCGATCAGCAGATCGCCGAGCAATGGCGGGTGGCGGTTGATCCGCCGCAGTATTTGAGTTTATGCTGGCAGCCGTTGCCATCTGCTACGGCTGTTCTTTAAACCACTCTATGACTTCCCCATTAATATACAGGGTCAGCCAGTGCGAATAACTAGGGTTTAGGCATGCTCAAGCAGAGAATAATCACTGCCCTTTTCATGGCGCCCATCGCTATAGCTTGCACGTTTTTCTTGCCCATTGGCGGCTTCTCGATTTTTCTTGTCTGCGTATTGATGATTGCTGCCTGGGAATGGGCAAATTTCGCAGGTTTGAAAAGCTGGCAACGGCTGCTGTACGCAGCCATGCTTGGTCTCATTATTGTCGCCAGCGGCTATCTGCCGCCGCTCTGGGTGCTTCTACCGGGTATGGTTTGGTGGAGTTTTGCGCTGCTACTGGTTATGCGCTACCCACACGCAAGTCATCTCTGGGCGAGGCGCTGGCAGCAGGCGTTACTGGGCCCCGTCATTCTGGTGCCTGGCTATGTCGGCTTACTTCAGCTCAAACTTGCGAATGACGGTAACCTACTAATATTGCTGCTATTTTTTCTGGTTTGGGGAGCGGATGTCGGCGCCTATTTTAGCGGTAGGCGTTGGGGACGCGCGAAGCTGGCGCCGCAGGTCAGTCCGGGGAAATCTTGGGCAGGTTTTTATGGTGGTTTGGTGTTGGCCATGCTGATTGCTGTTGGCATGACTGCGTACATTGGCAGGCTCGACGTTAGTTCAGTCGACAGTCTGCTGTTTCTGTTGGGGTGTGGTCTCGTTGTCATGCTATCCGTATTAGGAGATCTGGTGGAAAGTATGTTTAAGCGACAGCGTGGTATTAAAGATTCAAGCCAGCTACTGCCGGGCCATGGTGGTTTTTTAGATCGACTCGACAGTCTGCTTGCCGCAAGCCCAAGTTTTGCCTTACTGGTGCTGCTGACGGGTGGGTAGATAGGCGCTTCTCAAATCAAAAGACTCTTCGAACCAACGGAAATAGAATATGCAGGGCAGGCAGGCGACAACGGCGCACAAGCAAATCACCATTCTCGGGTCCACCGGGAGTGTTGGTTTAAGTACGCTTGATGTCATAAGTCGTCATCCAGATCGATATCAGGTGTATGCGCTGACGGCCAATAACAACGTTGATTTGATGCTAACGCAGTGTCAACGATACCGGCCACGTTTGGCCGTGATGCGTGATGCAACGGCGGCCGCGCAATTGCTCGCGCAGCTAGAACAGGCGGGACTTTCGATTGAGGTGCGCTCTGGTGAGTCTGGGCTTGTGCAGGCTGCGAGCTGCGACGAAACCGATTATGTGATGGCGGCAATTGTCGGTGCAGCCGGGTTATCATCGACATTGGCGGCTGTGGAAGCAGGCAAGCGGGTGTTGTTGGCGAACAAAGAAGCGTTGGTGATGTCCGGTGGGTTATTTATGCATGCCGTACAAACCTACAAAGCCACACTGCTACCCATTGATAGTGAGCACAATGCGATATTCCAGAGCATGGCCAACGGCGCGCCAAGTCATGCGGGCGGGGTGCGCAAAATTCTTCTGACGGGTTCCGGTGGGCCGTTGCGGGCACTGCCGCTGGCTGATTTACACAATGTCACGCCAGATCAGGCCTGTGCGCACCCCAATTGGAGCATGGGACGCAAAATTTCGGTTGATTCAGCGACCATGATGAACAAAGGTTTGGAAATTATTGAGGCTCGTTGGTTGTTTGATATAGCGGTTGATCAGATTGAAGTGGTTGTGCATCCCCAGAGTATCGTTCATTCAATGGTCGACTACATCGACGGCTCTATTGTCGCCCAACTGGGGAATCCGGATATGCGCACCCCTATTGCACATGGTCTGGCTTGGCCTGACCGGGTTGAGTCCGGCGTATCGGCGCTGGAGATGACGCGCATTGGAAGGCTTGACTTTGAGCCGCCGGACATGCATCGATTTCCTTGTCTGCATCTTGCACGGCAGGTGGCAGAAGGCCCTCAGAGCCTCGCTATCGCCTTGAATGCTGCCAACGAAATCGCCGTTCAGGCATTTTTGGATGAACTTATTGGCTTTACGGATATCCCAAGTATCATCGAATCTGTTCTAGCCAAGACAGACAGCGACGAAGCCCTTACAATGCCCGCGATATTGGCCATCGACCAGGCCGCCAGACAACAGGCCCAAACGCTTATGCGAAAACATCAACGACAGCGCCCCAACGCGGGCAAGGCAGGCGAAAGCAATGCTTGAAGTTCTACAAAGTATTGCGGCACTGATAGTGACACTGGCTATTTTAGTCACCATTCACGAATTTGGTCATTATGCCGTGGCCCGCCTATGCGGCGTGCATGTCTTGCGCTTCAGTATTGGGTTTGGCAAGTCTTTATACACGCGTCGTGGACGTGTCCCCGCGCCAGTCCCTGTGCCGTCAGGGCAAAACGTCGAAACTCGCGCCAACGAGCCACTGCAGGGAACTGAGTTCTCTATCGCTATGCTGCCCTTGGGCGGCTACGTAAAGATGCTTGACGAGCGAGAGGGCTTTGTTCCTGATGACCAGTTGCATTTAGCGTTCAATCGTAAGCCAGTACTGCAGCGGATAGCCATTGTTGCTGCCGGGCCGATGGCCAACTTTTTGTTGGCAATCGTGGCGTACTGGATGCTATTTGCTGTGGGTGTTAACGGTATTGTGCCGCTACTCGATACCCCTGCTGCAGAGTCAGCGGCTGCTCGAGCAGGTTTGCGCGAGAATCTAGAGATCGTTGCCATTGACTCGGTGCCGACCAATACGTGGTCCGAGGTCAACCTGCGCCTGTTCAGTCGAATAGGTGACACGGGCACTATTACGATTACCACGGTTGAGGCTCAGAGTGCTGACGATGCCCTGCTGCAAGGGTCGATTGACGAGGCCAACAGCGCGCTAACCACGGATTATACGATCGATATTAAACGCTGGTTATCTGACGTTGAGGAGCCTTACCCTACTCAAGCGTTAGGTTTGACGCTGCGTTATCCAGAGATTCCAGCGGTCATTGGTCAGGTTATGGATGGTGAGCCGGCGATGCGGGCTGGGCTGCAGGCAGGCGACAAGGTGACGCAAGCCAATGGCAATGGCATCAACGACTGGCAGCAATGGGTTGAGTTGATTCAGCAAAATCCTGGTAAGGAAGTGAGTCTCGTTGTGGAGCGTGAGGCTGAGACGCGATACATGACCGTTGTACCTAGGGTAATGGAACGTGATGATCAATCAGTGGGGTACATTGGTGCGTCGCGCCAGCCCATAGAGTTACCGCCAGAGATGCAGAGAGTGATATCATATCCCGTGTATAGCGCTTGGCTGCCAGCGGTCAAGAAAACATGGACGGTGACCCTGTTTACCCTCGACTCGATAAAGAAAATGATCGTGGGTGCTATCTCACATAAAAATCTTAGTGGGCCGATCACTATTGCGCAGGTAGCCAGTGCTACCGCCCAATCCGGTATTGAGAGTTTTGTTGGTTTTATTGCCCTGTTGAGTATCAGTCTGGGCGTGCTGAACCTGTTGCCAATCCCCGTTCTGGATGGGGGGCACTTGTTGTATTATTTTATTGAATTGGTGACTCGACGTCCGGTCCCCGAGCGCGTTCAGCTTTGGGGCTTACAGTTGGGTATGCTTGTCATCGTCAGCGTGATGCTGTTGGCTTTTTATAACGATTTAACAAGACTTTAGTGTCTTTTCGGCTTCGACTTAATATGGTTAAGATTCGTCAAATAACGCCGGGAATCATTTTTCTGACGCTGTTGTTAGCTGCGTTCTCAGTTCAAGCATTTATTGTCACTGATATTCGTGTTGAGGGTTTGCAGCGAATGTCTGCAGGCAGCGTCTTCGCCGAGATTCCTTTCAATGTAGGCGATGAAATTGATGAGGGCGCTATGCGTCAAATCGTCAGAGACGTATTTGGAACCGGGTCATTCAACGACGTTCAGGTGGGCCGCGATGGCGACGTCCTAGTGATTATTGTTGAAGAGCGCCCCTCTATCGCTGAAATTGTCATCGATGGTAACAAGGCGATCAAAACTGAGGCACTATTAGCCGGGCTTGAGGGTTCTGGCTTGTCTGAAGGTCAAATATTTAAAAAATCAACCCTCGAGCACATTCGCTCAGACCTCGAACGGCAGTATGTATCGCAGGGTCGCTATGGCGCAAAAATTGTCACCAGCGTCGAGACATTACCGCGGAATCGCGTCACGTTGAAAATCGACGTCACAGAGGGCAGTGTGTCTGGCATCGAACATATCAATATTGTCGGCAATAAGGTTTACGATAATGAGGCGTTGCTCGACATTCTTGAGCTCAGACTGCCCTCGCTATTTTCGTTCTACACCAAGGATGACCAGTACTCGAAAGAGAAGTTGACAGGTGATCTTGAGAAGCTTGAATCATTCTACTTAGACAGGGGTTATTTGAACTTTGCTATCGATTCAACGCAGGTGTCGATTTCACCGAACCGAGAAGACGTTTACATTACGCTGAATCTTATTGAGGGTGAGCAATTCACGATTAGTAAAGTGGAGATTGCCGGTGAACTACACGATGTGCCTGAGGCCGGTATTCGAGGTCTGCTGTATGTTGCGCCTGGACAGGTTTTTTCGCGCCAATTGTTAACAGAATCTGAGAAACGTATCGAAGGGGCCCTCGGTAATGCTGGCTATACGTTCGCCAGCGCCACAGGACAACCGGTACCTGATGGAGATAATAACGAAGTAGCGGTCAAGTTTTTCGTTGATGCAGGACGACGAGCTTATGTCCGGCGAGTCAGTTTCAGCGGTAACACCCTGACCCAAGACAAGGTGCTGCGTCGTGAGATGCGTCAACTGGAAAGTGGTTGGGCATCTACTGCCGCTATCGAACGCTCGAAATTGCGACTTGAGCGACTCGGCTTTTTCGGATCGGTGAATGTCGAAACACCACCGGTGCCTGGTGTCGATGATCAGATTGATGTTAATTACAGCGTCGAGGAACAGCCGACGGGTTCTATCTCGGCGACGCTCGGTTTTGCCGAGGCCGCGGGATTGATCCTAGGCGCCAGCTACCAACAGAACAATGTTTTTGGCACTGGCAATAGTGTCAACTTAGGCATCAACTACAGTGCTTTTCAGACTTCCTACAATTTTTCATTCTTCGACCCCTACTACACGGTAGATGGGGTAAGTCGTGGTTATTCGGCGTTCTTTCGTAGTACAAGCTTTGATCAGCGAAATATTGCGCGCTTCCAAACGGATTCATTCGGAGCGTCAGTGAACTTTGGCTATCCCATCAGCGAGACCGCCCGGGTCGGTTTCAACGTTGGTTACGAGAACACGAATATCAAGGAAGGCGTGTTCCCGGCGCAGGAAATTTCTCAATTTTTGGCAGCTGAGGGTAATAAGTTTAATCTTGTCAGCGTGTCTGCCAATTACAACATGTCGGCGCTAAACAGAGGCCTGTTACCGACAGCGGGTCGCTCTCAAGCGCTATCGTTTGAAATGACATTACCGGGCAGTGAGTTAGAATTTTTTCGGATTAATTACGACGGACAGATATATTTCCCACTTCCCAGCGTCTTTATTTTGAGACTGAATGCGAAGTTGGGTTACGGTGATGCCTACGGCAACACAGAAAACTTCCCGTTTTATAAGAATTTCTACGCGGGTGGGTTTGGTTCGGTCCGTGGATATGAAATAAACTCTATTGGACCGCGCACAACACCGTCACCCAATTCTAGTTTCACTCGGCCAGATCCCATTGGCGGTAACGTGCTTATTAACACCACGGTAGAAGTCCTGTTCCCGTTGCCATTTATTGAAGATCAACGGCAAATAAAATCGGCGCTGTTTTTTGATGCGGGTAACGTCTTTAATACGAATTGCCTTGATATTAGCCAGATCTGTGCAGGCTTAGATGATGGTGAGTTGCGCTACTCAGCGGGCTGGGCTGTTTCATGGGTAACTGGCTTTGCACCCATTAGTTTCAGCGTCAGTCAGCCCTTTAATAGTAGGCCGGGTGACCTGTCGCGCGTCTTTCAGTTTGAATTGGGTAGAACGTTTTAGGTTTTTGGCTTTTATTTAGTATTTTCCAATATACAGTAGCGCGAGCGAACTTTTGCCGCTAATGGGAATCCTATGTAAGACATGCCTTAATTAGGGTCTTTTTTGGCGAGCACAAGACTGTACAATGTGCCACTAGCACGTAAAGTCTGAAAGTAACGGGATCGGGCATTGAATCAATGGTCGGGATGTGCAAACATCCGCCCTTGCTGAAATTGTAGCTAAAAGTTGTTTGTTACAGCCGCATATTAAACTAAACATTTAGTTCTTTTACCGCAAATGTCGGTAAACAAGGAGAGTGCTCTTGCAAATGAAACAACGTATTTTGGCCAACACCCTGGCGACTATGATGACCTTATTGTGTGCTATGGCCGCGCCAGCCGCCTTCGGTGAGGTGAAGATAGCCGTCGTAGATGTGCAGGCTGCCATTTTGAACTCGGAAGAAGCCAAGCGCTTGCTGAAGCAGATTCAGGAAGAGTTCAGTGGTGAGGAAGAGAAAATCCGTAACATTCAATCGGAAGCTGCCGTGCTTTATGAGCGTTTGCAGAAAGATGCTGAAGTCATGAGTGAAGCTGAGAAGCGACGCGTACAGCAGCAAATTGAATCAAAAAATAATGACTTTGTTTACAACCGGCAGAAGCTCCAGCGCTTGATTGAAGAGCGTCAGCAGGAATTGTTTACGGGTGTTGATCAAAAGGTTCAAGCAGCCATTGAGTTACTTGTTAAAACCGATGACTACGACTTGATCATGCCTCGTCAAGCGGCACTGTACGCTGGCGATCTTTATGACATCACGCGCAAAGTGACTGAGAAGCTCAACGAGATGGGCGCTAAAAAATAACAGAGGGCCGGCATTAAGCCGGTCGATTGATTGCTATGACAGTGTCTGTATCTCTGGGTGAGTTGGCGCAAGCACTGAGTCTTGAGGTGGTTGGTGATAGATCTCTTCGAGTCTGTGGTATTGCGAATTTGGCAGACGCCAATTCAGACCAGTTGGCTTTTCTGTTTAATTCGGCCTATCGCGCGCATTTGACTACTACTAACGCGGCCGCCGTTGTCATGCGCGCCGACGATACGCAAGGCTACACTGGTAGTGCGCTTATCAGTGACCAACCTCGCATGACATGGGCTCAAGTTGCCCGCTGGTTCGACTCAACGCCCAAACCTGATCAACGAATACATCCCACTGCGATTATCGATCCTTCTTGTAGCCTAGGGCAGGGTCTTACGATAGGTGCCAACGTCGTTCTTGATGGTGATTGTGTTATCGGTGATCACGTCACAATTGGGTCCGGATGCGTCATAGGAGAGGGTGTCGTAATTGGTGAGCACACGCGATTGTTTGCCAATGTAACGCTTTACCACCGAGTTGTTATTGGCGCCCATACCCTAATTCACAGCAGTGCCGTTATTGGTGCCGATGGCTTTGGATTTGAGTTCGACCGCAGTCAGGGCACGTTGGTAAAGATCCCGCAAATTTATAGCGTTAGGATTGGCAATCACGTGGAAATTGGAGCGGGCTCGACCATCGATCGTGGTGCGCTGAATGATACGTTGATTGGTGATGGTGTGAAGCTGGACAATCAGGTTCAGATTGGGCATGGCACTCGAATTGGCGCTAACACCGCTATCTCAGGATGTACCGCTATTGCCGGCAGCACCCGCGTTGGCTCCTATTGTCTTATTGGCGGTGCGGTGGGCATTATTGATAATATTAGTATTGTTGATCAGGTTGAGATCACAGCGATGTCTCTTGTGAGTCAATCCATTACCGCGCCGGGTCGATATTCGTCGGGGACCGGTCTTCTACCCAGTCGTGCATGGAAGCGTAGTATCGTCGGCTTCAAACAACTCGATAGAATACTCAAGCGTATTCGTGGTTTAGAGTTGAAGCAGGCCGGAAAAGCTTCTGACACCGACGGCTCGACGTCATCATAAAGCCTAACCAGAGCAGCAGGTCTCTATTGTTGCTCTGATGCCGCGCCCTATATTTTTAAAGCTGAGCTGGCACTGCAACAGATTGATTTAACATGTGTACTAAACTAGAGAAGAAAAATGGAAGTTATCGATATTTGGAAGTACTTACCCCATCGCTATCCCTTTTTATTGATCGATCGGGTGCTTGAGCTTGAAGAAAACAAGCGTATTGTAGCGATTAAAAACGTCACGATTAATGAACCGCAGTTTACGGGCCACTTTCCGAACACACCTGTTTTTCCTGGCGTTATGATCGTCGAGGCGCTGGCGCAGGCGTCAGGCATTCTGGCTTTCAAGAGCAAGAACCGCACATTGGATGATGGCTATATTTATTATCTGGCGGGCACCGATAAAACCAAATTTAAGCGCTCTGTGATACCGGGTGATCAATTGCGTCTAGAAGTTGAAATCACCAACCTGCGTAACCATTGGATGAAGGCATCAGGTAAGGCCTACGTCGGTGAGCAGCTAGTGTGTTCAAGCTTGCTGACGTGTGCGGAACAGAAAGTCGTCTGACAACAGGACATACGGTCATGGAAAAGCCCTTAACCATCGCGCTCGTGGCGGGTGAGCTATCGGGCGACAATCTCGGTGCGCCGCTGATGCGGGCTTTGCGCCAGCGTTACCCGCACGTACAATTCGTCGGTATTGGCGGCCCCAGTATGATTCAGGAAGGGCTAGTGTGTTGGACTGACCTTGACGATCTGTCCGTTAATGGTTTTGTAGAACCTTTGAAGCGCCTGCCGTCGTTGCTCAAAATTTTATTTAACACGCGGGACAACATTGTAGCCGCGCAAGTCGATTGCTTTATCGGCATCGATTTTAATTTTTTCAACGGGTTACTTGAAGGCATGGTGAAGCGCCGCGGCGTTAAAACCGCCCATTACGTGTCACCGACTATTTGGGCTTGGCGTAAAGGCCGCATTCGCACCATTAAAAAGCATATTGATTTAATGTTAACGCTTTACCCCTTCGAAAATGCTATTTACGCGGAGAACGACATCAAGTCCGTGTTTGTCGGTCACCCAAGGGCTGACGAAATCGCCCTAGATGCTGGCGCGCTAGGTCGACTTGGGGCACGTCAACAGTTAGAGATTGAGACCGGTGCTACCGTCATTGCTCTGTTGCCCGGTAGTCGAGCGAGTGAGATTAGCTTTAGTGGGCCGGATTTTCTTAACGCAGCGCAACTAATTCAGCGGCAGTTAGGTCCTGTGTTGTTTCTGCTGCCAGCCGCTAACGAACGCCGGGCGGTTCAGCTTGCAGCGCTACTTGAGGTGCATGGCAATAACCTTGATGTAAAAATCTTGCAGGGACAGGCCGAGACAGCGATGTTGGCCGCTGATGCAGTCGTTGTTAATTCTGGCACGGCAACGCTCGAGGCGTTGCTACTGCGCCGCCCCATGGTCATGTCATACCGACTCGGTGCATTGACTTATGGGCTTGTTTCGCGACTCGTGACGACGCCCTTTTTTGCTTTGCCGAATATTCTCGCGGGTCGGGCAATTATCAAAGAACTGATTCAAGACGAGGCAACCCCTGAGGCGCTGTGCGCTGCCCTGTTGGAGGCGATGGAGCCCGCCCGTCACGCCGAGATATTTGTCGAATACGAGCAAATACATCGGGCGTTACGTAGAAATGCGGGGGAGCAGGCGGCCATGGCGATTCTAGCGCTGTGTGGCCATGCGCATGAAAGCAAGAATGAAATCGAGAGTTTGCGCCAAGACCGGCCGCGCTAGTGTACTGGCGTGAATATTGTGCAGGTGTTGATGAAGTAGGCAGGGGGCCTTTAGCCGGTGCGGTGTATGCCGCAGCAGTGATTCTTGACCCCTTTGCGTCTGTGCCGGGACTGCGTGATTCCAAGGCGCTCAGCGCGCGCCGTCGCGATGCGCTCGACGGTGCTATTAGAACGGACGCGTTGGCATATTGCATCGCGTCAGCGAGTATCGAAGAAATTGATCGGATTAATATCCTGCAGGCGAGCTTGCTGGCAATGCAACGGGCTGTGGCGGGATTGAACCACGTCGTCGACTTTGTCATGGTCGATGGTAATCGTTCGCCGGGTTTTGCCTGCCCATCTGAATGGCTGATTAAGGGCGACAGTAAGTTCGACGCCATTAAAGCGGCCTCAATTATCGCTAAAGTTGCCCGAGATCGAGAAATGCTGCGTCTCGATAAGTTGTATCCTGCATACGGTTTTGCTCAGCACAAGGGTTATCCGACACCCGCTCATTTAGCGGCGTTGCAGATCCACGGTCCGTCAGTTGTCCACCGCATGTCATTTGCGCCCTGTCGCGCCGCGCGACACAATAGCGGGGAGTAGCGTCAAGGGGACAAAAGCGGGCCGAAATCGCTGGCTGAGATCGGCTGGCATGAAAAACGCATGGTTGGTTAGTGTTTGCCGTAAGTTGGTAATAGCGATAAGCGTGTGTGAATATAGCGCTCACAAATAATCAGGAGTTTAGTCAATGGTACAGCAGGCAGATGCAGACAAAGGGCTTGAACGCGAGTTTGATGTTGTGTTGTTTGGTGCAACGGGTTTCACCGGTAAGCTGGTGGCCGAATACCTGTATCAAACCTACGGTACAACAGGCTCCCTGAAGTGGGCGATGGCTGGGCGTAGTCTGCAAAAACTTGAAGCCTTAGGAACAGGACTGGCTGAGACGAAAGTCTCACCCGTGCCTTTGATTGTGGTCGACAGCAATGATGAAGAGGCTCTTGCCGAGCTCGTCAAACGCACGCGGGTTGTGTGCACTACCGTCGGTCCCTATGCGCTTTATGGTACGGCGGTCGTGGCAGCTTGCGCGGCGAGTGGGACCCACTATTGTGACTTGACGGGAGAGGTGCAATGGATGCACCGGGTGATACACGAATACCAAACCAGCGCAGAGAATTCCGGTGCTCGCATTGTGCATACCTGCGGGTTTGACAGTATTCCCTCGGACTTGGGTGTGTTCTTTGTGCAGCAACAAATGCATGCGCGTCATGGTGTTTATGCCGACCAAGTCAGGTTTCGGGTTGCTAAAGCTGACGGCGGTATGAGCGGCGGTACCGTGGCAAGTCTGATGAATATGATGGAAGAAGTGAAGGCCGATCCTGCTATTGGCGATGTTATTAACGATCCCTACGCGCTAAACCCGCGCAATATGCCCCAGGGTCCCGACGGACCTGACCAGGTCGCTGCCATGTACGATACTCAGTTTAGGCAGTGGACTGCTCCTTTCGTGATGGCGGCGATTAATACACGCGTTGTGCGCCGCAGCAATGCCTTGTTGGGTTTTCGCTACGGACAGCAATTTCGCTATGACGAAGCGATTCTCACGGGTGATGGTCCCTTCGGTTATTTAAAGGCCGCAGCGGTGGCATCGGGGTCGTTTTTGGTGATGCTGGCGTCCGCTATCTCACCCCTGAGATCTATGCTCACGTCGGTGTTGCCTGCGCAAGGCGAAGGGCCCTCCGCAGATACAATTAAAAAGGGATCCTTCGTGATTGAGTTGTTGGCGCAACATCCTACGGATGCGACCAAAAATTTGCGCGGTCGTATCACTGCTGATCGCGATCCAGGTTATGGTGCTACGGCAAAAATGCTCGGCGAAAGTGCCGTCAGTCTTGCGTGCGACCCGGCAGAAGTCGGTGGTGGTTTTTGGACGCCGTCTACCGCGCTCGGAGAGACCCTGATCAACCGGTTGCAAGCGAGCGCGGGTATGACCTTCGATATTATTGATTAACGCGTCCGATCATTATGCACATATGGGTTGATGCAGATGCTTGTCCTGTGGTGATCAAAGAGATCTTGTTTCGGGCAGCGATGCGGACACAAGTTGGTATGACACTGGTGGCAAATCAGGCAATGCGCGTGCCACCTTCACCCTTCATTAACGCGGTACAGGTGGCGGCTGGCTTCGATGTGGCCGACAATGAGATCGTCAAGCGCCTGAATGCCGGAGACTTGGTGATTACGAGTGATATTCCGCTGGCAGCGGAGGTGGTCGAAAAGCAGGCGCTTGCTTTGAGTCCGAGAGGCGAGTTGTTCAGCACAGAGAATATTCGCGCCCGGCTCAATATGCGTGATTTCCTTGATGTCATACGATCTAGTGGTGTTAATACCGGCGGCCCACCGAGCTTCAGCCAGCAGGACCGGCAAGCATTTGGTAATCAACTAGATCGCCAGTTGGCGGCCTTTCTGCGTACCCGTCATTGAGCTCAGAATAACAGCCTGTAGGCAGATTTCAGATGATTGAAACGTTAATCGCTTGCGGGCCTTTTTGGCCCTGCTCGACTTCAAACTCTACCGCTTGACCATCTGCAAGGGTTTTAAATCCCTCGCCTTGAATTGCCCTGAAGTGGACGAAAACGTCGGCGCCATTTTCTTGCTCAATAAACCCAAATCCTTTCTTTTCGTCAAACCATTTGACACGTCCGGTCGTCTTTGACATAGCTGCTTTCTCCCAAGGTTGCGCGGCGACTATCTCAGGTATTCCAAACCCGTAGAATGTCTTACGACAAAAAATGATCAGTTATTTAGCCTTGCAAATAAGCGCCTCCGTCTAGGTGAACTCGTCTAGGCGACCCGGTCTTCATACTTAGTGCTTTTTGCCTCCGGCGACATCGTTTACTATATAGGTTGCTGTACAGCATTCCTTTGACCAGAGTCTTCCTTTCGTATGTCATCAACTTTTGTCCATTTGCGCCTTCATTCTGAGTACTCGATAAGTGATGGTATGGTCAGGGTCAAACCTCTGATTGCAGCGATCGTCGAGAGTCAGATGCCAGCGGTGGCGGTGTCTGACAACAACAATATGTTTGCGCTGGTGAAGTTTTATAACGCTGCGCATCAGGGGGGTGTGAAACCCATTATCGCCTGTGATGTCTGGGTCGCGTCAAAGGAGAATGTTGAGAGTATTGAGGACGCGTCGCCACTGGTATTGATTGCGCGCAACGAAGTCGGCTATCGAAATTTATCGGAGCTGTTGTCTCGCGCTTATCTGGAAGGTCAATCACTGGGTCGGGTTACTATGCAGCGTAGTTGGCTGGCAGAACAGAGTGATGGCCTAATTGCCTTGTCTGCTGCCCAGCATGGGGATGTCGGTCGGGCTTTGTTGGCGGGCAAACTCGACGAGGCAGCGACGCTAGCGCGCGCATGGATGGACATATTTCCTGATAGCTATTATCTAGAGTTGCACCGCACCGGACGCGCGCGGGAAGAAGAGCACATTTTTCAGGCTGTGAATCTAGCCATAGACCTAGGGTTGCCGGTGGTCGCAACCAATGACGTGCGTTTCATAACCCAAGAAGAATTTGAGGCCCACGAGGTTCGCGTCTGCATATATGACAGCCGAACCCTTGATGACCCGCGCCGCGAACATCGCTACAGCGATCAGCAGTATCTCAAATCCGGTGAGCAGATGTGTGAGCTGTTTGCGGATATTCCTGAGGCAATCGAAAATACGCTTGAGATTGCTCGGCGCTGTAACGTCGATGTTGATCTAGGGAATTATTATTTGCCGGAATACCCGATTCCGGAGGGTTACACCACAGAGGGTTATTTCAGTGAGGTTTCTCGGGATGGTTTGAATCTGCGTCTGAAGAAAATATTTGATATCGAGGGGCCAGAATTTGCCGAGCAGCGCAGACCCTATGACGAGCGTCTGGAATTTGAGCTGAAAATCATCAATGACATGGGTTTTCCTGGCTATTTCCTGATCGTCATGGAATTCATTATGTGGTCCAAAGAGAACGACATTCCTGTAGGGCCTGGGCGTGGCTCGGGCCCCGGATCGCTCGTGGCTTTTGCGTTATTGATTACTGATATCGATCCCCTTGAGTACGACTTGCTATTCGAGCGTTTCCTGAACCCGGAGCGTGTTTCGCTGCCGGACTTTGATATCGACTTCTGTATGGATGGGCGTGACAAGGTGATTCAGCATGTGACCGAGCGCTATGGTCGCAATGCGGTATCGCAGATCATTACCTTCGGCACGATGGCCGCCAAGGCGGTGGTGCGTGATGTCGCGCGAGTGCAGGGCAAGCCTTACGGGCTGGCTGACAAGTTGTCCAAGCTAATTCCCTTTGATCCAGGAATGACGCTGCAGAAAGCCTTAGACGATGAGCCGCTACTGGTTGAGTTTATCCGTCAGAGTGAAGAGGCTCAGGAAATTATGGATATGGCTTTCAAGCTTGAGGGCCTAGCGCGTAATGTCGGTAAGCATGCCGGTGGTGTGGTGATTGCGCCCACTAAGATCAGTGATTTTTCGCCTATCTACTGTGACGATACCGGTGGTAGTTTTATGACCCAGTTCGATAAAGATGATGTCGAGCAGGCGGGTCTGGTGAAGTTCGACTTTCTGGGTCTGCGGACCCTGACAATTCTTGATAATGCCGTCAAGAGCGTCAACATCAAGCGTCACGCACAGGGCCTTGAGAACCTGGATATTGACAATCTGGACCTTGAGGTTCCGGCGATTTATGACAACCTGAAACAGGCTAAGACCACGGCGGTATTCCAGCTTGAATCACGGGGCATGAAGGACCTGATGAAAAAGGTCAAGCCAAGCCGGTTCGGCGACATTGTTGCACTTGTGGCGTTGTTTCGCCCTGGGCCTATGCAGCTGGCAGATGACTTTGTTCGTCGCAAGCATGGTATTGACCAAGTCGACTATTTACATCCGAGTCTAACCAAAGTGCTCGAAGGCACATACGGCGTGATGCTTTATCAAGAGCAAGTCATGCAGATTGCGCAAATCCTGGCAGGCTACTCGCTTGCCGATGCTGATTTGTTACGCCGTGCTATGGGCAAGAAAAAACCAGAGGAAATGGCTAAGCAGCGAAAAATTTTTGTTATCGGCGCCGGTAAAAAAAACGGCGTTGATGAAGCTCAGGCGACACGTATCTTTGACATGATGGAGATGTTTGCCGGCTACGGTTTTAACAAGCCGCACTCAGTAGCCTATGCCAAGGTGGCATACCAAACGGCATGGCTAAAACACTTTTATCCTGCCGACTTTATGGCTGCAGTGCTATCAGCGGATATGCAGACCACCGACAAGGTGGTGATCAATGTCGAGGAATGCCAGGAGATGGGTATCGCTATCTCGCCACCGGATGTTAATCGTGGCGAGTTTCGGTTTGTAGCTGATACTGCCAAGTCGATTATCTATGGTCTGGGCGCTATCAAGGGGCTGGGTGAAGGGCCGATTGAGGCACTAGTGGATGCGCGTCAATCAGCACCTTATGTCGACCTCTATGATCTTTGTGAGCGAGTTGACGCACGCAAAGTTAACAAACGTGCTGTCGATGCTCTGATTGGCAGTGGCGCAGTGGATCTGCTGGTAAGTAACGCGTTGGTGCCGGCAGATATGGTTGCCATTGATTATAAGCGGGGCCTTTTGCTCGCCAATCAGGAGGATGCCGTCAAACTTGCTGAGCAGAAGTCGCGTAACCACGACAGTGGTCTGGCGGATTTGTTCGGTGATGAAATGCTTATCGGCTCGCGTGAAGAGGGTCGCTACCAGCATCAGCATAAGATCCGCTGTTTGACGTTCAAAGAACGTTTGAATCGAGAGCGAGACACACTGGGTTTGTATCTAACGGGCCATCCTATCGACATGTACCGCGAGGAACTCAAACATCTAGCGAAAACCCGTATCGCTGATTTACGCCCCGGTAAAGACGCCCAAACTATTGCCGGAATGGTCGTTGAAATACGCACCATGAAATCACGCAAAGGTGAGACCATTGCCTTTATGACGTTAGACGATCGAACTGGCCGCATGGAGGTCTCCGTATTCGCTGATTTGTATGATGCCAACCACAGCAAGCTGCATAAGGACGCCGTGGTCATTATCAAAGGTGCCGCCACCAGTGACGAGTTTTCGGGTGGGTTGCGCATGCGTGCCAGTGAGGTTAGTGATCTGGTTGACGCCCGTGAGCGCAGCGCTAAGTGTTTGCGCTTGTGTTTGCAAGGCGAGGAGCTTGGGGGCGATTTTACAGGGCAGCTGGCAAAATTGTTGATGCCTTACAAGGGTGATGCCGGTCAGGGATGTCGAGTTTCCGTGGCGTACACTCGGCAGGATGCTCAGGCCTATGTGATGCTGGGTGATGCATGGCGCGTATCACCGTCTGATGAGCTCATCCAGAATCTGCGAGACTGTTATGGTACTGATCAGGTGCAACTGGATTATTAGGCAAGACGCCGCAGCGGTCAAAACGTGGTCGGTGCTGTCATGACACTCCTCGACGCCGACCTGTTGGCCAATCTGGCGAACCCGGCCCACCCAAGACTGTTGTTGGGTTACAGCGGGGGTATGGACTCCCATGTCTTGTTACATCAGATCGTAGCCGCCGATTTGCAGCGCAAATGCTGCGCAATACATGTCAATCACGGTATCAGTCCTTACGCCGATCGTTGGCAGGCTCACTGCGAGCAAATCTGCGCCGACCTTGGTGTTGACATCAAGATCGTCAAGCTGCAACTCGGCAGCGCTGGTAATCTTGAGGCAGAAGCTCGGAAAGGCCGCTACCGAGCGTTTGCGGAGATTATGCAGGCGAATGATGTGCTGCTGGTAGGTCATCATCAGGATGATCAGATTGAAACCGGCCTATTTTACTTGCTGCGAGGCAGTGGCCGGGCAGGGCTGCAGGGTATGCCCGCGATGCGTTTATTGGGTGCGGGCGAACTCGTCAGGCCCTTGCTAGCTGTAAGCCGTCAGCGTGTAAAGGCTTATGCGCAAGCGCATGAACTGTGCTGGATAGAAGACGACAGTAACCAGGATCAGAGTCTGACGCGCAATTATCTGCGCCATCACGTGATTCCGGCGCTCGAATTGCGCTGGCCCGGGGTAAAAGCGGCGCTGGACAGTCAATTGCAGCGTGACGCTCAGGCTCGCGTGCTCCTTGATGAGCTTGCGAGTGACGACCTTGCAAATTTGCTGACACCAACCGGTGGATTGCGTGTGGCAGGCCTCGCCGCCCTCAGTTCAGCGCGGCAGAAAAATTTGTTGGGTTTCTGGCTTGCCAGCCAGCAGCTACCTTACCCTTCGGGGGTTCAGCTTGATCAGGCGCTACCCGGTTTATTGGCCCGCGCTGGCGGGTCGATTCTGTGTTGGCAAGGCATCTCCCTTGTCCGTTTTCGCGACTGTTTGTACCTGCTGAAGCCGCTACCGGCGCTAGATGCGAAAGGCTGTTCGCTGACGGCAGACGTCGCTACCACGCCATTGGCATGGCAAGGTGGATTTATGTCGCTGACGCGGCGTGTCGGCGCTGGGTTAGCCATCGACGATTTGACACACTTAGCAGTGCGGCCACGCAGCGGCGGTGAAACCCTGTATCGAGGCCAGCGACAGGCGCTGAAAAAGCTACTGGCGGCGCGGCACGTGCCGGTCTGGCTGCGAGATCGCTTGCCGCTCATTTATCTTGATGATGAGCTGGTGGCGATTGCTGGGTTGCCAGCATGGCAGGTACCGGCCCTTATTCACCGGGATTACGAGGTTGAAGGCGACACGTTAGGCTGGTTGTGTGAGTTCAATATTGCTGACCGCTTCGGTTGACCTAACATCGCATTGGGCTTTCCTGTGGGCTATCTTTTGCCTGCCTTCTGCCTGCCTTTTCGTAGATACAGATTGAGGCTTGAGACCGTCGGTGGTAATCTATAAATCCATCTTGGTTGAGCCCTTTCAGCCATCATTTATCCAGATGGAAAATCGATGTCTCGTTTTATTTTTGTTACCGGTGGTGTAGTTTCCTCTTTAGGGAAAGGCATTGCTGCCGCTTCGCTTGGCGCTATTCTTGAGGCCCGCGGGCTGAAAATCACTATGCTCAAGTTGGATCCCTATATCAACGTTGATCCGGGCACCATGAGCCCCCTGCAGCATGGCGAGGTGTTCGTCACCGCAGACGGTACAGAGACAGATCTCGATTTGGGCCACTACGAGCGTTTCATCCGCACCACCATGAGTCGCAAGAACAATTTCACAACGGGTCAAGTTTACGCCGATGTGATTGCTCGGGAACGTGCCGGTGGTTACCTCGGGGCGACTATTCAGGTCATCCCGCATATTACCGACGAAATTAAATCGCGGGTTATCGCTGGCGCCGAAGGTAGCGATGTGGCGATCGTAGAGATTGGCGGCACCGTTGGTGATATCGAGTCTCAACCTTTTCTTGAGGCGGCGCGCCAGTTGCGTTTCCAGGTGGGGTCTGACCGTGCCATGTTTATACACCTGACGCTGGTGCCGTACATCGCCACTGCTGGTGAAACCAAGACCAAGCCTACCCAACATTCTGTCAAAGAGATGCGCTCTATTGGCCTGCAGCCCGATATCCTCATCGTCCGATCTGATCACGAGATCGCGGAGTCCGCTCGGGAAAAGATTGCTCTGTTCACCAACGTTGAATCCCGTGCGGTGATTCCGCTGATTGATATGCCGTCTATTTACCAGATTCCCGCAACGCTACATGCGCAAAAGCTCGATGAGATTGTCTTAAAGAAGTTTGGACTGGAATGCCCCGCGGCAGACCTAAGTGAGTGGGACAAGGTTGTGCAGGCTGAATCGAATCCTCTGCATTCCATCAAGTTGTTCATGGTGGGTAAGTACATGGATTTACTGGATGCCTATAAATCGCTCAATGAAGCAGTGACACATGCTGGCATTCATACCCAAACAGAGGTCCATGTGACCTTCGTTGACTCAGAAAGTCTGATCGATCAAGGTATTGAGACGCTGGCCGAAGCCGATGCTATTCTCGTTCCCGGGGGGTTTGGCGCGCGTGGCTTTGAAGGCAAAATTGCTGCCGCGCGTTATGCAAGAGAGCAGAAAATACCGTACTTGGGGATTTGTTATGGCTTGCATGCGGCGGTGATCGATATTGCCCGCAACGCTGCCGGCCTTGACGACGCTAACACCACTGAAAATGATCCACTCACCCCGCATCCCGTGATCGCCCTGATTACTGAGTGGATTGACGAGTCTGGGCAGGTTGAAACCCGCAGTGTTAACTCAAATATGGGTGGCACAATGCGTATGGGTGAGCAAGAGTGCGAACTCAGCGCTGACTCCAAGACGGCGGAGATCTATGGTGTCCGCGAGATAAAAGAGCGCCACCGGCATCGCTATGAAGTCAACGACAATTACGTGGCGCGGCTTGAGGCCGCCGGCCTTCGAATTGCAGGACGCTCCAAGAACGACGCGCTGGTTGAGGTGGTTGAGGTGATCGATCATCCCTGGTTTGTTGCCTGTCAATTTCACCCAGAGTTTACGTCAACGCCTAGAGATGGACATCCGTTGTTCACTGACTTTATTCGCGCGGGTGTTATCAGAAGCCAGCTGGTGCCCGCCAAGGCAGTTGCTGGGTAGGTCGCGACGCGAAAGGCCACAAAGCACGACAACAAATTTAGAAGCGAAGCAGTTTAAAAAAGCACGTTATAAAAGCGCTGCAAATGAAGCCATTTAAATGAAGCTACTCAAATGAAGCTATGTGATTTCGAAGTCAATGCCACCTCGCCATTCTTTCTGATTGCCGGTACCTGCGTGATCGAGTCAGAACAGATGGCGATGGATACTGCAGGGAAGCTGAAGGAGATCTGTGAAAGCCTCAAGATACCCCTGATATACAAGTCATCTTTCGATAAAGCCAATCGGTCATCGCATGAGAGCTATCGTGGGCCAGGTATGGCAGTAGGATTAAAAATACTGCAGAAGGTCAAAGATGAGTTAAATTTGCCCGTGCTGACAGATGTGCATGATGAGACGCCGCTAGACGAAGTGTCTGAAGTGGTATCTGTGTTGCAGACGCCGGCATTTTTGTGTCGCCAGACTGGCTTTATTCAACGCGTGGCAGCGACCGGGCTGCCGGTGAATATTAAAAAGGGCCAATTTCTTGCGCCGTGGGATATGAAGCATGTCGTGGAAAAGGCCCGAGCCACAGGCAACGATCAGATTATGGTGTGCGAGCGTGGTGTCAGCTTTGGCTATAATAATCTGGTATCAGATATGCGTTCGTTAGCCGTGATGAAAGCGGAGACAGGCTGCCCAGTGGTTTTTGATGCGACCCACAGTGTGCAGTTGCCAGGCGGTCAGGGTAGCAGTTCTGGCGGGCAGCGCGAGATGGTGCCGGTGCTCGCCCGGGCGGCCATTGCAGTGGGTATTCAGGGGCTGTTTATGGAAACTCACCCAGACCCCGACAAGGCGTTAAGTGATGGGCCAAATTCCTGGCCACTCGATCAAATGTATGATTTGTTGTCGCTGTTGATACGCATCGATGATGTTGTTAAATCGGTGTAACAGCCTTGAGCCTAAACAGCCATGAGCCCAAACAGCCATGCGCCGTGAAAATTAGAGGAAATGTAAGTATGACCGAGATAGTGGATGTCAGAGCCAGAGAAGTACTGGACTCTAGAGGAAACCCTACGGTGGAAGCTGAGGTTGAACTAGCGACAGGTGTTATTGGCTCTGCTTGTGCCCCCTCAGGTGCTTCGACAGGATCGCGTGAAGCATTAGAGTTGCGTGACAATGACCCTTTGCGATACTTGGGCAAGGGCGTGCTAACAGCTGTTGCAAACGTTAACACGCAGATTCGTCAGGCATTACTGGGTTTAGATGTGGAGAACCAACGTCAGCTTGACGAACTTATGCTGGCGCTGGATGGTACAGAAAATAAAGGTAAGCTAGGTGCTAACGCTATTCTTGCCGTCTCCTTGGCGTTGGCTAAAGCGGCTGCCAAAGCTAAAAAGCTAGCGCTCTACGAATATCTCGCCGAACTAGATGGCAGCCCCGGTCGTTACAGCATGCCTGTGCCGATGATGAATATCATTAATGGCGGCGAGCATGCCGACAACAATGTCGATATCCAAGAGTTCATGATTCTCCCGGTAGGAGCTGCAAATTTTTCAGAGGCCGTTCGCTGTGGCGCTGAAATATTCCATACGCTGAAAGCCGTTTTGTCAGAGGCCGGCTTGAGCACCGCCGTCGGTGATGAAGGTGGTTTTGCGCCCAACCTGCCAAGTAATGAGGCGGCATTGGACATCATCATGACGGCGATCGAGCGCGCTGGTTATGTGGCGGGCAAAGACGTTTTTCTCGGCCTTGATTGTGCCGCTTCGGAGTTCTACAAGAACGGTAAATATGTGCTAGCGGGTGAAGGGCGTGAGTTTGATTCTGCTGGGTTCACAGATTACTTGGCTGAACTGGCCGATCGCTATCCTATTTTATCAATTGAGGATGGTATGGATGAAAGTGACTGGCCTGGATGGGCGCTGCTGACGCAGCGGTTGGGTGACCGCGTGCAGTTAGTCGGTGATGATTTGTTTGTGACCAATTCCAAGATTCTACAAAGAGGCATTGATGAGGGTGTTGGTAATTCCATCTTGATCAAATTTAACCAGATCGGCACTCTAACTGAGACGTTGGAAGCCATCAGCATGGCTAAGAAAGCTGGCTACACCGTGGTCATCTCACACCGCTCCGGTGAAACCGAAGACACCACCATCGCTGATTTAGCCGTGGCTACCGCTGCGGGCCAAATCAAGACTGGCTCTTTATGTCGTTCTGACCGAGTCGCGAAGTACAATCGTCTGCTACGTATTGAAGATAAGTCCCACGCGTTGTTCAAGGGCATGGCCGAGTTTAGTCGTCAGTGATGAAGCCTAGCCGCTGGTTAATTGCCGGACTAGTACTCATCGTACTCTTTCTGCAAGGCCGTTTGTGGGTGGGCGAGGGTAGCTTGGCACAGGTCAGTGGTTTACAGGTCAGAATCGAGCGCGAGAGTGCTGAAAACAGTATCAAGGAGCAGCGCAACCAAGTGTTGCGTGCTGAGGTTGTCGAGCTTAAAAGTGGTCTAGAATCAATTGAAGAAAAGGCGCGCAGTGAGTTTGGTTTAATCAAGCAGGGTGAGACCTTCTTTTTATTAGTCGATGAGTCTAAGTCTCGTCAACCATGAGTCAATCGTGATGAGTGCCATATGAGTGCCATGATGATTGAGAAGCCGGTCGAGCCCATCAAGCGTTTTCTTGAAGATATTTGTTTTATTGTTCCGGCTGCAGGCAAGGGCGAACGCATGGGCACTGCGGTGAGTAAGCAGTATCTTGCTTTGTGTGGTCAACCGCTTATAGCTCACACACTGCGGCGATTGCTTGCTTTGCAACCGCGGCAAATCGTGCTTGTTGTGGCGCGCGATGATAGTTACTGGCGTGAGATCGAAGGTGTTGAACACTGTACTGTTGCTGTAGGCGGTGACACCCGTGCAGCATCGGTGCTAGCCGGATTAGATAGCGTTGCCGAAGCAGGTTGGGTAATGGTTCACGATGCCGCCAGACCTTGTGTGCGGGCTGCTGATATCTTGCGACTATATGACACTGTTAGTCATTCAACCACGGGCGGACTTCTCGGCGTACCCGTGACAGACACGGTGAAATCAGTGCGCAACAGCATGGTGGTTGCGAGTCCTGATCGCCGTCAGCTGTGGCTTGCCCAGACTCCTCAGATGTTTCCTCGTGATTTGTTGGTATCAGCGCTTCGGCAGGGTCAGGCAAAAAATTTACAGTTGACCGATGAGGCTTCTGCTATTGAAGCGCTCGATATTAATCCGCTAATCGTGTTGGGTAGCCGTGACAACATCAAAGTGACTCATGCTGATGATTTAGCGTTGGCGGAATATTATCTGCAGCAACAGGCTCGAGACCCTGACCTTTAAAATCAAAGCCTGTCGAATTAAGGCGCGGCAACAGATTCGGGTTGAATATGAGTGAGACTATAAGCAAATGACAACCAGCAAATGACTATCGGTGAATGAGTATGCGAATCGGCTCTGGCTTTGATGCCCACCGCTTTGGTGAAGAAAAACCTGATCACGCGATAATGTTGGGTGGTGTAGCAGTGCCATGGCATCGCATTGTGCTCGCGCATTCTGATGGCGACGTTATACTTCATGCGTTGTGTGATGCGTTGTTGGGGGCCATGGCACTTGGTGATATAGGTCGTCATTTTCCTGATACTGACTCAACGTTCGCTGGCGCTGACAGTCGTCAGTTACTGCGAGCCTGCCATAAAAAAATTGGCGATCTCGGCATGACGCTGATTAATGCTGATATAACGCTCATTGCTGAGCGGCCAAAAGTCGCGCAGTTTGTCGACTTAATGGCGCAAACCATTGCTGCTGATCTTGGTGTCGATCAAAACTGCGTGAGTGTCAAAGCGACGACTACTGAGAAAATGGGTTTTGTAGGTCGAGAGGAAGGCATTGCTGCCCAAGCAGTAGTGCTGTTGGGCGCCGGTGGCCAGGTTTGAGTTTCAGTTTTCCTATGATGCAAGCCTACGCCCAAGGCGCGCCGTTGTATCGGGCGCGACTGCGTGCCCGGCCCGAGGATTTTCAGGTTAACGAGCAACTGGGATTTTCACCAAGTGGCGTGGGTGAGCATTGGTACGTGCAGATCAGAAAAACCGGCGCGAATACTGCGTGGGTTGCTGAAGGTTTAGCGGCGTTCCTAGGCGTTAAGCAATTTGACGTGAGTTATGCCGGACGCAAGGATCGCCACGCGGTGACTCAGCAATGGTTCAGTTGTCGGGTGCCTGGCAAAGTCAGCCCCGATTGGAGTGCTTTGAATTTGTTGGGTGTTGAGGTGCTGCAAGCGCAGCGCCACGATAAAAAGCTTCATCGTGGTGAGCACGCGGGCAATGAGTTTGTGATTCGCTTGACGCATCTTCATAGTAATGCAGAAAGCCACGAGGCAAATCTCACGCAACGCATAGACGATATTGGTCGCCGTGGGTTCCCAAATTATTTTGGGGAGCAGCGTTTTGGTCATGGAGGCAGTAATCTTAGTGCGGCTGATGTCCTGTTTGCCGGAGGCACGGTACGGGCTCAGCAGCGCGATTGGTGCCTGTCTGCGGTGCGTAGCTATATGTTTAATGAGAGCCTGTCAACGCAAGTACAAGGGGGGGATTTCCAGACGCTAGCGCTGTCACCTCACAACGCTGAAATAGACGCTGACACTGCTACTAGGACCGATCTGTCCGCGTTACGGACCAAAGGACGGTCTCGAGATGCTGCTGCGCCTAATGTGCCCAGAGGTTGGTTGTATGGCATTAGTCGTAAGCCTACGCCGGCTTTGGAGGCCATGGCCGCAAAGTACCCAGTTTGGTGCGCGGGGCTTGCGAAGCTGGATGTCAAAGCACAGCAACGAGATCTATGGGTTCGGCCCGGTGCGTTCAGTGGACGTATCGATGGCGCAGATTTGTTATTGTCCTTTAGTTTGCCCGTCGGCAGCTATGCGACCAGTTTGATAAGAGAGATTGTGGATTATGGAGAGGAGTAACTCGATCGATATTCGTGGGGTTGGCATGACATCGCAGCGCACACGTAGCAGGTTGGTGCAGCGATTGCGTGACCGCGGCATTGAAAACGAGCAATTGCTGGATGTCATGGGTTCGACGCCGCGGCACGTGTTTGTTGATGAGGCCTTGGCATCTCGTGCCTATGAGGACACGGCCCTGCCGATCGGTTTCAACCAGACGATCTCTCAGCCATATATTGTTGCTCGTATGACGCAAGTCTTGCTGGCGGACGGCCCACTGCAGAATGTGCTGGAGATTGGCACAGGGTCTGGTTACCAGACCGCCATCCTGGCGCAAATGGTATCGAAGGTGTTCAGTGTTGAACGTATTCAAGGGTTAAGTGAGCGTGCTAGAGACACCCTGAAGCGGATTGGTTTGCGTAATATCCAGTTCAAGTATGACGATGGCAATATCGGCTGGGCAGAACGAGGTCCTTTCGATGGCATTATCGTCACCGCGTCACCGAGGGTGATACCGCCAGGGCTGTTAGAGCAGTTGGCCGTGGGAGGGCGACTGGTGATTCCCGTCGGAACAGAGAGTGCGCAACAGTTGACCATCGTGCGAATGACCGATTCGGGTTTGGAGGTGGAGCGGCTGGAGGATGTTAAATTTGTCCCCTTGTTGGGCGGTAAAATCTGATTAGCCGTATCGTGGTAGCAGGCGTGCGCCCCTTGGTTTTTGCAAACTAGCCTGTGAAGTTCGCTATTCATGAGTTCCCATGCCACAGCGTCTGAGTCTGTTTATCATAAAAAGTCGTTAAGACGTCACTAAGAAGCCATCATGAAAGAAAAACTTAATATCTTTATTATCGGCCTTGTCATGGGTGCGGCTGAAGTTGTGCCGGGCGTCTCCGGCGGCACGATTGCGTTTATCACAGGTATTTATGAACGCCTGCTTACGTCCCTTAAGCATTTTACGCCGCGCTTGCTGTTAGTGCTCAAAGATGAGGGCTTCCTAGCGGTCTGGCGGCGTGTCGACGCCGAGTTCTTACTGCTGTTGTTCGGTGGTATGGGGACGTCGATTGTGTTGTTTGCAACGGGCATTAGTTACTTGCTGACACATCAACCTATTGTGCTCTGGTCGTTTTTCTTCGGCTTAGTGCTGGCATCGAGTTGGCTCATGATTCGTCAGATTGACGGACTTAACCTCAACCGAGCGGCATGGGCCGTTGCGGGCATTGCTATTGGGGTTGTCATTACGGGCCTTGCGCCCATTGCGCTAGCACCCACGCCGCTGTTTATTTTTCTTGGCGGTGCTGTGGCTGTCTGCGCCTGGATTCTTCCGGGAATTTCAGGCAGTTTTATTTTGTTGATATTAGGATTGTACGGCTTTGTCATCGAAGCGATTAAGCAGTTGGACGTCTCGACGCTGTTGTTCTTAGCCGCTGGCTGTGGCCTGGGTTTAATCAGTTTCGCCCAGGTATTGTCGCGGCTATTTAAGCATCGCCGAGATGAAACGTTAGCGATACTTACAGGGTTCATGCTTGGCTCGCTGATCAAGCTATGGCCCTGGAAGCAGACCCTGGCCTACCAGCTGGGTAGTGATGGTCATCAAATTCCATTGGTGCAGGAACCCGTGCTGCCGTCGACTTATGTGTTGATCACAGGGCTTGAGTCTCAGCTGGGACTTGCTTTGGTGGCGTTGCTGGTAGGTGTGGTCGCGGTTGTTGGGCTTGAGAAGCTGGCGTTTACGCGCAACCGGTAGCACAGTAAATGACTAGCGAATGATATGTAGATCTCATCACGTGAGATTTTTTAGAACCTTTACGACGTAAATAATGCTGATTGATTTCTATAAATGATAACGAAAGGGGTCAGGTTGAGAGTCCTAAATGTTGAGTGTCAACTCAAGGTGACAGCTCCTTGGGGCCGATTCGCCCTGTTGTTGACGTTAATTTTGATTCTCACCGCCTGCGGTGGTTCGCGTATGTATGTGCCAGGAATGGGCGCGGCAGACGAGGGTACGCGTAATGCGGGTATACATATCGTGCAACGTGGTGAAACGTTGTATGCCATCGCATTTCGTTATGGGCTTGACTATAAAGGACTTGCCGCGGCTAATCGAATTCGTTCGCCCTACACAATATTTGTCAATCAACGCATTAAGTTGACGACAACAACCGCGGCAGCGTCAACAAACGTGTCATCCGAGCGTCAAAAAAATGACACTAAAGCAAAGGCCGCGGTGGTTAAAAAACAACCACAGAAGAGAAGTCAAGAGTCAAATTTACAATGGCGGTGGCCGGTGGCTGGACCAGTCGTTAATGCTTTTTCGCTCGCTGGTAAAGTTAATAAGGGCGTTGATATTCGGGGTAAATTGGGAGAATCTGTTGTCGCTGCTGCTGATGGAATTGTTGTTTATGCAGGTGGTGGCCTACGAGGTTATGGCAAGTTAGTGATTGTGAAGCACAACGATAAGTTTCTGAGTGCTTACGGACATAATCGAGCTATCTTGGTGAAAGAAGGAGAAAAAGTTAAAGGTGGGCAGATTGTTGCCGAAATAGGTTCTAGTAGCTCGAATCAGGAAATGTTGCATTTCGAGATTCGGCGTAATGGAAAGCCAGAGAATCCGCTGCTCTATCTGCCCGGTAGACCGTAAGAAACTCTAGCTCGATCAGGGTTGGCTTATTAGCCACTTTGCATCGGCCGATTGGTGAACATCACCCAGAAAATGGTTGTTAGTAGTCTCCCAAATCTGGATGGCAGCAAACATCATTACATAGGACTAGAGCAATGATTTTAGAAACGGAAGACTTGTCACTTGCAGAAACTCCACACGCTGGCGTTGATTACGGTTTGTCGGTTGTTGAAGACATTGATGACACTGAGTCGAGCACCACGACAAAGAAAAAGGCATCTGCGAAGGTTCACAAAGACCTTGATGCTACCCAGTTATATCTAAACGAAATTGGGTTTTCCCCTCTCTTGAGTGCCGATGAAGAAGTTTATTTCGCTCGTCAGGCACTGCGCGGCGTTGAGTCAGGCCGTAAACGTATGATTGAAAGCAATCTGCGGCTGGTGGTGAAGATTTCACGCCGTTACTTGAACCGTGGCCTATCACTACTGGATTTGATCGAAGAAGGTAATCTTGGGTTGATACGGGCCGTAGAAAAGTTTGATCCGGAGCGTGGCTTTCGTTTTTCGACCTACGCCACTTGGTGGATTCGGCAAACCATAGAGCGGGCTATCATGAATCAGACGCGTACCATACGGCTGCCAATTCATGTGGTTAAAGAACTAAATGTTTATCTGCGTGCAGCCCGTGAGCTGTCCCAGAAACTTGACCATGAACCGACCCACGAAGAGATAGCACTGTTGTTAGATAAGCCTTTGGATGATGTGAAGCGGATGATGGGGCTTAATGAGCGCGTCACATCTATCGATACGCCGTTAGGTCTAGATTCTGACCGTTCAGTACTCGACACCGTCGCAGATGATCGACAGGCCGACCCCGCCGAGCAACTTCAAGATTCTGATCTTCGCGAAAACATTGATCATTGGCTGACAGAGCTGACAGATAAGCAACGTGAAGTGATCTCACGGCGGTTTGGTCTGCGTGGTTATGAGATGAGCACCCTCGAAGAAGTTGGGCTTGAGATTGGTCTGACACGGGAGCGCGTTCGGCAGATTCAAGTAGAGGCACTCAAGCGCCTACGTGAGACCATGGAAAGTCAGGGTTTGTCGGTAGACGCCATTTTTCAGTAGGGCTCTGTCGCCTAGCAGGGTAATTTTACGGTAAGCGGATATCGCGAGAAATTTTGCACCATTGTCGGTCAGCGTTTGATGGGGATCAATTCCCCTTGAACCTTTGTTTGTTATGTTTGATCTCTTCTAGCAGGAAGCGAGAGGACCAAAACGTTATCTTTCTACACACGCTGGCACGGATGCATGGACTGTAGATAAACGAAATCGATGGCGTTACAGCAGTAGGTTAGGCGTTAAACAGCAGCAAGGATACCCTGGTATCCTTGCTGCTTTCGTTGCGTGATTTTTACAGGTAAATCTGGGGCCAAGTCTTGCGCGGTTCGCTAAGTCGCTTGGCGTTTTCGGCAGCGCCCTGAGATCTCACGCAAAGCGTAGCGTGTTGCTAGCGCTCTAGGTGGTCAATCTTATCTTTCACCTCGGCCCAATCTTCGGCTTCGGGAAGGGGATCTTTCTTTTCGGTGATGTTAGGCCATATCTCAGCAAGCTCAGCATTGATCTCTAGGAACACAGCCTCTGCTTGTGGTAATTCGTCTTCCGAAAAAATTGCGTCAACTGGACACTCAGGTTCACACAACGCGCAGTCAATGCACTCGTCGGGATTGATGACCAGAAAGTTCGGTCCTTCATAAAAGCAGTCGACGGGACAGACTTCTACACAGTCGGTATGTTTGCATTTTATGCAGGCATCACTCACCACAAATGTCATGGACCTTTTCCTTTGAAAAATTAAAAAAATTAAGAGATTAGAAGATTAAGAAAAATGACGAAGCCAATATTCTAGCAGTTTTTAGAGACTGAACAATATATCCATGGGGAAGAAAGCCAAATGTCGTCATTCTCTCCGTGCAGAATCGTTGGACGAGGCAGATGAACAGGCACGCCAGGGTCAAACGTCGGTATTATTAAGCGGTATTATTAGGCAGGCTGTCTTTCAGTTCGAACAGCAGGTCCAGTGCGGCCCGCGCGGACAGGTCATTCGGGTCAAGCGCCCTTAAACGTTGCTCAATGGCTGATTCTTGCGGCGCTATAGGCGCCGTTGACGGGGGCGATGCGCTAAGAAACAGGTCGGCTTGGCGAGGTGTCGCGTGCAGCTCGTTGTCTTCCAGCTGGCGCAATTTGGTTTGCGCCTCCTGAATAACCGCCGGTGGTACGCCTGCCAGGCGCGCGACTTGCAAACCATAGCTCTGGTTTGCGGGTCCGTCGTTGACGAGGTACATGAAGATAATGGTATCCCCGAATTCTCGCGCCGAAAGGTGCACGTTTGCGGTGGCGTCGAGGCTGTCTGCTAGGGTGGTTAGTTCAAAGTAGTGTGTCGCAAATAGCGTTAGTGCGCGACACTCGCGAGAAATATAGGCAGCGCACGCCCAGGCAAGCGATAATCCATCGAACGTTGAGGTGCCGCGGCCGATCTCGTCCAGCAGCACCAAGCTTTGGTCGGTGGCATTATTCAATATCATGGCGGTTTCTGTCATCTCTACCATGAACGTTGAGCGACCACTGGCTAGGTCGTCAGATGAGCCGATGCGTGTGAAGATCCTGTCGATAGGACCAATTAAAACCTTCTCTGCGGGTACAAAGCTACCGATATGCGAGAGTAAAGCAATCAGGGCTGTCTGGCGCATGAAGGTAGATTTGCCACCCATGTTGGGTCCAGTAATGATCAGTAGCCGGCGTTCTGGTGAAAGGCTTAAGTCATTGGCCACAAAGGGATCGTCGAGCATTTGTTCGACGACCAAATGGCGTCCCCCGGTAATCTCTATACCGGTCTTTAGGGCAAGTGTCGGGCGCCGTAGCGACAGCGTTATGGCGCGCTCTGAAAAACACGCCAAAACATCAAGGATAGCGACTGCGGCGGCAATTTGCTGTAGCGCTGACAAGTCTTCTAACAGACGATCGAGTAATGCCTCGTACAGCGATTTTTCCCGGGCGAGCGCGCGGCCGCGGCTACTCAGAGCCTTATCTTCAAAGTTCTTCAGCTCGGGCGTGATAAAGCGCTCGGCATTTTTCAGCGTTTGGCGACGAATATAGCTGGCTGGCGCCCTCTCAGACTGGGCGCGACTTATCTCGATGAAATACCCGTGGACTCGGTTGTAGCCGACCTTCAAGCTAGACAGTCCTGTTGCCTCGCGTTCCTGCGTTTCTAGCTTGATCAAGAATTCAGCAGCGTTTTCGCTAATGCTTCGTAGTTCATCGAGTTCGGCGTCGAAGCCCGTTGCAATTACACCGCCCTCGCGGATAACCACGGGTGGGTTATCAATGATCGCCATGACCAGCTGTTCGGCCAACAGAGGCAATGGTGTGCAGTGATGGCGCAGCGCCGACAGCAGCGGTACGCCATAGTGGGACAGCGTGTCGTTGAGGGCCGGCAGTGCCACTAACGCGTCACGGAGTCTGGCAAGATCTCTGGGTCGAGCGGAGCGCAAGGCAACGCGAGCAAGAATACGTTCCATATCACCGATGGGCTTGAGGTGCGCGCGTAATGTCTCAAAGCGGTAATTATCGATGAGGTAGGCCACGCTATCGAGGCGCGCATTGAGGCTGATCTGATCGCGAATGGGCCGCTGAATCCAGCGATTGAGTTGACGGCTACCCATGGCGGTAACGGTCTGGTCCAATACCTGAAACAGGGTATTGTCGCGTCCGCCGCCAATATTGGTGTCCAGCTCGAGATTGCGTCGCGAGGCCGCATCAATGAATACAGCCTCATCCCGTCGCAAGGTTGTCAGTCCAGTAATATGGGGTAATGCAGTACGTTGTGTCTCTTGCACATAGGTCATCAAGCAGCCCGCAGCACAGATGGCGGCCGGCATTTGCTCACAGCCAAAGCCGGCCAAGTCACGGGTGCTGAACTGGCGCGTTAGACAGGCTGTGGCGCTGTCTAAGTCAAATTCCCACACCGGTCGATGGCGAACGCCGACACGTTTGGCGGCGGCAGTCGGGTAGACGGCGTCATCGCACAGTATAAGCTCGGCAGGATTGATTCGATGGATCTCGCCCACCAAGGCATCGTCGTCCAGTAGCTCCATGACCTCAAAGCGGCCACTGGCAAGATCTAGGCAGGCTAGCCCAAAAGTCTGGTTGAGGCGGTAGGCCGCGGCGATAAAATTATCCCGGTCTGAGTCCAACAACGATTCTTCGGTCAGGGTGCCGGGCGTAACGACGCGCACGACCTTGCGTTCGACGGGACCTTTGGACTCTGCGGGATTGCCGATCTGCTCACAAACTGCGACGGACAGGCCCTTGCGTACTAAGCGTGCCAGGTAGCCGTCAACGGAATGATAGGGCACGCCGCACATTGGAATGGGTTGGCCGCCGGATGTGCCTCTTGCGGTTAGGGTGATATCGAGTAGCTCGGCTGCGCGCTTGGCATCGTCGAAAAACAGTTCATAGAAGTCGCCCATGCGATAAAAAAGCATCTCATTGGGATGCTCGGCCTTGATGCGCAGAAACTGCTGCATCATGGGTGTTTGGGTAGGCCCCTGATCGGCGTTGGATCTTGTCGACAAAATCAGTATCCTTTAGCCCCGAACAAATATCGGGGTTTATGAGTTGGGCAGTGGTTGTTGGAAATGCGCTGATTCTACGGAAGAACGACCTGTGCGGCAAAGCGGGATGTGCGAAACCGGCGTAAAGGCCAAAAAATACTGGAATACTGTTTTTATATACAGTATAAAGGCACCACTAGAATCACATGGCTACTACACGCAGCCAATACATTTCGCCACTAACGCGTAGTTACTATTTTTGGCTACCAATCGTTAAGGACATCAACATGGCATTAGACATCGACTCCAATAAAGACAAGGCCCTCAGTGCCGCACTCTCTCAGATAGAGAAGCAATTTGGTAAGGGAACGATGATGCGCCTAGGCGACTCGCCGCGAGAAAGAATACCGGCGATATCAACAGGTTCCTTGGGGTTAGATATTGCGCTAGGAATTGGCGGTTTGCCACGCGGGCGTATTGTTGAGATATACGGTCCAGAATCATCGGGCAAAACAACCCTGACACTGCAGGTGATTGCTGAAGCTCAGCGTGGTGGTGGTACCTGTGCTTTTATCGATGCGGAACACGCCCTTGACCCTGAATACGCGGAAAACTTGGGAGTGAATATCGAAGATTTGTTGGTCTCACAACCGGATACGGGCGAGCAGGCGCTAGAGGTTTGCGACATGATTGTTCGCTCAGGCGCCGTTGACGTTGTCATTATCGACTCTGTAGCCGCATTAACGCCGAAAGCGGAAATTGAGGGTGATATGGGCGATCACCATGTTGGACTGCAGGCGCGACTGATGAGTCAAGCATTGCGCAAAATGGCGGGCAACATCAAAAACTCAAATACACTGGTAATCTTCATCAACCAAATTCGGATGAAAATTGGTGTTATGTTCGGTAGCCCAGAAACAACCACCGGCGGTAATGCTTTGAAGTTTTACTCGTCTGTAAGACTTGATATACGCCGCATCGGCGCGATCAAAGATGGCGATGAAGTTATCGGTAACGATACGCGGGTTAAAGTTATTAAGAACAAGGTGGCCCCCCCATTCAAACAGGCTGAATTCCAAATTCTGTATGGTAAGGGCATTTATCGTTTGGGCGAGGTTATCGACCTTGGCGTGCAGATCGGCTTGGTTGATAAAGCCGGAGCCTGGTATAGCTATAACGGTGAGCGTATCGGTCAAGGTAAAAAGAACGCTGCGGAGTTTCTCAAAGGTAACGTTGCTATGGCTGAGGAGATCGAAGGTCTGATCCGCACTAAAATGTTGCGTCCAACCGATGCTGCAGCAGCCGCAGCCGCAGATGAGGAAGGTAAAGACGACAAAGTAACGCCGATCAGTGGCAGCTAGACCAACAGGTACTGCCGTTGATGTTCGTCGCGCTGCAATGGATTTGTTGGCGCGACGAGAGCATTCTCGGCTTGAACTGCGGACTAAGCTCGGGAAGCGTTTTGATGTTGACGCACATGACATCGTTGTTCAGGTTGATCGACTCGAGGCCGAGGGCCTACAAAGTGATCGTCGCTTAGCTGAAGCTTATATTAGGGCGCGATCTAATCGTGGCCACGGCCCCGTCAAAATTCGCGTCGAACTCCGTGCCAAAGGGGTCGACGACCATCTGAGCGCTGCGGCCTTTAATGAATGCGGTATTGACTGGGCAGCGTTAGCGACCGAGGTCGAAATGCGGCGTTTTGGAGAAGACCCGAGCACTGATCTGAAGGAAAAAGCCCGCCGGGGTCGCTTTCTTCTGCAGCGCGGTTTTTCTTTTGACCATATCAATCAGCGTTACCGCGAAAACTAAGTTGCCATTCTCTGTCCCCATATGATTTGAATACACGTCCCCTGTCTTTTTGATCCAGCGCAATTGCTTTGAATGTTGTATTACCTAGACTTGCTGTGTCGGTTAGGCGTCCTGAGGTGAGAAAATTGGCGCGTTATTATCCATAGCAGTCGCAGGAGTGTGCACGTTGAGCAGTGAAAAAATAGATATAAAATTCGATACCTTATGGGCGGAGCTTAAAACCCAGCGAGACGAGTTGCGTGTTCAGGTACATCTAGCGGGGGCAGAAATTAAAGACGAATGGGAAGAAGTCGAAGACAAGTACCTGTTCGCCCAGCTCAAGCTTGATGAACTCAAAAAACGCACCGGCAAGGCGAGCGAGGATGCCCGTGAAACACTCGATGTAGTGCTTGATGAGGTCAGTCAGGCCTACAGTCGGGTTAAGCATCGGCTTAAGAAGCCTTAGACTGCCAGTTAACCGTTGCTATAAACGTGTGCATACATTCAGCGAATGCGCGCGGCCGCAGGTTTAGCTGTACCAGGTTTGATGTCGGCATGAACCAGGGTCAGGGGCAAAAAAGAGCCGCAAACAGAGTAATTGAACTATTTCTGCTGGAATAGACCGCTGAAAGCATGTTGGTTGTTTAGTCTTGGGGGCTTTTTCTGTATCTTTGCGGTTTTGTTATCGACGTGAAGTAAACCCAATGAACAGCCGAGAATTGCGAAAGGCATACCTAGACTATTTTGCTAGTCAGGGCCATACAGTGGTCGACAGCGCCTCTTTGGTGCCGGATAACGACCCTACCCTGTTATTTACCAATGCCGGTATGGTCCAGTTTAAGGAGGCTCTCGCGTTTCGTGAGAACCGCGGCTATACCCGTGCCACGTCATGCCAGCGCTGTATACGCGCTGGCGGCAAGCATAATGACCTAGATAATGTCGGATACACGGCTCGGCACCACACTTTTTTTGAAATGCTGGGTAATTTTAGTTTCGGTGACTACTCGAAAAAAGAGGCCATCGAATTTGCCTGGGAATTCCTCACTAAAATCATCAACTTGCCAGCCGAGCGCTTGTGGGTGACAGTACACACGAGTGACGATGAAGCCGAGAATATCTGGGTCAACCACATCGGCTTTGACCCGAAGCGTGTGTCGCGTTTGGGTGATGATGACAACTTCTGGACGATGGGGGACACGGGACCCTGTGGGCCAAGCTCAGAGATATTCTGGGATCACGGACCATCAGTGCCGGGGGGGCCTCCTGGAAGCCCTGACGGTGAATTGGACCGATACATCGAGATCTGGAACTTAGTCTTCACCCAGTTTGATCGATCTGCGGATGGTACCTTGACGCCATTGCCGAAGCCTTGTGTTGACACGGGTATGGGGCTCGAGCGTCTGGCGGCGGTGCTGCAGGACGTTCACAGCAATTATGAGATTGACTTGTTTCAGGCCCTCATTCGGCGCGCTGGGGAACTCTTAAGTTGTACTGACCTGGCGAATCCTTCGCTGAAAGTTATTGCCGACCACATTCGCTCTGCGGCTTTTTTAGTCGCCGATGGTGTGCTGCCGTCAAATGAAGGACGCGGCTATGTTATGCGTCGCATTATTCGGCGTGCACTACGACATGGCCATAAGTTGGCGTCGAGTGGGCCGTTCTTCCATAAATTGGTGGGCTGTTTGGTGGACGAGATGGGTGAGGCCTACCCGCTGTTGGCCAAAACACAGAGCCAAATAGAACGTATTCTTTTAAAGGAAGAGCAACAGTTCGAGTTAACCCTAGATCAGGGTATGCGCATATTGACAGAGGTCATTAACGATCTTCAGGGCCAAGTCATTCCTGGCGAAGTCGTCTTTAAGCTTTACGATACCTTTGGTTTCCCGACTGATTTGACAGCAGATATTGCGCGCGAGCGCGATCTAAGTTTAGACATGCCTGGGTTTGAGATTGCTATGGATGCACAACGCCAGAGAGCGAGAGCTGCCAGTAAGTTCGGCTCGGTCGATATCGCACATTACCAGACTGATGCGGTCACAGAATTTATCGGTTATGAAGCGTTACAAGGTCAAAGCGAGATTGTCGCAATTTTTCACGATGAGCATAAGGTCGAGTCGCTGGCGGCCGGTGATGAGGGCGTTGTTGTGCTTAACAAAACGCCCTTCTACGCTGAGTCTGGTGGACAGGTTGGCGATACGGGCAAACTTTATGCCAATGGCGTGACCTTCGATGTGCTTGATACGGTCAAAGCGGGCGATGCGTTTCTGCACAAAGGGCGCTTGATTGAGGGTACGCTGACGCTTGGCATGGCGCTTGAGGCCGACGTTGACCGGCAGTCACGTGCGGCTATTCGATTGAATCACTCTGCTACTCACCTGCTACATGCCGCGTTAAAGCAAGTGCTTGGTGAGCACGTTAACCAACGAGGCTCATTGGTCGACAGCGAGCGCTTACGTTTCGACTTCTCCCATTTCGAGCCAGTGACTCGCGATGAAATCCGCACCATTGAGCGCATTGTCAACGAGCAAATTCTACGTAACGGCGAAGTGCGGACCGAAGTGATGGCGCTTGAAGATGCCCGGGAACGCGGTGCTATGGCCTTGTTTGGAGAAAAGTATTCCGAACATGTGCGAGTCTTGACCATGGGTGATGATTTCTCGGTGGAGCTGTGCGGCGGTACTCACGCGTCACGAACCGGCGATATTGGCGTGTTTCGAATCATTGCTGAGCAGGGCACCGCATCTGGTGTTCGGCGTATCGAGGGCATCACAGGACTGCGCGCTCTGGGCCGTCTCGAGGACCTTGAGGATACGCTGGCAGAAACAGCGGCCTTACTGCGTGCTGATCGAGGCAACATACAAGACAAGGTCAAGGCCTTACTTGAGCAAAATAAGAAGCTTGAAAAAGATGTTGCGCAGTTATCGATGAAGCTCGCTAGCGGCGCGGGTAACGATCTGGCCGAATCAGCGGTCGTGATCAACGGTGTTAACGTTATCGTCAATCAACTGGATGGCGTAGACGCTAAGACGCTGCCTGATGCGTTGGATCGACTAAAGAACAAAATCCAGTCGGGCATTGTGGTGTTGGCCTGTGTTAACGAAGGCAAGGTTGCCATGATCGCGGGCGTCACTGCTGATCTAACGGATCGGGTCAACGCGGGCAAACTGATCAATCATGTGGCGACACAAGTCGGCGGTAAAGGTGGTGGCCGGCCAGATATGGCCCGTGCCGGTGGCACAGAGCCGTCGGGTTTGCAGGCTGCGCTGGATTCCGTGCCCGAGTTTCTGCAGGCGCTTTTACGCACGACGTAGTAGCACCGAACCCATTAATTGATCGAATCAAAGACTGGCACCTTGTATGGCTTTAATTGTACAAAAATTTGGCGGCACCTCGGTCGCGAGCGTCGCGCATCTGGAAAATGTCGCTCGACGCATCATGAACACGCGTGCCGCGGGGCATGATGTCGTGGTTGTGGTTTCGGCCATGGGGAAGGAAACTGACCGCTTAGATGAGCTGGCGCAAGAAATTGGTGTCGGTACTGAAATGCACCGTGAGATTGATGTGCTTTTGTCAACCGGCGAGCAGGTAACCACGGCGCTGCTTTCGATGGTACTGGTGAAGCACGGTTGTGCGGCCCGATCCTATACGGGTAGCCAGATCCGTATTTTGACCGATTCGTCCCATACCAAGGCACGGATTCAAGAGATTGAATGTGAGCGGTTGCAGGACGATATTATGGCTGGCACGGTCGCGGTTGTTGCCGGGTTTCAAGGCGTCGATCTGGACCGTAATATCACTACCCTTGGGCGTGGCGGATCTGACACCACCGCAGTCGCCTTGGCGGCCGCGCTGGGAGCACAAGAATGTCAAATTTACACGGATGTTGATGGCGTATACACAACCGACCCTCGGGTCGTCGATAGCGCGCGTTGCCTTGAACGTCTCACTTTCGAGGAGATGCTTGAGCTAGCAAGCCTTGGTTCTCGCGTCTTGCACGCGCGAGCGGTAGAGTTTGCGAGCAAATACAAGGTGCCCATTCGAGTGCTCTCCAGTTTCAGTGACGCCCCCGGTACGTTAATCACCAATGAGGATGACTCAGGTATGGAACAACCCATAATTTCTGGTATCGCTTTTACCCGCGATGAGGCAAAACTTACTGTGCTGGGTGTAAAAGATGTGCCAGGTATCGCGTCACGCATACTTGGGCCTGTCAGCGACGCCAACATCGAAGTCGATATGATCTTGCAGAATGTGGCTGCCGATAACAGCACGGACTTTACTTTTACAGTGCGGCGCGGTGACTACGATCAAGCCTTGGCTGTGCTGCGTGATGTCGCATCAAAAATTGAAGCTCGTGAAGTCTCGGGTGATAACAAAATCGCTAAGTTATCGTTGGTAGGTGTTGGCATGCGCTCGCACGCAGGCGTTGCCGCTAAGATGTTCAAAATCATGGCGGACGAGTCGATCAATATTCAAATGATATCAACGTCAGAGATTAAAATTTCGGTGGTAGTGGATGAAAAGTATCTTGAGCTTGCAGTTCGAGCTTTGCATGCTGGTTTTGATCTTGCGGAAGAACCAGCCTGATAGGATGTAATGTCGACTATTTGGCAGTGAAAAGCCAAGTCCGTAGCCGATAATTGACGGTTCAACATAGCGCAGGAGGCGAAGTGCGTTGATGTTGAGGTATTAAGATTAAAAGCATGGAAGTTTTTGATTTTTGCCACGAGTAGACAATACTTAGACATCGGTTGTCTATTTCAAGGGCTTTTATAGCGTTGAACTCTAATCATTGATTGGTGCGCGTAGCAAGACAGACACTAAGGAGAATAAAATGCTTATTTTGACGCGGCGGGTGGGTGAGACGCTGATGATTGGCGATGAGGTCACCGTCACGGTATTGGCTGTAAAGGGTAATCAAGTCAGAATTGGCGTTGATGCCCCAAAACACGTGGCTGTCCATCGTGAAGAAATTTATCAACGTATTCAGGCGGAAGACATTGGGGCCAATGCCGGCACCTATGATGGGTAAGAATCAAGCTCGCAGGCAGGGTTCGGTCTATTTACCCTTATGCTTTGGTTTTTATCGCAACATCACCGCTCACAGTCTTGAGCAAATTAACGTAGCCCCGCTGGAACACCATACCCTCGAAGTAATCCTTTTCTAGTAAAAGCCGGTGCAAGGTCGCAAGCCGATAAATAGGCACCGAAGCCATCAAGTGATGTTCTAAATGATAATGCACCTGGTGAGGGGCGATCAGTAATCTCTCCAGCCAGCTGATATACAGCGTGCGTGTATGGTTTCTGGGGTCCGTGCTCGATGCATCGGGTACTGCGGCATGCTCAGCGATTTGGCGAATTCTTACCACGAGCATGTGACTGGTGATAAAGGCGATGACCCACATCAGATACAGCCAGCCATGCCCCAAGCTGGTCAGGCAAATTAACAGCAGCGCATTGACGCCGAGGCTACGCAGCAGATACTGACGTGTGGGTGGTGACAACTTGGGCAACCTTTTTAAAGCCCTGTGGATCGATTTAAGGCGTCGCCAGCCGACCCGACCCGTCAGGTCGCGGGTAAATTTGCGCCGCAGGCTGGTGCGGCTAATGGGATAGGCTGCGTAGTTTGCTAGATCAGGGTCAGCCGACGTTCCTGCTGTTTGGTGGTGTTTTAGGTGTGTTCTCATATAGCTGTCTTTGTCGGAGAACACCCAGTAGCCAGAGAGCCATTTGCTGGCAAAGTCATTCAGTGCATTCGACGAAAACAGCGTTCGGTGGCCTGATTCATGTACCACGATGCCAAGTCCGAGTTGTCTTGTGCCGAGGATAGCGACGCCCGCTAACAATACCAAAGGATTCGGGAATACTGCCATCAGGATAAAAGTTGCACCGATCACTAGCCAATCAAACGCAATGATGGTCGCGCCTCGCCAGTTACTGCGATGTGTCACCAGCGCCAGCTCTGCTGGGCTAAGCAAGTCATTAATGTGCGTCGTCATATCACCTTCGCCTCGGATAATCCCACGCCGTCATTGGCGCTCGCCCATAATTGGCGGCCGACGCGATCGTAATTGTGCAGCAGCTGCCACAGTGCAGCGCGGGGGATGGTGTCCAGTAATTCTGCCGGCAGCAATGGGTCTGTTGCCAGTAATTCAATGGCTTGGCTGCCGAGCTGGAACGAAGATTTCATCCCAGCAGCGCGACTAAGCTTCGGCAACTCCACAAGACTTAACGCCAGGCGAGTAGACATCAAATGGTAACGTTTAGTTAGTTTCTCTGGCGCTATTTGACCGAGCCAGTGATGCTGCCATTGCAGGTTAAGCTTAGCGGCGCTAGCCAGCATCGCGTCATTTTCGAGCCCAAGATGGTGTAGCTGCTTTTCCAACTCATCTGGCTTTAGCGCGATGTTATCGGGTCGGATCCAACAGCCCTTATTGATCTCGCGAAATCCGTGGTTTGTTAGTGCCCAATCACCTTTTGCAATTTTTGGTGGCGCCATGTGGCCACTGCGATGGACTAACAGCCAGCGATGCTCCCAAGGCACAATCCTTGCCTCGCCAAGCTTCCACTGGTCAATAAACGCGTTGAACGGGTCTGTTGCTTTGCTAAGGCGATAAAAGCCACGCCGGAAATTTTCGATAGTTTGCTTGGCGACCAGTCGCGACAGGCCGACGCGCATGCGGTTATCGCTGAAGCTAAACATGGCGCCCGTCGCCATGATGTTGGCGACGCTAGTGCCGCGCTCTGCATAAGTGCGGAGCAAGTCGAGAATGACGCTGGCGGGTTTGATAGGCCGCTCGTCAATGAACGCTATGACATCCTGCTCGGATATGCTGCCTATCATTCTCGTTGAGGGGTGAGCGTCGATGTGAATGTCGGTCATGGGTTTTATGTCAGTGAGTCTGTGAGTATCTGTGTGAGCGTTAATGTAACAAATCGGTGCGCTTTGCTTTCAATCGTCTAAATATTACACTAAATATGTATATACACAATATTTTGTAATATGTGCTGGCGTCCAATATTGCTGCATTGGATGCCAAATTGAAGGTCTGTCTGGGCTCTTGGGCGTGGAATTTGAAAGAGATTGCGCAGGAAAGCGAGATGCGAGTTGACGAGGCGGGGTCTCATCATGATAATACGCGTTCTTTGCGCTGGTAGCTCAGCTGGATAGAGTACCTGGCTACGAACCAGGCGGTCGGGGGTTCGATTCCCTCCCAGCGCACCATATTTTATAGACAGAAGTAAGATGAGTCCTCATAGGACCTATTGGTAAAGACACCGTTCAACCCTATTGAACATGTCTGCTGCCAGTAGCACCGCATCTGTAAAAATTAATAGGCAGTAAACCTCTGGTCTGACTTGTCATCAGTACAATCACAGAGATTGCCAACTAGTTTATCTGGAGAGATGGCCGAGTGGCTGAAGGCGCGCCCCTGCTAAGGGCGTATACGTGGAAGCGTATCGAGGGTTCGAATCCCTCTCTCTCCGCCAATACAAGCAAGCTATTGAAATGTATAGAATATTCACAATTCATGTAATTAAGAACCGTCAATAAGTCCGTCAATTGTGTTTGTTACCCTCGATACTCACCTGACCCACCACACCGCTGATTTATTTTTAACTCGCGCGTGCACAATCCTGAATTGAATAACCCAGCCAGTAGCCCACCGAGGGACATGAAATCACTACGAACTCATGGGCTTGGTCACCGTTGGTTTGATTTTATTTCACGCGCGGAGTTGGGGTTTCTGAAAATGGGAGATCTACTCTGCCAAAACTCAGATAGCCTACTTACCCTTGGCTCACTCCCGCCTTCGGCAAATCGACATCGCAAACTGACACGCATGCGATACAGCAATGCGTATCGCAACTCCTTCAGTGCTTTGAGCATTAGATCTCGTACACGGTGCACCATTTCCAAACTACATTTCTGGCTCGTCACTACCAGCCGGTAGAGCATGGGATTGAAAATCCCGGTGTCGGTGGTTAGATTCCACCTCCGGCCACCAGGTTTATGGCTTTCGCCTCTGGCGAAAACATAAACACTATCTCCCCGTATTCACCAATCCAGCGGCAGCCACTTATGTCTGCGCAGCAGACGGTCGCGCAAGCGAAAGTGGTGAGAGCGGCATAGAAAGCACAGATGCCGAAACTCTGGCTTCAACAAGATTTCTAATACCCTAAAGGGCATATCTGCTAGGCAGAATTGTCGCAATAATCCCATGGCCCACCGTCAAGACAACGTAGCCTGTGGTTACGGAAAAATTGAAGCGTCGTACGGAATCTCTGCATAGTAAAAGCAAAATTTTCACAGACGAAATAATCCATCTTTCGCAGCATGTATGGTCACCTTAGTACATCCGCAATCTGGTAAGTTTTGCAAGATGCTGCAATGCTGGAAAAATCTGCACAGTTAAGTTCACTCTCAAAATCTCCCGGAGGTTTTGCGTACCAACGCCACAAACCTGAAGAAACTGATTTATACAAAATAATTGAGCAAAACCTTCCTTCCTTCATTCCAATCCCATCTTTCTAATGCGGACATTTCGTTGCCAGCTTTTGTCCACGATGAATTCCGTAGTTACCTTCGATGCGGATTGTTGAAACATGGTTTTCTTCGCGTAAAGTGCAATGGTTGCAGGTTCGAACACTTAGTGGCCTTTTCGTGCAAACTTCGCGGTTTCTGTCGGGGCGCCGAGCCCATCCTGTGGGGCACGTCGTATGGTTGAAACATCGGCACACTTGATTGATCATGTCATACCTGCGGCACCGGTAAGACAATGGGTACTCAGTTTTCCTTGGCCCTTACGTCTACTTTTCGCTCGTCAACCCGACACACTTAGCCGATGCCTCGCTGTCATTATCCGTGCCATAGAAACAGATCTCATCCATCGCGCTGGACTAACCCACGCAAGTGGTGCGCGAAGCGGTGTTGTGACATTGGTACAACGATTTGGATCTGCACTAAACCTCAGCATTCACCTACACATGATCGTACTTGACGGGGTTTACACTATTGGCAAATCAGGCAAAGCTAAATTTCATCGCGTACTGGCACCAACTCAAACAGAGCTTCAAGTTTTACTCAATCGCGTGATTCAACGAGTAGTTCGCAGGCTCGAAACAGAAGGGTTGCTCATTCCAGATCCTGAGCAACCCTGGCTTGATCTTGACTTCCATGAGCCAATCGATGCCGTTAGCGCCGCATCCATAAGATATCGTATCGCCATAGGGCCTCATTCTGGTAGCCATACCCTTACGTTACATGACCCATCATTTATCCGAACAGACAAACCAGAGAAAGTCTTGACTTCAGATCGTGATGGTTTTTCACTCAATGCAGCTGTGTCCTGTCAATCATATCAGCGGGATTGATTGGAACGTCTTTGCAGGTACGTAACAAGACCTGCTATCTGTCTGGAGCGGCTCACAGTCAGAGCAGATGGCAAGGTCCAATACGAGCTGAAGAATCCGTTTAGGGACGGAACCACATATATTCTGTTTTCACCCTTAGATTTCCTGAGCAAACTTGCTGCGCTGGTACCACGACCCCGACATAACCTTGTTCGGTATCACGGAGTATTCGCTCCCAATTCGAAGATTAGAAAACTCATTGTGCCAAAGAATAACAAGAGACTCGTGAAGAAAGTTGAGAAAAAAGAGGATGAAGAAGCTGCGAGTCGGGACGAACTTGTTGCGCCACTAACTTGGGCTCAGCGACTCAAGAGAGTGTTTAATATCGATATTACCCTATGCCCTTTGTGTGGCGGAGCTATGCGCGTCATCGCCGATATCACTGACCCAGACCTCATCCAGCGAATACTGGATCACATCGCTGCGCAACCACCACCGATTAAACCTGCAACGGC
>JBLHVI010000021.1:0-45842 GCA_047630175.1 Candidatus Azotimanducaceae bacterium
TTCCGCGAGTAGTCTGCCAAGCGCAACCCCCTTACTGGCCTAGAATTTTTGTCAGCATTAATTATTTGTGAGCGTTGACAAGGCTCACTCACTAAATCTTCTTAACCTTTAGTTAGCATGCACAAAACCGTCAACTTGTGACAGTAGTGCATGCCTTACATGATAAGAAGATACCGACTGCCGGGCTGCTTGAGCGCCTTCTCTGGCCTTTTAAGCAGACACCGGTTCGTCAATTTCAAGCACCAAGTCGTCATCCCTAACGAGTACATGCACTACCCCGCCATTAGTCGATAAGCGACCGAAGAGAATATCTTCTGCTAGCTCCTTTTTAATCTTGGTCTGAATAAGACGCTGCATGGGTCTAGCACCCATAGCTTTGTCATAACCGTGCTCTGCCAACCAAGCTCGCGCTTCGTCATTGATCTCCAGTACAACCTTCTTGCTGTCGAGTTGAACCTGAACTTCCACCAAGAATTTGTCTACCACAGTATGGATAACCTCGGGAGACAACGCATCAAACTGGATGATCGAATCAAGACGGTTACGAAATTCTGGTGTAAACATCTTCTTGAGCACTTCCATGCCATCGGTCGCGTGGTCCTGATGTGTAAACCCAATCGACGAACGTCCCATTTCTTGTGCGCCAGCGTTGGTGGTCATGATGACGATGACATTACGAAAATCTGCTGAACGGCCATTATTGTCTGTCAATGTGCCATGGTCCATAACCTGCAAAAGCAGATTGAATACTTCCGGGTGAGCCTTCTCAATCTCATCGAGCAGTAGCACACAGTGGGGGTGCTTGGTAACGGCCTCAGTTAGCAAACCGCCTTGGTCAAACCCTACATAGCCTGGGGGCGCACCAATCAAACGTGACACCGTGTGACGCTCCATATACTCCGACATATCAAAGCGTACTAACTCGATGCCCATAATACTGGCGAGTTGTCGGCAGACCTCGGTTTTGCCGACACCTGTTGGGCCGGAGAAAAGAAACGAACCAATAGGCTTATCTTCGTCTTTAAGACCCGCACGTGAAAGTTTTATCGCGCTGGCTAATGTGCCGATCGCCTCATCTTGGCCAAAGATAACCATTCTCAAATTGGCTTCTAGATCTTTCAATGCCTGCTTGTCCGACGTCGATACCGTGCTTGGCGGTATACGCGCAATTTTCGCCACCATTTTTTCAACATCTGTGACGTTAATCTGTTTCTTACGCTTACCAACGGGTTGCAGTTGCTGCAGCGCCCCTACCTCGTCAATCACATCGATGGCTTTGTCTGGCATAAACCGATCATTAATATAACGGTCAGCGAGCTCTGCCGCGACGCGCAGGGCCTTGTCTGTGTACTTTAGATTGTGGTGTGCTTCAAACCGTGATTTAAGGCCTTTAAGAATTTGGTAGGTATCCTCAACACTCGGTTCTGTGACATCGATTTTCTGAAATCGACGCGACAGCGCACGGTCTTTGTCAAAAATCCCTCGGTATTCCTGATAGGTCGTGGAACCCATGCAGCGAATACCCCCAGACGCCAGCAGTGGCTTGAGCAAATTAGACGCGTCCATCACCCCGCCTGATGCGGCACCGGCGCCGATAATTGTATGGATTTCATCGATAAACAAAATCTGGTTATCCTGCTTGGTTAATTCAGACAGCAGGTTTTTCAAGCGTTTCTCAAAATCGCCTCGATACTTGGTGCCCGCCAACAGCGCCCCCAAATCTAAAGAATGCACCGTGCTATCTTTGATCACCTCAGGCACTTGGCCATCGACGATCATCTTCGCCAAACCCTCGGCAATCGCGGTTTTACCCACGCCGGACTCACCCACAAGTAGCGGATTGTTCTTGCGGCGACGGCACAGGATCTGGATAACCCGTTCAACTTCTTCCCGACGGCCTACCAGAGGATCGATCAAACCTTTACGCGCCTGCTCGTTGAGGTTAACGGCAAACTGTTCCAAAGAACTTGGCGCTTTCTCTTCAACGGCGGCCTCTTCCTCAGCGTTTTCGACAGGTTCGGATTCCTCATGGTTAGCCACTTTGGGGGTGCCGTGGGCGATATAATTAACCACATCTATGCGGTTAACGTCCTGCTGCTTAAGAATGTACACAGCATGGCTTTCCTGCTCACTGAAAATAGCGACTAAAACACTCGCGCCGGTTACTTCCTTACGCCCTGAAGATTGAACGTGGAACACCGCGCGTTGTAAAACACGCTGAAAACCGAGTGTCGGCTGCGTTTCTTTGTCTGTTTCAGCGGTTGGTATGAGCGGCGTGGTAGCATCGAGGAACTCTTCGAGTTCTTTGCGCAACGCCTCAATGTCGGCACCACAGGCGCGCAACACGTTGGCGGCGACCGCATTGTCGAGTAGCGCTAACAGCAAATGCTCAACCGACATAAGTTCATGGCGTTTAGCCCGCGCATCCTTGAATGCCAGGTTTAATGTTACTTCAAGATCTCTACTAAGCATTTTGCTTTGTCCCGATAGATGGCTGAATCAACAACCTTTGTCTGCTCAGACTGCTGCCCCGTATTTCACGAAGCTTCAATCCACTGTCTATACCGAATGTGCTCAAGGTGCACCTTCTCGTTCTTGTACTCGTTTCAACTTACTTTGGCTTACTTTGGCTTGTTCTGCCCTGTCTTGCGCTTGGCTGGGTCTACTTAGCTGTCATCGACGACTTCAACATCGGACACCAACGGATGTTGGTGATCCTGGGCAAACTGGTTGATCTGCGCTGATTTCGTCTCGGCAATATCGCGCGTATAAATGCCACAAGTCGCCTTACCCGCAGTGTGCACGGTTAACATAATTTGTGTTGCCTTCTCCCGGTTCATAACGAAAAAGGTTTGCAGCACCTCAATCACAAACTCCATCGGCGTGTAATCGTCGTTCAGCAACATAACTTTGTACATATCGGGTTTCTTAAGCTGCGGCTTAGCGCGCTCAATAACCGTATCCAGTCCACGCTGGCCGCTGTCATGGTGATCATCATCGCCGTCCGCAGATCCCGTAGTGATGGGCGACGCCATACCGTGTATCAATTCTAGTTGAAAATTTGCAAACCTACTCATGTAACTGGTAATCCGTATTGGCGCTGTTCAATTTAATCCCTTCGCCACGACCTGCTGGCAAATTCTATTCCAGCAGAAAACCGAGCCGGATAAAACCCTTACTTTAAAAGGTGATTTATAAGGTGATTTATAGGGTGATTTATAGGGTGATTTACAAAGAAATAGGTTTCGGGGTATCTCACGTAACCACAAGCATATAAAAGTCTCAATTGGCGCTTGATCGTCCAGCTGCCCTGTTTACTGATATGGCGCTGTTATGCAATATATCAAGGCCTTTTACCTTGACGGCCGTGTAGCAGACAAAATAAGGTGTCTGTAGTTCCCGTGATGCTTGTAGGGTTACTGGATTAGGCGGCTGTTACAGCGCCGCAATGAATAAGAACAAGGCAACGCGAGGAACCAGAGCAATGCCGACCGGACACGTTAAATGGTTTAATAATGCCAAGGGCTATGGTTTCATCGTGGTGGAAGGCAGTGATAAAGATTATTTTGCACATTTTTCATCCATCAAGATGGAAGGCTTTCGCACTCTCAAGGCCGGCCAGTCACTCGTCTTTGAAGCACTAGAGACTGACAAGGGTGCACACGCAATCAATATTGAACCCCAACCCTTTGATCCGCCTGTCGTTGACACAAAAACAGTTGACACAAAAACAGTTGACGCAAAAAAAGTTGACCCGAAGACGATTGCCACAAAGGCAGTCGACCCAAAGGCAGTTGATTCATCGAAAGTAGCGTCACAGAAAATGGTCCACGCGGTGAACGACATGGTGTATAGCGATTCAACTACCTAATGTCGACGCTGGTGCTGTTTAACAAACCCTTCGACGTGCTGACTCAATTTAGTCCTGTAGATGGTCGCTCGACACTAAAAGACTATATTGATGTGCCCGGTATTTACCCTGCGGGGCGTCTCGATCGAGACTCAGAAGGTCTCCTGTTACTAACGGACGACGGCCGTCTGCAAGCCCGCATCAGTGAACCACGCTTCAAGCTAGCGAAGACTTATTGGGTGCAAGTAGAAGGCCTAATAACACCCGCCGCGCTAACCGCACTGCGCAACGGCGTCAACCTTAAAGACGGCAATACGCTACCCGCTGTTGCGCATCTAATGAATACGGCCCCACTCGCCCCACGACTGCCACCGGTGCGGGAACGCAAGCTGATACCGACGTCGTGGCTAAGCCTGACGATTACCGAGGGCAAAAATCGTCAGGTCAGACGCATGACAGCACATGTAGGCTTTCCCACCCTACGCTTATATCGTTATCAAATCGGCGAGTGGACGACAGAAAATCTCGTCCCCGGCGACTACCGGCAAACAAAGGCCAGCCTACCGAGGGCCTGACCGCCACTGCTCAGCGGTATCTACATCACTATCGCGAGTTGTTAGCCAACGATCTCCGACCTGGGTTTGTTCTTTTTTCCAAAAGGTTGCACGTGTCTTAAGGAAGTCGATGATGTACTCGCACGCGTGGAAAGCGTCACCACGATGCTGACTAGCGACGCCGACAAAAACTATAGGATCTGCCGGCACCAGTGCTCCGACTCGATGAATGACCGTCGCTGCTAGGACTTGCCAGCGCTGGGCGGCCTCGTCAATAATCAGCGAAATCTGCTTTTCCGTCATGCCTGGGTAGTGCTCTAAATACAGCCCACTGACCCCAGCCTGCTCGTTAATGTCACGCACTAGCCCTGTAAAACTTGTCACGGCACCAACCTGCATTGAAACAGCGCCCAATTGATTAATCTCAACGCCGGGATCAAACACCTCGGTTTGTATCCGAATAGTCGTCGTCACCCTAACCTCCTGTGACCGGTGGGAAGAACGCGACTTCGTCATCGTCCTGCACAACATGGTCGAAACTGACCATCGCTTGATTGACCGCCACCAGTACATTTTCTTGCCCCAACTCTTGGCGCCATTGATCATTTTCGGTCTGGCCCAAATGTTGTACTAATGCAGTGACGCTTAAGGGCTGCGGCACTGACACCTGCAACCCCTGCGTACCAAGGTTCTCACGAATACTGGCGAAAAGAATAACGTTAATCATCGATTTGCCAATCCCCAGATTTACCACCCGACTTAGCCAGCACACGCAAATTTCCAATCACCATCGTTTTATCTACCGCTTTACACATGTCGTATATCGTTAGGGCCGCAACGGATGCTGCTGTCAGGGCTTCCATCTCGACACCAGTCTGACCACTGAGCTTACAGGTGGCCATGATCATCACCTGATCTGCGGTTGGGTCAAGCTCAAACTCAACACTGACAGAGCTTAATGCCAGCGGATGACACAGGGGAATTAGGTCAGCGCACTTTTTGGCTGCTTGAATACCGGCTATACGCGCTACGGCCAGCACATCGCCTTTTTTATGGCCTCCAGCAGCAATCAACTCAAGGGTCGCCGGCTGCATATGAATAGTGGCGCTGGCCCTCGCGATACGGGTGGTCACAGGTTTATCACTGACATCAACCATGCGGGCGTTGCCGGCCTGATCAAGGTGGGTGAGCGTTAGGGATTCTGTCATAGGAGCGATACCATTGCTGTCGTCGTTTACGTGTTGTCGGGTCGCTATTGTCACAGACGCGGCGCCGATAGCCAATGACAGGATACACAGGCATGGATGTCCGCACGCTACTGACGTAAAATATGACGTTTAGACCCGACTACCACACCCAAAAAAGGCCCGCAGAATATGTCTTCTTCCAGCCCTGCTAGCGATAAAGCCGTGGCAGACACCACCGTCATCGTCGGCATGTCCGGCGGCGTTGATTCTTCCGTCGCCGCGCTACTACTGCGCGATGCCGGCTATCAGGTGCAGGGCCTGTTCATGAAAAACTGGGAGGAAGATGATGGCACCGAGTACTGCACAGCGCAGGCAGACCTTGCCGATGCACGGCTCGTCTGTCAACGGCTTGGAATCGACCTTCACGAAGCGAATTTTGCCGCTGAATACTGGGATAATGTATTTGCCCATTTTCTTGAGGAATATCGGCTCGGACGCACACCAAACCCTGATATCCTCTGCAATCGCGAGATCAAGTTCAAGGTTTTCCTCGAATATGCCCAGCTGCTGGGTGCCGATTTGATCGCCACGGGACATTATGCACGCCTGAGCCATATCAATGGCCAGGCGCATCTGCTCAAGGCCCTCGACCATAACAAGGATCAAAGCTACTTTCTGCAATCTGTCGCGGGTGATCAGCTAAGCCACTGCCTATTTCCCGTGGGCGAGTTACACAAGCCTGCGGTACGGGCGATAGCGGAGGCCAATGACTTGGCGACGTTTGACAAGAAGGATTCGACCGGCATCTGCTTCATTGGTGAGCGCCGCTTTAAGGATTTCCTTGAGCAGTACCTACCGGCCCAGCCCGGCCTGATCAAGAACCTCGACAATGTGACCCTAGGAGAACACCAAGGCCTTATGTTCTATACCTTAGGCCAGCGCCAAGGTCTTGGCATCGGCGGCGTTCAGCAGGCTTCTGAGGCGCCCTGGTACGTGGTAGAAAAAGATCTCACCGAAAATATCCTCCGAGTCGCACAAGGTAATCAGCATCAAGCGCTATTCTGTACACGACTGACTTGCCAGACCATAGCCTGGATCAACGGTGCACCAGTGCTACCGGCTAACTTGGCTATCAAGGTACGGTACCGACAAGCCGACCAGCTAGGTCAGTTGCTGCAGCACCCAAACGGTGCCTTCGAGGTCATCTTTGAGCAACCTCAGCGAGCCGTCACGCCTGGCCAGTGGGCTTGTTTTTACGACGGGGACGAGTGCCTTGGCGGCGGCATTATTGACGTCACAAATGGCTTCACACGCGGCGACACCGATGGCCAGAAGACGGCCATGTCAGACGCCGTTACGGTAACAGATTCAGCCCTGCAGGGCGCTTCCCATTGAGCGTCGCCTGGGAACAACGTGCCCTGGCGCTTGCAGGTCTTACCCAAACCGTACACCTCGTGTCCAGCGTCGCCCGCACAGGAATCGTCGCTCGAGATGTTATGGAGGCCAGCTTGGCCAGCATTTTTATTCAAAACCCTGACTCGATCAGCGATATTTACCAGGGGTCGCGAGGCATTCGTAGCGGTCTCAGCCTAACCCGAGAGATGCTGCAACAATTTAGCCTGCAGGCCCATGGCGAAATCCTCCGCTACCTACTGGCAGTGACAAGCCTAGAACGGCAGTTAGCCCGAGACTCGTCAATGCTTGATCAATTAGGCGCGGGTATCGCAAGACTTGACGAACAGCGGTTGCTGCGTGACCCCGACCCCCACCACGTCGACGACGACACTATAGAGCAGCTCGCCGGGCTATATGAAGCCACGCTCAGTGACATCACGCCGCGCATCAAAATAGCCGGCAATCGTCAGCAATTGGATATTCCCGTGAACATCCACCGTGTCCGTGCACTGATGTTGGCTGCGGTTCGCGCAGCCGTATTATGGCATCAAGTGGGCGGGCGTCGCTGGCAAATCCTGTTGCATCGCCGTGCGCTTAAACAGGGCCTCATGCACATCAGCTAGGAAAACCTAGCAGCAAGCTACTTATATTTATCAGTAGCTTAAAACACTTACTTAATATTTTATCGAGATAATTATGACTCTTAGCCCACTGCTCGCGGTAACGCCTATCGATGGTCGTTACGCTGACAAGACCCGCGAACTGGGAGGTCTATTCAGCGAATTCGGCCTCATTCATCACCGCGTCACTGTCGAGATTCGCTGGTACCAGTTTCTGGCCGGCGCCGCTCAGATCCCCGAATTGCCAGCCTTGTCTGCGGGGGCCAACAAATACCTGAATCAGCTGGTTGATGACTTCAGTGTCACCGATGCGGAACTGGTAAAACACTTTGAAAGCACGACCAACCACGACGTCAAGGCGGTAGAATATTTCATCAAGCAGCGCTTTCGTGAAAGTCAAGAACCTGAGTTACTGACACACCTTGAGTTTGTGCATTTCGCCTGCACGTCTGAAGATATCAACAACCTGGCCTACGCCATGATGCTGTCCCATTGCCGCAGCCGTGTGCTAAGCCGGCAGCTACCTGCCCTGATGGACCGCCTGGCTGAACTCGCCGGCCAATATGCTGCAGTACCTATGCTGTCACGAACTCATGGCCAGATAGCGTCTCCCACTACCATGGGCAAAGAAATTGCCAATGTCGTCGCACGCCTGCGACGACAGTACCTGCAGCTGCAAGCTGTACCCATAATGGGCAAGATAAACGGCGCCGTAGGCAATTACAACGCCCACGTCTCTGCCTACCCTGACGCAGACTGGCTGGCACTGAGCGAGCAATTTGTCACATCGCTGGGACTTGTCTGGAATCCCTATACCACCCAGATAGAACCTCATGATTACATCAGCGAGTTATTCGATGCGCTCGCCCGCTTCAACACTATACTGCTGGACCTTGACCGGGATATTTGGTCCTACATATCCATCGGTTACTTCAAACAACGCAAGGTCGAAGGCGAGACTGGCTCGTCAACTATGCCTCACAAGGTCAATCCCATCGACTTTGAAAACTCAGAGGGCAATCTGGGTATGGCCAATGCAATCCTCAACCATATGGCCGAGAAGCTGCCCGTCAGCCGCTGGCAGCGTGATCTCACTGACTCAACGGTGCTGCGTAATCTGGGCAGCGGTATCGCTTATTCCCTGATTGCCTACAAGTCGACGCTCAAAGGGCTTGGTAAGCTGGAGCTCAACCCAGCGGCGTTGCAAGCTGACCTAGATGCGAGCTGGGAAGTCCTGGCGGAACCCATCCAAACCATCATGCGCAAATACGATATTGAGGCGCCCTACGAAAAGCTGAAAAACTTGACCCGGGGTGAATCTCTGAACCAACAACGCATCGAGGAAATGATCGCAACGCTGGGCCTGCCTGAGGAGGCCAATGAGCAAATCCGCGCCTTGACGCCAGCAAACTATATTGGTCTGGCCGTGACTTTGACCGAACGCCTACTGACTGAGGCGCAACTTGACCAATAACGCGCAGGAATTCGCCAAGCGTGCAGTTACCGACCCCGCCCAAAGCTGGTTCAAAAATACCCTACTGTCCTATCAGGAATTTGAGCAACAGTACTGGCGTCGCCAGCCCTGGACCGCCAAAGGAATCTTCGAAAATTTATTAGAAGATATCAACAAGACTCTGAATAGTAAGGAATTACTAGTCCTTGCAAGTAATGAAATGATAGACACTCGGATCATCAGCCGGGAACCGGCGGCATCGAAAGATGACCACCCTTACGACTATGAACTAACCCTAGGCCCCTTCGAGCAAGACCGCCTAGACACCGGTGAAATGCTTATGCTGCAGGGATTGGAACAACACCTCGCGGTTGTCTCAGAATTACTCACTGACCACTTTAGTTTTCTGCCCCGCTGGCGCATCGATGACGTGATGGCCAGCTATGGCGATGCTGGTGCGAGCTGCGGTCCGCACTTCGACCACTACGACGTGTTTCTGCTGCAGGTACGTGGCGAGAAGCAGTGGCTGCTAGCGGATGGCCCATTCACGGACGAAGATTTGCTGCCGGACGCAGATGTTCGCTTGTTGGAGCACTTTCCCTTTAGCCAATCACTGACTCAGTCTGCCGGCGACTTGTTGTATATTCCACCCGGTGTTGGCCACTATGGCATTGCCTCAGATGACAGCCTGACCTTATCCATTGGCCTGCGTAATCCAACGTTAGTTGAGATGATTTCGAGCTTGGCAGATCAAATTACTGACAGTATGGCAGCCACCGACACGTTGGATGATCAATTAGGCGCAGCCGACATGGGCCTGCAAACGACAGACATTGAACAGCTACGGACCAGATTAATCCCCGCCCTGTCGCAACCAGAGACCATAGGTCGATGGTTTGGCTGCTTTATGACGGAGCCACCCAGACCAGAGCTAATTGTCCCTCGCGATGATCTCCACCTAGGTGAGCGTGTTCGTCAGGGCAAGTTGGTGTGCCATCTTGCTACCCGGCTTTGCCATCAGGCCCGTGCCCACGACGCCTTGCTGTTTGTGAATGGCGAGGCGCTCGAAGCCCCCGCCAGCGCCATCACTTGGTTTACGCGATTAGCTCGCCTGCGGACAATACCCTTTAGCGATATTCCCGCAGATCCGGCGCAGCAGGCGCTAGTGACATACCTGTTAGAGACCGGCGCGGTAACATTTGAAGGCGACGAATAGCAAGCGCGAGTGTCCTTGTTACGAGAATAGCAATCAACAAGCACCGCTAAAGTAAACGCACAGCGATGCCTAATCTACGCGAGAAGAAGGCCTGACCATGTCTGACAAACTTGAAGTCCGTGATTTTCTCATACGCAGCGCCGACTGGGCGTCAGACAAAAATAACCTGACAAATTTGCGGCGCCTCGTGTTTATCGTTGAGCAAAAGGTATCCCAAGAGGAAGAATGGGATGGCCAAGACGAGCGCGCATACCATTGGCTGGCAACTGATCACTCAGATCGTGCCATCGGCACAGTGCGCCTGCTGGCTAGTGGTCAGGTCGGCCGAATGGCCGTACTGATTGAGTATCGCGGAACCGGCGTTGGAGCCGCATTGCTTGAGGCGGCGGTCGGTCAGGCACAACACTTGGGCATGCCCGACATTTATCTCAATGCCCAAAGCCACGCCCTAGGTTTCTACGCGCGCGCCGGCTTTGTTAAGCACGGTGAGGAATTCATAGAAGCCGGTATTGCCCACTTCCGCATGCACCAACTGGCCCCTGCCGATGATCTGCAAAACCCCGCCCTCGCTGCATCGCGGCGCGTAGCACAAGACCTGGCCGAGGGCATATCCTTGCGATTGTTCGACACTACCGAAGCGGACTGGCAGGCTGACGGCAAAATCATCAAGACGCTGCGACAACAGGTGCTTGTGCGTGAAATGGATCTGCCAGCGGAGATCGTCACAGATGAAGCCGATAAAACCAGCCTGCATTGGCATGCCCAGAGTCTCGAGGGGCAGACCATCGGTGTGGTGCGCATGAGCCTTGAAGGGCATATCGGCAGTCTGGCCGTGCTGCCAGAGTACCGCGCCCGTGGCGTCGGCCAGGCTCTGTTAGAGGCCGCATTGGCAAAAGCGACGCGATTTGGGTTGTCGCGCGTGTGGGCAGCAGCGCCAACTCACTTGGCACCGTTCTACAACCGTGTGGGATTGATACCCGAAGCAGCGCCTTTTTTGGCACATAAACGCGAACATCAGGTGTTTGCTCGCGCCCTCGTCATCGATGATATTGCCCAACATCGGCGCCTGCAGGGCAAAATCAGTGGCGAAACCTATTTAAGTGAAGACCATCACTATACGCTGGGGGAAGACAAGCAGCTGTTGCTACTGCGGCATGAGGCGGAATTCAAACAGATTATCTTGGATATGTGTCAGCAGGCGCATAAATCAATCCGTATTTGGTCACCGATGCTCGATCACAAGCTGTTTCATCACAATGATTTACGTGAAAGTTTTTCTCGTCTAGCACGTCGCAACCGCTACACCGGCATTGAGATCCTTCTTTACGACAGCCACCGGGTCGTCACTAACACGCATGCCCTGTTAGAGATCAGCCGCAAATTGCCTTCATCGATTAAGATGAAACTGGTCCACCCGGAGTTACGCAAACTCAATCATGAATTTGTTTTGGTGGATGGCGAGGGCGTTATCTTTCGACAAGATTATGAAAGCTACGAAGGCTATGCCAAGTTTCGTGATTTCACTGAGAACCAGCGCCTCGGGCGTCAATTTAAAGCCGCCTGGGAGAGCGGTTTGTATGACCCAAACCTGCGTCAGCTGAAAATCTAGCCATGAGGAGACAACGCGTCTGTCGAGACGAGCAAGCCGTTGCTGTCGGCGTAGAGATATTCGCCCGGCACGAAGGTGACACCACCGAACGTCACAGGCTCGTTAAGTAAACCCACCTGACGTTTGACGCTCTTCAGGGGATGGCTCGCCAGCGCTTGAACACCCAAGTCCATGCTGGCGATCAGATCAACGTCACGCAGGCAGCCAAATATAACAATGCCCTGCCAGTGATTCTGTACCGCCTTCAAGGCCAGATTGTCGCCCAACAAGCCGCAGCGCAAACTGCCCCCACCGTCAACCACCAGCACTTGGCCTGCGCCCGGTTGCGCGACCTGCTGCGCGACAAGAGAATTGTCCTCGTGGCACTTGATAGTGACGATTTGTCCAGCAAAACTATTTCTGGCGCCAAAATTCCGCAATAGCGGCGCCAGCACTCTGACACGATCGGGGTAAGCATCGCAGAGGTCCGGCAGTGAATAATCCATCGTCTTGTCCTCGGCAGGAAATTGCCAAATAGTTAGTTTTATATGCTTGGTGGCTAGTAATATCTTTTGACGGCAGACAGAAACCAGCTAAAATCTGCTAATAATAGCAAATAGGAAGCCTTTCAGTGAGTCATCAAGGCGCTCACCAGCCCACACGCATGCTGATCAATGAGATTTATAGGCAACCCCCAGCCGCGCGCCATAGACTTCATCGACCGCGGACACTGTTCCAGTGGTTGATTTGTATTCTTTACTTAGCCCTATATACACTGGCCGCACAGGCTGACGTTTACATCTACCGTGGTCCCGACGGTGAACGCCTGATTACCGACAAACCAATGAATCACGCAGATGACACGTATAAACTGATAAGCCATCGTAACTCAATGACGAATGCTGGCCATATTCTCGCCGAGCGCCCCTTTAACGACCCCACCACGAAAATAAAAAGAACGGCTACCGTAGCCGATTTCCGTGACTATATTAACGATGCTAGCTTACAGTACCAGGTAGATCCTATCCTTGTAGAAGCCGTGATACATGTAGAGTCAGGCTTTAACCCCAACGCGGTATCCAAGAAAGGCGCGACCGGCTTGATGCAGTTAATGCACGCTACAGCGCAGCGTTATCAGGTCACCAATCGCTTGAACCCCCGGGACAATATTTATGCTGGCGTGCAGCACTTGCGCTATTTATTGACCCGTTTCGATGGCGAAATAAACCTAGTCCTCGCTGCCTATAATGCGGGTGCGGGCAGTGTCGATAAGTACAGCGGCGTGCCACCCTACCCAGAAACTAGGCGCTATATTAAAAAAGTTCTCAGCTACCAGTCTCGACTCAGTCAGCGCCCACCGCCAACGTTTGGTGGCCGCTAGCGCCACGCCCTCGTAGCACATCTTAGCGACGGAATTTAGTCTCCAAAATCAACGACGAGTTGGTGCGCTCAACCCCCTCAAGATTAACAATACGATCTAATACTTGGCTAATTTCGGCGGTTGAATCTGCGGCGATTTCTGCCATCAGGTCATAATCCCCACTGACTGCGTAAAGCGCGTTCACTTGGGGCAAGTCACGCAACGCCAAATACGTGCGTCCGGTGAGCTTCTGGTTTACCACAATCAAAACATGGGCGGCTACCTGCTGACGCGCATAGTCATCACCAAACATCACGGTGTAGCCGGTTATCACACCAGTTTCTTCCAGACGTCGAATCCGACTATTGATGGTAGAGCGTGACACGCTCAGACGGCGGGCAATCTCCGAGGTGCTGCGGCGCGCGTCTTCACGCAAGCTGCTAATAATCTGTTGGTCCAGATAATTCACTATATTGCTTTTTATTTAGTCATATTGAATGAATCTTCAATCAATTTGTATAATTTGTCTATTCATTCTGTAGTGGCTCTTCTGTAACTTGTTTTGGCATAACGCATATCTATCATCTGCCATACCATGATCAGGAGCGGCACTATGCCCCAAACCAAAACCTCTATCGCTGTTATTGGCGCCGGTAAGATCGGCGAAACCATTGTCGATTTACTGCTTGAGTCCGATGATTATCAGGTGACGCTGATCGACTCATCTGCTGCAATACTGGCCTTGTTTCCGTCACATCCATCACTGACCCCCATCCAGCAGGACGTCCTTGATCCCATCGCATTAGAGAAAACGTTGGCCGGCCATTTTGCCGTGCTCAGCTCCACGCCGTTTTTCCTGACCAGAACCATCGCCCAGAGCGCCCTCAATGCTGGTTGTCATTATCTTGACCTCACGGAAGATGTCGACAGCACCAACTTCGTGCGCGAACTCAGTGCCAAAGCGAGCTCGGCGTTTATCCCGCAGTGCGGTCTGGCGCCAGGCTTTATCTCGATAGTCACCCAGAACATTGTCAGAGACTTTGATGAGCTTGACGCTATTCGCATGGCAGTGGGCGCACTGCCTCAATATCCTTCGAACTCCCTGAGCTACAACCTCACTTGGAGCACTGATGGCGTCATCAATGAATACTGTGAACCCTGTGTTTGCGTTGAAGACGGCAAAATTACGCATGCTCCAGCACTAGAAAACCTGCAACATTTTTCCCTTGATGGCATCAAATACGAGACCTTTAATACTTCCGGGGGCATCGGCTCGCTGGCGGAGAGTTTAGCAGGCAAGGTCTCGAGTTTGAGTTATCAGACTATTCGTTACCCCGGTCATCGCGACATCATGAAGACCCTACTGCATGACCTGCGCTTGAAGGATCGTCGCGACCTATTAAAGGATGTGCTTGAAACAGCAATACCAGCGACGCTGCAGGATGTCGTGCTGATTTTTGTCACCGTCAGCGGCAAGAAAAATGGCCGACTGATTCAACAAACCTACGCGAACAAGGTCTACGGCAAAACAATCCGCGGCATTGAACGCAGCGCGATTCAGGTCACTACCGCCTCAAGCATCTGTGCGGTTCTGGATTTATTGCGAGATGGGAAAATCCCCGATCAGGGCTTTATTATGCAGGAGGATATAGCCTTGGACCTATTTCTCAGCAACCGATTTGGTCGCGTCTACGCCACGCAACAAAAGCACCTTGACTGCAATCAAACAGGACTGGACAACGATACACGCACGGCGCTATACAAGACATTACACACGGGGTAGAAGACCGAACATGAATATACAAACTACTGTTGCAGAAACACTCACGAAACTGGGCGTGACGCCCAGTGCCTACAATCAGGGCGACTTGCCCGTCTACAGTCCTATTAACGGCAGGCACGTTGCGACTGTCCAAACCCATACACCGGCTCAAGTAGACACGCTGGTAACCCAAGCCAGCGTCGCATTTAGGGCTTGGCGACAGGTACCGGGTCCCCGGCGTGGCGAACTCATTCGCCTGTTCGGTAACCAGCTACGTGTGCACAAGCAAAGCCTTGGCGAACTGGTTAGTCTGGATAATGGCAAAATTCTCCAAGAGGGCCTCGGTGAGGTCCAAGAAATGATTGATATCTGCGACTTTGCCGTGGGCTTATCGCGCCAACTCTATGGCTTGACTATTGCATCGGAGCGACCGTTGCACAAAATGCAGGAAAACTGGCACCCACTGGGGCCGATTGCCATCATCTCAGCGTTTAACTTCCCGGTCGCTGTATGGGCTTGGAATACAACACTCGCCATCGTCTGCGGTGATGCCGTCATCTGGAAGCCTTCCGAGAAGACGCCGCTAACGGCGCTGGCCTGCCAGGCTATTTTTGATTCCGTGGCGCGCGACTTTGACGGCGCCCCGTCACATCTGTGTCAATTACTCATTGGCGATGCCAGCGTTGCTACCCCGTTGGTCGACGATCCACGCATAGCGCTCGTCAGCGCCACCGGCAGCACCGCTATGGGCAGGGCCGTGGCACCCCGCGTGGCTGCCCGCTTGGGACGTTCGTTGCTCGAACTCGGTGGTAACAATGCCATTATTGTTTGTCCGACAGCCGATCTCGACATGGCCATCATGGCGATTGTCTTTGGCGCTGTGGGTACTGCCGGCCAGCGCTGCACGTCTACCCGCCGCCTGTTTGTCCACGAGTCTGTGCGCGAGCAACTAATGCCACGTCTGGTCGCGGCCTATCAGTCCGTTAATGTCGGCAATCCATTAACAGACGGCAGTCTGGTGGGTCCGCTGATCGACCGGCGCGCCTACGACCAGATGCAGACAGCACTCGATGAAGCACGGGATCAGGGCGCGGTCATTACAGGCGGCGAGCGCCTCACTATTGCCGGATTTGAGGATGCATATTACGTGCGCCCAGCGTTGGTCTCCATGCCCGCATCACAAGCCAACGTCAAACAAGAGACCTTCGCACCGATCCTGTACGTGTTTGGTTATGAAGACCTCAGTACTGCTATCGACGCCAATAATGACGTACCTCAGGGCCTGTCAGCAGCGATCTTTACCAATGACCTGCGTGAAGCTGAGCAATTCACGGCAGCTACTGGCAGCGACACCGGTATCGCCAATGTCAATATTGGCACGAGTGGTGCGGAGATTGGTGGTGCCTTCGGCGGCGAGAAAGACACGGGAGGTGGCCGGGAATCTGGCTCTGATGCCTGGAAAAACTATATGCGTCGCAGCACCAATACCATCAACTACTCAACGCAGCTGCCGCTGGCGCAAGGCATCAAGTTCGACTTATAGCTGGCACCGGTGATGCGGTTGAGGCCGCCAAAAAAAACCCTCCGGTCATGACTGACCGGAGGGTTTTCTCCACAAGCATTATCTATAGGCATGACCCGTGTAAACCGGCCTATGCTTTAGCCACGCTCAGTAATTGGCGTGTAAGACCGATTTTCCGGCCCAACATAGTCCGCACTCGGCCTGATAAGACGGTTGTTCGAACGTTGCTCCATAACGTGTGCGGCCCAACCCGTCAAACGCGACATCACAAAGATGGGTGTGAATATCTTGGTAGGAATACCCATATAGTTGTACGCCGATGCATGGAAGAAGTCAGCATTCGGGAACAGCTTCTTTTCGTCCCACATAGTCTTAGCGACAGCCACTGATATATCGAACAAGGTGGTATCACCGGCTTCTGCCGCCAGCTTTTCAGCCCAATCTTTGATGATATCGTTGCGTGGATCGTGGGTCCGGTAGATAGCGTGACCAAAGCCCATGATGGTCGCCTTTTCGACGAGCATCTTTTGAATCCCAACAACAGCTTCTTCCGGCGTTTCGAACTTCTCAATCAACTCCATCGCCGCCTCGTTAGCACCACCATGCAAGGGACCACGCAGCGAGCCAATAGCGCCCGTCACGCAAGAATACATGTCAGACAAGGTAGCCGCACAAACGCGTGCAGTGAACGTGCTCGCGTTAAACTCGTGCTCTGCATACAGTATCAGGGAACAATTCATCACCTGACGATGCACATCGGAAGGTGCTTCACCCCGCAGCATCTTCAGAAAATGTCCGCCAATAGTGGCTTCACCCGTATCGGTATCAACCCGAACACCGTCATGCGAAAAACGGTACCAGTAGCAGATGATCGCTGGCAGCGTGGCTAGCAGACGATCTGCTGCCTCTTGTTGCTCAGCGAAGCTTTTCTCTGGCTCAAGATTACCCAGCATTGAGCAACCCGTACGCATCACGTCCATAGGATGGGTGTCTTTTGGAATCAGTTCCAGAACAGCTTTCAGATCGTCAGGAAGACCACGCTGTGCCGTTAGCGTCTCGATATAAGCTGTTAGTTGCACTTGGGTCGGCAACTCGCCGTATAGCAACATGTAGGCCACCTCCTCAAACTGCGCATTAGCGGCAAGGTCGTCGATGCCATAACCACGATAGGTCAAACCCGATCCTTCTTGGCCGACAGTACACAATGCGGTCTCACCTGCTGACTGGCCTCGCAGACCAGCGCCTCCCAGTTTTTTCTCAGCCATAGTTCTACCTCTTTAAAGTTATTATTAAAAACCGTTTTTTTAAGATTCGTTGTCTTTAAAATTATGCGTTATTCGACCCTACGACGGTTGGACCTTGTTGCTGCTGATAAGTGCTAGCCCAATTGTTTATCCGAGTATGTCCTTGCAGGCATCACGTTTTGGCCATATTTCTAGCCGCTAGTAAACGCGCATTCAACGCCGCTCGCTGTCGCTAATGATTATCTCCTTCGGTGAATAATTGATCGAGCTTGTCCTCATATGCGTGATAGCCCAAGAACTCGTACAACTCAGCCCGGGTCTGCATGGTGTCAATTACACGGGCTTGACTACCCTCTTTACGTAGCGTTTGGTAGACATTTAAGGCCGCGGCATTCATCGCTCGAAACGCTGACAAAGGGTATAGCGCCATGGCAATGCCTGCCGATGCAAGCTCTGTTGTATCAAAACACGGGGTGGCTCCGAACTCTGTGATATTCGCCAAGACAGGAATATTAACCGCGGCGACGACCTGCCGATACATATCAAGATCTGTCATAGCCTCGGCGAAAATGGCATCAGCACCAGCCTCCTCAAATATTTTAACCCGCTCAATGACTTCTTCAAGGTCCACGACCGCTAAGGCGTCGGTGCGCGCCATAACAACAAAGGCATCATCAGTTTTCGCGTCAACGGCCGCCTTGATTCGATCTGCCATTTCTTCGCGGCGAACAATTTCCTTGTTAGGACGGTGGCCGCAGCGCTTTTGTGCCACTTGATCTTCAATGTGAACACCGCCGGCGCCAGCCTTGATCATTTCCTTCACAGAACGGGAAATATTGAATGCACCGCCCCAACCAGTATCGATATCGACCAGCATTGGCAAACTAGAAGCGGCAGTAATGCGCCGCACATCCTCAAGGACATTTTCCAAGGATGTCATCCCCAGATCAGGCAGCCCATATGACGCGTTAGCAACCCCAGCGCCCGAGAGATATATCGCCTTATAGCCCGAAGCCTCTGCCATAATGGCTGTGTAAGCATTAATTGTTCCTACAACTTGCAGGGGATGTTCATCGGCGATGGCCTGCCTGAATTTCTGTCCGGCACTTAACATCAATAAAACTCCTGTGAATCTGTTGGTCGTGAACTGCTCAATCGGACTCAAGTATACAGATATTTTTTTCGCCGGCTGTTAAATATTAGTGCTTGGCGGATTCCGGCGCTAGACTGGCGTTTTTACGTTGCAACTGACACATCATGCCCTGGACTATTGAGAATCTGCCCTATCAGGCCGATGCATTTGACTGGTTTCGATGTCTAGAGGACGAACACCTGCCCTTTTTACTCGAAAGCCACGTTCTGCTTGAAGCACATGTTTTACCTGAAGACCCTAAAGTCACCGACCCACGTCAAAACGACTCACGTCGAAAAGAAAGGCAAGCCACACAGCAGCGCTACGACATCCTCGGCGCTAACCCTCGGCATGTCATCGAGAGCCGCGAAGGACAGGTCTATATCGACGAGCAACCCACACCACTTGACGCCTTTGCGGCTGTTGAGCAGGTCATACAAAACACCCGGCACGTTGAGCCTTGCCCCCTTAACTTACCGTTTCAGGGCGGCGCTGTCGGTTTTTTTGGCTACGAGTTAACGCACGCACAGCAGCAGTTAGCGGTTGCTGCCAGCAGCGATTTAAACCTCCCCGATATGCTGGTGGGCATCTATCCAGCTTTCGTCATCGTCGATCGTCAGCAACGGCAGGCATATCTCGTAGCAGTACCGGACGTCGACATCGACAGCTTGGAGATTCTGCGGCGGCGGCTCCAAAACGTCGCACCATTGACGCCCAGCATCAGCCTGCCATTCAAAGTCACCAGCCAGATTAACAGCAATCTCAGTGAGCCGCAGTACAACGCCGCTTTTGCATCAATTGAGGCGTACATTCAGGCCGGCGACTGCTATCAAGTGAACTTTACGCAGCGCTTTAGTGCCACCTATGAAGGCGATCCGCTAGGATTGTATGCGCGCTTGCGCCAGCGCCAGCGCGCGCCCTTCTCCGCTTACTTACGCACACCCCACGCCGACATTCTGAGCTTTTCACCAGAGCGGCTTGTGCGGGTTGAAGATCGTAAAATTCTCACCCAGCCAATCAAAGGTACGCGCGGCAGGCATAGCGACCCGACTGAGGATCAGCGGCTAGCAGATGAGTTGCGCCACAGTGAAAAAGACCAAGCCGAGAACCTGATGATTGTCGACCTGTTACGCAATGATTTAGGGAAGTCAGCCATCACAGGCTCGATCAAGGTTGATAAGCTGTTCGAGCTCAACACCTACGAGAATGTGCATCATCTGGTGAGTTCTATAAGCGGCGAGCTTAAACCGGACATCTCCGCCATGGACCTACTGCGCAATTGCTTTCCAGGTGGCTCGATCACAGGTGCACCGAAACGCAGAGCCATGGAGATTATCGGCGAACTAGAACCGGTAAAGAGACATGTTTATTGTGGTGCGATTGGCTACTACAGCTATCACGGCAACCTAGATACCAACTTACCGATTAGGACACTGGTCTGCGATGCTGACCAGCTATATTACTGGGGAGGTGGTGGTATCGTCGCCGACTCAGATGCTAGCGAAGAATACGCGGAATCTTTGCTCAAGGTTAACTTCATCACTGATATTATTCATGCACTCCAGCAGGATCCTTCTTAAGCACTCGGGGCGATATACGCCGCCGAGTGCTAGATAGAACTACTGCGCAGCTGCAAAAGTAGGTTTCCTCGCCTACGCTGGCGAATGGTTTTCCGTGTTATTCATGCTGGGCTGATACCTGCCATCTTTGAGGATGCACGTGGTAACGGCAGGCGTGAGGAGGAGGCCCCTTTTTAGCACTAGCTATTGGCGGCTTCGTCGATAAAGGCTCGCAGCTCGCTATAGTCGTTGGTGACACGGTATTGCGGGAATTCGGCAATCACGTTATCCGGCGCGCGAAATAAGAAACCCGCGTCCGCCTCAGCCAACATTGTGGTATCGTTGTAGGAGTCACCGGCGGCAAAAATTCGGTAATTAAGAGCATGCAGCGACTTTACCGACTGGCGTTTTGGATCCTTCTGACGCAATTGGTAACCCGTAACAGAACCTTCTGAGTCGACCACTAATTTATGGCAAAACAGCGTCGGCCAGGCCAATTGTTGCATCATGGGCTGCGCGAATTCATAAAAGGTATCAGACAGAATAATCAGCTGGTAGCTTTCTCGAAGGTCATCAAGAAATGCTTTTGCGCCGGGCATCGGTGCCAAGGTCTGAATCACGTGCTGGATGTCGGTAAGCTTCAAGTCGTTTTCCTGCAGAATGCGCAAACGTTGTTGCATCAAGACATCATAGTCAGGGATATCACGGGTCGTTGCCTTGAGTGCATCAATACCCGTTTTTTCAGCAAACGCGATCCAGATTTCGGGAATCAATACCCCTTCGAGGTCCAGGCAAACAAGATCCATAATAGTTCCTAATGAGCGTAACAGATGGCGGACAACAAGTTGGATGGTCCGGTTTAGCTGAAGTCTCTTAATTGATGCGACAAGTTTTTAACAGGCATCTAGTGGTTTATTTTAACGGTAGGGTAATGCCCGCAAACAGCGCATCGAGCTCCGCCCTATTGTGACGCTCAAAGGCCGCATCTATAACTTCTCGGCTGAGATGCGGTGCAAATATTTCCATAAACTCATACATATAACCGCGCAGAAAAGTGCCGCGCCGGCAGCCGATCATGGTCGTGCTCGGCTCGAACAAATGGTTGGCGTCGAGCGCGATCAAGTCATTATCGAGCACATCGTCGTGAGCCATCCCGGCGATAATGCCGATGCCCAGACCAAGCCGAACATAAGTCTTGATTACATCCGCATCAGTTGCTGTAAACACTACCTTAGGTGCCAGGCCCTTGTGCATGAAGGCCTCGTCAAGCTTCGAGCGACCGGTAAAACCAAACACGTAGGTGACCAGCGGATACTTCGCGACGTCTTCAAGGGTCAACGCCGCAATCTCTGTCAATGGATGACCTCTTGGCACAACAATACAGCGATTCCATGTGTAACAAGGCATCATCACCAGATCGCCGAATAGATCCAGCCCTTCGGTCGCGATGGCAAAATCAACTACCCCATCAGCCGCCATCTCAGCAATTTGTAACGGACTACCTTGATGCATGTGTAAGGAAACATCAGGGTAGCGGTTAATAAATTCTGCAATAACGGCAGGCAACGCATAGCGAGCCTGCGTGTGAGTGGTAGCCACAGACAGACTGCCTTTCTTTTCATTGCTGAACTCTTGCGCGACCTGCTTGATACTTTCTACTTTGTGCAGAATCTCGCCGGCCTTCTGGATTATAATTTCGCCTGCCGGCGTGATGCGGGTGAGATGCTTACCGCTGCGGGAAAAAACTTCAACACCCAACTCGTCTTCTAAAAGACGGATCTGTTTACTAATACCAGGTTGGGAAGTAAACAAGCTTTGTGCGGTAGCAGAAACGTTAAGATCATGGTGGGCGACTTCCCAGATATATCTGAGTTGCTGAAGTTTCATGTGCGATTCACCCTATTGACTCAATCACGCTGCTGGCCGAAACCCGGTTACCTGACGCGCATCGACAATTATCGACCTTAGTCGCTGACGTTCTAGCCCCGACCCCAATTCATATTCGCTAAGCTTCTAAGAATACCCGCAAATATTCTATTTCTAGAATAGATAGGTTCCTTCATTTTTACAACCATCAGCGATCATGTCACGCAGTACAAGCGCAGTAACGGCTAAGGTCGCGGATTCGAAATTCCGTGGGGTACATGACCTGTAGCCACGACCTCGCTAGCCAGTCGACAATGCTCTGCTTGGTCATCAAAAAACACGTCTGCGCCATAAGCCTGCAGAAACTCGGCCTTGCGCATACCGCCTAGGAATAAAGATTCATCAAGCCGAATGTTCCAAGCACGCAATGTCTTGATGACACGTTCATGGGAAGGCGCTGCTCTGGCGGTAACTAGCGCGGTACGAATTGGGCATTCGCCCGGGGCAAACTCGCTTTGCAGCTCATGCAGAGCCGCCAAAAATGGCTTGAAAGGTCCTCCCATAAGAGGTTCGTCAGCCGCAGCTTGTTCATTTGACGCAAAAGCGTCGAGCCCCGACGATTGGTAAATTCGCTCCGCCTCATCCGAAAAAAGCACTGCATCGCCGTCGAACGCGAACTGCAACAGCGGCGAGTCCATTGTAGGCGGGGCCGACGGTAGGATACTTGCCGCTGCCATGCCATTATCAAGTGCTTCGCGAACGTCTTCAGGATTTGTCGATAGAAACAAGTGACAGCGAAACGGTCGCATGTAACGAAATGGCGCCGCTCCCCCCGTAAAAGCTGCGCGACTGATAGCCAATTGATGATATTGAATCGAATTAAACACCCGCAGGCCGGTGTCAGCCGTGTTACGGGAAAGCAAAATCACCTCAACCTGCTCATCGCCCTTTAACAGGCTGTTAAGTCTGAGCAGCTTCTTCACCAACGGAAATGCATCACCGGGCGCCAGTGGTTCAGCCTCACGGGCAATCTGATAGGCGGCGTATGCCGCCACGCCTTGCGTGCGATAGACAAGATCACTTTCTCTTAAATCAAACAGGGCGCTACTTGATGTCGCGACCACCAGCTTTTTTAATTTGCCCGTCACCCTGAAAACCCCTAACCTTGGCCCCATTGTTATAACAATCTAGTATTGTTATCGCTTGCAATTGTTACGTTAACCGTTCATTTACAGAAGTCAATCAGGCCGCCTGCAAACCCATGTCCAAAGATACAACACCCATTGCTCCCACGAACTCACCGACCAGCGCGGTCACTGAGTTTCTGCAGGCCGCGGCGCGCACGCCTGTCAAGACCCGAGGCACTGAGCCCGGGCGTCTTATTTTCGCGCTGGATGCCACAGCAAGTCGCGAGCCCACCTGGGACACCGCCTGCCAAATTCAGGCCCAGATGTTCAGTGAAACCTCGACCCTTGGGGGGTTGCAAATTCAGCTGTGTTATTACCATGGTTTTCAACGATTCCGCAGTGCGCCCTGGTGCAGTGACACCGCAAAACTTCAAGCCCAAATGGCCCAAGTAAGATGTCTAGGTGGGCACACCCAAATAGGACGCGTCTTACAACATGCCCTCACCACGACAAAAAAGACACCGATCCAAGCAGTGATATTTATCGGCGATGCACTGGAGGAACCCGCAGACCCGCTGTGTGAGCTAGCAGGCCAACTGGGCCTAACCAACGTACCATTATTCATCTTTCAAGAAGGCGATAATCCGAAAGTGACCCGTATTTTTAAGCATATGGCACGCGTCTCTGGCGGGGCTTGTGTGCCGTTTGATCACCACAGCGCCAGCCAACTCCGTGATTTGCTCGGGGCTGTCGCGGTCTACGCCGCTGGTGGACGTAAGGCCCTAGAACAATATAGTCAGCAAAAGGGCGGCCACGTGGCGCGGCTAACCCAGCAAATAAAGGGTAAATAGATGGTACAGATTACGTTGATATTCATCATACTCTTGGTGATTTTTGTTGCCTTGCGTGTTTTGCTGGGCCGCCGGCCATTGTCGATTCAGCAATTCATGGTGATTTATACGAGCGTAATCATGTCCGCAGGGCTCATTTTTCTTGGTCTCACGGGCAAATTGAATACGCTGTTTGCGTTCCTCGGCGCTACCCTACCCTTTATTGGTCGCTGGCTACCCTGGATTGCCCGCAGCGCTGGCATGCTTGGCTTAGCCAAACGACTGCGCGGTCTTTTGGGTGGCTCAGCCTGGCAATCGACAGCATCAACCCCGCCGGCCAGTGGCCGTCAGTCAACCGTTGAGACCCCCTTACTGCGTATGGTGCTCGACCATGACAGCGGTGAAATGACTGGTGACGTTGTTGGGGGTCAATTCAAGGGCGAGTTACTGATGGATCTCAACCTGGCACAACTCAAATTACTGTTTGATGAGTGCAGCACTGATCAAGATTCGCTGAACGTCTTGATCTCATTTCTCGACCGCCAGCACCCCGACTGGCAAACTACCTTCGGTGATAGCGCCACGCCGAGGGCAGACACGGATTTAGATGAGGACAGGGCCTGTGAAATACTAGGCGTATCCACAGGCGCCAGTCGCGACCAGATCGTTAAGGCTCATCGAAGACTCATGCAGAAATTCCACCCAGACCGCGGTGGCCCAACCTACCTAGCCACCCAAATCAATTTGGCAAAAGACTACCTGTTGGAGCGCCTGTAAGTGAATAAGACACCCTCTTATGTTGGTTTCTGGTCACGCTTTTTGGCCTTTCTTGTGGACAGCCTAGTGGCATCCATAATTATTTATCCATTACTGTTAATGTTTGCTGAAGCTGTAACAATGGCCGACTTAGACTTTAGTAATCTTGAGCAAACTCAGGCATTTTTAAACCGTATGCTTGAACGGTTGCTCCTTGAGAGCCTGTTTATCAGTGTCGTGTTTGTTGGCTTCTGGATCTACTTGGATTCAAGCCCCGGCAAATTACTCTTCAAAGCCTACATCGTCGATGCCCGGACGCTGCAGTCGGCGAGCCGCCTGCAACTCGTTATTCGTTCTTTAAGCTACTACATTAGTCTCTTGTGCTTTGGACTAGGCTTTATTTGGATTGGTCTTGACGCGCGCAAACAGGGTTGGCACGACAAACTCGCGCGGACGCTCGTGATCAGCCGACGTCAACCAGACGCCGAGACGCGCTGATGTCTTTGAGCGCTCTGCGCGCAGGCCTGCAGGAGCTAGCGCAACTCGATGACGCGCTGCAAGACGCGGATATCAGCGCCCGCTTGACAGCTATCGATATCGCGCTCCAGGGACTCGAAATTACCCAGCAGCGTAAGGCTCAGGATCCTAGTTTGGCTTTGGTCGTGACGATCCAGCAACGGCGCATACTACAGGACCTGCGACGACTTGCTTTTGAGGTTCTGGGATACAAGGCCCTGATAAAGGTCAATATTGGCGAGAATGAACCCTTACCAGCAATGCTTGAGGGCGTGCCACCGCAGTTAGTAAGACTCGCACAGGACTACATTCAACAACTCTCTGACGTATCGCTTGTCACCATTAACAACCCAGAGGAGCCGACTTACGCCCGCCTGGCCAACCTTTTGTTGGCGCAAAATTCGATATGCAAAGAACCACATGAGGACACGCCATGAACACTGCAGCGTCGATGAGCACTGACGTTCAGGGCTATATTTTTGATCTAGATGGCACCCTCTTGAATACCCTGGAAAGCCTCGCCAACTGTTACAACCGCGTACTACTTCAGCTCGGCCATCCGCCGCACCCGGTAGATGCTTATCGATATTTTATCGGTGACGGCGCGCGTCGCTGTATCGAACGCTGTCTGCCCACTAATGCCAAGAGTGATACCCAGGTTGATGCGGCACTCGCATTACAACAAGCAGACTATCAGGCGTCATGGCAACATGACGCGCAGCCTTATCCAGGCATTGTTGCTATGCTCGAGCTCCTCAGCCAGCGTGGCTTGCCGCTGACGGTGCTGTCAAATAAAGATCATGAATTCACACTGGCCTGCGTCGAGTACTTCTTTCCTACGATTACTTTTCAACAAATCGTCGGCTTCTCCACGGGTGTGCCGCATAAACCTGACCCTACCGGGGCCCAAACTATTGCTCAAACCCTCGACATACCCGTCGCAAGCATAGTCTTTGTGGGTGATACTGCCATGGATATGCAAACTGCGATAACCTGTGGCATGACTGCCGTAGGCGTATTGTGGGGCTTTCGTGACGCTGCAGAACTCTTGGACGCAGGCGCCCACCACTTGATTCGCCAACCACACAACCTGCTGGATTGACCCTGGAGTTATTCATGACTACCTCTGATAAAACCTCACTCGATCATCAATCGCAAGATCATGAATTACATGATCGTAAATTGCTTGACCATAATCTAGTACCTGCTGATCTTGATAGTTATTGGATGCCGTTCACGGCGAACCGCAAGTTCAAACAAGATCCCCGCTTTATTGTCTCGGCGCGCGGTATGTATTATCAAGATAGTAACGGCAAGCAGGTAATGGATGGCTCAGCGGGCCTATGGTGTGTCAACGCCGGCCACTATCGGCCGCAGATTAATGAAGCTATCGCCGAACAGTTAAGGCATCTCGACTTTGCCCACAGCTTTAACGCCGGCCACCCTGCCGCCTTCAACTATGCCAGCAGATTGGTAAAGCATTTCCCCGATTCTTTGAACCACGTGTTCTTTACCAACTCGGGATCAGAGTCAGTAGACACCGCATTAAAAATCGCGCTGTCTTATCACAAGCTGCGGGGTGAGGGTTCTCGGCAACGCTTGATCGGCCGGGAAAAAGGTTACCATGGTATGGGGTTTGGCGGCATCTCTGTTGGCGGCTTGATGAAAAACCGCAGCGCCTTCGGCATGTTACTACCAGGCACTGACCACCTGCGCCATACGCTAGACATCGAACGTAATGCCTTCTCCGACGGCCTCCCAGCCCATGGCATTGAGTACGCTGAGGACTTGCAACGGCTAGTGGATTTACATGGCGCTGACAATATCGCGGCCGTCATTGTTGAGCCCGTTGCCGGTGCGGCAGGCGTCATTCTGCCCCCCATAGGGTATCTACAACGTCTACGAGAGCTGTGCACCAAACACGGTATACTGCTGATTTTTGATGAGGTGATCACTGCTTTTGGGCGCCTTGGCGCGAGTTGCGCAGCAACACGTTTCGGTGTTGTGCCTGATATTATGGCCACAGCTAAAGGCATCACTAACGCCACCGTACCCATGGGCGCCGTCTTTGTGTCCGATGAGATTTATCAAGCTTTTATGGCAATCGATGATCCGGGCATTGAGCTCAGTCATGGTTTCACGTACTCCGGCCACCCCCTAGCCTGTGCCGCCGGTATGGCGACACTCGATATTTATGAGCAGGAAGGTCTGCTTGACCGCGCCCAAGGGCTGGAGCGCCACTGGAATGAAAACGCCTTGCGGCTACAGGGTCAACCCCATGTAATTGATGTGCGTTGCCATGCCCTTATTGGCGCTATAGAGTTTGCACCACGCCCTGGCGCACCGATGCAACGGGGCCTGGAAGTTGCCCAGCGTTGTTACGCGCTAGGACTTTGGGCGCGCAATATCGGCGATATGATTGTCCTGTCGCCGCCGCTGATCATCAGCGAGGCAGAGATCACTCAAATGTTCGATACCGTTGTCGAGGCGGTTAAGGCTACAGCCTGAAAAGATGCGCGGCCTGCAGCAGCAGATCATGCACTGTCCGCAGCAGTTCACGACTATCAATGGGTTTGGCCATATAGCCCTTGATCCCGTACTGGCTGATATTACTCTCTTCCACTATATCGCTATAGCCGGTGCAAAGGACTATCGGCAGATTCTCACGAAGCGTCAGCATCTTGGCCGCCAGTTGGACGCCGCTTAAGCCAGGCATAGTCTGGTCGGTTATGACTAGGTCGTATTTATCCGGGTCGGCACTAAAAATGTCCCAAGCCTCGTGACTATCCGATGCAACCGTCACCTCGTAGCCCTTCCTTCGCAGCAGTTCCCGCAGGTAGTAGACTAGAGAGACTTCGTCGTCAATGACGAGAATATGCTTCTCCTCGTTGCCTCGTGTTTGTTGAACATCAAGATTGGGCTGCTCCGGAAATGTATGGCTATAGGCGCTGGCCGGCGGAAAGAACAAACGCAGCTCTGTGCCATCGCCCTGAATACTATCAAGACGAACATGACCCCGCTCGCGATGCATCATGCCATGCAGCGTCGCCAATCCCATACCTGAGCCCATCGGTTTACTCGTAACGTAGGGCTCAAAAACGCCTTCAATTAACGCCGGGTCAATTCCAGAGCCGGTGTCTTCGATGGCTAACTCAACATACTCGCCATCAAAATACTCGTAACAGGAGGAGCAACGTTGTTTTTTGATTTCTGTCGTTCGCGCACGAATAAAAATAGTGCCAACATCGGCCATGGCATCTCTTGAATTGATGCAACTATTCATGATCATTTGCTGCAAGAACGCATTGTCGATAAACACTTCGGGCAGCGACTCGTCAATATCCAACCGAATCTCAATGGACGACGGTAGGGACGCACGTAACATCTTCACCGCCTCTTTTATTTCCAGCATTAAGTCGATGTTCTGCGGTTGTGTCTCATCCGCACGACTAAACGACTGCATCTTTGCGACAAGTTCGCGCGCCCGCTTGCCCCCTTGAAACACCTCTTGCAGGTAGGTCGATAGGCGTGGCTTATCAAGAGTCTGCTCCGCAGACTCCATTAAGGCCAACTCCGTATAGCCAATAATACTACTCAGAATATTATTGAAGTCGTGGGCAATACCACCTACCAGATTCCCGATCGCCTCCATCTTCTGGACTCGAATCATCGTCGATTCATCTTGACGCTGACGTTGCAGTTGTTCAATGTGTCGGCCGATATCTTCGATCACCCCGATCACGCGCGTCACGTTTCGATCAGCATCACGGTCGCAGACTTGGCCGCGAATCAGAAAGTTATAGAGCTCTCCGGCAGGATCACCGACCGATACCTCCGCAGCGAACAGTTCAGCCTGTCCCGTCCGCAGCCGCTCAATTTGATGGGTCAGCACGTCTACCAACGCGGGTCTGTGAGCTAACCCAGCAAGGCTCAACGGGGCGTTACCAAGACCTAGTACCAACTTAAGTTCAGGGCGCAGCACAAGCACATCTTGCACCAAGTCATACTGCCAGGGTGTCGTTGGAAGAGGGGCACCATCAGCTATGAGGGCTTGCGTGTTAGGCAAAACATGAGCGGTTATAATTGCGCCAGCGAAGTCATTCGCCTGATCATACATGGGCTGCAATTCCCAACGGTAGCCATACGCGGTGGCAAGCTCAACCACCTCACCGTCTTGAACCATCTGCGTAAAACCTTGTAAAAGTTCAGGGAAGTCGGCAAACAGCACTTCAGTGGTCATGAGGTCAGAAATACCCAGCCAACGTTTGGCTGCCGGGCTCATGTAAATACAGTTAGAATCGCCATTAATATCGAACAGGATTTCATCATTGTCGGCATCGGGTTCTCGCGTTATCTTGTCGGTCATAGCGAATCTTCTCACCTACGAATGAAATCAGACCTGTTGTTCGCACGTCTGCCCAACGTGGAGTATGCCACAGCGGTCCCAACATATCTCAGAGACAATCGGTCGCTAAATCAGATCTTTCGAATCGCACACAATTATGCCACCCTCTTGTTAACTTTTTGTCTCTAACTACTTCGTGATCAACACGAAAGGAAAACAGCATGCAAATCAAGGGTAAAGTCGCAATCGTCACTGGCGCTGGTAGCGGTATTGGTAGAGCTATGGCTAAGCGGTTTATCAAAGAGGGGGCACGCCAGGTCGTGATCGCCGATTTGCACGCTGAACCGCTCAAGGCGTTGGCCGACGCCATCGGCGCCCGCGCGATCACTACCGATGTGGCTGACGAGCAAGCAGTAATCGACCTTGTTCGTACTACTGAGCAGGAATACGGACAAATTGACTTACTTTGTAACAACGCCGGCATTGGTGTTGGCGGCGGCCCCGAGACACCCAATGATGACTGGCAGCGCATCTGGCAAATTAATGTTATGGCGCATATCTACGCTACGCGGGCTGCCCTACCCGATATGCTTCGACGGGGTGACGGCTACATCTTGAACACCGCATCAGCAGCTGGCCTACTTACCCAAATCGGCTCAGCGCCTTATGCCGTAACAAAGCATGCCGCCGTGGCGTATGCCGAGTGGTTGGCGGTTACCTACGGTGCCCGTGGGATTAAGGTATCAGCATTGTGCCCGCAAGCGGTGAACACAGCCATGACAGCCAATATTGAAGGTGGCGGTGTGGCGGGCGTTGACGGCATGATGGAGCCCGAAGAGCTATGTGACTCGGTTATTGAGACCCTTGCAGCAGAGACTTTTTTAGTGCTACCCCATAAGGAGGTTCTAACCTACATGCAGCGTAAGACAACGGACTATGATCGCTGGATAAAGGGCATGCAGCGCCTTCAAGCTGCCTATGGGGATAATGTGTTTGATGATTGAAATTCCACGCCAAGGGGCTATACTCTCGGCATTAATGACACATACAGACGTCAGATAACATTACATAGCGCCGATTTGAGTTCAGCTTGCGGGCGCTTTATAAATACAGCTAAAGAGTAGAGAACCTGCTTTAGCGCAAGCTGAGCAGGTTTTTTATTGGGAGCACACAAAGCCATGCCACTGAGGATACCGGACCATTTACCTGCCTCTGCAGTGCTGCAACAGGAAAATATTTTCTGTATGTCAGATACACAGGCAGAGCAACAAGACATTCGGCCACAGAAGATATTACTGCTCAACCTAATGCCGAAAAAAATTGACACCGAAATTCACCTGATGCGCATGCTGTCCAACACGCCACTGCAGATAGATGTTGAGTTGATGCGCATCTCAGATCGACCTTCGAGAAATACGCCCATCGAGCATATGGACGCTTTCTATAAAGATTTCAGCCAGATCGCCAATAATAAGTACGATGGCATGATTATCACCGGTGCGCCCCTCGGCCAGATACCGTTCGAAGACGTTTATTTCTGGGACCAGATGACGCGCATTATGGACTGGACCCTAACACATGTGACGTCGACCATGTTTCTTTGCTGGGGCGTCCAAGCCGCCATGTATCACCTTTACGGTATCGATAAGTTCGTTCTACCGAAGAAGATATCAGGTGTTTATCCACACCATTTAGTAAAGCCCCAGTCGCCGATCGTGCGCGGCTTTGATGATCTCTTCGATGCACCGCATTCTCGCTATGCAGAGGTACCCACTGCCGCGATACAGCAGCATCCCGAACTAGAAATCATCGCTGCATCTGAAGTCGCAGGCGCCTATGTTATCGCTCGCAACGATGGTCGGCAGCTATTTGTTACCGGTCATTCTGAATATGAACCGCTGTGCCTGAAAGACGAGTACGAACGTGACTTGGCTGCCGGCCTCAAGCCAGAGATTCCTGAGCACTATTTTCCGGGAGATGATCCCCAACAAGCGCCTATCGTTAACTGGAAAAGCCATGGAAACTTGTTGTTTTCAAACTGGCTAAATTATTATGTTTATCAGTTAACACCCTTTGATATGGACAAGATCGGCACCCACCTAGGCAAAAGTCAGATGCAGATGGTATAGCTGAGACTGATGCTCCGCCTGCCAGTTAGCGACCCTGCGAATCTGTGGCTATACTACCGACAACATTTGCGGTTATGGACTTTGAGCTATGGGCATTAGCATGAAACGGCTCGATTTGGTTGACTCCGCTAAATCCAGAGAAATACTCAATAAGGTCAGCTTCTTCAACATTTTTTCTCAACCAGAAAAAAGTATTTTGGCGGGATTCCATTCACACTATTTTATCGCCAACCCAGGCACTCGTATCATCGAACAAGGTGGCATGGATCAGTCTTTCTATATCATTTTAACGGGTCAAGTCTCGGTACAGCACGCAACGGCAAACGCGCCGCTTGCAGTGCTTAGTCCGGGAGACTTTTTCGGCGAAGTCTCGTTTTTAACAGACCGCAGGCGCACCACGTCTATCATCGCAGAAGCGAAGACTATTCTGTTTGAGATAGACAAAACTACGCTGCGCAATCTATCATCTCCCATCCGCGAGAAACTCAAAGACAACATTATTAAGATCTTAGTTCAACGCCTGGAAAACATGAACCTGCGGGTTATTGAGCTCAATCAAATTACCAGCCGTTGATTAAGGACCAAATGGCGCCAAATGCGCAAAGCATAGATTCCTTTCGACGAGTCAACCGAGGGGCATGTGCTGGCGAACAATATGCAACTACCTATGAAGTTTTTTTATCAGCTTTCATGGGTCTCTCCGAGTCTTAACGGCGGCGATAGGCTTTATCATCAGCTCAGCGTCAGACTGAGGCAGATTGACGCTGGACGTTGGACGCACAAATCCGTGTCGTTGATACAAGCGTTTTGCTGAATCGTTACTCGCTGAAACATGAAGCCGTAGCGCCGCAGCGGAGATCGACTGAGCTATGTCAATCGCGCTCGAAACAAGCGCCTCGCCAACACCCCTTTGCCGTTCTTTTTGCATAACATACAGCCCCCAAAGCATATACTCGTGTAGCTCAGCAGCTGGGTCAATGTGGACAATACCGAGCATTTTTTGCTGCCTAAAAGCGCCTGTGACCCATCCCGCGGGGTTCATCAGAAACGCGCGATAAATCCCTGAATCATTCATGCCTTCGAACCACGTAGCAGACATAGCGAAGGCTGGGTCGAGGCTAGCCTCGAGCCTAACGTCTCTGTAAGCCCGCGCATCTGACTTTTCTAGGCGCCGCAGCTGCATCGTTGACGCATGACTCTGATGCATTAATCTAGCTCCTTAATGGTTTACCGGCGAGTAAATCTGTGTATCACACCTGTGTATTAACACAGGTGTCGTCCGCATGCCCCTGACAAAACATCATCATAATCAGGCAGGTACCATCAACTGTTGTGCGCCATGGCCGAACAGCAGTTGCCGCCCGGTACACGCCAATGGCTGAATGCGCTGCTTGCTGACGACCCTGAATTGGACAGTGTGCTGTCATCAGCTCGCAGTATTGAAATGGCACGCGACTGCACTTCATGGACTCTCATGTTACTAGCATTCGTCGCAGCCTGTTATCTTCCCCAACCCAGTGACGATTAGTTCTCTGTGGTATCCCGGGTGGCCTTGGCCCGTCGTGTTAATGGAAAAATCAACGCCAGCCACAGGCCTGTAGCTGCAAAGGCTATGGCAAGATAATAGTTTGCCATCAGTATCCCAGCATTCTGCAAAACAACAATGACCACCGACGAGGCGCCCTTGCCTGTGCGATAGCCAAACACATCGATGATCTCTTTTGCGCGGTAGCGTTCGTCAAATGACAGTGGGACGTATAATATTTCTTTAGCTGCGCGAAAAATCGAGTAATCAAATGCCTTGAACAAAAAAAATGCCAGCCCTACTGTCATGATATTTGGCTCGACTAGCGCCGCTGTGATGGCTGCAAAATGAATCATGGGCATTAAGATATGCACCCATCGCAACCCAACAAAATTCAACGCTAGGGGTGTCACAATAAACTGCAAGATCAGTACACTGGTGTTAAGCGTACCGAAAAACCAACCCTGAAACGCGGTTTCCGCATCCACATCACCCATGAACTGCATCGACAATAGACCCTGAAACTTATAATCTAAGACTGCCGCTACCAGCTGTGATGACAGCACTATGGCTAACAAATACGCCAATGTGGGGTTTTCTTTGAACAGGTGCCAGCCCATTGTACCTCGCTCATTCGTGACGGGCGGCTGCTCGGGTTCACCAAACAGTGTGTAGCCCAAATTCGAGACCAGAGCAGCAGGAATACAGGCGAATGCCGCAAACAGTATCATGGTCTCCGTACCGTACTGAGCAGCGGTAACGCCTACAAGGCTGCCGCCAATGGCGCCACCCAACCCAGCAATTCCCGTGACGGGACCATTAATTTTTTTCGCCGAACTCGGTGTCAAGGACGAGTTGATATAGCTCCAGTACTGCTCGATCAGCAGTACGATATAAAATTCCTTAAGTAGAAACAGTATCGGAGTGATCCATTTGGCACCTGTCAGCAGCACGAAATAACAGGCAAGAATAAGCAGACCTGATCCTAATGAAGTGACCAATAGGGTTCTTCGAGGTCCCAGTAAATTTAATAAGTGGGCGTATAGCCAAACCCCGAGAAATACCACCACGGGCATGGCCGCCATCACCAGAGGTAGCTTGTCAGCGCCATAGGCTGTCTTGAAAAGGACTGTGGAGGCCGATCGAATGAACTCATAGCCAGCTAAAGTGAACATCGCCGATAAAGACATGAACAGTGCAACTTTGTAGTCCCTCGGGATATTCATTTAATTTTCCCAGTAGATTTCAAAGACGTTGCCCTCGGGATCACGGGTCTTGAACCCGCAATAGGCACCACTATCTTCCAGCCCTTGTTCGAATTTAGCAGCCCACTGCGCAACCGCTTCACTTGAGTCGCAGCGAAACCCAAAATGCGGTTTACCATGCGTATCGAGGGGCTCTCCTAACTCGAATACCAGCAATACACCCGCTCCCATGACGAATCCCGCGCTCGCCGTGAAACCGAATTGGCCGGCGTACCACTCCGCCAACCACGAAGGTTTGCGAGCAGGCAAATTGATATGATCCAGACGGAGCGCAGGTGGCTTGAGCATCAAAAAATGGTACGGATGACTAACGACTATGTCATTGTAGCCAAAGTCTGACCCTGAAACATCCGACTTTTACCGCACTGACCACAGCAGCCCTCAGCATCACGTTATGACAAGCCAGTCCGGTCTCCTCCACCGATTAAAAGGCCGTATCCAAAAATACCCGGAAACACCTCGGAAATGCGCTTGAATTGACCTTGACAACCTGTCTCGAACCCCGCACATTGCGTTTTTTCATGTCATCAGGACCAGCTGCGCTCATGATTCAACCTGCCACTAAACCTGCAAATCCTCGCTTCTCTTCAGGACCCACGACCAAACGACCAGGCTGGTCAATCAGCGCCCTGCCGACGATCAGCCTTGGCCGATCGCATCGTGCTCGTGCTGAGAAGGCGAAGCTGGAGAAGGTCATCGAGGACAGCAAACAACTGCTGGGGATGCCAGAGGATTATCGGCTCGGCATAGTCCCGGGATCTGACAGTGGTGCCTTCGAGATGGCCATGTGGACCATGCTCGGTGAGCGTGGCGTCGATGTACTGTCTTGGGAGAGCTTTGGCCAAGGTTGGTTATCGGATATCAACAAGCAACTTAAACTCGGTGATGTGAGGGATCTTGGCGCAGATTATGGCCACTTACCGGACCTGAGCAAAGTGGATTTTGATCGTGATGTGGTTTTCACTTGGAATGGCACGACCTCCGGCGTACGGGTTCCTGACGGCGATTGGATTGCCGCTGACCGTCGTGGTTTGACACTATGCGACGCAACCTCAGCCGCTTTTGCCATGCCTCTAGACTGGCCTAAGCTGGATGTAGTGACGTGGTCATGGCAGAAGGTGCTGGGCGGCGAAGCGGGCCAAGGTATGATCGCCCTGTCACCCCGCGCCGTTGCCAGGCTAGAGTCTTACGCACCTGCATGGCCGCTGCCAAAGATCTTTCGCCTGACCAAAGGCGGCAAGTTGATCGAGGATATTTTTAAAGGTGCCACGATTAACACACCCTCTATGTTAGCGGTGGAAGACCAACTTGACGCCCTCGAGTGGTCGATGGAAATTGGTGGACTAGCCGGTTTGATTCAACGCAGTGAGGCGAATCTAAAAGTGATTGATGATTGGCTGCAGTCATCCAGTTGGGCAGCATTTTTGGCGGACAAACCAGAGACGCGCTCATCAACATCTATTTGCCTGAAGATTATCGACCCTTGGTTCAACGCACTGCCTGCAGCGACGCAGACTTCGACAATCAAACAAATCGCCAATTTACTGGAGGCCGAAGAGGTCGCGTTTGATATCAGCAGCTATCGCGATGCACCACCTGGATTGCGTATCTGGGGTGGCGCAACAGTCGAATCTGATGATATTCAGGCACTTTTGCCGTGGCTTGATTGGGCTTTTGATCATGCCAAGACTCACTCAGTGGTGAAGTCCACTTAAGCCGAGAAGCCCACCTACGTCAGGAAGCTGTTGTATGAACCCATTAACTGAAATAGCGACAGGTCTTGCGTTTCCCGAAGGCCCTATTGCTATGGCAGATGGCAACATTATTTTAGTGGAGATTCAGCGCGGCACCCTAAGCCGAGTTCAACCAGATGGCACCATTACCGTTATCGCGACCCCCGGCGGCGGTCCCAACGGCGCGGCTATAGGTCCAGATGGTCATTGTTATTTGTGTAATAACGGTGGCTTTGAGTGGCAGCACCGGGCCGGTAAAACTTTTCCTGGGAACCAACCCGATACGTATCGCGGCGGCAGTATTCAGCGTGTCAATTTAGCCAATGGCAACGTGGAAACTCTCTACACCCACTGTAATGGCCAGCCCTTGTGTGGACCCAACGACATCGTGTTTGATAAACAAGGCGGATTCTGGTTTACCGACCATGGAAAGAATCGACCCCGTGATAAAGACCGAACCGGCGTCTACTACGCGACAATTGACGGAAGCAACATTGAGGAAGTGATCTTTCCTCTTGAGGCCCCCAATGGCATTGGCTTATCACCAGACGAGTCTGTGCTGTATGTTGCCGAAACACCAACGGGCAGGCTCTGGGCATTTGAGCTGCAGACACCCGGTAAGCTGCTAGGCCCGCGCCGCATGTTGGCACAAATCCCCGACTATCATATGTTCGACTCTCTGGCCGTCGACAGCGAAGGCAATATTTGCGTCGCTACACTGATCACGGGTGGCATTACCATCCACTCTGCCGATGGTACACGTGCCACTCTCATCGAGATGCCGGACCGACTAACAACTAACATATGTTTTGGTGGCGCCGACATGACCACGGCGTACATCACGCTTTCGTCGACGGGGAAACTAGTATCTATGCCGTGGCACTGCCCTGGCTTAACCCTGAATTTCCAAGCATAAGGCCATCACTAGAGACCCCTGTATGTACCAACGCCGCCACACATTCGCCACGCTTTTGCTACTCGTTGTCGGCTGCTGCATAGGATCAACGTTGCCCTCACGCGCGCAGGCGAGTAACGCTGCAAATGGCGACGAGCCAGCAACGCCTCACATGGCGAAAGCACATTTTTTAATCCCCGCCGGACCTGGAGGTGGTTGGGATGGCACCGCACGAGGTATTGGTGAAGCGCTTATCAAATCGGGGCTAGTGACAGATATTGTCTATGAGAATCTCTCCGGTGGCGGCGGTGGACGCGCGATCGCCAAACTTATTGAAACAGCTGAGCGACAGCCCTATACCCTACTCATCAACTCAACGCCCATGGTCGTAAGATCACTGCAGAAAGTTTTTCCTCAATCGTTTCGAGACCTAGTGCCTATCGCCACTGTGATCGCTGACTACAGCGTCTTTGTGGTAGACAAGGATTCAGCCCTGATAGACTTCGATGACGTCGTCCGCGCCTTTGAGACTGATCCCCGCTCAATCAAAGTCGCGGGCGGCTCTGTTCGTGGCAGTACCGATCATTTCATCTTTGCCCGCGCGATAGAAATGGCGGGCGGTGACCCTCGCCAAGTTGTCTACATACCTTATGACGGCGGAGGTAAGGCAATGGCTGGCATCCTCACCGGCGAGTCGCAGATTTTATCAACGGGATTAAGCGAGGCTATCGCTATGGCACGGGCAGGTGAAGTCAGGGTGATTGCTGTCACGTCTCTCAAACGACTGCCTGACGCGCCGACTATGCCAACTTTAATGGAGCAAGGCTATGATCTTGAATTCGCCAACTGGCGTGGTCTGTTTGCGGCTAAAGGTCTACCCGCCAGTCGATACCAAGAAATGCAGAGCACCCTCAGCGCGGTCATCGACACACCCGCCTTTGAAGACATCAGGCAGCGCAATAGTTGGACAATTCTACATAAGGAAGGCGATGAGTTTTATCAGTTTCTCGAACAACAAGAACTAGAAATTGGCAAACTCATGCGCCAGCTGGGCTTTTTGAGGCCCTAAGGGGCGTGCGCTCGACGCGAATACTCTAGCACTGGCTAGGGTCCAATCGCACGCAATAATAGACTTGGAATACAACTCAGCATGCGCATTTCTATTAACGGCACAACATTAGGTGGCCTGGCTTTCCTCGGCTTAAGCATCGGCTATGGTTATTCGGCGACACATATCACGCTGGATTTCTGGTCATCGCAAGCATTCTTCACCGCCCGCACACTACCCTACATCATTGCCGCCGCCGGTATCGTCTGCGCGGGCCTACTTGTCATTGTCCCATCATCTAAGACTGACTGGCACGCGCTCAAAAGCCTTAACTGGGGCCCAGCGTCAGGCTTACTGATATTGATGGGCGCCTATAGCGCGATGCTCGAACCTGTCGGGTTTGTTTTCGCGACTAGCCTATTTCTGATTACCGCCTTCAGAATCCTGAGCATTCATCGCTGGTGGATCTCATGCCTCGTGTCTGTCGCCCTAACGCTGGGCTTCTGGGGGCTAATGCACCTGTTGGGTATTTATCTCGATCCTGGTGACATCATTACCCGTCTCATCGCTAACCTCAATACACGTACCCTTAGCGGAGTTTGCTGATGCTAGACGGAATTTTGCTGGGTCTTCAGACCGTGCTCTCATGGCATAACCTGCTGCTGGTATTCGCCGGCTGCGCCACTGGCACGCTGATAGGCATGTTGCCGGGACTGGGGCCCATCACCGCCATCGCCTTGATGATACCTATCACCTACGGCTTTGACCCAGCCAGCGGTATGATTTTGCTTGCCGGCGTCTATTACGGGGCGATTTTCGGCGGCAGCACCTCGTCGATCCTGATTAACGCACCAGGGGTCGCCGGCACTGTTGCCACGGCTTTTGACGGCTACCCCTTGGCCCAGCAGGGCCAAGCAGGTAAGGCTTTGGCAACCGCCGCCTATGCTTCTTTCGCCGGCGGCACCCTCGCTGCGCTAATGCTCGCAACAACCGCTCCATTGCTGGCAGAAGTATCCTTGAGTTTCGTGTCCGCCGACTATTTTGCCCTAATGTTGCTCGGCCTGTGCTTGGTCTCGGCATTTTCGAGCCAGGGCGAATATTTAAAAGCCTTAATGATGACCGTCTTCGGCCTGATGTTGTCAACCGTCGGCACTGATCTGTCTGCCGGTGTCCAGCGATTCACCTTCGGCCGTATGGACCTCATTGACGGGATTTCGTTCCTAATGTTAGCCATGGGGACCTTTGCCTTGTCTGAGGCCCTGATGATGGTTCTGCGCCGCGGACAGAACGACGACGCGCAACCTCATATTGACGGACGTCATTTGCGTTTGAGCCTTGCAGACATCAAGTCTATAGCACCTACCGTTACGCGCTCGTCTATACTCGGATTTTTTGTCGGCGTACTGCCTGGCGCTGGCGCTACCATTGCGTCATTCCTTGCCTATGGCGTTGAACGTAACCTCGCTTCAAAAACAGATGCATTAGCGTTCGGCAAGGGCTCGTTAAAAGGACTAGCAGCACCTGAGTCTGCCAACAATGCCGCATGTACAGGATCATTCGTGCCGCTACTCACGTTAGGTATTCCCGGCTCGGGCACCACCGCTATCTTATTGGGCGCTCTGATTGCTTATGGTGTACAACCAGGGCCACGTTTATTTATAGATGAACCGGAGATATTTTGGTCAGTCATTGTTTCTATGTATTTCGGTAATTTGATGCTGCTGATACTAAATTTACCGCTAATTCCCTACATCGCCAAATTGCTGCTGGTACCCCGAAACTATCTGATTCCCATTATCATGTTTTTCTCATTGATGGGGGTTTATCTTGTCTCGTTCAATGTCTTCGACATTCAGATGATGGTCTTGATTGCCGTGATCGCTGTTATTTTAAGGTTACTAGACTTCCCCATGGCGCCGCTTCTATTGGGCTTTATACTCGGCGGCATGCTAGAGGACAACTTACGTCGCGCTATTTCAGTCAGTGACGGAGAGCTCAATTTCCTCTGGGAGCGGCCGACTACCCTAGCCATAATGTTTTTAGTGGGCTTAGCAATACTCATTCCCCTCGGTCGCACCTTGCACGCCTACATCCGTCGCTAGACTTGTTCTCACCATGAGCACGCAGTATGGTAGCCGCTTAACGAAAACATCACCTTTCGCGAAACCTCTCACAAAAGCTTTCATCCAGGACGATTGTATTGCCAGACCCTGACTATTTTAATGCCACCGCCTTGGCTGCTCTCGGTTGGACCCCCTTCTTTGCCGAGCAAGCCACGGACCACCCCACGCTCATACCCGCCCGCGTAAGCCGACCCGATAAAAGTCGCTACCACCTGCTGACTGCTGCCGGTCCGCTTTTTGGTTTGTTACCCGGTAGAGGGCGTTCGTATGGACAATCCAAGGCAGACTTGCCTACCGTCGGTGACTGGTTGCTAGTGAGCCTGATTGACGACAACCTAGACTCAGACACGCAAGGTACAGCGCTGATTGAGGTTACGCTCGACAGAAAGAGCAAATTTTCACGTAAAGAGGCTGGCGAACGTTATGAAGAACAGGTCGTCGCTGCCAATATCGACACGGTTTTTCTTGTCACCGGTCTCGATGATAATTTCAACGTCAAACGCATTGAACGCTATCTCATGCTGGCGTGGACTAGCGGTGCCAGCCCTGTGGTCGTGCTGAGCAAGGCAGACCTTGCCAAAGATCTGCCCAAAAAGCTTGATAAGGTTAAAAGAATTGCCATGGATGCCCCTATTCATGTTGTTAGTGCAACAACCGATCAAGGCATGGCCCAATTACGCGAATATGTGACGCCCGGTAAAACGATCGCACTGCTAGGCTCTTCTGGGGTCGGAAAATCAACCATGACCAACTATTTATTGGGTCATGATTATTTTGACACAGGCGCCGTACGCAGCAGCGATAGTCGCGGTCGACACACGACAACCTACCGAGAGTTATGTCTGTTAACCACAGGCGGCATGCTGATAGATACGCCCGGCATGCGTGAGATACAAATATGGGCTGACCAAGACAGCTTGGCCGCTAGCTTTGCTGATATCACCACACTTGCGACCCAATGCCGGTTCAATGACTGCCGACACCGCTCCGAACCACATTGCGCTGTACAGGCGGCAATTAAGAACGAGACATTACCTGCGGCTCGATTGGCAACGTTCGAAAAATTTACTGAAGAACTCGCTGTCCTAACCGCGCGCAATTCAACGCAAGGTAGACCCGAGAAACGATCACCTAAAAAGAAATAATAACCAACATATCCTTGATCAAATGACGGACAAAAAAAAGGGTCTCAAGAGACCCTTTTTTATTTGTCACCCCCGTTTATGAACCCGAGAGCATTTCCCTAAGAGCGGCTTGGCGACGTTTTTCTCCAGCAATATACTTTATGTAACGTCGTGAGCTTTTCTCTTTATCTTTATCTTTCGCGGCCTCACGAAACGACGCAGTAGCAACGTCCCAATCTTCTAGTTGCATCTGCGAGATACCACGCCAAAAATACACATCCGCGACATCTTTTTCATCAATATCGTTATCCAGAGCCTGTTGGTAAGCAACGACAGCTTCCTTATGGCGATCTTCGTTCGACAAAGCCTGCGCTAATCGATAGTACAAAGAACCTTCTTTCGAATAAGCTGCTGCGTCACGCCACGCATCAATGGCTTTCGACATGTCCTGTGACATCGTATAAGCGGTCGCTAAAAGCTTAGCGTTCTTCTCATCCTTGGTCACAATCTTGTTTTTGATGCCCAACTCAAGAATCTGCGCCGCCTCAAAAGGTACCTCGGCGTTCAACAGGCGCTGCGCTAACATCACGATCTCCGTTTCTTTCTCGAACAGACCCTGGCTGTAGGCAGCGTAATATGCGGATAACGACTTGTCTTCTTGGCCTTTCTCCGCATACATACCCGCTAAATGCATCCAATACTGTTTCTTCGGATACACAACAATCATCTTCTCGAGTACGTTGATGACATTGTCGTTATCTTTCAGCTCGTTGTAGATAACGACCTGCAAGTACCACCACGTTTCTTTGATGTCTCGCTCATTTGCTATAGCGATACGTTCTACTGCTAATGCCTGTTTTAGCGCATTCGTGTAGTCTTCGAGCTGATAGTAGGCGGTAGCTTTAATAAACGTAACACCCGCATCCGGATTGCCACGAAGCACTTCCCATCGATCCATATAGCCAATCGACTTCTTGTATTCTTCCTGAGAATAATACAGCTGGAACAATGCGCGCAGTGTCGACAGTTCCAATGCCTCGGTGATCTCTTGCTTTAATACGTTCTCATAAGACATAAGTGTATTAGGCAGGTCGTCCAGCGTGTAGTAAGCGAAAGCTAAGGTGTTCCAGATCTGCGCTAACTCGTAGCTGTTAATCCCGCGACTTTCACGCAAAGAATTCAGGATCTCAATCGCCTCTAGTGGATTCGCAACGACGTCTGGTCGCTCTTGCCCTTCTTCCAGCGGCACGGATTCTGGATCAATCAACACCTGTGCTTCTGACAGCGTCTTGTAAGTGCGCTCGCGCATGGCGGGCACCTTACGCGTCTCTTTTTTCTCTTCTTGCGCCTGCACGCTACCGATAGTTGGCAACACGCCCTGTGACATGTTGCCGACAATAGCCGGCGCACACCAGAGCGCGGTAACCGCTACCACTACGCCAAGCTTGACAGATATTTTATTCATCTTCAGCGCCTCTAACCGTCAGCCAATTGGAACGAAATCTTATTCTGTACACCGGCGGTCTCAACGGGTTCTCCGTCTACGACTTTAGGCTTGTACTTGAACTTCTCTGCCGCCTGCTGAGCTGCTCGGTCAAACACTTTATTGGGGCTATCAAAACAATCACCCTCAACGCGTGCATTTTTTACCCAACCACAATTGCTCACGACTAATGAATTCTTCACGGTTCCCTGGGCAGTCACAGTGAACTCCACAATCACCCAGCCTTCCATTCCTCGTTGCAATGCCCGTCGAGGATATTGAGGCTGCACCTTAACAATCGGCAGGTAGTCACCATCGCTGATGCCAAATCCGTTGCCGCCAACGTCAACGCTAACGCTCATGTCAACATTCGACATTGAGAAACCCGCGTTATCTACGGCCACATTGAAGTTCTGTGGCGGTGTGTCGGGTGGGGGTTCATCTGGTGGTGGTGGCTTCTTCGGTTTCCGATCCTTGGCCTGAACCTCTTGATCCTGCTTGACGCGCACAAAATCGACTAGATTCCCGATTTTGTCATCAGTGATCGCACTATCAGCCCCGGCGATCAGCGCTTGCATCAGATAAAACAACGCCAGGGTTACGAACACCCCGACAATAACTGAAAATCCTATTCTAACTATCATCCTGCAATCTCCTACTTGTCTTCTGAGGCTATCGCCACTTGGCTGATACCAATACTTCTAGCAGCATCCATAATGGCAAGCACCTTCTCGACTTTAGATTCGCTATCAGCCTGAATGACCAGTCCACCCTTAGGATTTTCTGAATGCAATCTTTCCATCGTCGGTCGCACATTTCTAACATCAACTTTCTTTTTATCAATCCAGATCGCACTGTCTGCACCAACGGCTACCAACAATGAGACCGTCTTCTTCATCTCTGCCGTTTTGGTGTCTGGCCGATTAATTTCAATGCCGGTTTCCTTAATGAACGTTGCCGTTACAATAAAGAAAATAAGCATGATAAACACCACATCAAGCATCGGTGTTAAATCGGCAACCTTCTCATCTGATTCTTGGGATCTTCTACGCATTGTCCATATCCTAATCAAGCATCGCCGCAGGGAACCCTGCGGCTAGTGCAAGCGAAATTAATGATCCATCGTTAGTGTGTCTTCCATATAGTCCGACTCAACCTGGACTTTGGAAACAATAAACGTATTCGCCAAAACGCCGGACAACGTGGCAACCATGCCCGACATTGTCGGAATCGTTGCCATGGAGACACCCGCAGCCATCGAGCGCGCATTACCACCGGAATACGTCATGGCTTCAAACACTGACACCATCCCTGTCACAGTACCCAACAGACCGAGTAGTGGCAGAAGTGAAATCAACGTCTTGATAAAATGCATGTTCGAGGTCAACTTCAAATTGACCTCGGAGATCAGACGTAGCCTGATCATATGTGCATTCCAGGAAGTTCGCTCTTTACGGCCTTCCCAGTAGTTCAGTGCACGGCCTACGTCCAACTTGTGCTCCGTGTTGATAAACAACACGCGCTCAAAGATCAAGGCCCACATAATAAAGGTAGCTCCGGCGATGAGGTATAATACATCACCACCGGCCTCTAGAAACGTTCGAATAGCAACAAATATTGCTTCCATGGCTTACTTACCTGCTTTCTCAGCGTGATCAGCAATCAAACCGGCACTCTGCTCAGTTAAAATATGCATGACACCACTACTACGTGATTGCACGATTGAATGCAGCAATACGGTAGGAATAGCAACAACCAAACCCAGTACCGTTGTTATCAATGCTTGAGAAATACCGCCCGCCATAGTCTTGGGATCACCCGTGCCAAACAGCGTGATCGCTTGGAACGTCACAATCATACCAATAACCGTACCTAGCAGACCTAGCAGTGGCGCTACCATGGATATAATCTTAATAAAGGAAATACGTGCCTGAAGCGCCGGCTGCTCTTTGAGGATCGCCTCGTCAAGCTTGAGCTGCAGTGTTTCCGCATCAATATCCAAGTTCTCGTGATAGACAGCTAATACGCGACCCAATGGGTTGTTTGGATTAGCAACCGCTGCTTTCATCTGTGACCGTACGCGTGCGCCAACAATACTGAGTGTTGTGAAGCGTTCAATAGACAGTAATAGTGCAACGATACCCAAACAGATAATCACGTAACCTGGTGTACCACCTTGATGAACTCGCTCTTCCAGTGTTGGTACCTGAACCTGCAGCGCCAACAGCTGACCACGTGTTGGGTCTAAGCCGAAAGGAACAAAGCCAGAAGTCGCAGCTTGTAATTCCGCTGTTGAATCAACGAATCGGCCTGCTGGCTGGCGTGCAAGTTCTTTGACGATATGGTTATCCATATCATAGGTGACATAGACACCTTCACTGATCAAGTTGAATGTACCGATACGGATAACTTCTTGCTCAACCACTTCACCGTCTAGCTTGTTCACTTTGGCAGTAAACTTGGTGACCTTAGCCGATTCAGTCATTTCACGCTGCAGTTCAAACCATAGACGTTCAATTTCTTCAATACTGGCCAGTTTTGAGCTCTTGCCCATAGACTGCGCAAATTCGCCTAACCATTCACCACGACCAGGATACTCGGCTGAGATGATTGAACCTTCGAAGACACCTTGAGT
>JBLHVI010000022.1:0-45757 GCA_047630175.1 Candidatus Azotimanducaceae bacterium
ATACCCTCGGTTTTATCACGCCGGGGAATTTTTTGGGCCTGCCCTCTACTTGCGTACCAACGGGCTTAGCCGATGGCTTACCGACCGGCGTTCAAATTTACGCCGACAAATGGCGTGAAGATATTTGCTTGGAAGGTGCGGCCATCATCGAGCAGGCACTGGGTCGTATTACACCCATTGATCCAACTTTTTAGCTCAGCAATAGCACCAGGGTCTACAGCAGGGTTCTAACACAGCGGTCTAAGACAAAGGTCTACAACATAGGTCTACAACATAGGTCTACAACAGAGGTCTAGCACGGGAGTGCATCCTCTGCTGCCACACGCTATTCATGTCGGGCTAATAAAAATACGTTAACGTTGTCACCTATTTCGCCGGTGCGTAAAGGCTCTCAGTTGAAAAATCGCCTACTAGACCTCTCCGCCGGCCTGAACCGCTTGGGTTTCCCGATCACCAGCAGCGCCATTATTGAGGGCGATTGTAACGACTACAGGTCGGCACCATTCCGCTATAACGTTGATTGATGAGATCGCAACATGAAGTCGTATTGAGCAGGGGTCGGTGTACGCGCTACGCGAGCCCCTGTTCAATCGTTTCGTTTTATGTCTCTGAAAGACCCTGTGTCTGCTCTCATTTCTTTCGGCATACCAAGCACGCGTTCGGAAATAATATTTCGCTGAATTTCGTCGGTACCGCCGGCAATCGAAATAGCGGGTGTTGAGATCAGCGTCTCGGCGATCATCCCGCGCTCAGCCGAGTCTGCGCCGCTGCGCATGGCATCTGCACCCGAGATCATGGTGTGAACATGCGCTGCTTGGCGAGCAATGACACTGGCCGCTAACTTGCCAATAGAGCCTGCGGGTATGACCTCGTTCGTGCCTGACTGTCTTTTTGATTCGGCGGCAGCCGAAGCTAAGTTTGACGCCTTGTGCATTGAAATCAGCTTTGCAATCTCTTGCCTTACTGCCGGGTCATTTATTGCACCGGTAGCTTTTGCTCGCGGGATCACCAAATCAACTCGGCCTTGCCTTTGCGGGTACCACGTATAGGGTTCGTTAGCGATTCTCGTCTCTTTATCAAACTCGTCGTAGATCGGACCGAGTCTTGATCCTTGCAATGAGCCTACCTTACGGTTACCAGCGAATCCTCGACGCTCGAATGACAACGTCGTTGCTGCCACCGCCCAACCATTACCCTCCCCACCAATCAGATCCACTGCATCAACGACGGCATTGGTCATAAAGACCTCATTAAATGACGCATGGCCATTCATTTGCTTTAACGGTCGAACTTCAACGCCCGGCTGACGCATATTGATCAGGTAGTAACTAAGCCCTTGATGTTTTGGTAGATCAAAATTACTGCGCGCCAGCAGAATGCCAAAGTCAGCGTGATGGGCACTGGTATTCCATACTTTTTGTCCGTTCACAATCCAACGGCCATCAATACTTTCGGCTTTAGTGCTGGAGCCGGCCAGATCGGAGCCGCTGCCAGGTTCACTAAATAGCTGACACCAGGCATGCTCGCCGGTAAGTATCGAGCGCAAAAAACGTCGTTTTTGATCGTCCGACCCGTGGGTAAGAATAGTCTCTGCCGCCAAACCACCGGGACCACTCTGCGCCGCACCGACAGCACCTTTTTTGGCGAACGCCGTGCTTACAATCGACGTTTGCGCCTGATCATAGCCCTTGCCGTACCACTCCTTCGGCCATTGCGGCGCAGCCCAACCACCCTCGACTAACATATTGCGCCATTCAAAAAGTGTACGTTGCGCCGACCAGTGTTTATCAAGCCACGCTTCTACTTCCGCTCTGATCGCTTCATCTTTCATAGCATGACCTCCAGCATTGTCATCATCCGTTCCCGATGTAAGTGCGGCGAGCCCATAAAAACCTCAGAACTTTTGGCCCGTTTAAACCAGAGCTGAGTATCTTCCTCCCAGGTAAAACCGATACCGCCCCGCAGCTGGATGGCCGCACGCCCAGCCTCGATGTAAGCATCACTTGCCAATGCCTTGGCCATGCTCGCCGCATAGGGCTCTGGCTCGCCGGCTGCCAAACATTGGGCAGCGTGGTGTGTCGCGGCCTTGGCAAACTCCAATTGCATCAGTAAATCAGCGCAGCGATGCTTCAAACTCTGAAAAGACCCAATGGGACGACCGAACTGATAGCGTAATTTTGTGTATTCAACAGTAGTTTCAAATAAATGCTGGGCGCCCCCAATCATTTCATGACAGAGCGCAACGCAGATGTGATCCCATATTTTATCTAGCAGTGCTTGCGTTATAACACCCAGTTTTAGCGCATCAACCTTATTGAAGGTCACGCTGGCGAGCTTGCGGGTCGAATCGAGCGTCTCTAGCGGTATAATATTGACGCCGACACTATCGCTATTGAGGGACAACAAGCTTAAACCATCAGCCGATCCGGCGATGACAATCAACAGGTCAGCATTCTGCGCATCAAGTACTAATGGCGCAGTACCGCTGACGGTCTCGCCATCCCAGACTAAACGCTTGCCGACGTTTTCAGGCCTATTCAGGTCATCCATGACCAGCGTCGCGATAGTACAGCCATCTGCTATCCCAGGAAGCAGCGCCTCTTTAAACGGTTCCGCGGCACCCAACAGTATGGTGTAACCCGCCATAACCGCAGACGCAAAAAACGGACCAGCGTAAAGATACCGACCCATTTGCTCGGCAACAATACCCAGTTCAACAGGTCCAAACCCGAAACCACCGTAGGCTTCAGGAATGTGCGTGCCTGCAAGCCCAACTTCATCACAAAGTTGTCGCCAGACAGCCATATCAAACCCTTCCGCCGTTGCCATCAACTTCCGCACTTGTGACGAATGCGATTTGTCTGCCATAAACCGGGCTACCACATCCCGGAAGTGGCTCTGATCTTCGGTTAGCACTTTTGGTAAATCGCTAGTCATATCGGTTATCCAAGAAACGGGCTACAAGAAACAGAGTCAACGTGTGATTTACATTACCGGACTCAAGATGATCATTCACAGGTGTCCTTATATCACCGCTTGCCTAGTGAATGCACGCCGACCCCTGCGCAGCAGCCGAGCAGTCACATCCATTCCTTCTTAAGCAAAAAGCTAAAACTAAACAACTTAAGTAAGTGCCTTTCTATTCTGACCCCCTTTATTCGAGTAATATCATTGGTAGAACCGCTCAGACTACGTTTAAGGATATTGATATGCGACTCGAAGGAAAGGTAGCAATCATTACCGGCGCCGGTCAGACCGCCGGTCAAACCATCGGCAATGGCCGAGCAACAGCCCTGTTGTTTGCGCGACAAGGCGCCAAGGTATTGATCACAGACCGCGACCCCGAAAGCTTGAGCGAAACCCACAAGCTGATCACAGAGGAGGGGCTCGCTTGCGCTTCCTTTGAGATGGATGTCACTCGTGAACAAGACTGTATCGCCATGTCACAAGCCTGCATGCATCACTGGGGCAGAATCGACATCCTACATAATAACGTCGGTATAGGTGCCAACGACGCTAGCGTCAGCAAACTGCAACTCGCTGACTGGCAGCGTATTATGGAGGTGAACCTAACAAGTATGTTTCTGACCTGCAAAAGCGTTTTACCACAAATGCGTGAGCAAGCATCTGGGTCAATCATCAACATCTCATCACTCGCCGCGACCGCCGCGACGAATATGGTCGCGTACAAAACCTCCAAGGCAGGCGTCATGGCACTGACAGACAACGTTGCCCTAACGAACGCACGGCACGGCATTCGAGCAAACTGTATCTTGCCGGGCCTGATCGATACCCCCATGGCAATTGAAGGCATTTCCGCAAGTCGAGGCATAGACCGAGATGACCTTATACAGGCCCGAAACAAGTCGGTGCCACTACGCGGAAAAATGGGATCTGCCTGGGATGTCGCACATGCCGCGCTCTTTCTTGCCAGCGACGATGCCAGTTTCATTACTGGCATTCATTTAAGAGTCGATGGTGGCCAGGGCCTTAAAGTCGGCTAAAGACTAACCTCACGACCGCGATCGAAACGCTTTTCTTCTCGCGTTAAGCTTCGACTTGGTAGTTTTATTCAGCTTTTCGGTAGCCGCCGAATACGCCGAAGGCTGGATCTCTAACAGCCTACGATCGATGAAATCCAGCACCTCTTTCGGATACAGATTATAGATTTCCCTTAACGTCCAGCCTACGCCTTTCTGCACGTAATATTCATCGTCAGCCAGCAGTGGCTCAATAAAACTGATCAACACCCCATAAGGTTGAACCGATTTACGCTTACGCGAATATTCAAGCAAGCCCACAATACTTTGCCTGCGCTTCCAAGGATTACCGTCGAAATTCCATTTCCGATACCAAGGCATCACCCAATCTGCATTCTCCTCAAACACCTGTGCATAAATCTTCGAAAGATCATCACTGTGCTCCCAACAGTCGCAGCGATCAATCCACTGGCGAACAGTACCGAACTCCGCCTTGCTGAGCCGCTTATGCTGGTAGTGATAAATCGCCTGACAAGCGACCTCATATAGATCCGTGTGTCTAAAAATATAGTCCCAGGTGTTAAGCGTTTCGCCCGCACTCAACCCGTCTAAAAAGCCATAACCCTTCTTACCCATAGCACGCACATCCGGCACCCGAAGACCCACCCGGCTAAACCCACCGGGTGATGCATCCCCCGGCTGGCGCTTTGCAGCAGCAAGTGTACGCTTATGAATCGAAGTCAACGCCTTCAGATATTTCGTTTGTGTTGTCATCGCTACACTGCCTAAGTTTCGACATGCAAAATCGGAATAGACAAATGCACGCAAACATTGCTGCATGCCATCAAGCGCTAATGCCTGTGATCAGGCACACTTCCATGCGTAATTCGAAGCATGCAAAACTTGCATAAGATTGCATAAGAGTGCAATAACCTTGTACCGTAAAATCGACTGTACAACATTAATGCACTCCGACCCTACCGTTCTAGCTTACCTTGATCACCAACTTACCGAAGTTTTCGCCAGTGAAAAGCATGCGGAACGCAGATGGCGCATTCTCAATACCCTCAACCACGGTCTCTCGATACTTGAGTTTGCCTTCCTTAATCCAGCCACCTAACGCGCGTGCAGACTCCTCAAATTCTTCAAGCCACTCAGTCACAATAAAGAACCGAGACTCAGGTGGATTGTCTAATTCAGCAAACACCATCTCTGGTGTTTTAAACCCTTCCATACTCGTTGCGTTGTACGCCGAAATGAAACCACAAACAGGTACCCGAGCGCCCTTATTCAACAATGGCGCAACCGCGGCAAGTACCTCGCCCCCAACATTCTCAAAGTAGACGTCAACACCATCTGGACAAGCATCGGCCAGAAGCTTGGGAAAGCTCGGGTCCTTGTAGTCAACACACACATCGAAACCCAATTCGTTAACCACGTAATCACACTTCATTTTTCCGCCGGCAATACCCACGGCACGACAGCCTTTGATCTTCGCGATCTGCCCGACAACAGAACCCACCGCACCAGAGGCTGCAGATACCACCACCGTTTCACCCGCAACCGGCTTGCCAAGACGAAGCAGCCCAAAGTAAGCCGTTTGACCCGGCATACCCGTAACCCCTACCGCTGTGGAAATGGGCGCGAGATCGGGGTCAATCTTAAATAATCGCAAGTCATCAGCCTTGCCAATAGCATATGACTGCCAACCATACATGCCTGAAACTATCGTACCCACGGGGTAGTCTGCAATATTCGACTCCACAACCTCACTCACAACGCCGGCGGTAATGACATCACCTATCGCTAACGGCTTAGCATAGGATTTACGATCACTCATGCGCCCACGCATGTAGGGGTCTAGCGAAAGCCAGCGGGTCTTCAACAACATCTCACCATCACCCGGTGCGTTCGCTGGAATATCCTGAATCTCAAAGTTGTCATCTTCGGGCATACCGTGTGGTCTAGATTTTAGTACGATTCTTTTATTTATACGTTCGCTCATTGGAACTCCCTCGTTTAGTATTTTTGTTACTGTCTACGATAGTGTTTTTGCTAGGCTGCTGTTGCACTGGGTCGTGCTGCAACTTCTGCGCGCCAGCGCGCGAGATGGGAAAGGCTTGCATCAGGCTTTAAGTCGACCAATAGCTCAGCAAAATCAATCGTAACCATCGCTGTTATGTCCGCAATACTGTATGCATCTCCGGCGATCATACGCCTGTCTGCCAGTTCTCTATCCATACGCGTGTAGTAGGCCTTCACAAAAGCATCACTTTGAATCTTAGCCTCTGGGATTTGCACCGTGATGCCCATCTTTCCAACAATCGGACCGTTAACCCATGAGCTACTGACATTGCGCCCCAACAAAAGCTCAATACGACGTAGATGCATATCAATGCGGCCAATATCAGCTGCAGTTTCACCAAACATCGAAGGACTCGGGTACAGCGCTTCAAGGTATCGACAAATTGAAACAGATTCTGAAATATAAGTGCCATCGTCAAGTTCAAGCACCGGAATCTGACCATTAGGATTCATCTGCATAAACACCTCAGCCTTGTGCTCGCGTTTTTGCATATCAACATTAACACGTTCAATTTCAACTGCTTTTTCAGCTAAGAAAACATGAACGCGTCGGGGATTTGGTGCCGTTGGATGATCAAATAATTTCATACAGTATTCCGTTTATATGACGAATTATGACGAATTATAGCGATATCAATTACCGCTACTGCCGTATCAAAACATGATGGCAACAAAATAAACAGGTGCGAAACGCGTTCAAGCAAGGCCAGGCCATCGGCTGTTGACCGTTCATTGGCGAAGCCAAGACCTGAGCGAACAGTACCATGATTTTCTATTTGAAAACGATAGCGTATTCAGTTGGCAACCTGCCCTCTATACGCCGATCAGTCTCGTTGCAGGCGTCCACCTAGCGGCATCATCGAACGTTTAACTTAGTCGTTAGCAAGCAACATTGTTTTGTCAATCGAATGCCTGCAACGCATATTTTTACGGGTTGCAGACAAGCCACAGGTTTAGTCATTTTTGCCAAAGTGACTAAACTGCAGACGTAAATCGCGCTGACAACGGTTCCAGAGCTATTGGCCATGCCGTCATTAGCAGACTTGGAGATTAGTCATATTTAGCAAAATGACTAATCTCCCAACGGTGTTATCGGACTCTGCGTCCATAACGCAGACACAAAACCACTGCGCGTATTCTTTTGGTTAACAGCCGACCCGTTTCTCGCTAGTATTGAGACAAATACTACGGCTTACGAATCGCCTGTCAGTTCTCGCGCTTGCGGCAGCCACAAAAAAACAATCATAAAAAGGCCCGCACCATGTCTGAAACACCCGTTATTAATCTGCTCGATTTGGATTTCGATCCAGACGCACTTCGCGACAAGTATCGCACTGAGCGCGACAAACGTCTGCGGCAAGATGGTAACGATCAGTATCAGGAAGTATTGGGAGACTTTTCACGCTATATCGACGACCCCTACGTCGAACCGGGTTTCAGTCGGGAACCGCTGACTGACACAATGGATGTGGTGGTGATCGGTGGCGGCTTTGGCGGCCTACTTACAGGTGCGCGCCTGCGTGAAGCTGGTATTAAAGACATTCGCATTATCGAGAAAGGCGGCGATTTTGGTGGCACTTGGTATTGGAACCGTTATCCCGGTGCTGCCTGCGATGTCGAGTCTTACGTCTATCTACCCCTGTGCGAAGAACTCAATTTTGTACCCCGCGAGAAATATACCCGTGCACCAGAGATACTCGCCCACAGTCGAGCTATCGGCGAGAAGTACGATCTGTATCGTGATGCCTGTTTGCAGACTCAAGTCACGGGACTGGAATGGGATGAGGCCAGTGCACACTGGATCATTAGAACCAATCGTAATGATGAAATGCGTGCAAAGTTCGTCTGCATGTCGAATGGCCCTTTGAATCGACCCAAACTGCCGGGCATTCCCGGCATTGAGAAATTCAAAGGACACACTTTCCACACCAGTCGTTGGGACTATGCCTACACCGGCGGACACCCAGAGGGTGACTTAAATAAACTTGCCAACAAGCGTGTCGGTATTATCGGCACAGGCGCCACCGCCGTGCAGTGTGTACCGCACCTCGCCGCTTCTGCCAAGCACCTAACGGTATTCCAGCGCACGCCTTCCTCCATTGATGTAAGGGCCAACACACCCACAGACCCGGACTGGGCCGCAGGTCTAAAGCCGGGCTGGCAGAAGGCTCGTATGGACAACTTCAACGTGCTCGTGTCTGGTGGCTACCAAAAAGAAGACTTGGTCAATGACGGCTGGACCGAAATCATCCGCAACCTCGCGACCTTGGTTAACTTCTCATCAGACGAGCCGATGGACCCTGCTGAGCTGATGGCGAAAATGGAGATTGCTGATTTCCAAAAAATGGAGCAAATACGCGGCCGTGCGGAAGCCATCGTCAGCGACCCCGCTGTTGCTGAGTCTCTCAAGCCTTACTATCGTCAGTTCTGCAAACGACCCTGTTTTAACGATGAGTACTTACAGGCATTTAATCGCGACAGCGTCACCTTGGTAGACACGCAAGGCAAAGGAGTAGATGCCATTACCGAGAAAGGCGTGATCGCCAACGGCGTTGAGGTGGAGCTAGACTGCCTGATTTTTGCCACCGGATTTGAAGTAGGTACAGATTACACCCGCCGCGCGGGCTACGATCTAAAAGGCCGCGATGGTCTCAGTCTTAGCGACAAATGGGCGGCGGGCGTATCTACTTTACATGGCCTGCATTCTCGCGGATTTCCTAACTGCTTTATTATCAGTCATGCACAATCAGGATTTACGGTGAATTTTCCCCATGCCATGAATGAGCAGGCACAGCATATCGCCTATATTGTTGATCACTGTTTGGGTACAAATATTCAAACCGTTGAAGCATCTGCGGAGGCCGAGACAGCGTGGGTTGAAGAAGTCATGAGCCTGTCCCGCTTCAGCGAGAGTTACCAAGCATCATGCACCCCGGGCTACTACAATAACGAAGGCAAGCCAAACCCCTTAACCGCCCGCAACGGGAGTTATGGCGCAGGCTCAGTGCCATTCTTTGAAAAGCTTAAAGCGTGGCGCGAAGAAGGTACGCTGGCGGGTCTTGAACTGAACTGAGCGGGCAGACAACGGGGGGCAAGATTGCGGAGACTCGTCTCTGAGACCCGATTCTACCCCCAGCACGTCCTTAAGCAGCCCTTGGGTAGGCAGTTTTTCGTAAGCAGGCCCATTATCAGTCGTCCTATTCGACAATGGCCTGATACACCAGATTTTTGAACTCCGACCTCAGCGGATAAGGGTTACGCATCATTTGAACCATAAGCACTGCGGTAAGGTCTTCCTTCGGATCGTTCCAGAAGATTGTCCCGGCCGCACCACCCCAGGTATATTCACCCAAAGAGCCTAGGCCGGTAAGCGGCTGCGCCGTAGCAATACCAAAACCCAAACCAAAACCAAAGGTGCCCGCCACACCGGGACGCTCGCCAAAGCCAGATTTAACCCCCGGCGCTAAATGATTCGTCGTCATTAATTCAATAGATTTCGGACTGATAATCCGTATACCGTCGAGTTCGCCGCCGTTTAGTAACATTTGTGAGAATCTAAGGTAGTCAGCCGCCGTGCTGACGAGACCACCACCGCCAGAAAAGAATGTCACGTCATTAGCGAAGGTACTGCTATCAGGTCGGTCAACAACAGCCAGCGCATTAGTTTCCACGTCGAGCCTATGGTTAGTGCCGAACCTCTGAATTTTATTGTTTGGGACTTCGAAAAAGCTGTCTTGCATCTTCAACGGCGTGAACATACGCAGCAGCAGAAATTCATCCAGGGGCTGACCTGAAATCACCTCGATTAAGCGACCCAACACATCGGCAGATACACTGTATACCCATTTGCTACTCGGTTGATTCAACAGCGGAATCTGCCCCAGCGCCTCAACCATTTCAGCAAGATCTTTGTTACGCAAAATCTTTGCCGCCCGGTACCGCTTGTCCACGGCTGTATCGCTGAAGACACCGTAGGTTAGACCCGCTTGATGGCTCATCAATTCACGAATAGTGAACGGGTGCGACTGAGGCACCTCAATGTCTTCAACCAGCACCATTGCGTCTTTGAAAGCTGGCAGATATTTCTCAACAGGGTCATCTAGTTGAAACTTACCCTCCTCCAGCAACATCATCGCCGCGACCGAAACAATTGGCTTCGTCATTGAGTATATTCTGAACAACGAATCTTTCTGAATATCCTCGCCAGTTTCAATATTCAGCTTGCCGACGTTCTCAAAATGTATGATTTTTCCTTTACGTGCGATGACAGTAACGATTCCCGCCAACTTTTTATCGTCAACATACTGCTGCATGAACGGCTTGATACGCGCTAGGCGCTCCGCCGACATACCCACAGCTTTTGGCTTAGCACGATCTAAGTCGGCAGCGTGCGTCGCCTGAATAGCCAATATAATCAGTAGTGTAGCAACTAGGCGTGACATATAACTCCTCATGATCTGCGAACTCTCGTCGAGTGAACACAGCGATACTATCGCAATAACAGTTTGCTTTACTAGTTCCATACAAGCTCATGATGAGCTCATATTTCAACCAAATCCGCAGAACCTCGGCTTAAAGCGCTAGCAGGCCAAAACCTTCATTCGTCCGTAATGATTTCTATAAAGCACTAGATGCGCCTTGCTGCTAACAGCCAAAAGCGAGGCACGCATAACGCTGCCGTGAGTCGTCCATTGGACTGAAACAACGGCTCCGTAAAACAATCGCCTGTCACAATGACTTTTGACAAAAGCATGGAATGCACTAATGACGAATACTAAAAATTTCCTACTTATCGCTATTTTTGGGTCACTAATAGGTACGTCCATGGCAAGTCTGGCAGCAGAGTCGCCTGGTTACATAGACGCACCTGAACGCAGAACAACAGGCATCGGTAAGTTCTACATGGATCGAGAGATCTCTTTCGTCATGGGGCATCGCGCCGCCGGCTGGCTGAACCGTCCTACCCGTATTCAGGAAGAGATGCCGGACGAGGTCATCAAAAACATGAGACTCGCCCCTGACCATGTTGTTGCTGACATTGGTGCAGGCTCCGGCTACTTTTCATTCAGGATCGCCAAGCAAGTGCCAGATGGAAAAGTGCTGGCCGTTGATATTCAACCTGAGATGTTGCAAATAATAGAAGCGCGTAAGACCAAAGAGCAAGTGACTAATATCGAAGGCGTAAAAGGTGAGATTGATGACCCTAATCTAGCCGCTAACGCTATCGATGCAGCCATCATGGTAGACGCCTATCATGAGTTCTCACATCCTTTCGAGATGATAGAGGGCATTTACCAAGCGCTGCGTCCGGGCGGTCGCATTTTTCTTCTAGAGTACCGGGGCGAAGACGACTCAGTGCCCATTCGACCTTTACATAAAATGACCCAAAAACAGGTGATAAAAGAGATGAACGTGTTCGGCCTGCAATGGACTGAAACGCTGGATTTCTTGCCGTGGCAGCACATGATGATTTTTACGAAGGTAGTAGAAGATTAGCTACGATGTCTTTCCCAAGGAAAGCTCGCTTGAACGCGGATAACCCAACAACACTCACACCACCAAGCAAGTTGGCGATGCTTAAAGAGGCGCGGGTTGCGCTTGATCTGATCCGCATGCTGCTACCCCTCGCCGGCGCTCAACTGCGGCCGGCGGCATCCCCCAGAGGCTCGCCGATTATTGTTGCCCCGGGATTCGGATCCGATAATCGTTATACACGACCCCTACGGCATTATCTCCAGCGGCTCGGTTTTCGTGCTGAGGGCTGGGGCCTCGGCTTGAATCTCGCCGGCGTAAATCTTGAGCATCAGTTGGATGATTTGTCCGGCGGCTGGGACGTGGCTCGCCGCGAGGTATACAACGGCGAGGGGTCAGTGCCTTACCTATGTGATCTTTTCACCGATCAAGTGCACGCACGCTTCAAACACTTTGGCGAACCCATAACACTGATCGGTTGGAGTCTTGGCGGCTATGTCGCACGCGAGGCAGCGCGTGATCTTCCCAACGCCGTTTGTCGTGTTATCACCCTGGGCTCACCCACCATAGGAGGCCCTAAGTACACAGCAGCAGCCTCATTCTTTGCGAGCCGTCATATGGACATGGACTGGATCGAAACTGAAGTCGCTAAGCGAGAATCGCGACCGATACAACAGCCCATCACAGCTATTGTCAGCCGCTCAGATGCCATTGTTAGCTGGGCTGCGGCGCAAGACCACTACAGCCCAAACGTCCGGCATATTGAAGTTAATGCTGCCCATCTCGGGATGGGATTTAATCCCACCATTTGGCGCCACATTACACAGGCGTTGGCACGATGATGACCATCGTTCGCCAAAAAAATACGCACGTAGCCTGTTAGCTACTCACGAATTCTATTTCCCAGTAACCCCACCCATGAGAAAACGACAAACCATCCGCCAACGCATTCTATTGAAAACAACGCCATACCAACGATAATCTTGATCTAATCATCGGCTTCACATTGACCCAATATCTCGTCATCTCATGTATCTATTTTGCGCTGAAATGTCTTTGTGTTGGCGCTTTGGTGCGCCTAACCCCACATGGACTGGCGATTTCCCGTCTAGCGCTAGCATCTAGGTGGCTATAGCCACATTAGACTCTGTAGATTGACTGAACACCCTACTGGTCTATCTGGTCGGGGAGACCTCTGCAAGAACCCCCGCGCCATTCACCACCATCGATGCCAGAAGCCAGTACCTAAACGGCGTCGATGCCTCCCTGCGCAAGTATTTCCATTAGCCCACATGCCACGCCACCGGCACCAAATCAGGCCATAATCCCGCCTCTTGCTGCTGCCTACCAAACCACTTATCTGCAGCTGGGCAACTGCTAAACCCCCAGCGATAGTACATAAAGCAAGCTAGCAGTTAATTGGCATTGCCTATGCCTGACCCTCATTGATTACCCTCTGCTAAGGTGATCCAACTATCGTCACCGATATTCCTTAATAAGCTGAATTCTCTCATGGGTAGCAGGGTGGGTAGAAAAATAATTCAGTACCGACTTTGATTCCGACTTCGATGCCGACTTTGATGCCAACTCTGATTGATCCTCATCCGCGGCCTGAGTTGGCGCATCATTTTCGACATCAACGTCGTTCGCATTCGCGCGAGCAACTCGCACATCGGCATTCGAGTAGAAGTCCTGCAACTTCGTCATAATACCTGCAAAATGATCAACACTAATCCCATGCGCTTTCAATTGCGTTAACGCGTAACGATCGGCTTCTAGTTCAAAGTCTCTGGAATAATCTAAGTCGAGCAAAACAGTCGGCAGGCCTAACATCAAATCAGCAGATTCAAGATCGCCGACAACCAACACAACCATTACCGTCAACATCGAGCTTTGGATGGTTCTACGTAGTAGGTGCTTGTGCTCTAAGTGACCGATTTCATGTAACAAAATCGCGATTAGCTCTTCGTTATTATCGGCCAACGTCACTAGCTCATCGGTGAACACGATGGTACCGTCGGGCAGTGCAAAGGCATTGGGACCAATACCGCTACGAAATTCGATGCGAGCATTACGAACTGAGGACATCCGTAGATAAGACTCAAAAGTACTTAATAGCTCGTCTTTGTCACTATGCGTTAACTTACTCGGGTCAACCCATAGCTTATCGAAGACTTCTAGGCTACCGGCACCCAATGACTGCAAGACACTATCGGGCAAACTATCTGCAACAACTCGCGCCGTGTATGGCAAGCCGCTGGCAAGATATCCGCTAACAAGCACGACGGTGAGTATCACTGAGAAGACCACCATGCCCATGCTCGATTCCAGCCTATGGATCAGCGCATGGCTTTTCCCTATCGCAGCGAGGTATTGGTCAACACCTTCATTGTCTGGCGTGATAAATCGAATATCGCCTTGCAGCTGCACGACCCGTGGCGTGTTCCCAAGCCGAGAATTAACCACAACGGTGTCGTTGCTCGCGACAAACAAGCGCTCACCGGTCGTTATCAGGCTCACCTCGACGCTACCGTCTTCGTACAGCGCTAGCGTCGCGGGTTCCAACCTAGAGGTTTTACCGTCTGCATAGTCTCCAGAGATTTCTATTCGTGTCATCAAGTGATGCCGATATCAAAATCGAAAACTTCGCCAAACTCTTCGCCCAACGCACTTATCTGCTCACGTTCCGCCGCTATAAAATCATCTAGCGGACCGTCCGCTATAAATGCCATATTTTCAACCACGTAGCGAGTAGACCGAATTTTAGCCGCGGGCAGGTAAAGTCCCAAAGTGATAATCGTCAAAAACACATTGATAAAAATCACCTTGGCGTATCCGCCAAGCTTGAGGTCTGCTTCAAACTCACAGCCGCGTATCGACGTCGCATTATAAAAAACATTGGTAAAGGCAACAGTCATGTAAATAAAAACGAGCAAATAGATAGCCATAATGGGTGCAAGACTAATAAATGGGGCCGCTTCAGGGCTGGTAAGTGGCACAAACAACGCGGTGACGAACACAGAGACGAACATGCCAACGACAAAGAAACCCATGACCTTTAGAAATACCCAACCATAGTCACCGTACTTAGCATCGAACCGAAATCTCGACGTACCAAATGCACTTTCGAAGACGATGTACTCATTCAGTTTTAACAGTGCATAGGGATACATGATGCCGAAGGTGAAAACACCTACCAGCGGCCAAACAAACAGAACCATGGCAGCCTGACGGTACTTTCCGTGGAATCTGAATTGAACATTTCTGTAGGCGGTCATTCGATGGTTGAACGCAAGAGAACGGACAATTAGCCATGGCATTGCGATCAGTAGAGCGACCATTAGGCCAATGGCAACCATAGGAAAGAAACTAGAAGCTCCGAGATAAATACCCAAAGCGATCACTGCGACGATCCTACTCTTCAATATCGTGATGGGGTTGGCTAAATATTCGAAATGGTGACCGTCAAGGAACATGTTCGAGTAGAAGTAGCGTTTATTCCTCACTTTTGCCCATGCGGAGTAGACGCCCAAGGTTAGAATGGTGAGTACGACGTTAACAATCCATATTTTGAAGTATTCAGCACCATCGCCACGAAACTCCAGCAACATGCGAGCTTTTGCGCCGATAGCGGCCGATCGTTCTGTCGCATCTTCATCAACTACATTGACGTCAGTCACAGACTTCTCCTCGTCGTTAGTTAGGGTTCGGCTAGGCACTAATCCACCACTCGCTAGCTGAGTCATTCACGCGTTACAGTTGTCGAATCTTCAGCATAAACCAAGTCCCGCTATTACGACATATTTTCCCAATGCACAATGTACACCGATGCGTTGCGGCATATGTAGTTGGCTCGGGGTGTATAAATCATGCACAGCGCTTCGCGGAGCCTGCAAACTTTACGCCTAACCCATTTGGTACAATGTTATAGTCAACACCATCAAAATCAGGCGAAACAAATGACTCATTACCTCATTGCACAAATTAATATCCTCGACCGAGAGACCTACGCCAAATACGAAGCGGGCTTTATGCAAGTCTTTGCTAAATATGATGGCAGCTTACTTGCGGTAGACGAGGAATCGAAACGCTTGGAAGGCAGCTGGCCTTACACCCGAACCGTTCTCATCTCTTTCCCTACTGCCGCACAAGCACTCGCTTGGTATCAGTCTGATGATTATCAAGCGCTCGCCCAACACCGTTTCGCCAGCAGCACTGCGAATGTCTGCATAATTAAAGGATTGGAACAAATACAAGCAGAATAAATATTCTGCTGAATCAACATGCGGGTTATCTCACTTTCGTAGTCACGTCTGTAACGCTTTGTGACGTGCACACACGTTCCGCCACAGATCTTCTTACTCAGGCGGCGTAATCCTAAAAGACTCAGTGATAACTTGGTGAAGCGCTGCTTCGCGCTCAACCAAGCGCGCTTCAGTCCCAGCAATGCCGTCGGCCGTGTTCGTATACCGGCGACCAATAAGGCGTTTGAACCCTTCGTTGGTCATTTGCTGGCAGTAAAGATTTTGGCGAAACGTAGATTCAGGATCGGACTGCAGCAGGTTGCGGCTAACTGGTCTTCATCAGCTGCGGCATAAAAGAAATCGAAACTCGAGGGCCTAGCACCTTAGATATTGTGAAACCGCCACGATTCATCGGCCAAACGCTCGAGCTGGTAACGCTTACCTTCCTCGATAAAGACCCCTTCCCTGAGAATAGCCGGCTCCTTGACAAAGTCGCCAATACCAACATCGACGATATACGTATCGCCGAGCTCAACGGTATGGATAAGGTGGTTACCAAACGCTGCAGCGCCCAAGTCAGCGCGGAAAACACCCGCCATACGCCGCGTCACCTCACGTCAAAGCCAATCTGTTTGAACGCCCAACCAAGGAGACCATTCATCTCGTATCACCATCCGCCGCAGCCTTCATTAACGATCTTATGGCATAGCCGGCTGATGTCCTGATCAACGGGTCGCTCGAGATACACATCTAGGTTCTCGTTAGGAATGACGGGCACATGCGCCCTGTGGACCGCCTTCAGTGTTGCAAAATCTGCTGTTGCGGCGCTGTTAAAGCCGATGCGCTTAAACTACTGACTAAGTGCCGGCTCAATTGTTGCCTGCTCGCGGATCATCTTGCGCTCATACCACCATCAGCCATATACACACTACCCGTGAGAAAGCTACTCTCATCGCTGGCAAGCAGCACGAGCAGACCTAACATATCTTCGAATTCACCATAACGACCCATGGGTATAGAGTTTGCAACAATGGCGGCGCGTATGTCATCTGCATTGCCTGGACTTAAGCCTTCCTCGATCGATCGGATCATCCGCCCTACCATGGGCGCCGGGTTAATCGTATTGACTCGGACAAGGTCCGGTGCACCTTCCAGCGCCGCACTGCGCATCAATCCAATCACCGCGTGCTTGCTGATTGAGTAAGGCGCTACACCTGTGCTTCCCGTCACGCCAGCAATGGACGACAGAATAATGATACTGCCACCCCCGCGCCGCGCGATAGCTGGCAGCGCGTATTTAATCCCCAGAAATGGTCCTCGAACGTTAACACGCATTACCTGATCAAAATCTTCAACCTGTTGCGCCGCAATAGGGCCCATTTTACCTTCAATACCAGCATTCGCGACAAATACATCAACCCCACCAAAAGTTGCTTCTGCTTCTTTAATAACGCGCGCGTTATCCGCCTCTTCTCCTACGTCAGCCACGCACAGCGCAATGCGTACGCCACCAAGACGCACTGACGCTGCCTGTAATGCGTCCATACTCAAATCAGCTAGCACTACACTGGCACCCTCAGCCAAGTATCGTGCCGCCATGGTAGTCCCTAGCTCACCAGCGCCACCTGTAATAACAACCACCTTGTCTTTAAGTCTCATTGTCAATTTCTCCGTAGTTTTTAGCGCTGAATAAAACACACTTGCGCGCATTCGCCAATGATTTAATTGATGTCTTCCTTGGTCAAAGCGCTTTGAAATCAAGATATCATCTTTACAATTGTAGAAAACAGCCGCGTTTGGCACACTAAGTACACGTCGCCAGGGAAACCAAAAAGATGAAACCTATCGTAATCATTCATGGCTGGAGTGACACATCAGAGTCATTCCAACGGCTCGCCAAGAAAATAGAGTCGGCAACGCAACGGCCGATCGAAGAAGTTTGGTTGGGTGACTACGAATCTATGGACAACGACATCAAGCTCAAAGATGTTGTTACTCGCATGAACAAAGTATGGCACCAAGCCGGACTCCCAACACAGCCCAATAGTGTAGATGTTATTGTCCATTCCACCGGAGGATTGGTCATTCGCCTTTGGATGCAGCGCTTCTATACCGACAAAAACGAGAAAGCACCGATAGACAACCTCGTGATGTTGGCACCCGCTAACTTCGGATCGCCACTCGCGCATAAAGGCCGCTCGCTAATTGGCCGAGTGCTCAAAGGCCATAGTTCTGAGAAGCGTTTTCAGACTGGCACACATATCCTCAAAAACCTTGAATTAGCCAGTCCTTTCACGTGGGAACTTGCTCAGCAAGATCGCTTTACAGAGACTAACCCGTTCAATGCCAGCTCACCTTTAGGCGGCGTTAGATGTAGCGTAATAGTCGGCAATTTTGGCTATCCCGGTATCAAAGGCATCGCTAACGAACCCGGTTCAGACGGCACCGTTTATATCGCCACTGCTAATCTAAATTGCGCGAGACTACGCATAGACGTGAACGCCGAAAGCGGCGAAATAACACCCGGACTCGTAGACACCGCCAAAGGCAGTACTGCCTTCCTCGTTCTAGACAGATACGACCACAGCAGCATAACCGGCAATAAAGGCATCAAGAAGAAACTGATCGAGCCGATTCTTAGGGGTCTCTCCGTTGGACACGAGGATTTCGCCGCATGGTGCAGCGAGTGCGATGCGCGTACAAACACTGTCATGAACAAATACAAAAATAGATCTAACGTCGCTCAGCACGCCTACCAGAATACGGTATTCCGCATACGCGACGACCAAGGCGAAGACGTTACCGATTATACGATCGAATTCTACGGCAAGTTTGACGACGATACTGATAAATGGGCCCTACGCTTTAACCGCGACATTTCACGCAAATGCCACCCCTATAAAGACAACGAGGCCTATAGAAGCTTCATGATCAATGTCACTAGGCTCTACAAAGAAGTCGATGAGATAGACGAGGCACTGCAAATAAGCCTAAGCGCCTATCCAGATTTTTCGGAAGACGGAACAAGCGCGGGATATAAGACTTTCGGGACAGACGAAATCGGCCAAATTACGCTGAACCAGGCAAGTTTGACCACTTTTTTTCAGCCTAATAGGACCTTGTTGATAGATGTCGTCCTCCCTAGGTACCAAGCGGATAACGTTTTTCGACTAAAAGACATTGCTAACATCAATCCCTAGGTCTTCAAGCGCGAATAGACAAATCAATGACATGCCAAGCACAATCCCTTACTTTGCGTTACGCACAAGACCTTCAACTTTAGCCAGACCCTGCCGAAGGCGGTTGGAGCCTACATACCGTAGAAAGAATACCTAGCATTAGAGGTAGTGAAGCCAGAATAGACCCAAACGTTGCTGCTGTAGATTGAAAAGCGGTACCACCAAACAAGCGCACACCCGCGAATAATATTACGTAAGCAAGTATACGTAGCCAGTGTTTCAAAGGCTAACGTAACGCCCCCCTCTTGAGACACTGACGGCGATGACGAGCGATGACGAGCGATCAAGAGGCGAAGTCATAGACGTTAAATAGTTAATGCACGCCGCCTCTCTTGATCGCACCTAAGATCAACTGACGGCGACCTTCGTTGGACGTTTGCCATTCGGGCCATACAAATTAACTTCCAAACTCGATATCGCATGCACCAGCGCATTGGGCGAGATGGTCTGTTTGCCCGTCCAGGCAATATCAGGAAACCGGTCAAAGATACGTTCGAATGCCATCCGCAGCTGCATCTTTGCAATTCGAGACCCTAGACACTTATGTACCCCGTGACCAAAAGCAACGTGCTTCTCGACATTGTCTCGGTGCATATTGAAGGTGTCTGGATCAGGAAAGATATCTGGATCACGATTGGCAGCACCGTACCAAAGCACTAGTTTTTCATCCTTCGCAATTTTTTGACCATTCAATTCCGTGTCTTCCCTCGCGGTACGACGCATATGCATAACCGGAGATACCATTCGCAATGCTTCTTCCGACATTTTTGACATGAGTGAAGGGTCGTCCAATACCATAGCCCGCTGATCTGGAAACTCGGTCATCAATCGAATGGTTCCCGAGAGGGAATTTCGCGACGTATCATTACCGGCAAAGATAATGAGAAGCCAAGAACCGTCAAGAAACTCCTGTGGCAGCAGCTCTCCGTCCAGCTTGGATTGGGCAATGACCGTTAACAGATCCTTACGAGGGTTCGTCCGTCGATCCGCCATGACACCCTCACCATACGCAAACATGTCATTGACAACACCGTTAAAACGGAACGGAAACATTGGTTCAGAGAAGAACGTCTGCCATGGGTTGGACAAAAATTGCGAGGCCAATTCTAAGTGGTGCATCCACACTTTAACTTTGGGTCGATCCTCTTCATCGATACCAAGCATTTCAGCGAGCGTGTAGAGGGGAAGCTCTTCTGAAAACATTTTAACGAAGTCGACGACAGGTCCCTTCCGCTCCATTTCGTCGAGCAATGAATCTATTTTTACACCGACCCTATCCCGAATAGTCGCGACATACGCAGGGAAGAAGAAATCGCTCTGTTGCATGCGCATTTCCCGATGCAGCGGCTCATCTAAATTAATAAGCGAGTTAAGGGCCGCGGGCATAAGTTTTTCTGGACGCCAATTTTTCTTTTCAGGTACCGCCATGTTGATGCTGCCACGCTGAGACGAGAAAACACTGTGCGCGAGTTCAACTTTCTTAATGTCATCGTAGCGGGTAACAGACCAGATGCCCGAAGCGCCCTTTTCTCCGGGTGACCACATTACTGGCGCTTCTTCACGCATTTTCTTGAAAAGCTCGAACGGCTGGCCTTTTATCCAAGCAGCTGGGTCCCCAAACTTAAACCCATCAAACGTCGGGTAGGTTGCCTCATGAATGGGACGCTGCTGTCCCGAATCAATCAATATATCATCGCTAATGAGTTTCAAACTTTATCTCCTACACTTTTTTACCACAAATTCTTAGATCAGCAGTATACATGGAAATCATTACGCCCAAGAGCAAATGCTTAGCTGTCCAGCAGTGCTCTGACACCCTGTAACAACGCTATTCGGCTATACGGCTTATTAATCAGGTTTTGCTGTAGCTGGGCATCTACGTGGTCGTTGTTTTTCTCGTCAGCGAAACCACTGACTAACTGTATTTTTGCCTTAGGATAACTTTTTTGGATTTTTGTCGCTAGCTGATACCCGTCCAAACCAGGCATCAGTACATCTGACAACACAAGGTCAATGTGTTCGTTTTCTAAAATGGTTAAGGCTGACATCCCACTGTCTGCTAAAAGTACTTTGTATCCTTCTGTTTGCAAGAGTTCCCCCGCCAATTGACACAACGCTAGCTCGTCATCGACGATCAGTATCGTTTCTGTGCCTCTTAGGCTTCGGGCTTCTTTCTCGAACGCAACAGGCGCTTGCTTAGTTTTGACAATATACTGAGGGAAATACAGTGCAAATTGAGCGCCTTTTTTAGGCGAAGTAGTAACCACGATAACGCCACCGCTTCTTTGCACGAAGCCGAATACTTGTGACAATCCCAAGCCAGTTCCTTCCTCCCCTTTTGTTGTATAGAAGGGATCAAATATTTTTTTACTGACCTCTTCACTCATACCTGAACCGTTGTCGATGATACAAAATTTTACGTAATTCCCTTTTCCTAAACCTAGCTCCTTGGCTCGCTGCTTCGGCAATACGACATTTTCTGTACTCAAAATCAATTCTGCCAAAAGCAAATTGCCTCTCATTGCGTGCATAGCATTAATCGACATATTCAGGATAGCGTCTTCTAAATCACCACGGTCTAACCAAACTGCCGAAACCTGGTCGCATAGCTGTAGTGTTATCTTGACGCGTACAGTCAATGTTGTCTGGAGAATATCCTGCTGATCTCGTAGAACTTCATTAATATCTACCTGCACCGCTTCAATGTGGTGCTTTCGAGAAAAAGACGACAACTTACTCGTTAGCTTCGCACCTCTTTCCCCAGCGTCTAAAATTTTCCCGGCGTAGGACGCCAATTTTTCTTCAATACTGGGCGCTGTTTTTATCAACTCTGAATAGCCAAGAATAACACCCAACATATTATTAAAATCGTGAGCAATGCCACCTGTTAGCTTCCCCAACGCTTCCATCTTTTGTGATTCGTGTAGTTGAGACGCCAATATAACCTGCTCTTTCTCCGATTTTTTACGCCCATAGATTTCCATCTTTAGTCTTCGATTCATACGAACAAACACAAATATAATGAGGACTAAAAATACAATAATGGGTAATACCCAAGCGACAACTGTTGCTAAATCCGTCCCCGTTTTGACCTGAATAGACAACCAGTTATTTGCAATTGACGCTTTATCTTTCTCGCTCATATCCAAAAAAACTTTGTTAAGAATCCCTACCAAAGGCGCCAATTCCGTTCTCACCGCCATCGCTACTTCCAAGCTGTAGGGTGAAAATCCGGTAATCGTGAGATCAAAAAGCTCTTCATTGTTTATGTTGAAATTGACGGCGGTTATACTGCCAACAAATGCGTCAAATTGACCTGCACTCAACTTTTTAAGTCCATCGATCGGTGACTTAACGGTGACAATATTTATCTCAGGGTAGTCAGTCGCGATAAATTCCGCCTGCGCGAATCCGGCAGGCACACCAATGGATTTACCTCTTAAGCTATCTAAGGTATACGCGTTAAACCCATTTCTTCGAGAAACGAGTACCGTTGCCTCAGAAATATAGGGCTCGGTAAACAACATAGTCTTTTCACGTTCTGGAGTTCGTACAATCGCCGACATAATATCAATTTTATTCACTTCAATAGCAGCCAGCGATTCAACCCAGCTGTAGCTTTTGTCAGCCTCAATTGTTAACGAAAGACTGTCTTCTATGTAGTGAATGTAGTCAGCAGAGATCCCACCAAAATCATCGTTAGCATCGATATATTCATAGGGATACCAGCCAGGGTCAACACCGACACGCAGGTTAGGATGTTGTTGTAGCCATGCTCTTTCTGCTAGCGTTAAACTGGCGAGTGATGCATTAATGCTAAAAAAAGGTTCAAACGTAGGTAGCCACTTTTTTTCCAATGCAATAATTTCGTTAACAGGGATATTTTCTATACCAGCATTGATTTTGGTTAATAACTCAGGCTGACTTTTCGCTATTGCCCCGAAAACACCGTTGGTTAGTATAACTTCCTCAGAGACGGTGAAGACACCCGTTAGTCCTTTTTTCGCCAACGCACCAAAAGCCCAAGGCAATTCTGTAATAATAGCCTGAACCTTATCGTCTAATAGCAACTGGACGGCATCATCAAAACTTCTGTACGTCGAGTGCTCGAATTCTGGGAAGTTGCGCTTAATATATGAATCTTGAAAACTAAGGTATTGGCTAGCAATCTTTATATCGCGTTGTTCACGAAGCTTACTTTTACTACTCGTTGAACGGTTATAAATAATGCCCGTCTGTATACTGTGAACAGGTAACGAAAAATCTAACCATTGATCACGTTGTTCACTTCTAAAAAGCCCGCTGAGCAACATATTTTTTTGTCTTACCATCTGTAGACTATCTTCCCATTCAGCCATAACAATGTTTATGGGAATAGCGTTTTTTTCGGACCAGAGTTCCCAAAACTCAACATAGAGTCCCGTCGGGGTGCCGTCAGGTAACTGAAAGCTCAACGGTGAGTTATCTTCAATCGCGAGTATTGTCAGCACGTCAGAATATTCTTGAATCTGTTCTACCGGAAACAACGCTTCTGAGAACAACTCTTCTGAAAACAAAGATGTGGTATTGCAACACGCCAAGGCTAATAGAAATAAATGAAGGAGGCTAACTCGCATAAGATTTATACTAGTATAGAACTAATTTTTTTGTTTGGTTTTTCTGCGCAATGTGTAGTTGCTCGCAACATAAAAATCGTGTCATATTTAGCGCCCGTCAAAATTACTCAGTATAATATTACGTTATAGCAGATATACCTTACTTCAGAAAACGTGTACGAGGGTAATCGGTATGAATAACATTTCAGTAGATGCCTATTGGCTACAAAACTATTTAAGTGATGGCTCGATTCATGTCATAGACACCCGCGTTAATATTGTGCCTTAACCTGCCGGAACTGCTTGTGATAACGGCTGATACAGCGACTTTACTAAAAAGCCACATTCCCGGTGCGGCCTACATGCATATGATTGATGATTTGTCTAACACTTACTGAGCATTTTCTAGTCGCTGGTGATCGGGTAATGGTTTATCGCGATCAAATTTATTGGACAACACAGCTTTATGGGTGGGTGTTAGCCGTTACCGGTGTCGACGCGAAGCTTTTGAATATGAGGTTCACGACGAGGGTTAACGAGGCGCGCCCAATCAACCACGGCCGGCTTACATTTAGCCCTACTGAATACCCGTCCCAACGAAACACAAAATGGGTGGCAAACAAGCAACCGGTAAGGAATCGCATCGATAATCCTGCTATTGCGTTAGTCCATGCGTTATCTGCAGCGCAATATGTGGGTCAAGGTCAGGCGTTCGGCCGACCAAGACGTCTACCCGGCGGGATTGGCGTGCCCAGTAGGGCGATGATTGACCCAAAAAAATGCGTTTAGACCGATCAAAAACCTAGCTAAGGCATGCGATGCGGCAGACGTCAATGCTTAACATCGCTTGATTACGTAGTGTTGTGGCGGTATAACTGCAATCACAACGTTTATAGCGTGGCGCTTAACGTTGCGCTTTACCACCGATCACTGCTGGCATGGTCGTATGCCACGTCACTACCACTACTGATCAACGTACAACGCATCAACACGGTTCTGTACGGCAATCATATAATCGCAGCGCGAACCTGATTACGACCTTTTTGTTTAGCCTTGTAAAGCTCTGTGTCAGCGCGTGCGAGCCAAGAATCGGCTGTATCCATGTCGTTCAGCAGTGCCACCCCCATAGAGATGGTAAGCTTTCGGTTAGCGATAATTTCTTTGCGTGAGACCGCCAAACGTACTTTCTCAGTGAGCTGAAGGGCCATATCTTCGTCACCACCCTCCGTGATGATAACAAACTCGTCACCACCAATTCGGTAAACGCTGTCGGTTTCGCGCAACATTGACGTTATAAACCTGGCCAAACGTTGTATCGCCTGGTCACCGGCAGCATGGCCCATCGTATCATTAACTGATTTGAAGTCATCGATGTCGATATACACAAGGCAGGCGAGTCGCCCAAAGCGTTTACGGATATTGATCAAGTCCTCTACCTTCTCGACGAACGCCCGCCGATTTCCGATACCACTGAGCTCGTCGCGAACTGTAAGCTCGTGTAGCCTGGCCTTACTTTTTTCCTCGTTAAGCGCGAACAGCAACGAAAAGACATTGATTAGCGTGATCGTGGCGAGGAATGAATAAAGTTGTACGGAACCGATCCCAGGGCTTGAGAAAAATATAGCCACACCCACAAGCATCACGATATTCAACGCAATCGCCCAACGATAATTTACCAGATGAAACAGTACGACAGACGATGAATAAACCCAATAGATACCGCCCGTCTCGTAGAGTGACAACACCACTAACGGGCCGATCACTGAGAGAACAGCACTAACAAATCGAGAAATGCGATCTCGCCCAGTGATATGCGTGTAAATACTCAGCGCGAAAAAGCTAATACTGATAAATAAATCGAACGCGCCTAAGGCATAGTCACCACTCAGAAACCGGCTGATAGCAAATCCACCAATCATGCCACCGCCCAGTATTGGGAAAATGACCATCATTGTTGAAGACTGCTTTTGCTGGCTAACACTTGCGTCATCTACAGTCATACTGTTTTTATCTAACTCCGCGTTATTACATGAAGTATAATCGACTATGCAGCCTGACTCTACGCCGTACAGCTAATGATTTAGCGCTAAATTGTTTTCAAAAACTCAATGATGGCATCACGATCGTCCGCTGATAAGGCCCGACCTATGACCCCAGGACCTTTCACATCCGAAAATTCGTGACCCAAATGACTGTTACCGGGCAACGCCGTTTTTAGAATGAAGTAACCTTCGTCAGTGTAGCTACCCTGCGTTGCGCCGACCGCAACAACCTTCAAGCCAACGTCCACAGGATCGAAGGTAGGGTCGCCCAGTAAAAATACGCTTGGTCTTTCAGCAACAGGGCCAAGTAAATGGCGCAGGGTCGGGACAGAACCATTGTGCAAAAAAGGCGCCGTTGACCAAATGCCGTTTAACGGACGTGCCTTGTAACCCTGACCCGCTTGCAAACAATTTGGTCTATCACCTCGATAAGCTTGTTTGCCCACCTCATCAAGATGTTGATCATCAAGCCACTGCTCAATACTCAGTGCAACCACTGCGCCCAGCGCAATTGGAAAAGCTAGCAACGGTTCATCTGTTACAGTCACCGTACGCAACCTATTGGCGCCTTTTTTGCCAGGGTAATCAGATTCCCGCGTGCAGACGTCAATATTGATGCCGAGCCCCTTAGTATTTCCAACGATGGTAGAGTCACCAATGCCCGCAGTGTTGACCGTCCGTTGACCAAGTACATTTCCCTGGCCGGGGTCAGTGCCAAGATATGCCTGATCGATGATCTTGACGTCGAGATAGGATTCTACAGTGCTTTTAACCTCATCACCGACAGACCATGAGATAGGCACGAAATGGTTCCAAAATTCATTGTCTGGATCTGCACCCGACGCCACTGCAGGCGTGAGAGCAGGCAGATGGCATGCTGCGCACCTTGCCTTGTAGAGACTGGCGCCCTGACGAGCCATGTCTTCGTCAATTGCGGGCAGCGACGAAAACCAGGCCGGCGCACGTAGGCCATTGAACGCCTTCACGGTTAGTGGCGCATCGCGACTCGCAAGTTGAGCCTCCATCCAATGCAAGTTATCTATGGGGATCATATTTGAAAATCGACCTTCACCCGCAGGCGCAGTGAAGTTGGTATGTGCCGTCGTCCCCATGGCTTCACCAGCATTGCGGATTAACGGCTGCATAATAGAGCCGTCATATTGAACCCAAGAAAACCAAGGCGCTGTCCATACCGGCGGATAACTTACGGGCGCATTAATATTCACATAATTGTCGCCACGGCCCGTATCGATAGAGAACACCTGGTTACCGATACGATTCAGTGCATCCAATCTTGAGAACCCCTCGACCACGTCAACACCACTGGGTATCGCTTTCAATTTACCGAGTACGCTATCAAGTTCATTCATCAGCGTGACAACATTCTGATCGGAGTAGCGATCACCCAAAACATTATGCGCAAAGCGATCGAATCGACCATTGAATATCGGCAGTTTACTCGAAATGAAGGTCTGCCCGAGTGCCGCCCCTATCGCCAGCGTTAACTGGCCAAGATCCGTCATTGCCTGGCCACCCTCTATAATGTGGCGCTGACCGGCATACACCAGCTGACCCGTGTGACACGCGGCGCAAGTAAAACCAATGGCCTCGGCTTCACTTTCAAGACCCACCAAGGATTGGTAAGGCGCACCTGTGAAGCCAATGGGCAGACCGTGAGGATTGTTTTGACTGACGACGCTCGGTATGAAGCCAAAACGGGCAATATATTCTGCTGAATTGAATTTTTCACGCTCACTGAACAACATCTGCCGAATACCGTCTCCTGGCGCTTCCAGTGCAACAAACCATTTCATGGGAATGTTGAGTGTCCGAGATCCCTGCGACGTAAAGTGAAATGCGTCACTCTGAGCGAGCGACCAGTTCTGGTTATTCTGCCAGGGTACCGTATCAATAGTCATTTTTGGAGGCAGCGTAGGCGGCGTCAGCGCCTCAACAATAGCGCCCAACTTCGTGCTGCTAAACATAACGTAAAACGCTAACAGGATCAAAATGCCTGCTGTTATCTTCGCAAGCAACAATTGTCTTTTTTTGCTATTACTTCTCAAGTTAGTCATTTACTTCACGGGTGGGTGATTGTTTCGACAACAATATTTTTTGGAAATGCTCATTGTTAACCAGCTGTTTTGCTAACTGATAGCCAAGTTCGCGGTATGACTCTACCTGAACTTCACCAAAAAACTGATCCAACGTCGTCTCGTTCGGAAATTGCGGATTGGCGTCTTTATAACCATATAGGTCTGCTGGCAAGTCTTTCGTCAGGGTGGGCTTGACAACAAATAACCAGCCCGTTTTCGCAGGCAATGCGCCAGCTGCAGAGTGAGCCGCCGGGTATCTGATTTCAGCGATGGCATAGCCACGTTTTGCCATGTCATAGCGATTCTCAAATGAAGGGCTTGTTCCGGCTGAGCCTGGCATCAAATACCTAAGATCAAAATCCGCTAAAAAGCGGATATTAACGCCGAAATCAACCCGTACTTTCTCCACCAAGTTACCCAGGTCAGCAAAAGAGAAGTCTTGATCTTGGCCTGCTTCTGAGGCGATGACGACGCTTACTCTACGTCGAATCAATTCATAAGCGGCCGTGTTTTCAAAATGGCTACCATCAGACAGTGATAAAAAGCGTGCGCGAATATCAAATCTTGATCCAAGCAATCCCTGAAACAATCCCGGCGCAAAATAATTTGGCGCGTTCAGGCCCTTCATCGCCTTCTTCAGCGGATTGAGCACATACAGGCCCAAGCGCAATCCCAGAATAAACATTAAAAAAGACACTAAAGGCCCTTTAGAGATGCCGCTACCATTGATACCCGCGTGCGGATTCGCTGCAGCACCGGATGTTGCCATCGCGGTTGCAAGCGTCAAACTGTTGTTGTTAAAGCGTTCGTTAGTAACCCATTGTGTCGCGTCACTGCCACAATACAAAGGTGACAAAATGAAGTTATCGCCGCCCCGACTTTGAAACTTTTTGTTGCGCGAATCAATCAGTATCACGGTACTATTGATAAGGTGGTAAGGACCTTGGTCGTCAGCCGTGCACATCTCGCGAAGCTCTGCTGTATTGGCCTGTGTTGCCGGATGCCAGACACTTGTATGAATCGCTTCAGGATTTGGCAAAAAGGCCTCGCTCAATCGATCACGGTACATGCGACCAATACCGAACTGATTGATGTTGACCATAAACCCGAAGAATAAGCCAACGGGGGCGGCAAACTTCCAGATGCCTGAGTACTTTTCCGCGATAAAGTACGCCAGTGACAATATTGCGATGATCGTCAGCGCTGAAGAAACAGTGCCAATGATTCTAGGGCTAATGCCAGCAGCGCCACTTTGCTGCTGCCGATAGAAATGCCAGATGCCGCCAACGATACCCAATACGCCACCGGAAGACGTCACCAGAACATTACGTGATTCCAGAATAAAAACAGGCAGCAGACCAATAATGGCAAAAGATATCGCCACTATCGAGAATAACCCGAGTAGTCTTTGCCAATAGTTGCGGACCCGGTACGCAAGGTCGCTGGTACTTGACAGAAATAGCGTCACAGGTCCGTAAATGACGCCCAGCACCGAAACGACTAACAGACCGCAGGTAGCGAGCATTAGGAACAAATTCATGGTGGTTGGTAGCGATGCCTGCGAAGATATTTTGATCAACCCAACAAAGGGGTTCAGCATCGATGTATACAGGTCTTCGATTGCGCCAAATCCGCAAAAAACGACCACCAGCAGCGACACGTACACCAACAATGAGAGTAACATGTTACGAAACACTACCGCGAATCCAGAGATGTAGTTCAAGCCAAAGCCCGGCACCAAATAATTGCCGTGTTGGCGAAGATAACTGAGAATTTTACTTTGCACGGAGGGTTCACTAGTGCGCGCGCCCTCAGCGCGAACGCCAAACGGGAAAAAGTATTTGCCCTGCTCGGCCTTGATTTTTCCCGTACGCCACAAGTGATTGAACCAAGTCCAACTTGATCCGACATACCCGCCACCGGATACTGTCGAGAGGTAATCAAGCCGCTGCAGCACCCCGCCGCTGTTTAACGCTTGAAGGATGCCGAGTGCGAAAGACGAGGACCGAATGCCACCACCTGAGATTGAGATGCCGCTAAACTCCTCGGCATCAACAGCTTGCTGTCGGATTTTACGCTGGGAGCGAATAGTGGCTGTTTCATGCGCGTACACGTGATCGAAACTAACGGTCGATTCTTTGCCCTCGGCCTCCTGTTCAATCATCTGCACCTGCCCAAGAATTACGGTAGAGGTATGTCAACCTGGATGGATAATGACAACGAAAGCATCGGTCTGCTGACGCGGGACAAGAAGTGTTTGGTGTAATTTCACACACTTGCGGGAATCAGGTCAAGTCGCCGTGTACTATGATGGCATAACGCTGCCAACGCAGGTTAACCACGTAATCGAACTGCAAGGACTTTTTTATAAGGACGTTACCTAATAAATCACTCTAAGGAATCAACATGCCATATGACTATAACACCATCTCGGTCGCACTTAATGCCGGTGTATTAACCGCGACCCTCAGCAATCCACCCATCAATGTCATGACGGTAGCCTTGTACGCAGACTTGGTCGCATTTACGCAGGAAGTTCAAGACGACAGCAATGTTAGGGTATTGGTTCTGCAAAGTGCCGATCCAGATTTTTTCATTGCGCATTTCGACGTTGAATTCATCCTGACATTTCCCACTGATACACCCGCGGTAAAAGCCGAAGCGCTATCTGACTTCCACCTAATGTGCGAACGTGTACGCACCATGGGGAAACCCACCATTGCAAAAATTGCAGGGCGCGTCGGTGGTGGCGGTAACGAGTTTGCTGCCGCCTGTGATATGCGCTTCGGTCTCAAAGATAAAACGGTTATCAATCAGATGGAGGTGCCGCTCGGTATCCTCCCCGGTGGTGGCGGCACGCAGCAACTCCCCAGACTCATTGGCCGCGGCAGAGCCATGGAGCTTATTTTGGGCGCAGATGATCTTGACGCAGTGACCGCTGAAAAATGGGGCTATCTGAACCAGGTATTTGATACACACGCGAAACTCGATGCCTATGTCAACAAACTGGCGCACCGTATGGCATTGTGGCCACCGTCGGCCATTGCACTGGCTAAACAATCGATATTGAATGCTGAGATGCCAATCGTTGAAGGTCTAAAAGAAGAAGCCTACTTGTTTCAGCTGACACTGCGAGACCCAAGTGCTACGGCAAACATGCGCACCGCGTTGCAAAAAGGTGCCCAGACTCGTGAAGGTGAGCTGCGGATTGCAGCGCTAGTCGAGGAAGTGGCCATGGCGAATAAAGACACGTAGGCATCCCGCAACACATGGGGGCACGCGTGAGCTTCACCCATGTGTTTAAACGGACTAATCAGGCGTTTTAAAGCGAACAGGTTCTGCCGATGTATTCCTGATAACAACGGTGCCTGCCAGCTTGTCGTGTAATCCCTGTTTTCGCTTATCAATACCTACCCAAATAATGCCCAAGAACATCGGGAGCATTGCAACGAAATAGCCGAGGTAACGACCCACCAATTGACCAGTCGTGGGCTTCTCCCCTGTCGTTGCATCCACAATCGTTACATGAAATGCCATCTTGCCCGGTGTCGCCGATCTATAAACCCAAAACAGAACAACGGCTATCGCCGGGAATACATAGTTAAGCAGTACGCCGAGTAATCCAGCGGAAAAATCTGTGTCGGTCCAGTATTCTGCCCCGTATATCATGGTCAGTATTGGCGCAACAACTAACAAAAATAATACCGTATCGATCAATGACGCGGCGACCCTGATCCAAAAACCTGCGTATTCAACATTGTTCATACTGTATCCTTAAAAACTGACTTCGTGCTTAACAGCGATGCTACGCACACCAGATGCATTTTTCGCGCCTAGCGCCTAAAACAATATAGGGGATATCTGAATCTAATGCTCGAAAATACACAATCAGGAACTCAACACGACCCGTCATGCAACAAGCCAAACCAAGCACGAGTGCCAATGCCGTCGAAAGCGCACAACTACGCCACGGCATCATGCGTTACGCCCTGCTACGGTATGGACTTTAGGATGGCAAAGCAGACGTCGACCCATCGATGGGCACATTAACCTCGACGAATGGGCACGCTGGGGCGTGCAGCGTGTTCATGAGCTCTACGGCCAGATCTTTGCGGGCACCTTCGACGGCGGCGCTCGCGGTGTAGCACGCCTCGGGTAACCCGAGACTGAAACGCCTACTTAATCGGCTACTTAATCGAGATGCCACCGTCAACCGCAACCACTTGGCCGGTAATCATCCGTGCTTTGTCTGACGCATAAAAAACCGCCAGATTGCCAATATCCTCAGGCGTTTGTTCACCGCCGAGTGGCGTTACATCGTTAACGACCATCTCGAAAACCTCACGCTTGCTCATGTTTGCTAATTCGGGTTGTTTGTTCTTCATATTCGTCGTTAGAATTTCCCAGGCTCTGGTCCACAGTAAGCCGGGACAGATGCAATTCACCCGAATTCCTCTTGGCGCAAGCTCCATCGCCAACGTGGTCGTGAGGTGAACGACGCCCGCTTTTGCCGCGCCGTACGCGGGCAGTGTGGTGGTTGGCCCCAATGCTGCGATAGACGCTATATTGATAATACTGCCACCAGACTGTAGGTGAGGAATAGCCGCCGTCGATGATGAAAAAGCCGTACGAAGATTGGCCACTAGTTGTTCATCCCAGCTAGCATCCGACATATTAGACACCGCTGAGTCCGTCACCATTTCGCTAAAATCAGTGGTAGGCCCGCCAATGCCCGCATTGTTAACCAGCACATCTAATCGACCATATTTAGCAACGACCTGCGCGACCAACGCCTTCATTTCTTCCTGATTCGCCGCATCGCCAACCATACCAAAAACATGATCAGACTCTATGGCGTCAATCAGCGCCTGGCTAAGGTCAGTGACAACCACTGTTGCCCCTTCTGCAACAAAACATTCCGCGATTCCCATGCCAATTCCACGTGCAGCACCGGTAATGAGAACAACGTTGTCTTTGAGTGACCTTGCCATGGTTTAACCTCTGGATATTCAGTGATAAACCTTCAGTACATCACGTCGCATTAGCACATACAACATTCCCCACGGCCAAGCATAAACCTGGTATGACCGGCACGCTGTACGCATTCGCTCCAGCGCTTTATGCCTACCCCCAAATAATGCGACGCTATTGAAGCGTCTCAGAGGCTTTAACGTTGGCGCCATCCCATGTCAGCTGAACGGGATTCAATCCACGCTGTATGAGTAACGCCAGCAAACCTTTTTCACCCCCAAAATGTGCTGCGCCAACCATAATGACGCTTGTTTCAGGCGCCGCGATGAGCGCATCAATTTTGTCCATCCAAAGCAGATTACGATCATCTAACATTTGAACGGCAATATGTTCAAACTCACCTTTCAACGCGATGCTACGAAAACTCTCTGAATAAACTGTTTCAGCATCGCCTGTCAGCCAACTTATAATAAGCTTGCTGACGAAAGCCGGTGTATTGTCCAGCTGAAGAATGCTCTCTCGCAACATCGACAATTGGCTTTCAACGGGTAGCGTCAAAAGTGTCGCCATGCTTGCCGTCGGCTTTTCTAACTCAATAATCACCTTACCGAACTTGCTCGCTTCACGGACGTAATGCATTTCAACGCCCGTATTGAAGGAATACCCCAACGCTGCCATCTTTAGCTGAGATGCCTGAAGCGCGTTAATCACAATCGGCGCTGTGTAGGCCGTCGACGCAGCAATCCCATTATTCTTGGCGTAGCGCTTCAATAGCTTTTTCGTCGACTTGTCGTACAACTTTTTTTGTTGTTTTGGATCTACTCTCATTAACGCGCGTAATTCATCAACTCTGCCCGGGTCAGACATCAACACTGGATTGACCTCTAAGGCGATGCTATCTACTTCGTTCAATATCTGGTCAAACACGGCTGGCAAAGGCAGCAATGATGGCTTTAACACGTGGACGGTGCCAATAAGATAGAGCGGACCGTTAGGACTTTCCAACCGCCATGCCATAGCGGCAGTATCAGGCTTAACGTCTTGTCTTAACATGCGTCCGGGCAAAACCAATTGCTCGCCTAGCAGCAATATTTCACAGCTGCCATCAATATTAGTATCTGTACGCTGCTTCTCACACTGCGCCATGGCGGTTTGACTGGCACCCAGTTCAGACCGCGCTTTGTAGCTATAGCCAAGCGCGTAATTGTTTGGTGAGATAACGAGCGCCAGGGCTTTGTGCCGCTTCAACCTAGAATACTTTTTATAGACCTTCTGTAAATCCTTCGACACCGTGTCATTCGGCGTCACACCTAAGATTGCGTAGATCTCTTCTAGAGAATGATCTATTGCAAACGCCGACATCGGCAGGCTGAATGAAAATAACACCCCAAGTACCAACATGGCGCGACACGCGCACCGCGAAAATACAAACACCCTTATCGCTGTTAGTTTCATACAATGTCCTACAAGAAAGCTATTTGAATTAGGCTACGATGAGCTTAAGCCGTCGGTACAACACGATTGTTGAGTGTATCCTTAGGTGGCTGATAACCCAATGTTTTACAGGGCCGCTTGTTATGTCGTTGAGCGATGCTGTTGAACTAGGTTGCTAATGTAAGTGATTAAGCATCCTGTGAGTGTGCGCCGCACGCTTTACCAGCAAGGTTGTTTTTGCGCAATATCGGCGTAGCCATCAGTTTCGAGCCCATCTGCAATAGCCACAAATTGCCGGAGAACCCCGCTCAATACGCCACAAGCAAATAGGCGATATAAAAGGCGCTTACGCTGGCACCTTACAATGTGCCTAAAATCAAACCCAGAATTAACCCCGAAATTATGCCACAGCACTGACATCGCAAAAATAATCGACTAGACTTCGCAGTTTTTTTACAAATCATTTACTGGTAAAGATCACGCATGAGTAATGAGCGAGCAGATAAACCAACGACAACCATTGATTGGCCGGTATTTATTCTAAGCGGTGGTTTCTTGCTGCTGTTTGTGGCCACCGCATTGATTGACTTAGACTTTCTTTCCTCAACCGTTAATGGTGCTTTTGGTGGGGCCACCCGATATTTTGGCGCCTACTGGCAGGTATTAATGCTACTCACCTTTATTATTGCCCTGGGTGTCGCGTTTTCTGGGTCAGGTAGAGCCCGGCTCGGCAATCTTAGCGAGCCAGACATTGGCACCTTCAAATGGGTGGCTATTATTATGTGTACGCTACTTGCGGGCGGCGGCGTGTTTTGGGCCGCAGCAGAACCTATGGCGCATTTCATTTCGTCACCGCCATTATTTGCTGTTGAGTCTGCAACCGAGGCGGCGGTCTATCCGGCCTTGGCGCAAAGCTTTATGCACTGGGGCTTTTTAGCCTGGTCGATTCTTGGCAGCTTAACCGCCATTATCTTTATGTATTTGCACTACGAAAAAGGCCTACCGCTCAAGCCGCGAATTTTACTGTATCCCGTCTTCGGCGAGGTGGTATTGCGTGGTTGGCTGGGTTCGTTTATTGATGCTGCCTGTGTAGTCGCTGTTGTTTCAGGTACGGTTGGCCCGATTGGGTTCTTGGGCTTGCAGGTAAGTTTTGGCTTGTCTGAGCTATTCGGCATCAGTAATAACTACAGCACTCAGCTGACTATCATTGTCGGCCTTATCGCTATTTACACAGTTTCTGCTGTGTCTGGCGTCACCCGGGGCATTCAAATACTCAGCGCGTTTAATATTTGTTTGGCATTATTATTAATGTTATTTATATTAATCGCTGGACCAACGGCCTTTATTTTTAAAAGCTTTATCCAGTCAATCGGCGTACTGGTGACTGAATTCATTCCCATGGCCAGTTACCGCGCTGACACCAGTTGGCTGAATGGCTGGACGGTATTTTTTTGGGGCTGGTTTATCGGCTATGGCCCATTGATGGCCATGTTTATTGCACGTATCTCCCGTGGTCGAACCATTCGTGAATTGATTATTACCCTGTCATTCACCGCACCTTTGGTAACTACCTTTTGGTTCACCATCGTTGGTGGCACCGGTATCGCATTTGAATTAGCGAATACTGGCGTAATTTCAGGACCCTATGCCGAGTCTGGCATGCCGGCAGCATTGCTGGCGATTACCCAGCAATTACCCTGGGGGTTTATGATTTCCATATTGTTTTTGGTACTCACCACTATCTTTGTCGCCACGACGGGCGACTCAATGACTTACACCGTTTCTATGGTAATGACCGGTACCGATGACCCACCGACAGCGCTACGGGTATTTTGGGGGGTTATGATGGGTGTCTTAGCAGCAATACTGATCTCAATTGGTTCTGGCGGGGTGTCTGCGCTGCAGTCGTTTATTGTAGTGACAGCGGTACCGGTGTCGCTGATATTGATGCCGTCACTGTGGAATGCACCGAGGATTGCGCGGAAAATGGCGGTTGAGCAAGGGTTGAGCAAGAGTTGAGCAAGAGTTGAACTAGCCAATAATAGCGGGGAAGGGATCGATGGAATTTACGCGGGCAACCTACATTCGCCCAACACAGTGCTAGCCCGTAACCTTCCTGCCGCTTTCGACGCGCCGACAACCGCTTCAATGTTGTTGAAAAAATAAAGGCGACGCTGCCAACACGGCCACCTTCCTTGCAGCATGCATGCCTCGAACAATTTCAGAATGCTGTTCAGGTAGCTGATACTGTCAATGGCAATGTCGTACGTTTTCGTCACAGCGATTAAAGTTTCAAACTGCGTCAATAGCCAAAAATGCACTGCCGTGTCTTTGACCAGTCGCGACAAATAGTTCAACTCTAGGTTCGTGTTGAACAGGTTCGCGTTCAGATGGCGGCGGTATATTTTGGTTATAAACGTTTATCGAGACCCACTTAGGATTAGGCGTCAGCGCAATATAAGCGTTTTTTACTCTGACACTTTACACTGACCCCATCAATTTGTTAGATGCTAGTCCAGCTTAGAGCCATCGCTTAGCTTCAGCAATTACCGTTTCTATTCTCCTCTGAAGCGTCTTATGCCGCAGCGTACAAAGATACAGCGTCTCACGGACCGGCCTAGCAAGTCGATGAGCTTTAATGTGCTCGGGCTTTTGAAATGCTTCAACCGCGTACGCAGGTAGGACAGTAAAACCCAGCCCCCTGCTCACCGGCTCCAGAATCAAACCGATCTGGTTAGAGAATCCCTTTCTGAGTAACAGACTGCTGTGCTGGAATTCAGGGTAATTGGCACCAAGAAGCAGATTAGCGTGATGACTTCCGTCGGGATGATCAATAAAGCCCAACGCCTTCAGAGCGTCCCAACCCGGTTCCTCGACTGTAGCAGGTGTCACCAACAGCAGTGACTCTTTCGCGACGGGGGTACAACTTGTGTCCGCCAAAGTCGATTTCGACGTCATGAACCCAATATCAACGATAGATTCAGCGATTGCGTTTTCCACATCAACATTAGGCGCAAACCGGTAATCGATGATGAGCTTCGGGTGCCTACTCTGCAACGCCAATAAATGCGGATAAAGCTTAAGCCCGACACTCCCCGGAGACATCATCCGCACAACCCCTTCATAGGGCGGATCCTCTCCAACGCTCTGCGCCAGATTCGACAAGGCCAAGAGAATACTCTGCGCCTCGGCATATAGCCTTTCGCCGGCCCCTGACAGCGAGAATTGTTTGCCCTGCCGCACAAGCAACTCCGCACCGAGTTGCTCCTCCAGCTTACGCACATGCTGGCTCACGCCCGACTGCGTCATGTGGAGGCGCTCAGCAGTACGTGTGAAATGGCCGACTTCAACTAACGTGCAAAAACTACGTAACCAGGTGACATTTATCATTACATTTGGTAATCGTATTAATAATTAATGATAATTTTACGTGATCATTGCCGCTACGTAAACTGACCTCAAATCTTACTAGAGGAGATCAAGCAATGAGCAATGTTTACCCGAGAAATTTTTCACACATCGGCATATCCGTGCCCGACCTGAAGCGTGCCGTTAAGTTCTACACAGAAGTAATGGGTTGGTATGTGGTTATGGAACCTACCGAGATCGAAGAGGACAACAGCGCCATCGGGGAGATGTGCACAGATGTCTTCGGCGCGGGTTGGGGCAGTTTCCGCATCGCTCACCTATCGACAGGAGATCGAATTGGCGTGGAGCTTTTTCAGTTCAAAAATCAGACCAACCCGCAAGACAACTTCGAGTATTGGAAAACCGGAGTTTTTCACTTCTGCGTGCAGGACCCGAATGTCGAAGAACTTGCAGAACGTATTGTCGCAGAGGGCGGTAAAAAACGTATGGACAAACCTCGCTACTATTTTCCTGGTGAGAAGCCATACCGCATGATCTATATGGAAGATCCGTTTGGCAACATCATAGAAATTTATAGCCACAGCTACGAGTTGACATACAGCGATGGCGCCTACAAATAATTATCGAGAAGAACTCACGGGGGCTTTCTAAGGCGGTAGCCTCCTAGCACCAAAATAAGCGGTGGCTGGACGCTCTTCCCAGATATCCGTCTTCATTTTTTTTGTTATCTGTCGCCGCTTTTGCACTCATTTTCAGTTGCTAAACCTAAATCAATATGGGCTACTATATAGCCATATTCTCGTTTGGAAAGAGACTCCGCTTTAAACGCCTCCTTTGCTAACTCATGAGTCCACGTTCTTCCACATGGCGGCTTTTTAATGGTCGTATCTATATCTAATAATTCCGGCTGTTCTACTGCAAAGCCTCGGTTGAAGGCATTCTTAGCGCAAAGGCTCAAAGAATACTCTACGGCGAATTTATCCACGCTAGGCAGACCTACAAATTCCACGTCACAACCTAACTTTCGATTTCCCTCAGCATCAACATAATGCAATTGGCCCGTGGTACAACCCAAAGTGAACAGCGTTATAACTGCAATGAATATCAGTTTCAACCTATTCGATTCCTCAAGTATATATAACGCCTCAAGCACTGGCGGCGAAACCGCGCAGCGGTTTTGACGTCCACGTGGCTTGACTTGTTAGGCGGACCGGGCAATTTTTATCTCTGCTTCAATGACAGCAACAAACTCTGCACCAAACATGTATTTGCCAATTTTTTCCCACCATTGCCGGCCACCGGCACTGAAAAGAAAGTAACGAATGGTTATTAGATTTTCAAAAAAGTCTGATTCACTCACGGCACCCTGTCGGAACTGGAAGTGTGCTGCAGAAAAAGAACCGAACGCGATATGTACCAGATTCGAAAAGCGATAGTACTCCTCGACAGACAGAGATGTAGGGTCTTTCCGACCACGAAGCAAGATTGCTTGTAACTCGGGGTCTTGTACCAGAGACTTTAAGAAATCAATCTGGAAGCTGGCGGAGACGAGTTTGGACTCCACAGCTGAGGCGCGCGTGCCAGCACGCACTTGCAGACTCAAATAGAGCAACGTGGCGATCATGCCAGCGGCACCAATAGTCTCCGAAATGGCCCCGATAGCTTCCCAGTTCATTATGATGTCACCATATCAGTCCGCCTAACGCCGCCATAAATTGCCGCTTCGTAGTTGGTTATTTTGTGGTAGCGTAGCGTTAAATCACAAAAAAAGCGACGAGAAAACGTCCGTTTGATGGCTTTGTTAAGTGCTATTGCCATTTATCTATCCGTCTAAAATTTCGCTCTTTTTCGTATAGTAGAACATTTTGTTAAACCTCCACCAGAGATAACATCAAATTTAAATGCTGGCAGTTACTTTGAGCGACAAGACTGCTTATATTTGAAAAGCGGAGGCTGCTTAACCTTCATTAGATCTAACCTTTAAATGACATTTTTAAGGGCCTAGCCCATTTGGCATTATCAACAGCACTGTTTTTGAGCCAATATACTTTGACTGTGCAGGTGAAGCATCACTTGATGTGGCGATATTCAAACTCATCAGGTAAAAATTACCCTAATCAAAGAATGAAATGTTTAACAGCAACGATTGATCCCAACACGTGAACGGCACTTAGCGTTCACGTGTCGCTGAAACGCACTCCATCATTACTGCTGAATAATCCACGCTTCCGCTTTTTCCAAACCCAAATCAATACCCTGCTCTCGTTGTTCTAGGATAAAAAATGCTTGTTCAATATCCACAGGCACCCCGACCCCTTCAAACTCTTCATTATCTGGTGTGAGGTAAAATTCGTTCGACAAACTATATTCGGTACCGTGGGGAAGTGATTTATCGAGTCCATCAGAAAAGCCACCTCCGGTTGCTTCGCCTACTAAAGCGGTATTTGCTCGCTGGCGCATGCTCATTGCAAAGATTTCAGCTGCACTAGAGGTGGATGCACTGGTCATCACCGCCACAGGGCCGAGAAACTGAATACTGCCTTGTGGCTCAATGCTAACTTTTTGCAGAGGGGTGCGACTATCATTCAATCTCGCCTGTTTACTATACACGTGTAAAGATCGATCTATGAAGCGTCCGGTGATCATCCTACTCACAAAATCATCTCCGCCATCATTGTTTCGCACATCAATAATAACGCCATCTACATGGGCAAAGTACTGCATAACTTCATCCAAGGTCTCGGTCAATATTACTTTATTTTGTGCTACATTATTATCGCTATCACCCAATCCATTTATGTCCATAGTAGTCACATTGAGATAACCAATATTATTTTCAAATGTTGCCCAAAACATCGTTTCGTTATCATTTATTTCAATTTCTGAGTCCATCACAACATGGCTTAAAATGGCGTCAATAGACTGTTGTTCTGCATTTTCAAAGTAAATTTCAAAGGCCTCTTTTTGTTCTTGCCCAAAGGGTAATTCAACTTGCTGGGTAGAGATAAAGTCTAGTAGCGCTATAGCGTATAATGAGGCCTTTCTTTGCACCGAAAAGGAGATATCTAAATCTTCGTTGCCAATCTGCACGTGAAAGTCTCTTAGGGGGGCAACCATTTCAGTCAATATTTCAACTAATTCAGCTTCAGTGGTCTGGGGGCTAATTTGGTTATTTGCTAATTGGAACACTTCATCCCAATCAACATCTTCAATATGAAAAAATGCATAATATTGACTGAAATTTTGCCAAAATATTTCGAAGTCTTGTTGCGCATCAAATTGATAATTAGCATCACCTTTATTGGCTGTTAAGTCGTTCACACAAAGATCGGGCAAACTATTTTCTTTGTTCATCACGATGCCAGGATTTTTGGCACCAGTAAAAGTGTTAACGATAGAGTTATTGTCATCACTGTGTCGCATACTGCTTTTTAATTCATCATGATCGAGATCAAATTCAATTTTTTGGCAAGACTCTGAAGTAAACTGATATAACTGATGAGTATCGGCTTGCATATCCAGCACATAGCCATACGCGGGTGCCTGCCAAATGCCAACTAATGGATCGATGTTATTAATTGGAATATTGGCTTGTTCTTTATCATTGTTACAAGCACTTAGGCACACACTCATTGTGATGCAGCAGATAAAGGGTAATTTCGAAAATGGTGAGAGTTTCATGGGTATATTCTTTTATGTTTAAGTGGCTGTTTGTTTTCCAAGCAGCCACAAGTTATTCGAGGTATTGTTCAGCAAAGTCTTAAGTGATAAAGATGAACAAGCGCCATATTTTGCCTATATTTAATGCAATCCCAGCTTACATAAATGACAATCTTGAATCCGAAACAAGTGTAAGCACAGACCTTCGTTCTGTAGTGTCACAGAGGCGTCGTTACTTGATCAAATAAGTCATGGTGACCCGCAGGCGGAGAACGATTGTTTGGAATTGCTGCCTGATTTAGCCCTAAATGTTTATGTACCTTCTCTATGACTTTAGGTTCCTCAATACAGGCGATAATCTTCATCTTGCCACCACAACGATCACACTTCGTGACATCTATGTTGAACACCCGTTTCAATCGCTGCGCCCAGTGCATGCCATAGCGTTTTGAACCGATCTGGCATTTGGCCGAGTGTTCTGCTTCTACTTGTATTGCTTGTTTGGGAACGATTTTCTTGCGTAACTGACTATTCGGAGAGAATACACCATGAAACCGAGTGAGGTTCACTCTTGGCGTGGGCACAAGGGCCACCAACCTACCGATGAATTCCATTGGACTCAAAACAATATGCGTCGTGCCGTCGCTATAAGGCAATTTGGGTTCAACAATGACGCTGCCGTCATTCGCCAGGGATAAACGTTGCTCTGCAATGGCTGGGCGCGTAATGTATCGGCAAAGACGCCTGCTTTTTACCCTGCCCTGCTTTGCAGACAACACCCGCATGTAGGGAGAAACCTGCGCGCTAACTAACTTGCTCATCATGGTGTCCAAGCTCAAAAATCGTGGCCGCGTTTTCAGGGTCAGCCCTTTTTTACCTGCATTTGGGCCAAAAGCTAATCTGTAACTGATCGATGCACCAGCAAGACTTTGCAAGGTATCTTCTTTATCTGTGTCCAAGTCCAAATACTCAGTATCTACATCTCTTGTCAGATAACCCGCTTTCTCAAGATAACGCGAGCTCTTCATCCAATGCAAAGCAGCCCATGCCGTCTGCTCTATCGGGCACGGGTAAACCATCTTGCATTGATACATCAAGTTGAGAAATAATGCGATAGCTAAATTTTGTAGGTAAATCTAGTATCCCATCTGGATCAGGCACAAGAGGCCCATAGGCAAAGTTTTGCCCCATAAGATTGTTTAGTTTGAATCGTTCGCTAGCATGCAGATATGTAGCTAAACCACTCAATGCCACGGCAAGTAAGCCTTTGTTAAACTGCCGTCTATTGAGCATGTTAATTCCTTGATTGTGCCATTACCAAGAGCCATACATGGGGTTAGGCAGCAAGATAAGTTTTTGTGGCCACTGTTGTAGTAATTCAGTGATCTTTGCATCTTCTTGCGTGACGCCACTGAAGTCTTCTATGTTATCGCCAACTTCCATAATAATTAGCTTGGAGCTCGCCCACACATCAGATGTCTGTTTATCTGCTTTGTCATGATAGCAATCGGCGACACCGGTTTTAATTTGTTGGCGGCGTAAGTCTTTATCATTAATGATATTCACACTGTCTATTGCAGTTTTGTCAGGGACGGATCGTCCTATCAAACAGGTGTTTTCAGTGTTTATAGGCAGACCTTGTGCGAGTAAGTTCTGCCAAGTATGCGAGTCTAAGTTCTTCTCTCTATTGGTAATGAACGCAAGTTTACCGCCCAAATCAAGCACCTTTTTTATAAACAAATTAACGCCGGGCACTAAACTCGCTTGCTCACGCATGACCCAATTTGCCCAGCTCTCAGTCGTGTAGCTCAATCCTCTTTCATCCAAGCTTACTTGATAGGGACTGTTGTCTAATATCGTTTCATCAACGTCCATTGCCACTACCCAGTTTTGCTTTGGTAACGAGGCCGTCGCTAGCGCCGCACTTGCCTGCTGATAAATAGCACGGCTTAAAAACTGATATTCTTTACTGGTAGTCTGCCATTTTACGGCGTCGCTCAACGCGCTAAGTTTGGTGCTAATGCTTAGAGAAACGGCACAGTGATCGCTTAGCATACTCTCGACTTGCATACTCTCGAACTTATGTGCCTGTGTTTTATAGCTCATGCTATAACTTGGAATTCCGCCCAAAAAAACCAAATCAATAGGTGCTGGGTAGTATGGGTGGCAGCCAATTAAATTAGCGGTCGTATTTTGCAAGCTAGATACTGAACCATCTGAATTAGTAAACAATTGTTGGGTTAAATGATTATAAGGGGCACTTAAGCGGTGGTTGAAATCGCCCAAAACGATGTATGGTCTGTTTTGTTGCTCCTGTTCTTCAATCCATTGGTCTAATAGAGGCGCCTGCTCTGCAAATACTTTGCATGCCTCAGAGTCAGAACGACTGTAGTTATCAACAAAACAACCGCTCTTCATATGCACATTTAACAGTGAGATACTGCCAACATCGGTCTGTACGTCCATCTGTAAAGCATTGCGTAAGCCGGGTCTATTCAGGCCAAATGCCGACAGCCCTTGCACGTCATTTACAACAAGTCCCTTGCGTACTGCATAAGCTACTTTTTGTTGTGTAGATGCGTTACCCAATCCTCTGCACGTATACGATTTACTGTCTTGGCGTGGTGACATAAATATTTGCCAATGCTTATCTGGGAATAAGTTACTGAGCGCTTGCTTAGAGGCAACTTCTTGTAACGCGTAAATATCTGCGTTTACGCGTTCAATGTAGTCACGCATGGCATCTATATCGGTTTGCGAGCGTGGTTTGCAACCTGTATCGATAGGATAGGAAAGATGCTCAACATTCCAAGTTGCCACCTTCAGCGTTGAACTCAAAGCAAGCTTGTTGTTCCCTGCTAACGGCATTGAAGCCTGTTCAAGCTGTTTTGAGGCATTATTATTTACGCAGGCAGCTAATGAGAAAACAGCTGCGCTGAGTAAAATAAGTTTTGAAGTACTATGCATATTCATTAGATATCTACTTATATTGTAAACTTGCGTTTTTGAGTTTTACGTTCATAGGGCTTACGTTTGTTCTGGGAGCATCCACGATTAAAAATAACCTCTTACGCCATTGCTCAGCTTACGGGCGGAGCGTGGTTCGAGGTCCTGCAGAAATGACGTATGCACACGCGCTTCAGTGTCGGTCAGGTTATTGCCTTTGAAATACACTGCAATATTGTTATTGAGTATAGGTAAATCATAAGAAATGCTGATATCAACCAATGTGTAACTATCCGTTTTTGTTTCAAAATCGACAATGCGGTCTTGTGATTGATATCGCGTAGTATCAAGATGTGCACTCAAAATTGCGATTTGATAGCTAAATTGTGAGCCAAATCGAAGTGGCGGAGTCCGCGGTGAATCGCCTCCGCTTTTCAGCCTAGCGCGCACGAAATCAGAAAATACCGTTGCCTTAAATTCATTACTAAGCTGCCATGCTATTTGCGCTTCAAAGCCATGTAAAATGACGTTATCGGTTTTGAATAAGAATACGGGTAATTCGCCCCCGTGTTCATCGCCGTTATGCTCGCCATCTTCAGCGTCATGCTCTTCTCCAACATGCTCCTCTTCTCCATGCTCGTTTTCGCCTTGATTGTGACCAGCTTCGGCAACGAGAACAGTATTTACTTGATAATAATAATTGTCTACGCTGTTGTAGAAAATATTGAAAATAAATCCGATATCACCTTCTTTTTCAAGAAAGGTTAAGTCGGTGTTATTTGCTGTTTCAAGCTCAATAGCTTTGCTGCTTAGACCTATTGTTGAAGTATAAGTAGAATAAACCACCTTTTTCTCTAACCATCAATATACTAACTAGTCTCCATATTTTTTTCCCGCCAGTCTGTTTGCCAAAATTGAGGGGATTCTCCTACCTTATGCTTATATTTAATGCAATCCCGGCTTACAAAAATGACGATCTTGAATCCCAAACGAGTGTAAGCACAGACCTTCGTTCTGTGGTGTCACAGAGGCGTCAGATCAGCGTCGTTACTTGATCAAATAAGTCATGGTGACCCGCAGGCGGAGAACGATTACAAACGCGCTAGCTGAGAAAATCGTCGCTCATATAACGAGCAGCAAATTTTTTCGGACACACTCGGCGAAAATATCTACCCACCGAAAACAGTTCAGAACTTCACTGGTGGAGTCTACGGCGGAAAATGCCAGAGTAATTGGGGTTATCACACAGTCTGGGTCGTTAGCAGGCATGTCGCCTAACGGCCAAAAGCGGTCAAAACGTTGACTCAAAATGGCAATTCTTAACCTGCGTCGAACCAACGAGTGAATCTTCAGAATTGGCAGAATCTCCGCCTGTATTCTGCAGGAGTAAGGCTGGTATTTTTCTTGAAAACCTTTCGAAAAAAACTAGTGAGAATACTGTGACACACACAAAACAACACTCACACCGTCAACGTGATCGCTTACAGAACCATAAGATGAACTCGCCCACTACGCTACGCTGACGTCCGCCACCACCTCGATGTACTCTCAACCAATATCAACACATGGCGACACCCAGACATCAATTGATTGATCCCGACTATCCAATGCACTATCACATCGT
>JBLHVI010000023.1:0-45723 GCA_047630175.1 Candidatus Azotimanducaceae bacterium
TGGACGCAACCTTGATAGGACTGATAATAGCTGTCAGGCCAAGAATCAGCGCGATGTTAGTGATGTTTGAGCCAAAGGCATTACCCAATGCCAAGCCTGGGTTCCCTTGGCTGGCGGACAGGCCCGAGATCACCATTTCTGGCATAGAGCTACCGAAGCCGATCACTAGCATGCCAATGAGCAGGGGAGGTAGGCCTAATCGTCTGGCTGCCGCCGCAGCGCCTTCAACAAATTTGTCAGCACTGATCACCAATAAGATGATACCAATGAATATGGCAGCGATGGGTAGCATAAGTCTCACTAAACGAAAGTTAATAAGAATTATAGCAAGGAGAACAACGATGTACGCATGGAATTCTGAAGAAATACGAATTCATTCTTTAGCCTGATTAAGGTCGGGCTGACAGAGGATCGATTCTGAGTTTGATCACTGGAGGTGATCAAAACCTTGATTATTGCGTTGCGCTAGTTGTCATGCTTTGCGGCTTGACGATCAGTTTGATACAACAGTTCTTTTTCATCCCAGCGTGCATTGATCCATTGTTTAATGTCGGTAATGTCGTCAGCTTTACTGCAGCTGACATGCACATCAAGTCTTTTTAGGCGGCCGCTAAGGCACTCCCAGAAGTTCATCTCACAGGGGTAAATGAGGGTGACATCGACAATATCGGCATGTGGCAGGTTATTGAGCATGATGCGAAACCCCCCGGTTTTGGGGTTCAACAGGTGTTGGTAGCGTGAGTTGTTGCTGTCTCGCTTGGCGGGTGTGAAGCGGGTGCCTTCAATGAAATTAAGCAGCGCAAAAGGCGAGTTGTCGAGTTCCATGACGGCGCTGGTCACCGAGTCGAAGTCCTTCTCCCGGCCTCCGGGCTGCTGTCCACGCGTCAACCGTGGAAAATTAAGCGCCAAGCAGATCCAGCCAACCACTGGCACATAAATCAGCTCTTTTTTGATTAAGAATTTGATGATGGGCCCATGGGGAACGATGACAGTTTGTAGGGCGATGATATCAAACCAACTACGGTGATTGCTGATGACTAACATGCGCTGCAGACGACCCTTCGGCAGGTCACCGATAATGTTGATCTGCATGCCGAGTGCGCCTTCGAGCAGCCAAGAATTAACGGCGACGGCGCTGCGGTAGCACTGGTCTGTACAAAAGTCACACCCGCGTTTGGTGGCGGCGACAGGTAGGGCTGCTTTCAGGAGTGCGAAGAACACCAAAAACGGAATCCACAGCAGTAGATTTATGGTGATTATCGTTAAGGTGATTGCACTGATGCAGTGCCGCAAAGGATTCAGAAGTCTTCGCCGAAGATATGTATGGTCACAAGGTACCTAATCCAGTCGATAATTGCCAGTGCTTCTAGAAAGCGAGGCGGACTAAACATGATTATTTGCGCGCGACGCTGATGTTTGATTTCGCGATCGATGATTTGCGATAGCGCTACCTGCCAGTCGACCTTACAGGGTCTACATGGCAACGCGAGTTGGGTAGCCGGCCCGCTGAGTCGAGACAGTAGATCGCTGTGGTCGGCGAATTGTTCCTGCCAGTTGTATCGTAAAAGTTATCGTGTAAAAGTGCACGCGTGAGGCGTGGCAGCTATCGGGTGACAAAGCATGCTGAGTTCGGCAGCGTCAAAATGACAATAATAAGAGGCAGTAAGATGAAACCAATTACCATCAAATCGCTAATTGGCGTACTAGTGGCAGTGGCTGTGGGAAGTTTTATCGCTTTCGCTGGCAGTTACAACAGCGTTGTATTCGGTGATGTGCCTATCCTTGCTGGGTTGCCTGTGTTCGCTGTGTGCGCATTCCTCGCTTTTGGAGCGCAGTGGATAGCCTATGTGCCTGCCTACATATTTCAAACAGAACACTATTACGATTTAATGGGGGGTTTTACCTATGTTTCCTTGGTGGTTCTGGCGGTGATTGCCAACCCTTTTCTGGATATGCGCGGCGGCCTGATAGCTTTGCTGGTAGGTGTTTGGGCCATCCGCCTGTCGACCTTCTTGTTTTTACGGGTAAAAGAAGCCGGATTCGATCGCCGCTTTAACAAGATGAAAACCATTCCAGCACAGTTCTTAATGACTTGGACCTTGCAAGGACTGTGGGTTTTAGTCACGTTTTCCGCCGGTCTTACCGCGATGACCTCTGCCAAGCAAGTACCGCTAGAGGGCTTCGCCTTAGTCGGCACGGCCGTTTGGTTATTGGGCTTTGTGATTGAGGTTGTGGCAGATGCTCAGAAGCGTCGTTTCAGGCGAGATGAAAGCAACACTCAGGCATTTATCACGACCGGTTTGTGGTCGTGGTCAAGGCATCCTAATTACTTTGGTGAGATCGTCTTGTGGCTGGGTATTGCGATTATCGCAGTGCCGACCTTGGTGGGTTGGCAGTGGGCAACCTTGATCTCCCCTGTTTTTGTCTTTGTGCTGCTCAATTATATCAGTGGTGTACAAATGCTTGAGCGCAGCGCCGACAAGCGCTGGGGTGAAGATCCCGAGTATAAGGCATATAAGGCAAGAACTTCTGAGCTGATTCCTTTGCCGCACAAGACATGATGTCGCGGGGCGTATTGCCCCGAGACTCAATAATCGATGCTAAAACTCCCGATGTTTAGAAATCTTGGTGCGCTCACCCTAGCGCAGGTATTTGCGCAGTGCGCACCGCCTATGGTGATTTTGCTGGGCGGTATCGTTGGCGCCAGACTAACGTCTAATCCCAGTCTTGCGACACTTCCCATCGCGTTTATGATCTGCGGCACAGCCTTGTCGTCTATTCCTGCTGCTATGTTGATGAGCCGTTTTGGGCGTAAGCGGGGCTTTATAGGTTCTGCGATGTCGGCAACGCTGGCGGGCGTGCTCGCAGCCTATGCGATTTCTATTGAGCACTTCTGGCTATTTTGTCTGGCGACCCTTCTCGTCGGTAGCAACAACGCGTTCGTCCAGCAATATCGCTTCGCCGTCGCAGAATCAGTGCCAGCGGAGAAGGTTGCGCAGTCGATATCTGTGCTGATGATTGCGGGCGTGTTTGCAGCATGGTTAGGGCCGGAAGTGGCGCAACGTCTGCATAATTGGTCTACCTGGGGTGAGTTCAGCGGTTCATTTTTAGGGCTGGCATTACTCATGGCGATTGCGTTATTTTGGTTAGCGTTTTATAGCGACTATGTGCCTACCGTGAGCACCGCGGATGCTGTTCAGCGCCCGTTGCCTGAAATAATTTCCCAGCCGATGTTTGTGCTGGCGGTGGGTGCGGCAGCGGTGGCCTACGCGGTCATGAGCCTAGTGATGACCGCGACCCCCGTGAGCATGCACACGGTTGATCACTTCAGTCTGGAGGACACAACTTGGGTCATTCAAAGTCATGTGATGGCCATGTACCTGCCCTCGCTCTTTAGTGGTTTGTTGGTTAGTCGCTTCGGGCCCGTACGTATTATTTTAGTGGGTTTAGTGCTGATGCTGGGTTGTCTAATGGTTGCCTTTATCGACCGGCAGCTAATGCACTACTGGCTGTCGTTGGTGCTACTGGGCGTTGGTTGGAACTTTCTGTTTCTCGGTGGCACAACCTTGCTGACAAGTACCTACACGACGACGGAACGTTTTAAGGTGCAAGCCCTTAACGACGCGCTGATTTTTTCCATTCAGGCCTGCGGCGCGCTGGGTTCGGGTTATGTGCTGCTGGCTTTCGGCTGGCAGACACTGTTGCTGGTGTGTGTGCCTATGCTGGTGGTGTTGTTGCTGATTGTCTGGCTAACGCACGCCAAGCCACAGGCGCACAAAAGTACGCGTTAATAAGGAGTACAAGCATGAGTGAAGACTATTTGTTTGCCGGATTAAAGGTATTGGACGTGGGCAGTTGGATCGCAGGTCCCGTGGCGGCGACTATTTTGGCGGACTATGGCGCTGATGTGATCAAGATTGAAATTCCAGGTGATGGTGACCCTTACCGGCAGCTGTCAGCAACACCCGCGACGCCCGATGCTGACGTTAACTACATGTGGCAGATGGACGGTAGAAACAAGCGCAGTCTGGCGCTGAATCTCAAGACGCCGGAAGGGATGGCGATTCTGCGACAGTTGGTATGCGATTGTGATGTCTATGTTACAAATCAGCCTTTCCCTATGCGGCGCAAGTTGGGGCTGGGTTACGAAGATCTTAAAGCCCTTAACCCGGGCATGATCTATGCGTCCCTAACGGCATACGGAGAGGAGGGCCCAGACAGTGATAGGGAAGGATTTGACTTGGTTGCTTACTGGGCCAGAACCGGTTTGATGGATTTAGTTCGTGCGCCCGGCGCGCCACCCGTTCAAGGCTTGCCCGGTATGGGTGACCACCCCTCAGCGGTTGCGTTATACGCCAGTATCGTCACTGCCTTGCTCAAGCGCGAACGTACCGGGGAGGGTAGTATGGTGCACACATCGCTGCTGGCTAATGGCCTGTGGTCCATGGCCTGCATTGCGCAAGGCGGGTTTGCGGGTGGTAAGTTTGAGCATTACCGAGCGTTCAAAGCGACGCCCCAGTTTGCCACGACACTGTATCGCACGTTAGATGACCGCTGGTTACAGTTCACCATGGTACGCACGCCTGACGACCTGATTCGACTATTCGATGTTCTGGCGTTGGGCAGCACGATCCGTGATGCGCGCTTTTCCACACCAGAGGCACGTTTGGAGCACGGCGCAGAGCTCGTCCGACGGGTTCAGGATGTCTTGATTTTGGTGGACTCTGAGGAATGGCTAGCGCGCTTTAAAGCAGCAAATATTAATGCCAGTCGGGTCGGCCTTGTGGAGGAGACTCTGGACGATGAAATGTTGACGTTGAACAACATGGTGGTTGCCCCCTTGGATGCGGATATGGGTATGCCTTGGGTGGTGAATCATCCGATCAACGCGGTTAACGTGCCCCAAGTGGGACCAAAGCGAGCGCCTGAAGTAGGCGAGCACTCTCGTCAGATTCTCCAGTCACTGGGTTATGACGATGTGCAGATCGATGACTTGCTGGCCCGTGGTGTTATTTAAGCAATTTTCGGTGGACGAGGGCTGCCACTTAGCTGTTCTCGCAGCGTTGCTGCGAACCTAAGTCCTACCTCTTTTTCTATCCTGAAATAGAAGTTCACGTCATCCTCTGCAATGATCTTTGCGCCACTTTTTAAGTGATAACTCACCACTTTTTCGTTCTGCTTGCGCACTTCGAAATCACTTCTCGCAAACCCTAAGTTTAACATCGCGAACTCATAGACAAAAATGGCAGTTTCCATTGCCGCATATCGCGTTTTATTGTCATCAAGTATCCAGCTACCCCACTCAAAGGAATCACCATTAAAATTATACAAACGAAGAGTTCCACACCGAACATTGCGCGCTTTGTTTTCAATGATGAAATAAAATGACGACCTCGCACTGCTGCTAATGTACTTTTTTATGTAGGCGACTTGGTCAGAGACTTCATTGCTAACTTTCGAGAGATATTGGTTATAGCCATCGTTCACGCGAAGACCAAATACATAGTCCGCGTCAGATATGAGCACTTCGCGCATAGCGAGATCATACAACGGCGGGTAGTCGTTGTAGCGCTCTGCTAAACCTTGCTGAACCTTTTCAGAATCAAGACTTGCCAACTTGGATAGAACGTCTCTATTGGCTGCCCAGTTAAGCGCAATGGCCGTATTTATAGCCTCGTCATTTAATGCCAATAGTGCCTGTAGCTCTTGTATAGAACAAGACGGATCTTTAGCTTTCCGAAGCTTCTCGTGGTCTAGATTCTTCATTTCATTTTCCGCTTGTATGGCTTTCGACGAGTGGACATTAACCGATGAATATTTCCTCGGCGGGGCTTCAAACGCTAGCAGGCTGACGCATCCTTGTCGTCTCGTACGCGTCGTTTTCGATTCTTGCTTCTTGGTTTACAGCCTATTCGTCGAAACGTTTTATCTGGATATTCGCGTCACTCTATCAACAGTTATTATCTGTAAACAACGATGCCGGCGGTGTTGTTTGGCGTCACTCGCACCCTACGCTGTTGGCAATGGCGCAGCAGGTGGCAGTCCTCTGGTTTTCGCATAACATCAGAGTGAATCGCCGCGCGATATGACTCAATACCTCGGTGTCGGCCTGGCAACAACGCCATCATCTGTTAACGCAATATGTGTCAGCGTCTGCTCATCATGGTTCATGCGCCAAGACAGCATTTTCTGTGCATACTCCAGTACCAACGGCAGGTATTCGGGGTCAGTCGCAAGGTTGTGCAGTTCTTCTGGATCCTGCTTCAGGTCGAAGAACAGCGGTGGTAACTTAGTAAAATGTACATACTTGTAATGGTTACTGCGAATCACATTAAGGCTGCATTGGTGAGGCGTCAGCCCTAGGCTTTGCTCCATAGACTCACCGTTAGGAATATCCCTAAAATCAAACTCCCAGTGTGCTTCCGTACGCCAGCCAGTGGGCAGAACGCCATTGCGTACGCCATCCAACAAAGATCTACCGTCACACTGGTTGGGTGGTTCAACGCCGGCCCAGTTGAGCAGTGTTGGCATGATGTCGATATTCTCAGTGAAGCCGTCAAGCTTCTGACCGCGGGTTCTGTCTGCAGCTTGGGTCGGGTCAAAGACAATCAGTGGTATATGATAAGACTGATCAAAGTAGCCCAGCTTGCCTAACAGCCAGTGATCGCCCATCTGCTCGCCATGGTCTGAGGTAAAGACAATCAGCGTGTCTTGCCACAGATTCTGAGCTTGCAGGTAGTCAAACAATCTTCCCAGATTGGCGTCGACCTCTGACATCAAGCCGAAGTAGCTGGCCTTCAAACGCGCCAGCTTTTCCGCATCGTCAGTTGCCTTGTAGTGTTTGCGGTTGAGGAAGTTCGCCAGAAAAGGGTGTTGTTGTGCTTCATCTTCCGCTGTACGCGCTCGGGTATAGTCCTGCAGTTCAGTTGGCGCATACATCGCATTGTACGGCGCAGGTGCAACCCATGGGGGATGTGGACGCAGCAACGACAGGTGCACGCAAAAAGGCTGCGGTGCTTCAGAACGAGGGTCAGAACGAGGCTCAGAGACCGTAGCCTGCTGAGTCTGCAAATAATCGATCACTTGGTCCACCATAAACCATGTGTCGTGTTCCTCTGCCTTGACAACCAAGGGCAGTGGGGTTTTGCCGCCGGCTTCATATTCTAGGCCCGCGGCCCGATCGGTGTACAGGTTAAAGACCTCTTGGGGTACGTCGACATCTTTTGCGCGAAGCCAGTCAGCCCAGGCGTGCGGATGGGTACCCATCATGCAGACGGGTCGAATGCCGGGCAGGGGGCCTTCATAATTTTTAATGATGGGGTCATCTGCCGCAAACTGGCGCGGATCGTTGGCGGTATCGGTGTAGCCGAACAACACGGGGTCATAGCCCGCCTGACGTAATTCGAGCGCCCAGTTACTGTGGCGTGCGTCTAACGGCGTACCATTGGTGCCAGCTCGATGATTTTGCAGATACATGCCCGTATGAATGCTGGCCCTTGACGGCGCGCAGGGTACAGCGTTTGCGTAGTGTTGCCGGAATAGCACTCCTTGCGCCGCAAGCTGGTCCAGATGCGGTGTCTGGACCCGGTGACCGAGGCTAGACAAGCACTCGCCACGCCATTGATCGGCGGTGATAAAAAGGATGTTTTTAGGCATGGTTACACTCTTTTGTTCGTCGTGAATAACTGAACGGGCCCAGTTTGGATATCAATCATAGCGCAATCTACCTAGGCTGATGAATGGGCGATGGGCAAGGATTTTGTGGCACCGCTCAGAGACGAAAACAATGGTTGTTGGCTCAATGGGCAGAATGATGAAATAATCCGGGTAACAAACACAGATGATAACGATACCGATAATAATAAATTGAGAGGTAGCATGTCAGAGTCACGACAAATTGATGCGGTGATAGTCGGTGCTGGATTCGCCGGTATGTATATGCTCCATCGCCTGCGTAGCGCGGGATTGGATGTGCAGGTTATTGAGGCTGGTGGTGGCGTCGGGGGCACCTGGTACTGGAATCGCTACCCGGGCGCGCGTTGCGATGTAGAGAGCATGGAATACTCGTACCAATTCTCTGAGGATTTGCAGCAACAGTGGAACTGGACTGAGCGTTATGCGCCTCAGCCAGAGATCTTGGCCTATGCCAATCATGTTGCCGACCGCTTCGAACTCCGCAAAAATATCCAGTTTGACACCCGCGTTACCGCGGCTCACTTCAATGAGACTGAAAATCGATGGCAGGTCACCACCGACCAGGGTGAGGGTCTGTCTGCCCGATTCTGTGTGATGGCTACGGGTTGCCTGTCATCGACCAACCTGCCGAAATTTGAGGGACTCGATACGTTTGAGGGCGAGTGGTACCACACGGGATTGTGGCCCCACGAGGGCGTCGACTTCACGAACAAGCGTGTCGCTATTGTCGGTACCGGTTCCTCGGCGATTCAGTCGATCCCGCAACTTGCCAAGCAGGCAGGTCATTTGACCGTATTCCAGCGCACGCCGAACTTCTCAATACCCGCCCATAATCGACAGCTTGAGGTGAATTTTGTGGCAGCAGTGAAAGCTGATTATCCAGCGTTTCGTGCGGCGAATAATTTGCAAGCTACCTGTTTTGGTTCACGCTCTGAGGGCAACGACCAATCGGTTTTTGCGGCATCCGAGGCGCAGCGACAGCAGCACTTTGAAAGTAAATGGCAGATTGGTGGTTTTGGTTTTCTGTCTGCCTTCAATGATTTGTTGGCGACCCGAGAAGGCAATAAATTTGCCGCAGATTTCGTCCGTGAGAAAATTCGCCAAACGGTGAAAGATCCAGCGACTGCCGAGTCACTGTGTCCAGATCAGGTCATTGGATGTAAGCGAATCTGCGTCGATATCAACTATTTTGAAACGTATAACAGAGACAACGTGACGTTGGTAAGTGTAAAGGATCATCCCATAGAGCGTGTCACCGAACAGGGATTAGTTGTAAACGGTGAGGAATTTGCGTTCGATTGCTTAGTATTTGCCACCGGCTTTGATGCCATGACAGGCTCGCTGGCGCGCATGGACATTCGTGGTCGGGCAGGGCTGGTGCTGAAAGACAAATGGGCTGCCGGACCGCGCACCTACTTGGGCATAGGCTCGGCAGGTTTTCCGAACCTCTTCACCATCTCCGGACCGCAGAGTCCCTCGGTGCTAACCAACATGATTTGTTCCATTGAACAGCATGTGAACTGGGTCACTGATTGTATTTTAGCCATGAATGAACGCGGCCTGACGACCATTGAGGCAGATCAGCAAGCTGAAGATGCCTGGGTCGAACACGTCAACGACATCGCCGGCGAGACACTGTACCCGAGCTGTAATTCTTGGTATTTGGGGGCTAATGTGCCGGGTAAACCGCGAGTCTTTATGCCCTATGTGGGGGGGTTGCCGGTTTATGCGGACAAGTGCAATGAGGTCGCGCAGAATAACTATGCGGGTTTTGTGTTGGCATAGTGTTAAGGCTGTTTTACGGGAGTGATAGTCGAGCGGACGGAGAAAGTGCTGGCATGCACCTTGAGCAAAGCGCGGCGTCCGATTGAGGCCACGTTTCGCTCAAGTATTACTCATAGCATTACTCTGCGGCGTTAGCGCGCTCTATGGCTTCTTGAATCAACATTTTGGCCTTGTCCGCATCGCCCCAGCCTTCGACCTTGACCCATTTCCCATCTTCTAGATCTTTGTAATGCTGAAAGAAATGTTCGATCTGTTGCAAGGTTATCTCTGGCAGGTCGCTGTAATGCGCGACTTTTTCATAGCGTCTGGTCAGATGCGTGCTGGGTACCGCGAGTATCTTCTCATCGCCGCCGGCTTCGTCAGACATCATCAACACGCCGATGGGGCGACAGTTCATAATGGCACCAGGTGTTACAGCACGGGTGTTGGCGATGATGACGTCCACCGGGTCACCGTCGTCTGACAAGGTATGGGGCACGAAGCCGTAATTGCCAGGGTAGCGCATGGATGTGTGTAGAAAGCGGTCGACGATCATGGCGCCGGAGGCTTTGTCCATCTCATATTTGATTGGCTCGCCGCCAACGGGTACTTCAATGATGACATTGATGTCTTCGGGAGGGTTATCACCAATGGCGATCGCTTCGAGTCTCATAGCCTGTCCTGATTCTGCGGAAAATTGTGTAACCAACCCGAATGATTGGCTCTCAGCGGCGCATTATTCGGATTGCGAGCACCGAAATCAAGTCGATCTGACAATCAGCGTCCTGCTGTGCCATCGACATGCCATATTTTGTTATACTTTACCGCGCGCAAGCGTGCACGTGGCAGGTGGTTTAGTGTTTTGGGCACCGCTTGCAGGCAGTGTGCGTGCGTTTATTTCCTATGATTAGCGCCGCACTGGTACCGTCAGCTTGTTGCCCGAGGCAGCAGATCTCTAAGTGCCTACATTCTTATTAGCCCAACATTTTGGTGACATGCCGCAGTTATCCGCCCATTGGCCCTTTAGCCCTAAAAATTCCCCGGTCTTCTATGGTTGGGTGATTTGGCTGCTCAGTACGCTGGGGGTGCTGTTCAGCATACCTGGGCAAACGATGGGCATGGCCGTGTTCACCGATGCCTTTATCGATGGACTGGGCTTGACGCGCACCGAGTTATCGATGGCCTATCTGGTGGGTACGGTAGGGTCTTCGTTGTTTCTGACCCGGGCCGGGCGTTGGTACGACATCTATGGCGCACGGCTAATGATCACCGCGTCCAGTCTGCTACTGGGCATCATGGTTGCCTTTATTAGTATCAGCGATCTGCTGGCCAACTGGTTAGGTGGCGGCGTGGTCATCAGTTTCAGTCTGATCATGTTGGGCTACTTTGGCGTGCGTTTCCTCGGCCAAGGTGTGCTCACCAGTTGTGCGCGCAATGTTTTGCTGCTTTGGTTTATCAAGCGTCGAGGCCTGGTGAGCGGTGTCCGTGGCGTCTTCCTGTCATTAGGTTTTTCTCTGGCGCCTCTGCTTTTGGGTTGGATGATTCTGACGTTTGGCTGGCGCGAGTCGCTTTGGATCATGGCGGGGGTGGTGGGCATCGGCTTCGCCCTTGTGTCTTTCGTGTTTGTCCGTGATTCCCCGGCCAGTTGTGGTTTGCGAGCTGATGGTGGCCTGTTGGACGATGCCGACACGGTTGAGGTTAAAGACATACCCAGCCTGGCATTGCGTGAAGCTAGGCGCTCACCGGTGTTCTGGATCTATTGTTGCAGTTTGGGTATGCATGCGATGTTTGGCACTGCCCTGACATTTCATATTGTGTCGATATTCGCCGAGGCAGGACGGAACAGCGCCGAGGCCTTCGGCTATTTTTTCCCTGCGGCGGTCTTCTCGACGCTCGTAAATCTGCTGGCAAGTGCTGTCGTTGATCGGCATCCCTTGAAGCCTTATCTGCTGCTTATGCTGGTATTCTTTATTATGGGTGCGGTTGGTTTGTTAAATTTGCAGCACGACTGGGGCTTTTGGCTTTTAGCCATGGGCTTTGGTGCCGGTGGCGGTCTATGGGGGGTGACCTCAAACTTGGCTTTTATTCGTTTCTTCGGCCCCTTGCATCTGGGCGAGATTACGGGTTTGAATGCATCATTGACGGTATTTGCGAGCGCCATCGGTCCTGCTGCGTTTAGTCTCGGCCTAGACTATTTCGGCAGTTACAATGCAGCCGTGTGGGTGAGTTTGGGCCTGCTGGTGGTTTTATTGATGGTGGCCTTGTGGGTACGCCAAGAGGAGGTGATTCATGTCGAACACGGTTGACCAGCATATCCAGCGGATTCGCCCGCTGATTTCACCCGCTGTGTTATACGAAGAATTGCCGGCGACACCCCTGATCGATGCATTGGTAGATGATTCTCGGCGTGGGATTGAGGCTATTTTGTTGGGCAACGATCAACGGCTGCTGGTCATTGTCGGCCCCTGCTCGGTGCACGATCCAGCTGCCGCCGTGGACTATGCACAGCAATTGCGTGACCAGACCCGCCATCTAGATGACCGGCTGCTCATTATCATGCGCGTCTATTTTGAAAAACCGCGCACGGTTGTCGGCTGGAAAGGCTTAATCAACGATCCTGATATTGATGGCAGCTACCGGATCAATCATGGCCTGCGACAGGCGCGTAAGCTGTTGTTAGACGTGGCAGCCATTGGCTTGCCAAGTGGTACTGAGTTTCTCGATACGACTTTCGGCCAGTACTATGCTGACTTGATCAGCTGGGGGGCGATTGGCGCCCGTACCGCCGAGAGTCAAGTGCACCGCGAACTGGCCTCTGGGTTGTCGATGCCGGTGGGTATCAAGAACCGCACTGATGGCGACGTACAGGTGGCCGTCGATGCCATTCGTGCAGCTCGGCATCGGCATCTGTTTCCAAGTCTGACGAAGGAAGGTGCGCCCGCTATTTATGAGACCGCGGGCAATCAGTATGGTCATCTTATTCTGCGGGGTGGTGATCGATCGGGCACCAACTATGATGCGGCGTCAGTGTCTGCCGCTCAGCAATTGCTGCATCAGCATGACTTGCCGGACAATATTATTGTCGATTGCTCCCACGGCAACAGCCTCAAGGATCCGCGAAACCAGAGCCTTGTTGTCCAAGCAGTTTGTGATCAGTTACAGGTCGAGAAATGCCCCATTCGTGGCGTGATGCTCGAGAGTCATTTGCTGGCGGGTCGCCAGGAATATTCGTCGTCGGCGCAGTACGGTGTCAGTATTACCGATGCTTGCCTGTCATTGGCAGACACGCTGCCGTTGCTCGAGCAATTGGCGGCAACCCGCTAAATATTTTTGTTTGCGGGCACACTCGGTGAAAGGCTCGGTCGGAGTTCGCGGTTAGTTGCGAGGTTGGGTATACGGCTTTATGACGTCATGGTTGGCCTGTTACAATGTCTTTTTGCGTGCGTAAGTAGGCGCGCAACTCACCCCTTAAAGGTTGTTCTGTCATGTGGCTACGTACCCGTTGCGATCTGTCTTTCGAGATTGAAACACCGACGCCTTTTGTCTTGATGTTGCGCCCACGGAGCGGCGCCCAGCAATGGATAGCCAAGGAAGAATACCAAATTATGCCGAGCGTGCCAGCGTTCGAATTCACCGACGATTATGGCAATCTTTGCCAGCGCCTTATCGCGCCGCCGGGGTCTTTTATGTTGCATACCGCAGCCGAAGTAAATACGGCGGATGCTGTTGACCGTGATGCAGGTGCGCCCTTTGTTGAAATTCAGCACCTGCCAGATTTCGCGTTGAGATATTTGCTGCCGAGTCGTTTTTGCGAGTCTGACCGTTTCGGCCAAATGGCCATGAACATTACAGAAGGACAATTACTCGGATACGACCAAGTCGCTGCCATTGAAACGTGGTTGCGCAAGACGATTAGCTATGAGCCGGGTAGAAGTGTTATCCCCGTCTCTGCGATTGAAGTCAACCTGCGTCAGTGGGGTGTGTGCCGCGACCTTTCTCATCTGGGTATCGCCTTGTGCCGTAGCTTGAGCATTCCGGCAAGAATGGTGGTGGGTTACCTTTACAATCTGCAACCCATGGATATGCACGCGTGGTTTGAAGCCTTTGTCGGTGGTCGCTGGTATACCTTTGATGCGACCCAAAGTGCGTCGCAGGCTATTGTCGACAGTGCTTACGTGGCGATAGGTTACGGTCGCGATGCTGCTGACGTGGCCGTATACAATCAGTTTGGGCCATCAGTATTTCCCCTTGAACATCGTGTTAGTGTCGAGCGAATGACCGAGCGGGGATAACACCGGCATCGGGGTTAATCTTTTTTCGCTTGCTGCCGAACAATATCGATGCCCGCTGGGTCTATGTTGCTGCCGTGCACTTGTTGGTTGTTGGCGTGACCGAGTTGTTGTAACGACATGGCCGCCTGTAGTGCACTCCAAATACCTTGATTATCTTGCATCTGGTTGACGGATTGCTTGGCGAGTTTCAAGCCCATGCTGGGTCGTTTGGCTATATGCTCGGCTAACGCTTGCGTGTGGCTTGTGAGTTCATCACGGGGCACTACATGGTTGACCATACCTAGCGATTTCGCTTCGGCGGCACTCAAGGCATCACCCGTGAACAGCATTTCCTTTGCCTTGCGAACGCCGACCTCCCAGGGGTGGGCAAAGTACTCGACACCATTGACGCCGAAAGCGACAACGGGATCAGAAAATTGCGCGTCCTCGCTGGCGACAATCAAATCGCAAATCCACACCAGCATCAAGCCGCCGGCGATGACCTTACCTTGAACCTCGGCGATAACAGGCTTGGGTAGATTTCGCCAGCGCCAGCAAAGACCGAGATAGATCTCTTGTTCGACGGCCATATAGCCTTCAGCACCCGGCAGATCAAAACCTCCCCAGGTAGACACCGGGGTAAAGTCAGCCATGCTGCTTTGATCTCTCAAGTCATGTCCAGACGAAAAGTGCGGACCCTCGGCAGCCAAGATAATGACCTTTGCTTGGTTGTCTTGACAGGCACGATCGAAAGCATCGTTAAGGGCGTACAGCATGGCCTTGTCCTGCGCGTTACGCGCCTCGGCGCGATCCAGAACAATGCGCGCCACACCGTTGGCTGGTTCCTCATAACGGATGCCTGCGTTTGGGTTCATGCCGTGCCCTCTTTTTGATGCTGCCGCTTTATGCGCCGGGTTTGCCTGCGGTTCTGCTTGTTTGGTCAGCCTTTATGGCTGCCAAGCGTCATAATAGTTTTCTGCCCCTTCGCGCTTGATATCGGTGACCCAATCGCCCTCGTAGGGCCATTCAGCCTCGGCGTCAGGGCGTGGTCCTTGCCAGAAGCGCGCCATGGGACCGTCACCCACAGGTTCTAACGACCAAGCTTGGCGTCGAAAATTCCAATTGTCAGGTACCAGCTCGTGGGCGGCACGAAAATGTTTCACCGCCAAGTCGCGTTTGCCGACGGTGACGAAATGCGTTGCCAGCTCAAAATGCGCATGTCCCATCGCTTGGTCAGCATTACGCGGTCGAGACCGCGCAATCACGGTCTCGTTATCCATTGCAAAAGTGCTGTCCTTGCCGCGAGTTACCCAGTCACGTAGCGCGGCATGATAGTCGGCCGCATTGGTCGTAATTTGCATAGCTTCGGCGCGCATCTCTTTTAAGCGCTTGGGTGTATTTTCCGGCATTTGGGCCGCGACGGGTGCGGCATCTGTTGGGGGCGGGGGAGCAGCTTCAGCCGGGCGCACTATCATGCCATCCTCATCGATCCAGATGCTGCTAGGAATATTCACCACGCCAAATAAATCAGCCAGCACATGATGCTTATCAATCAATGCTGGGTGTGTGGGGCTTGCGGCTTCAATCGCCGCGCGACAGCCCTCAGCGCCCAACGTATCCATGCCCACAGTGATTAACTCGAAACCCTGCGGTGCGTACTCTTCGCGAAGTGCCTGCCACACGGACAGGTGGGCGAAACAGCCTCAGTAGGGGGCCCACGCATAGACGAGCACCTTCTTGCCCTTCAAACTGGATAACGTAAATAAATTGCCGTCTAGGTCGGGTAAGGTCAGGTCCGGCGCGATGGCTGTGGCAAGGGTTTTGCCGCCAACCGTGTCTGGTCCTAGGGCCCAACACTGCTCGCTGGCTTCACTTGCTAACGGTAAACCCATATCTCGCGCAAGCAGTTCAACGTCCAACGTGTCGCCTGACTGACCCCGTAGAGGAATACATATGTCGCCCTTGCAGGCGCCTTCTGGTTTGATTTTCCAACCTGTACCTTGCTCGAACTCAGCAACGGGTAGGGTCAATGATTTCAATAACATAGGGGGCCCCTGAATAAATTTAATGGTCTGCTTGCCGGCAGACTAACGCATTATGCTGAACCTTGCGAGTTTGTCGCTAGACGGCTTAGTAGAGCTGCTGGGTCTGGAAATTCAACCGCCGTGCGGCGCCGGCATCTAAGTCCCTTATGTGTTGGGCCGCCTGCAGTCGACCAGCCAGCATGAGTGTTTTCGTACGATACAATGCAAGAATGACATTCTCGAATTGGGGCGTGGCGAACAGGATTGCGGTCGCGAACTGAGACTTGACCCAGGGTTGTGAGGCGACATAGCGGGCGCCCTCCAGATCCAAGTGATTCTGAATAATCATGCCATCGTCCTCCAGACAGTGGGTCATGGACTTCATCCAGGCAGTATCTAGGGTGTTAGCACGAATTGGGTCAACTTCGCCGTCGAGAAACAGATCGTCAATTAGCACATCAAAGGTGTCGTGTTGTTGCGTCACCCATTGGCAAGCATCAGCGCACACCAGTTTGATACCCTTACCCTGACAGTCGAAAAACTCTTCAGCGATCCTAATGTGCATGGGGTTGAGTTCGATGCCGGTAACGAAGCTGGTGTGACAGACTTTGCGATACTGGTGGATGGCAGTGCCACCGCCTACGCCGAGTAATAGCACTTGGTCGACAGGCTGCTGACGGAACAAGGCGGGTAGCGTCAGCAGATCCCAGATGCCCCCCCCTAACAGTCTTCCCGGATGGTGCTGGCTATGAAATGCCCCGTTGGTGTACAGCCGGCGAGTGCCCCCAGCCGTGCGCACTTCATAGTGGGTTGGTTGATCACCGTGGGTTTCTGTATGCGACCAGAGTAAAGCCATAGAGGAGGAGTCTGCTGGATTGAATCAGGAAGTATACGTTATCGTTAATAATCATGCTGTTGTCGCCTGTTTGGCACAAGGTTTGGTTTGGCAGATGGCCAGCTAGCAGACCGCCAGTGAGCAGATGACCCGCTAGCAGATGCAAAGAAGCCGCGGTTTACTGCTGCGCACAGATGTCATTAAGGCCTAGCGCCACTTAGCGCCACGTAGGAGAGTGGCTTCAGTTTGCGGCGGATTTACCTGCCGTTGTCCTAGGGTTCTATCGGGCCAGCGCAAGCTGATACACTAGGTGTTGATATGGATTTAATAGGCAGAGCGCCGGGCAGTTTATGAGTGATTTCTTGAAAGATAGACGAGTCAGAAAACCTTCTGTGATTTCTACGTGGGTAACCGGAGGCCAAAATATCTATGTTCAGTGCGCAGCACTATTGTTGCTGCTTCTATGCCTGCAGGTGCCTGCGGCGCAGGCGCGAGAGCAGGAGGCGATTTTTGCGGGTGGCTGTTTTTGGTGTATGGAAGCACTCTACCAAGAGATTGAAGGCGTCTCGGCGGTTGTTTCTGGTTTCTCTGGCGGCACGCTACCCAACCCGACTTATACCGGTAATCACGCCGGTCACTACGAGGTGGTGCGAGTGACGTACGACCCGACGGTGATTAGTTATCAGCAGTTGTTGGATCTGTACTGGGTGAACATTGATCCGTTCGATGACCGTGGTCAATTCTGCGACAAGGGGCCGAGTTATCGTAGTGCAGTTTTTGTGAGTACGCCGGCGGAGCGGTTACTTGCGGAGGCTTCAATGCAGGTTGTTATGGAGCGCTTTGCAGGTCAGCTAGTGGTGACGGAAATTTTGGATTCGATGGCTTTTTATCCGGTTGAGGCAGGGCATCAGGATTATTATTTGAAGAACCCGATACGCTATACGTTCTATCGGGCTGGCTGTCGGCGGGATGCAAGGTTGGCGTCGCTTTGGGGGGAGGATGTGAGGCATTGATCTGCGGTCATGATCTACGGTCATAATCTACAGAACAACAATGCCTTCATCACTATTTTAAAGCCGTTTTCTTTCTGGCTTTCGGCTTCATCGCAAGCAGCGGTTGCAGGTACTTGCCGGTCTCTGACTTTTTCACTTTGGCAATGTCTTCCGGCGTCCCTTCGGCAATAATGTAGCCCCCCTTAGGGCCGCCGTCAGGGCCCAAATCAATGACCCAATCCGCAGTTTTTATAACATCGAGATTGTGCTCAATAACCGTGACTGAGTTACCCGCATCGACGAGGCGATTCAGAACAATCAACAGTTTTCGTACATCATCGAAGTGCAATCCCGTGGTAGGTTCGTCGAGAATATAAAAGGTTTTACCTGTTGCTACCTTGGAGAGTTCTCGAGCAAGCTTGATCCGTTGCGCTTCACCGCCTGATAAGGTTGACGAAGGCTGGCCAAGTTTAAGATAGTCCAGCCCAACATCGACAAGCAACTGCAGTTTAGTCATAATTTTCGGGTGTTCCGAAAAGTGCACGACGGTTTCGGCGATGGTTAGGTTGAGCAGATCAGCAATAGACTTGCCCTTGTATTTGACCTCCAGTGTGGCGGCGTTGAAGCGCTTGCCGTCGCACTCTTCGCACTTAACAAAAACATCGGATAGAAAGTGCATTTCGATCTTGCGGACGCCGTCGCCTTGGCAAGCTTCGCAGCGTCCACCCTTGACGTTAAAAGAAAAACGTCCAGGTTTATAGCCACGCATGCGTGAGCCGGGCAGTAATGAGAAAAAACTACGAATCTCATCAAAGACTTTGATATAAGTGGCTGGATTACTGCGTGGCGTGCGACCGATGGGTCGCTGGTCGATGGCGACTACTTTGTCGAGTTGTTCAAGGCCGGTGATGCGGGTATGGGCACCAACGCGTTGAGTGGCGTTGTGGAACTGGCGCGCTAAAGCTGGATGTAAAATGTCGTTGACCAAGGTTGATTTGCCCGCGCCAGAAACACCGGTTACGGCGCAAAGAATCCCTAGGGGGAAATTGACGCTGAGGTCTTTGAGGTTATTGGCCGTGGCGCCTTCGACGGTAATATGGCCGCGGGCTTGCCTGCGCTGCGCGCGAATTTCAATTTTGGTGCGCCCGGAAAGATAGTTGCCGGTAATAGACTGGCGATTTTTTTCGAGGCTTTTAGCGGTCCCAGCATGAACGATGGTGCCGCCATTGATACCTGCGCCCGGGCCAAAATCCACCACGTAATCGGCGAGTCGAATAGTTTCTTCATCATGCTCAACGACCACCACGGTGTTGCCGATATCGCGCATCCGGCAGAGGGTGGCTAAGAGCTTTTCGTTGTCACGCTGGTGCAGGCCGATGCTGGGCTCATCAAGGATATAAATGACGCCGGATAACTCGGAGCCGACTTGGCTGGCGAGCCGAATGCGCTGCGACTCGCCCCCAGAGAGACTGGGTCCGAGGCGGTCTAGGGATAGGTATGACAGACCGACTGAGACAAGAAAATCAAGCCGATTGCAGATCTCTTTCAAGACTTCGGTGGCGATTTCAGCTGCTGCACCTTTGAGTTTCAGGTTGCCAAAAAAATCGGCAGTTTGATCAATGGTAAGGGACGAAATATCGACGATGGTGCGGTCGGCGACGCGTACGGCGGCGCTTTCGGGACGCAAGCGGACACCGTTACAACTGCTGCAGGGCGTGTTTGCGAGGAACTGGCTGTACCAGCGCTTCATGCCCTCTGAACGCGTGTTGCGGAAGCGGCGCATTAATCTGTTCAGTAGCCCTTCATGACGTGATTTCGTAATACCGTGCGAGCCCCAATTAATGGTGTAGCGTGTCTCACCCGTGCCATTCAAGACTTTGTTCTGTTGGGCTTTGGTGAGTTTGTTCCAAGGCTTGTTGAGAGGGATTTTCAATGCATTGAAAACCTGGCGGTGAAACGTCGAGCCGCTGGACTGGTTTTCCTCGTCAATGCGGCCGATTGGCTTCAATACGCCGTCCTGCAGACTTAACGTTTTATCAGGAATCATCAAGTCTGGATCAAAAGCGACCTGTGTTCCCAGACCATTGCAGTCTTCACACATGCCCTGCGGACTGTTGAAAGAGAATGCTTGTGGGCTCAGAGCGGGGAACGAGATACCGCAATCACCGCAGGACAGGTGCTCTGAGAAAATCCGGTCTTTGCCGCTCTCGGTGGCCGCGATTAGCATGCCATCACCGAGTTTCAGGGCAGCCTCAACGGATTCTGTCAGACGTTCGAGGCTGTCGTCGCGCAGTACTAAACGATCAATCACTGCCTCGACGGTATGCTTTTTACGCTTGTCGAGCACTTCGATGTCTTCGCTGCGGATGAACTCGCCATCGACACGCAGGCGCACGTAGCCTTGAACTCGCGCATCTTCGAGCATATCGCGGTGTTCGCCCTTGCGGTTCACTAATAGCGGTACCAGCAGGTACAGGCGCGTGCCAGTCGCTAAGGTCATTAGCTCGCGGCTGATATGCTGAGCAGACTGACTTTGCACCTTGCTGCCACAAGCGTGGCAATGCTGGGTGCCGACCCGGGCAAACAGTACGCGCAGGTAGTCAGAAATCTCAGTGATCGTGCCGACGGTGGATCGCGGATTTCGGCTGGTGGTTTTTTGTTCGATGGAAATGGTCGGTGACAAGCCGCGAATGGTGTCATAGCGTGGCTTTTCCATCTGCCCGAGGAATTGTCTCGCATAAGCTGACAACGACTCCACATAGCGACGTTGGCCCTCAGCATACAACGTATCGAAAGCTAGGGATGACTTGCCCGACCCTGAGACGCCGGTCAGCACCACCAGTTTGCGTTTTGGAATCCTGACCTCGACAGATTTTAGATTGTGTTCTCTGGCGCCCTTTATCCAGATATGGTCGAGTTCGGCTGCGGCTTTTTTCATGTGGCTGGAGTACCTAGCGTGGTAAAATATGCGCTTGTTACGCGGTCGGTGGGCGAGTGGCCCAAATCAGTAAGCGTGCATTATCGAGTGCGATCAAGCTGATGCGAATGTTGTTTGAGTGCAATAATAGCCCAACAAGTGACTGGCAAGCGTACGGATCCGCTAAAGGATTGTAAACCGTCGGCCGCCGTGACGCGCGCCACAAACACCGGTACTGCAGTGACCCAATAATCGATACTTGGAGTATCATCAGCTTACCAAACGACAAAGGCGCGCTAGACGACATGGTAGATAAGACAGCAAGCACTAATGAACAGATAAAAGAGCAAGGGCTAGTGACGGGGTGCATGGTCATCATCGGCAACGAAATATTGTCTGGACGCACGCAGGACACTAATCTCAACCATCTTGCCAAGGTTCTCAACGAGCTTGGCGTGCGCATGACCGAGGCGCGAGTGATTCCTGATATCGAGTCGGTGATCATCGCCACACTGAATGAATGTCGGGCGAAATTTGATTATGTGTTTACCACCGGCGGCATTGGTCCAACCCATGATGATATTACCGCAGCCTGTGTTGCAAAGGCATTTGGCGCTGAGCTGGTATACCACCCAGACATTGTTGCCATTATCGAGCGTCGCCCTGCAGCGCCTGAGGTCATGGCTTCTAGGATGCTCATGGCCCGTGTCCCAGCGGGCGCGAGTCTGATCGATAACCCATCGGGTGGTCCTCAAGGTTTCCAAATGGAAAATGTGTTTGTGATGGCCGGCGTTCCAGCGGTCATGCAGGCGATGGCGAGTACGTTGGATGCTGACCGGCTTAAGGGCGGTTTACCCGTACGATCACGGTCTATTGGCGCTTACTTAGGCGAGAGCACAGTGGCGGCAGCGCTATCGTCGATTCAGGACGAGCATCCAGCCGTCGATGTTGGCAGCTACCCGTTTTATCGGCCAGAGGGTTATGGCACGAGTTTGGTGGTTCGCGGTACCGACGAAGCGGAGCTAGACCAGATTAAGGAAAAGCTGCGCGTCATGATCGTATCCTTTGGGGCCGAGCCCTTTGAGCCTGATAAATAATCGATTGGCCTTGTGGTGCTCGCCAAATGGAACTCTGATGGCGTAAATTGATCTATAAGTAACAGACTCAACAAGCCTATGTCAGCAAAAATGGAACCGTCATAGTGGCTACAAAGCAGGAGGTTTCACATGCGTATTTGGCTATCTCTGCTACTGCTTTTGACGCTATCTGGGTGTATGTCAGCTATCGATTATCCGTATTCAACCGCTGCAGAGCAGCGCTTGATGCAGGCAGTAATGGGGCCACAGGTAACCACAAATGGTGCATTTGTTACGGCGCTGGATGGTCGATACAAAGCTGAGTTAGACGCTAACGTCGATCCTAGCTGGTCCGCCCGACGGCGGTTAACGGTGCTCCGTGAATACCTCTTCGGCGCTGAAGGCCGGCGGATTCAACATAGCTATAGTGCGACCAAAACCGCGATGGAAACGGTGGAAAGTGGCGCGGGTAACTGCTTGTCGATGACAAACCTGTTTGTATCATCCGCCCGTCACTTAGGCTTGTCTGCTCAGTTTCAGGCCGTGCCCATTAAGCCCAGTTGGGATCAACAAGGCGATGTATTGATTCGCTACGAGCATATTGTCGCCACTGGCCGGTTACCGTCCGGTGACCGCTATGTGGTTGATTTTTCGCCGGACTTTAATCTGGGCGATTTTGTTTGGAAGCCAAATTCTGATGCTGAGGCATTGTCTCTGTATTACAATAATTTAGGTGCCGAGCAGTTGGTGATGGGCGAAACCGACGCGGCGGTGGCTTTTTTCAAGCAAGCGCTACATTTGGCTGCAACAGACGCTGATGCCTGGAACAACATGGCGGCTGCTTTGGGCCGGCAAGGCCGAGACCAACTCGCTGAATTTAGTTACCTGTATGCACTGCGGCTCAAGCCCCAAAATTTTTCGGCGTTGAATAATTTAGCCGGTTTTTATGATGCACGTGGAGAGGACGCTAAAGCCGCGGCGATAGGCGAGCTGGCAAAGCGCTATCGGCGGAAAAATCCTTACTACCACTACGCAGCAGCACGTCTTTTCTATCAGCGTCAACGCTTTGAAGAAACGCTGCTGTTGCTCAACCATGCAGTGCGACTTAAAGATGACGAGTCAGATTTTTATTGGGCCCTAGCTGAAACGTATGAGCAGATGGGCGACAAGGCCGCGGCCGAGAGGATGCGCTTGCTGGCGGCAGACAAGCAGAGCGACTCGGACGCGTCATCAGCGTCAGGGAATACACCGGGCTTCTGGATAGATTGACCGCATGTCTGTGCTGGTGGCGCCGAATTCCCAAAATCGGTCGTTAATGTGGGTAACTCGGGGCTATACTCAGGCACTTTGCTTGGGAGTCAGGCTTTGACGTTGAGTATCATTGCGCAATTAGCGGGAATCAGCCTGCTGGCGATTGTGGCCCAGTTAGCGGCGTGGCGCTTGCGTCTGCCAGCGATTTTGTTCCTGCTAATAGCGGGTATTCTGGTGGGCCCCGTCATGGGTGTGTTGTCGCCAGACGCACTGTTCGGTGACCTGTTGTTTCCGATGGTATCTTTGGCTGTCGCCGTCATTTTGTTTGAAGGCAGTATGACGCTGCGTTTTAGCGAGCTGCAGGAGTCGGGCAACACCGTACGTAATCTCGTTACGATGGGCGCCGTAATCACTTGGTTGATTACAAGTTTGGCGACGAGTTTCTTTATCGGTTTCGATTTCAAATTAGCCTTGCTCTTCGGTGCTGTTGTGGTTGTTACCGGGCCCACGGTGATTGTGCCCATGCTGCGCACAGTGCGGCCCAATGCGCGCATCTCTCGAATCCTGCGGTGGGAAGGCATCATCATAGACCCTCTGGGCGCTTTGCTGGCGGTACTGGCATTTAACTTTTATGTTGCTTCGGAGACAGCCGGGGGTTCAACGTTTGCGATCATTGCCTGGGCCTTTGGTGAAATTGTGGTGGTGGGCACAGTGGCCGGACTGTTGGCGGGCTTTGGGCTGGGGCAGGCGCTACGCAATTACTGGATTCCCGACTATTTACGTAGCGTTGTCACACTCTTACTGGTGTTTGTGGTTTTTGTCATTGCCGATGAGACGGTCCATGAATCTGGTTTGCTGGCAGTTACCGTATTCGGTATCACGCTGGCAAACCTAAAGGACGTTGAGATTGACGATATTCTCGACTTCAAGGAAACTCTCACAATACTGCTGATCAGTGGCTTGTTTATTCTGCTGGCAGCACGTGTCGATGCGACTGCGCTCTTGTCTGTTGGCTACGGCGCGCCACTGTTGTTGGCAACGGTCATGTTTGTTGCACGGCCCGCTGCCGTGATGGTGTCAACCATCGGCAGTGAGCTGTCTGTCAAAGAACGTCTGTTAATCGCCTGGATCGGCCCTCGAGGAATTGTTTGCGCGGCTGTAGCGGCGTTGTTTGCACTGCGCTTGGAGGCGCTAGGCGTTCCAGAGGCAGGCATTTTTGTGCCCCTAGCCTTCTTGATTATTGTTGGCACGGTAGTGATTCAGGGGCTGTCCTCAAAATACGTTGCTGGCTGGTTGGGGGTTCGTGATCCTGCGCCATCGGGCGTACTAATTGCTGGCGGTGGGATCGTCGCTCGGCACATTGCCAAAGCGCTAAAAACAGCCGGCATAAGAGCCGTGGTAGCGGATAGCTATTACGAAAATATTCGTCAAGCGCGTATGGAAGGTCTGGACACCTATTTTGGTAATCCTATGTCGGAACATGCGGATCGGCATCTTGAGATGGCGGGCTTGGGCAAGCTGTTTGCTATGTCTGCCCGACCGAATCAAGACGCAGTGCTTGCGATGAATTTCCAGCCGGTATTTGGCGCCGTTAATATTTACGAATTGCCGATTAACGTTGAAGGTGTCACCGCAAAGCATCAGCTAGCAACGCGCTTTCGGGGTAAACATTTGTTCGGTGATGAGGTTACCTACAACAAGATGGCGGGTTGGCTAAGTGCTGGCGCTGACATACGTTCGACGTTGCTGACAGACGAGTACAGTTACGAAACCTACCTTGATAGCTATAAAGACAATTGCATTCCTTTGTTTGCTCTCGATACAGCTGATCGAATGCGTGTCTACACAATCGAGCCTAGTTTTGCGCCTGTGGCGGGCTGGCGAATATTGGGTTTGATCATCGAGCCGCCAAAGCCTGTACCGAAAAAGCCTGCCCCGCCAAAACCTGTACCGTCAAAAACTGAACTACCAAAACAAGAGGTTCCGAAGTCGCAATCATTAACGTCGGAGAAGCCGGTTGAGTGAAGAACCGCACGTTAGTGCCGGTAAACAGTTCCGCCGCCCGACAGGGCCGGTTGTGACAGGCTTTTTGCTGGCCACGCTGGCGCTGCATGTGCCGCTATTTTTCTATCCAATATTGCGCCTTTGTGCATGGCTGGCGTTATCTTGGTGGCAAACCTTGCTGATCTTCATCCCGTTAGCGAGCAGTCAGGTGGTGAGCCGGTTATTTCTGCGCCACAACGCATCGCCAGCCGTTCGGCAGTTACGTCGTGCTACAGACTTATGGCTGGGTCTCAGTCCAGTCGTGCTTTGTACGTTATTGGCTGCCGAGGTGCTCGTGTTGTTAGGTTTGGTGATGCCCTATGCAGCCGCCGTAGGTGTCATTGGCACGTCGAGCCTGATTGGTGTGTTAGGCGTCGCCGCGGCTATGACGCCACGCGTCAAGACCATTGCCTTTGCGAGCGCCAAGCTCCAGCAGCCCGTGCGGTTTGTGCAAATTACCGATGTGCATATTGGGTCGCGCAGCAAGGGGTTTTTGGATCGTGTCATTGGCCAGGTGAATGATCTGGCACCGGAGTTTTTATGTATCACGGGAGATTTTATTGATGCGCCGGGCATCTCCGAGGAGACGCTTGGTGCATTGAAGCGTGTTTCTGTTCCGATTTACTATTGCACCGGCAACCATGAAAAATATGAGGACTTCGACGCAATCCTGACGCGCTTGAATAACCTTGGGGTGAAGATTTTGCGCGATGATACCTTGCATCACCGGCATGATTTACAGGTTATAGGAATTGATGATATGGAGGATGCGTCGCAGGTTAAGCGGCAGCTGGCACACCTCGATATTGACCTGCAGGCCTTTGTTTTACTGCTTTACCACCGACCGAAAGGTCTTGAAGCTGCCGCCGATGCGGGGGTCGATTTGATGATTAGCGGCCACACCCACAACGGCCAGATCATGCCCTTTAACTTGCTAGTCAGGCGAGTTTTTGATCGAATCGCGGGTATGTATGAATTTGGTCAAACGCGTCTCTATGTTTCTCAAGGTACGGGAACTTGGGGACCGGTGATGCGAGTGGGTACCAGCAGCGAGATTACCTTGTTTGAGCTGGACGTCGCGCAAAGCCGCTGATTAATTCAATTGTATTTCATTTAACTATTACGGGTAAAAGTCTATGTCACTGGAAGCTTTCAGAACGGAAACCAGAACCTGGCTCGACGCTAACTGTCCAGCCTCGATGCGCACACCGATGCCGGCGGATGAATACCCTGGCGGTGGCAAACGCGCGCAGTATAAAAATCCGGAGACGTTGCAATGGCTTCAAGCGGCTGCATCGATGGGCTATACAGCACCAACCTGGCCAAAGGCTTACGGCGGCGGTGGGCTTACGCCGGAAGAAGGTGTTGTGTTGCGTGAAGAGATGGGTCGCATCAATGCTCGTGCGCCGCTAGTGGGTATGGGATTGTCGATGATTGGTCCGGCGCTGCTGGAATATGGCAACGATGGGCAAAAAGAAGAACATTTACCGAAAATCGCCAGTGGTGAGATTTGGTGGTGCCAGGGTTACAGTGAGCCTAATGCGGGTTCTGATCTGGCTAGTTTGCAGACCAAGGCGATCGTCGATGGTGATGATTACATTATCAACGGCCAGAAGGTATGGACGTCTGGCGCGGACAACGCAGATTGGATATTTTGTCTGGTACGCACAGATTTCGACGCGCAGAAACACAATGGTATTACGTTCATTTTGTTTGACATGACGACGCCGGGTGTCTCGGTGAAGCCGATCAAACTGATCAGCGGGCTGTCGCCATTTTGTGAAACGTTTTTTCAAGACGTTAGGGCTCCACGTAAAAACGTGATTGGCAATGTTAATGAAGGTTGGACTGTTGCGAAGCGTTTGTTGCAGTACGAGCGCACGATGATTGGCGGTGGTATTGGTGGTGCTCAAAAGGGTAAGTCTTTGTCGTCGATCGCGTTGGAATACATTGGTACTGAGGGTGGTCGCGGTGATGGGCGCCTAGCAGATGATGAGTTACGCACTGACTTGGTCAATCACTCGATGAATGATCGGGCATTTGGGCTGACGGCACGTCGTAGCTTCGAAGAGTCTAAAACGAATACGGCGCCGAGTTTCGTCTCATCGATGTTCAAGTATTATGGCACCGAGCAGAATATTGCCCGCTATGAGCTTATGCAGCGTGCGATGGGATCGCAGATGTTGGGCTGGGAAGGTGATGGGTTCGACACCGACGAGCTGACGCAGACGCGTGCCTGGTTGCGGTCGAAGGCAAACTCAATTGAGGGCGGAACCTCGGAAGTGCAATTGAATATTATTGCCAAGCGGGTTCTGGGGTTACCTGATTAGGTAATGACCGATGATTGAAATTTCCGCAGGATACCAACGATACAAGTAATCGACAGGGCGGTGCTTCGCTGCTCTTTTCCTAGGGAAATGGGCGATTTAGCGCAGCACCGACAAACTTGGAGGGAGTCCGCTTTTGGGCTCTCGACCAAGCAAGAGTGAAGTCTCGATTGCCGCGAAGCTAACGAATAGAAGTGAAACCCCCGTCGCCTGCGTTGAAAATGTGACCATTCGAGGCGATGCTCACTCTGGCTAAGCGAATTCTACCCCACTTACATCACCGTCGCTCCATGTCGCGCCTGTTCAAACGCTACTGTCGGCGCCTGCGTCGATGAGTTCGCCAACCAGCGCATGCCAACGATCGATATCTGTGTCATCTGATTCGAACAGCAAGAAGCCGAGGCGGAAGCCGTCGGTGCTTGTGTCGGGGCGTTTCCATTTGACCTCAGCAACGAGGAATATGGGGTCTTGGTCTTGCAGGTCTATGCACAGACGAAAGATGCTGCCGGCGGCGATGTCATCGTCTACGACGACCTGTAAGCCGTTTGCGGAGAAGTCGAGGGAATTGCAGATCACAACATTGCCGGGTGCACCGTGAGTCGACGCGATCACTTCTATGAACACCGTTTCTTCAAGCTCTATGCGGGTCTCGCCGCGGTATTCACTGGTTTGTGAGGTCGTCATAGCTCTTGTTCCTGTCATGGCGTAAGCGGCTAACGACCTCGGCAAGTGTGTCTTCAAACTCGACGCCTTGATCCTGTATTTCTGCCTGACCAGCGACGAGTAGCTGGGTGAGTTCCGCGCTGTTGTATTCACCGATTTTGATGCCAGTCCTGTTGACGAAGATCATCTTGTCGGCGCTGGCGATGCGGACGGCGAGTTTGCATTCTTTGAGAGTAGCGTCGGTGCTGGGTAGTCGTAACCAAGCGCCGATGTTCAGGTTCGCCACTGTTGCGGCGAAGCGCAGACGTGTTTCGACGTTCAGTTGCTTGTTGGCTTCATCTTCTGCGTCTGACTGACGTTGATTGCGGGCGGCGAGGCGACGCTGTTCGTCGATTTTCTGCTGAGCTTGAAGCGCCTCGCCTGCGCTTTTTTGTCGCGCTCGCTGCGCTTGTTCGCTCGCGGCAACATCGTTATGAAAGCGCGCTTCACGCGCGTTTACACGTTGTTGCTGACGATGTTGCTCCTCGACTAAATTCAGGTAATAGGTGCTGAAAGTGGAGGAAAAAATGTTGTCATGGTGGAGAATCTTGGCGGTCCCGGACGACAGCAAATAGGCGAACTCTTCGAAACTTTTTTCCATCACTTTAACGCCATTGCGATTGGTAAAGAGCAGTTGTTTGACGTCGTCGAGTTTGAGCACGAGCTTGATACGTATGGCTTGTTCGCCGTCTTTAAAGGCTAGCCACTGGCCGCTTTGTAGGGTGTGCACTTTGCTGAGTAGTAGGCGGCTGACTCTGGAATGGGCCGACGGTGCTAAGTCGCAATTCAGAGGTGCATATCGTACGCAGGTCAGGGGCCGCTCAGCGATGATGTTGATATGGTCGTTCTCGATGTCATGTAGCGCTGCTTCAATGGCTTGGCTATTGTGTTTTAGCGCCACCAGTAACTCGCGAATTTCTGTAGCTAGGCTCGCAACCACGCGGTAAAGATGTTGCTTTGCTTGCGCTAACGCTGTGTCATCTGCAATGAGGGGCTGATAGGTCCAGACAATCGTCTCGGTAATTTTTGCAGCGCGGCGCCATTCGTCGCTATCTACGCCGTGCTCGAGTACTAACAACTGGACCGAGTCATACCAGTGGCCCTGTAGAAAAGTGATGATTGAGGCGGTGAATTGGTTGCGCTCCATGGCCTCATTAATCATATTGGCCGCGCGATTTTTAGATTGCCGTGATCTCAGCTGGCCAGTTTCAGTTGCGCACAAGCGCGATTCAAGTTTACTGATTCTTGTAGTATCTTTGTCGAGAAAGGCCTTTAACGCAGTGGCGGTGCTGGGGATGTCAGCGGTACCGGTATTAATGGCTGAAATTGTCTGTTCGAGGTGTTTCAGTAAGGCGTCACCGCTCCGCCCCAGTTCTGCCGACCAGCCTATAAGAGCCTCTCCAAGTCGGTCAAGTATCGTCAGTAGCGACGCGGCGCTGCTCAGTGGTAGGCCAGGAAATATAAGTAGTTGGCAGGCTAGCTCAGGAATTGTTGTGCTGATCTGGGACTCGACTTCGGGGGCCAAAACAATGAGTTTGAATATGACCCGGAAGCAATCGTCGATCGAGGCGATGATGGCTTTTTCTGGCGCTGCAATCACCCAAGCGGGGAAGCGTTCGTTTAATAGCACCAGTAATCGTTTAGTCGTGATATCAGGATCAACGGTTAACGTGCGCAGTGCGTTCTGGAGTTCCTGAGTAGAAACATTCGCTGGCTCAGCATGGGCAGTCGGGTAGCGACGCTGCAAAGCTTGAAGCAGAATTTCAGTAGATGGCGCTGACATAGGGATTGAATCGCGGCGTTAACGTTTTTTGATAGTACCAGCAAGAGATTCTGATCAATAGCGGTAAACGCTCGAAATTGTCCAAACGAAGATCAGGCCTTGGTTTACAATAGAAGATCTAAACTATGATGACTACCGGGGTATACCATGGCTGCTGGCAAGGCTAGTCCAACGTCGCACTCTTACTATTCTCAACGAATGAAACTCCACTATCTGGATTGGGGAAATGAGGGCGCGCCCCCGCTTTTGCTGGTTCATGGCAACCGTGATCATTGTCACAACTGGGATTGGGTTGCTCAGGCGTTGTGTGATCAATATCACATTATCGCGCCTGACTTTCGCGGCCATGGCGACTCTGATTGGGTGTACGGCAGTGCTTACAGCCATAGTGAGTATATTTACGATCTGGCCCAATTGATCCACCAGCAAGGGTTGGCGCCATTGCATATTATTGCCCATTCGTTAGGCGGCGGTGTTGCCTTGCGTTATGCGGGTATTTATCCTGAAAATATTAAAAAGCTCATTGTCATTGAGGGTACGGGCGGTCCACCGTCTATGTACGCTGTGCGCCCTGTGCATGAGCGCATGCGCGAGTGGATCGATGAGACGCGCGAAATGTCCGGGCGTCTGCCGAAGCGTTATCCTAACCTTGAAGATGCTTACCAGCGGATGCAGGCAGCTAACGGGCACTTGAGTGCCGAGCGCGCCCGGCACCTGACGGTACATGGCAGCAACCAAAACGAAGATGGTACTTATAGTTGGAAATTTGATAACTACACGCATGTCATGTCGCCCTATGATTTGAACTTGGACCAAGTGCATGAGTTATGGGGCAATATTGAGGCGCCGGTGTTGTTGATCAATGGCAAGGAGAGTGGTTTTAAGCATACTGAGCGGCCAGACCAGACGCAGTATTTCCGCAACGCCCGGCAGGTCGTTGTAGAGAAAGCCGGACACTGGGTGCAGCACGATCAGTTGGATGAATTTCTAGGGCTTACCAGAGACTTCTTTAGCGAGTCCTAATGCTGGCTTGCGGTAGTCGAGGTGATTTGAATGCCTGCAGCTTTGATGAGCCTGATGAGTACATCACGCATCAATTCGTTAGCGTCTTGAATAGTCATCTGTCCCGGTGCTGAGCGGTTTAGTTGTGCAGCGACAAAACCGTTGGTGGCGACGCGATAAATCTGCGCGTCGTCAACCTCACTAAAACGGTGGTGAATCTCGTCATCCATCGTCAGCATGTTTTTAACCACAGCACCCGAGGCGGTGACCGTCACCATCGAGTTGCCGAACGGCTCGATTTGCCAGATAGTGCGCATCGTGACGGTTCCCTGACGTATGCGATCGCGAATGCCGCCCATATTATAAAAGCCGAAGTCTGCGCCTGTTTCCGCGGCGATCAAGTCTTCAAAGAAGACTTGTAGCTCTTCTTTGGTGTAATCACGCGCCGCCGTAGCAATAGGATGGTCTACGACTTTCGCCACTTTCTGCTCCCAGTGATTCACCAGTGCCGCGACCGAGGGGTCCGGCGCGGGCAGATCGTTGGCGCGAATGAGTTTACCGCTGAATTGCGACATGCTGTGGGTCGTGGTATCGACCTCAATGTTCAGATAGCCCACATCAGCCCCGTAGTGATTGGCTTGCACGACGTAGGTATTGTTGATGCGGACGGGTGGGTCGACCCGCGTATGCGAATGGCCACCGACGATAATATCGATGTTGTCGACGGCTGCTGCTAAAGCCCGTTCTTCCTCGTGCCCCACATGGGATAAGACAATAACAAGGTCAACCAGGGGGTCGAGCTTTTCGACGTGGGCGCGTAATGTCGCTTCCGGCGCGCTGAATGTCAGGTTCTCATTACCCGTAGGAATGATCATGTTAGGCGTGTTGTCTGTTATCAGGCCAATAATACCGACGCGAATGCCATTGATCTACATGACCAGACTGTCGTCATCAGCGATCAGTTCGCCGTCAGGCCCCAGTGCATTAGCGTTGAGCAGTGGATAATTAGCAATATTGCGAAATTGTTCAATTTGTTTGTAGCCATGATCGAATTCATGATTACCCAGAGCGCTAGCGTTGTAGCCTACTTTATTAAGAATCTCAAAGATGGGTAAGCCATTGAACAGCGTCGAGACCGGTGTGCCAGAGATACTGTCACCGGCATTGAGCACTAGCACGCCCGGGTTCTGAGCGCGGCTTTCATTGACCAACGCGGCGATGCGCGCGGCGCCAGCATACTCGTCTGTTTGCTGGATATGACCGTGAAAATCATTGGTGTGAATAATAACCAGCTGGCGTTTTTCGGCGGCGGCGGGCAGTGCCAGTGCTGTTAATAAAAGTGCTGTCAGTAAAAGTACGATAGGTAGCGCAGTGAGCTGACGTAGAGATCTGGTCGAACTGAGACGATAGTTTACAAAGATCATTATGTATTCCTAGGTGCGCGTGGTTCGCTCAGCGCGGGATTAAACCATTGCAGCATGGCAGGACATTCGCTGCGGGCAAAGTGATGAGACAGGCCGGGTATTTCACGATAAGTAAGGTTGGCACCAATCTGGGTGAGCTCTGCTTTAGCCATGTGTGCCGCCTCGACAGGAAACATCCAGTCTTCGGTGCCATGAACAAGATAAATAGGCTTGTTTTTAAGATGCTGCAGACGCCCTTGTGTCACGAGATCAGGGTGCAGAACGCCAGAGAAAGGCGCCAAGTGCGTAAACGGCGAGTTTGGTTGGCTGGCGGCCATTAGGGTATAAGTTGCGCCGTCAGACATGCCAGCCAACAGAATATGCTGCTCATCGATACGCCAGCTTTGGCGCAGGTAATCTACAATCGCGAGCAGTCTGGGCAAGTCGTGTTCCTCTCCCATCAGTGACCAAGTGTCCTGCATGGAGGTAGGCGCGACAAGAATAAAGCCTCTGCTACGGGCTTCTCGCAACCATGACCATAGAAAATCAGCGCCGTGACCTGTGCCACCATGCAGCGCAATCACAACACTGACTGGCGTAGATGGGTCGAGGTTTTCAGGAATGTAGGTGCTAAAACCGCCGCGCTCATGACGCGCGTTGGCTGAGCTTAGAATGCCTCGCTGCTGCGTTTCGCCGCCACTGGCGAGTACTTGCATAAGGTCGCGATTTGCGCGTGCACTGGGTTCGAGAAAATACTGATTCACGGGGGTCATGGCGGGTGCGAGGGTGTAAATGATTTCCTGCGCGCGACAATGGGCTCGCATGGCCTTCATCATCTCGCCAAACTCTGCGTCCTCGCGTGTCAGGCCATCACAGGCCCGCAGACAATATCGGGTTGCATCTCTGATGGTAGCGCCTACCTGAGCAATATCTTCCGGGAATTCGATCTGGCAGAATTCCTCAAAAGCGGCCTGCAATTCGATTTCAAACGGCAGTAAGGCGTTGCCCATCTGCGCGATGTGCCGCGGATGCATATTCGCCTGTATCTGCTCGAATGCTTCCATCGTGGTGAGCAGAGCAGGTACCGTGCGGGTGATGCTCGCCATGAGTTCGTTGTCTGTGGCAGTCATAGCGGGTCTTCTCAATATTTCCAGCGAAACACTATATGATGGATGGTCGTTGCGGAAAAGGGGGCGGCGTGTATTAATTATGTACAGCAGGCACTGCTGTATATACTGCTGTCTATGAAGAAGGCGCGCCGAATTTTTTTGAGCGCCGTCCGAGATTCACTCACTGCTGAGCAGCCAATACCTGTATGCCATCCACGGACCATTACAAGCAATACAGCCCGCCACCTTGCGATGAGCCGCTAGGCATACTCTATGTCGATGAGGATATTGTGGTGTTGAATAAGCCCGCGGGTTTACTGTCTGTTCCCGGCCGGCTGATGAAAGATTGCGTGCTAGCGCGGCTACAAATAAATTATCCTGAGATAAGAATTGTTCATAGGCTCGATCTCGATACCTCTGGTTTGATGGTGCTAGGGCGCACGCAGAGGGCGGTGTCTGACCTTAATCGACAGTTTCGTGAGCGACTTGTCACGAAAGTCTACACGGCTGAGGTATATGGTCGGCTCGCGTTGGCGGCGGGGGAGATCGATTGGCCTATCGACCATGATCCTGTGAATCGTCCACGTATGCGAGTGGATGTGCTTACAGGTAAGGCCGCGATGACGCACTATCACGTGATCGAGCAGTTTGAAGAATCAGCACGTGTCCGACTGTCACCGATCACGGGGCGTAGTCATCAACTGCGCTTGCACATGGCACACCTTGGTCACCCGATTCTTGGCTGTGATCTGTATGCTCATCAACAGGCATTTGAAGCCGCATCGCGACTGATGTTGCACGCAACCCAGCTGTCATTTTTACACGCGCAGACAGGTGAGCGACAACAATTCGAAGCGCCTGCTCCGTTTTAGGCGATCGCGAACTAAAAGGGGCCCGACCTTGGTTTGCTGCTATTTAAGCTGGTTTCTCGGCAATAATAGTCGCCCGAGTTGGCGCTACATACCCCTCAATTGATTTGTTGGGATCTGCCGGATCAAGAAAATCTTTGAGGGATTGAAATGTCATCCAGTCAGTCGCGCGTTGTTCGTCGGTGCTGGTCTGATTGACATCGACAGTACGAACATTCACGAAGCCCGCCCTTCGCAGCCAAGTTTCCAGCATGGGTACGGCGGGTAAAAACCAGACGTTGGCCATCTTCGCATAACGATCCTTAGGCGTCAGTAAGGTCTGTTCATTGCCAGGGACAACCAGTGTTTCGAGGACCAGTTCGCCACCCGGGCGCAAAAAGCTGGCCAATTCGGTCAGATGATCGATAGGTGAACGGCGGTGATAAAGCACACCAAGGGAAAATACTGTATCGAAACATTTGAACGCGGGCAGGTGTTCACTTCGCAGTGGCAGCAGATAAGCCGGTAGGTGCGGCAAGTACTTTTTGCAGGTATGAAACTGGTACAAGAACAGCCGGGTTGGGTCAACTCCCAAGGCTAGGCGCGCACCTTCGTTGGCCATATGGAAAAGGTGGTAGCCATTGCCGCAACCAATATCCAATACCGATCGGCCCGCTAAGGCGGAGATATGTGGCTGCAGGCGATGCCATTTCCAGTCGGAGCGCCACTCTGTGTCAATATGAACATCGAACAGGTACCAAGGGCCCTTGCGCCACGGGGTGAATTGCAATAAAAGATCGCGGAATGCGGCCTGACTGATGTCTAGATCTTGTGCTAGCCCGGCGTAAATGCCGTCTGCATCTATCTGGATTTGGCTTGGCAAGGTTTCCGGCAATTCAGCAAAGGCCTTGTCCCAGTCTGTTTTTCGCCCATGTTTCTTCTCAACGTATTGTTGCTGCAGGGCTTGCTGTAGCGCGGGATAGTGGCCGATGAGCTTGTCGGGCTCTGCCCCCTCAGTTGCGTTTTGTCGTAAACCGCTGGCCGCTGTATCAGTGAAAAATTCAGCCGTTAATTGGTCAACATCAAGCATCTTATTTAATCGCCAAGAACGAAGCGAAATTGAAGCAGCGCAGGTACATCTGGGCAGTGCTAAACCCGGCCTGTTGAAGTCGGGTCAGGTGTTGCTGCTCTGTGTTAGGAATCAAGACGTTTTCTAGCGCGGCGCGTTTCTGCGCGATCTCAAGATCACTGTATCCATGATGGCGTTTGAAGTCGTGATGTAGTGTGGTCATGTGTGTTTGCTGGCTGGCATCTTCAAAGCAAATTTTCTCTGACAATATCATAGCGCCACCAGGCCTCATGTTTGTTGCGATGCGCGCTAGCAGGTCCTGGCGCTGGTCGTCGGGAATAAATTGTAACGTAAAGTTCAACACGACGATCGAGGCGTTGGTGATGTCCGTTGTCTGCATAGTTTCTTCGCGAATCTCGATGCTGGCTTGGCTGTTATCGCGGCTTATATTGGTACGACAGCGTTCAACCATGGCAGCAGAGTTGTCGATACCAATGACGTGACAAGAGGCAGGTAACTGCTGGCGAATCTTCAGTGTCGATGCGCCTAACGAGCAACCCAGATCGTAACAATTGGAATTAATTTGGGCATATTTAGCCGTCAGCTGTCCTATCATATCTAACAAAAGCGGGTAGCCCGGCACCGAGCGGTTGATCATGTTTTCAAACACATCGGCAACTTGGCCATCAAAGGCAAAGGCGCCGACGCTGTCGAGGGGTTGTGCGTAAACAGTATCTTTTTTCATAGGGCATCAGTAGAAGTTTGGTGGAGTAGTATCGACCATAGAGACGCTAGCAGGACCAGAAATGTCAGTGTTTTCAGTGTTCTTAGCCGGGATCCCGTGGGGTCAGGGCTTGATTTGTAAGCCATAGAGGATAATATTGCGTCAAGGCAGTCTGATAGACAAGCCGTGGGGTAATTTCTTCGAAGAAAAGCCTCAATGGAAGCCCTAATCCATGAACCGATGTTCCTCGAAACGTGTATTCATAGTAGTACTTGGAGAAGTTATTAGAAATAAGTATGTGACGAAAAGTTGAGGTCGATACAGGTCGATAGACGCCACCGAAATTAGAGCGGCGCCATGGTTTGTGTCTATCTGCGCAGTAATTGATAGAGGCGTCAAGCATGAATGTCAGCATTCTCAGAATCAATACGGCAGGCCGGGCGATTGAGTGGCTTAGCTGGCAAGAAGCAGTTTGCCTGCATGCCCGTGACTTAGTGAGCTGGACCTACGGCGAAGAAGTGATGTCCGTCAGGGGCGGAAAGTCTCGGCTGACGGGGCTACAGTCTCAAATGACCTTAAATAGTATCATCGCCTGTCGCGGCAAGGTGGTAGACAGCGGCCGTAAATCCCCACCACTGACTAACCGAGCGCTTTTTCGGCGTGACCAGAATGTCTGTCTGTATTGTGGCCGCTTGTTTAGCGACAGTGATTTGAGTCGTGACCACGTGCACCCCTTGTCTAAAGGCGGCCGTGATTGCTGGACCAACGTCGCGACTGCCTGTAAACGTTGCAATGCACGCAAGGGCAATGTTGATCTTGGCACCTGCGGAATGCAGCTTTTAGCGTTGCCTTATATGCCCAACCATGCCGAGTATTTAGCCTTGTCGCATAGCGGCCGTATCCTCGGCGACCAGATGGTTTTTCTCAAGCGCCAGTTCCCGTCAAACAGTCGTTTGCTCGCAGAGAACCAAACACTGCTTGTCCCCAATACGCAAGATTTTTAAAGAATAATGCCATGTTCACGCAGCTTTGCCTGTTGCTCAGCGGTAATACCAATCTCTGTCAGCAACTCCGTCGTGTGTTCGCCTTGGCGTGGGGCGCCGTAGCGAATTTCTGGCAAGGTTTTGCTGAAACGTGCAGCTGGGCGCGTCTGGCGAATGGTGCCCGCTTCAGGGTGTTCTATTTCAATAATTAATTCGTTCGCGAGTACCTGCGGGTGCTCAATCATGGCCTTGCGGGTTAACACGGGTGCGCAGGGTACGCCTGCCGCATCGAGCAGTTCGAGCCAGTGCGCTGAGCTTTCCAGTAATAGGGCTGATTGCGTTAAGTTTAGGCGATCATTGGCATTACGATCGCGCAGGGCGGGTGTTGCAAAGCGCGCATCTGCAAGCCATTGCGGCTTATCAAGCACGTTGCATAGTGCATGCCATTGCTTGTTACTCATGGCCGAGACACTAATGTAGTCCGTTTGCGTTTCATAGATCAGGTCAATGAAAGTTGCCGCGCGCTGTGCGCTGACTTCTTTGCCAACGAATGTTTGGCCGACCATATCGGACGACCATAAGAAAGCGACCACGGCATCGAGCATAGAGACGCGAATATGTTGTCCCTCACCGGTTCGGCTGCGCGCTAACAGCGCCGCGCAAATTGCTTGGGCCGTCGTCATTCCCGTTAACTTGTCCGGTAAAATAGTGCGTACTAAACGTGGACGCTCTTCATCAGAGCCTGCTTGAATAGTGGCGAGGCCACTAATTGCCTGAATGATTGGGTCGTATACTGGCTTGTGGGACAGCGGCCCGGTCTCGCCGAAACCGCTGATCGATACATAGATGATGTCAGGCTTGACCTGCCGTATTTCGTCCTCACCAATGCCCAGGCGCTCGACCACACCGGGTCTGAAGTTTTGGATAAACACATCGGCAGTGGCCGCGAGTTTTAACAGTGCGGCCTTACCTTCGTCGGTTTTCAAATCGAGGCTTATGGCGCGCTTGTTACGGTTATTATTTAGGAAAGTGGCCGTAAACTGCTGCTCAGCATGGCCTGCACCACGTGCATGATCCGGCGTGGTGACTGATTCTACCTTAACAATATCAGCTCCCTGATCGCCGAGTAGCATTGTCGCGAAGGGGCCAGAGATGACTGTGGTTAAGTCGAGTACGCGATAGCCGTGAAGGGGACCGGTCATGGATGATTACCTGCTGGCGCTGAGTGATTTACCGCCGATGGTAGCCTATGACACCGCCAGCGTCGAACTCGGATGTAGCGTCTGCCACTGACTGATGAGCGTTGCTTGATTCATCGGTCGGGAAAATAAGTAACCTTGGAACTCATCACATTGCATCTCCAGTAATGCCTGATACTCGCTGTCTTGCTCAATGCAGCCAGCGATAACACGAATTCCTAGGGTGTGGGCCAGATTAATAAGCGCTCGGACCAGCTTGCCTTTGCCGCGGGCTTTGTCGACATTACCGATCAGTGAGCGATCCAGCTTGATATAATCCAACGGAATTTCCTCAAGATGCCGTAAGGCAAGATCGCCACTGCCAAAGTTGTCGAGCGTAATTTTCACGCCATGTTCTTTGAGATACTTGAATTGTGGCAGGCACGCATCCTTGTGCTCTATTAGTTTATTTTCAGGTATCTCCAGACATACGCGTGTTGGTGGTAGTCCTAGCCGGTGAATCTGATCCAGTAGACGTTGGCCATAGTCTGGTGCCATGAATTGATTGCCAAAAACATTCAACACTAACCGGTTGAGATGGATGTTGTCGTTCTCGCACTGTTGGTAAAGTCTCGCCAGGCAGACAAGGGCATAGTCACTCAAATGGTCGCCAAAACTGACGGCTTCGGCGACAGGGATAAATCGGTCGGTTGAGATGATTCCCATGCTGTCGTCATGCCAGCGTGCCAGCGCTTCAGCGCCGTAGGCACCGGGCTGGTCTATGCTGTAGATGGGCTGAAAGACCATGGTCATGTCACCCTGATCAATGGCTTTATTGAGTTTGACTTCAATCATCCGTTGCTGTTCATGCTTGGCGGCAAGATTCTTGGTATAGAAGACGGCGAAGTGTTGGCCGGACGATTTCGCCTCGTACATCGCGAGATCGGCGCCCTCAATCAATTTCTCGACACTGGCGACTTCAGGGTACGTGGAGATACCAATGCTGGCACTCATTGACAGATTGTGTCCTTCAATCAACATAGGTGCAGAAATTATCTCGTGGATTTTTCGTGCTACCGAGTAAGACTGGACGGAGTCTTCAAGCATGGTTGATAGCACCACAAATTCATCTCCGCCAAGTCGCGCTACGGTATCACCGTGGCGTAATTGCTCTTTAAGGCGTCGTCCGATTTCAATTAATACCTGATCGCCGACACCATGGCCGTAGTTATCGTTGATCGCTTTGAAACCGTTTAAATCGAAGTACAGCAGGCCGATGGATTTACTCATTCGCTCTGCGGAAGCGATTGTTTGTTCAGCAACCTCCAAAAAATACGCGCGATTGGGCAGCCGAGTAAGACTATCGGTCCTGGCCAGCAGGCTCAATTCGGCATTGCGTCGGTCGGCTTCTTCGAGGGCTTTTTTAAGCGCTAGATCAATCAATTTGCGTTCAACTGCATAGTGCATGACGCGGGCCAGTAGCTCGGCATTGACCTGATTTTTTGAGATATAATCTTGTGCGCCCATTTGTAAGCAGGCGATCGCGGTGGCGTCATCGTCCGTGCCAGTCAGTATGACGATAGGCAGCGTTGGAAATTCTTCGAGTAGCACGGCGATGCTGCCGGTACCATAAGCATCGGGTAAATTGAGATCAAGGATGATGGCGTCGAACGAAGTTTCTTTCAGCAGGGTGCGAGCATGACGGAAGCGGGTTACCGTCGTAAGGTCGAGGTTCCGGTTGGCGCCTCGATGCAGCATCGCGGAGATGATTTCCGTATCGAGCGGGTCGTCTTCGACCAGTAGGTACCTAAGGCTCTGGTCTTTCATCGGGGGTCAGGCGCCAATGTTGTGTTGGGTAGATGGCAATTCACCGTCAGACCATGGTCTGGATTGGCTGCAAAGCTTAAGTAGCCGCCGTGCCGTTTTATAATCTGATCACAGTATGCTAACCCCATTCCCATACCCTTTCTGAGATCGGTTAGGTCAGCAATTTGCTGGGTGCGAAAAAATGGTAGGACTATGCGTACAAAGTCTCTTTGTTTGACGCCGATGCCGTTATCGACGATCTGCAATACACGCTGGTCAGCGTCTTGGTGACAACGGATACTAACGTGCAAAGGGCGATCCGGGCTTTGGAAGCGTATTGCATTACTAATTAGCGCGTCGAAGAGCTGGCACCATTGATTCATATCGCCTTCGATCTGAGGCAGCGCTTCGATGTTGATATTGAGGGCGCAGGCATGACGTTTGCCAATGCAGTTGAGCAGACTTTCGATGTCGATCTTGACCGATTTTAAAGGCGCGACCATAAGATTGGAGAACGTCGACAAGCTTCCAAGCATGTGTTGTGCACGTTGGCCTTCCGTGCTGATTAACTCAAGCCAACGCAGCTCCTCTTCGTCTAACTTCCCGTGCGCGCGACTACGCATTAGGTCAGCAAAGCCAACGACCGCTCTGATGGGTGAGCTAACATCGTGTGCTACAGCTGACAGCATGTTGCGGATTTGTAGGCTCTGCTCGTCAGTGGAAGGCAGGGGCACGGTTGTGGGTTTGGACGCGTTCATGGTCTAAGCATAGCTAAAGACGGAGGCAGGGCAAGTTTATGATTGGGACGATGTTGGTGTTGCCATGGAAATGCGAAGGGCAGATCTTGCGCGCTTGAAAAGGGGGGTGTGAGTGTCGATAGAAGAACGGGAATAAGAGTTGGTATAAAAGGTAACACGGGCTTTGCCAAATCCGGTCAAATGACGCAGAATACGCGCCGAGTGCACCCATAGCTCAGCTGGATAGAGCACCAGGCTTCGAACCTGGGTGTCGGGGGTTCGAATCCCTCTGGGTGCACCAATTTATTCTTTAAGAAGGCTTCGCCAGTGTCGGGGGGCTGCGCGCCCCGGTTCGAATCCCTCTGGGTGCACCAATTTATTCTTTAAGAAGGCTTCGCCAGTGTCGGGGGGCTGCGCGCCCCGGTTCGAATCCCTCTGGGTGCACCAATTTATTCTTTAAGAAGGCTTCGCCAGTGTCGGGGGGCTGCGCGCCCCGGTTCGAATCCCTCTGGGTGCACCAATTTATTCCTCAAAAAGGCTTCGCCAGTGTCGGGGGGATGCGCGCCGCGAGCTACGCGCCGCGAGCTACGCGCCTCGATTCTAATCCCTCTGGGTGCACTAACTTTAAAGGGCTATAGGGCCTTCCTGCTTTCGTTCTGTGACACGCTATTTCCCATCGAGCCCGCAAGATTCGTGCTGCGCCCAGCACATGAGACTGATCAACGTGTCACTGCTGATCCGCTTGTGCGAGTTCAGGCTGCACGCAATCTATAGCGGCATTGCTACCATAAGGCTGCGAGGTAAGTTTTGCCCTCGACTCTGACGACAACCCTGGGACAACCCTTGCGTCAACCCTGGTAGCAATGAAGAATAAGTAGGTTCTGGGATTGCAACAACGGCAAAAGTCGAATGTCTTTGCTGGCAACTTATGCTGCTATTCCAAGTTGGCATTCTATCTCCCCTAAGTTGACAGTCTCATATATGATGTTGAAACCTGCAGGGCATCTTTGGTGTTTGTGTAGGCCATTGTCTAAGATATTGTCTAAGACATGCTCGGGGTAGTGCCAGTAGGAGTTCAATTGATGGAATTCACGAACAAAAGGTATATGTCATGAATACAGAACTAACAATGTTAGTCTTGAGTGTCGGCTTATTACTGGTCATTCTGCTGACGCAAGGCGCGGTTGGTGTACTTGCAAATGGATTAGCAGCGCAAGCAGGCGCTCGCGACGGTCTGCCACAACCCAGCGAACTGCATGCCAGGATTACCCGGTTACGCGCGAATATGATCGAGAACCTGCTGTTATTCGCGCCAGTTGTTTTGGTTGCTCAGGCTATCGGTGTGTCGAATGAAATGACCGTGCTTGGCGCACAACTGTTCTTCTATGCGCGACTTGCCCACGCCGTTATCTATATGGCTGGCTGGCCTTGGATCCGCCCATTGGCTTTTGCAATAGCGCTGATAGGAACCCTGATGATAGGTAGCCAGCTATTCGGCTGAATGCTGCGACGTGCTACACACCTGATACGCAACGCGAGTCAGACCACCGTAGGTAACATAAAGTTAAACTTGAATTTGGTACTTCCCTTAGGTTTTAGTTCATCGCTTTTGATCCGCCCGCTGTTTGGATTCCGCCATTGTCGCCAATCGGCCGCCAGTAGTGAAATGCGCCTACCTGATCGGAGCCCGAGCTTATGAAGGGCATGTTATACATGGTTGGGCTATAAAGGCGATTCGTTGTAGGCTGGGACCGGGCGCTGACCACTTATCGAGGTGAAATTGCGAATTCTTAAACGACTGCTTGTTGCAGTTTTCGGTCTTGCCGTGTGGGGCATCATAGCTGTTTATTTTGCACTTGAGGGAGCCTGGATGAGTTCTTCTGTGGCAACGGGTGATACTGATTCGTTCTACGCTTGGGCGGTGAATGAAATTGATTCGAAGAATAAAGGCAACTCAGCGCTGGTGCTCATTGAGGATGGACAAGTCGCGAAACGCTACTTTTCGAATGTTCAAGAAAGCGTTGATGGCGATACATTGTTTCCAACAGCATCGTTTAGCAAGTGGGTGACGGCACTAGGCGTTATGTCGCTGGTGGAAGATGATCTGCTCGATCTTGACGCGCCAGCTTCACACTATCTGACGCGTTGGCAGTTGCCCGAATCAGAGTTTGACAACGACGCAGTGACCATTCGTCGACTACTTAGCCATACCGCTGGGCTAACAGATCGACTTGGATTTGGCGATTATCAGTTTGATGAAGTGATTCCAGAGCTTGAGGACGAGCTGCGCCAACCGAGGACATCTCATGGTGAAAGCGTAGAGGTAGCTGTTGGAATAGAGCCAGGGACTGAGTTTCTGTATTCCGGAGGCGGATATTCGATAATGCAGCTCGTCGTCGAAGAGGTCAGTGGCGTCTCGTTTGAAGCCTATATTCAGAACGTATTATTTGATCCGTTGGATATGGATCGGTCTACCTACGCGAGTGTCGCCAAGCTAGAAAATGTCTCGTCCTCCTATCACCTCGACGGGTCTGTGGCTCAATCGTTTCAGTACGCGTCGGCGGCCGCTACAGGGCTTGCTAGTTCGTCTAACGATTTGACTAACCTCGTAAAAACGATTCTTTCTGCAGCTAACGACCCGCTGCTAAAGCCTGCGACAATTGCAGCGATGCGTGAACCGCATGGATTTGTGATGGGCGCTGGCATATGGGGCCTTGGAACAATGTTGTATGCGCCGTCTGGCAGCGGCGAATCTGTTTTTGGTCACGATGGCGCGAACGATCCTGCTATTAATACGACTGTCCGACTGAACCCTGACACCTCTAGCGGAATAGTGGTACTCATTTCGGGGCACCCGTCGCTTGCGACAAACATAGGTTCAGAATGGGTTCTTTGGCAAACGGGCTATGCCGATTTTCTTCAGACGGAACGAGCGCTCAAGAGCGCGGTTCTGCCATTTCTCATTGGAGGTCTCTTGTTGTTGTTTGCTGTCTTTGTATCGTCGAGATTGAGAGGCTAGAACGGTCGGTGCTTTTTAGGATCAATCAAGCACTTCACGCCAGTAGACGACACGATCGTTGCCACGAAAATATCCAAATGAGGCGACGCCTACAGGGTCTTCATCGCCTGCTGCGGCGGTATCCCAGTTATACTTGAGCCATACCGGGGCTGCGTAGGTCACATCAACGCTGCCCGTGTTTGATGCTCCCGGCGCCGACAGTAGTAACGGTGATGCGATGTCTGAAATGCCGTTTTGCATGGCAACGGGCGCGATCGGCGATGACACTGAAATTGTCGGCAAACCGTTTTGATAGTTCGCAAGAGTCGCCGCGGAATTGATGTAAGTGGTGCAGTTATCCGCAGTATTCACGGTAAAATTCGCAGCGTCGAAAAACTGTGCGCGCAGCGTCACATCAAGTGGTTCGGTTTCTGGACCAAAAGCGTTTGCCACCTGCAGTCGACCATATTTAATCTCTGAGGTGCCGGCGAGAACCCGCGCATTACAATTGCCGTCAACCACACAGTCGGTAGCCGTTGCGGGATTCATGTCAGGCGACTGGATCGAGCCAGAATCTATTGGGTCTACCAGCGACACGCCAAAAATTAGCCCTGTGTAAGGACCATCAGCGCTCGCTAGTCGATCGAATTGTGCGTTGACGGTCGATAGCGTGTAGACACCACTATTCCAGTTCGTGTTGCCCGCGCTCAATCGTGGTGCGAGGTTTACGCCGTTATTAGCATCTTCTACCTCTGAGCCTACGCTGGCGACAGTTGCCGTCCCTAATAAGGTTGTGTCGTAGTTGGCGAGCGGGATGCTCGCCTGTCCCAAAGCGCTGATGACATAGAAAACTGAAAGCTCGGGCTGGCTCATATACGTAAAGCCGTTACACGCCGCTGTAATGCTATTGGTGCCCAAACTGAACGCTGCCGGGAAGAAGCGGCCAACGGTACCTGATGGCGTGCTGGTGACATCACCCGCGCCTAAGTAGTTACCGTCTTGAACACTTGCAACAAGCGTGATGCTGCCAAACTCATTCCAGTTCAAGGTGGTATTGCGGAAAGTATCGCTACTAATTTTGTTAAACACCGCGCCATTAGTTAGTACACCAGCACTGCCTGCAGCTGGATAAGCAAGCGATTCCAAGCCAACGACGACTGATTCATTGTTTACCTCGTTACCGTAGTTGGGGGTAGGGCTACCCAGCGCATTTAGCGCCTGGACATTTATTGTGATATTACTGCCGGACGTCGTGAAGCCGGTGCCGGTATTGGTTGTACCAGGATTGCCTGTAACACTGATCGAAAAGTCTGCGGGTACGACGACAAACGGATTAGATGAACCTTGCAGTGATTCAGCACTATCGGTGATAGACAGGTCAATATCACCGACATCATCATACCGTGCCGTAAACGATGCCTGACCATTGGTAAAAGTCATGTTGCCAGTTCCTAGTGTCGACAGGGTACCTGTCGTAGGGTCGTTGTAGTCGGTTGTCACGGTGATGCTTTTGGTGCCGGTGTAGGTTTCGATGATGCCACACTGGGCATTGTCAGGGTTGGTGCCGTAGGCAGCGACATGTACCACAAAGTTCTGCCCTGAGATTTGGTTGCCAAGCGGATCGTTTATGGGTACTACGGGCGGTGTCGCTAGCGCTGAGGCTGTAATCGTGAACGCGGTTGATGTGTAGACAAGATTGCCCTCGCCGTCTTGATCAACAAAAGCGCCATCGCTCACGAGAATATTAATTGCCGCTGCGCCTTCGGGGTAAAACAATGAAAAGTTTGCGACGCCATTGTCGGTGGTGTCGAACGCATAGGTTGCAATCCCATCGTCAGCAACGCTGTCTTGCAAAGTGCCGTTACCGCTGCCCAACATCCACGTGCCGGAGCCTGTTTGTGTGTTCAACGTTACCGTTCCCTCATAGATTTCCAGAACCGTGGTGTCGGCGCTGTAGGCGGTCACGGCTATAGACTCATTCAGGCAATAGGAAGCGGTGTTGTCATGGTCGATAACGAAGTAGCCTATGGTGGCGCCGATTGGGCAGGTTCGCGAACTACCATCATAATTATCACCTGCATTTTGATTGGTGAAAATTGTTTGAATTCGCCCGTCACCCAGTACGGAATCGAACACGAGTGCTTCATCAATGAGCCCGTCTGCAGATGATTCACCAGTTAGGTAAG
>JBLHVI010000024.1:0-45012 GCA_047630175.1 Candidatus Azotimanducaceae bacterium
TTCTGCACATCTGGCGTTGAAGCCGCACTTTCAATACATTCACCTTGCTATATCACCGACAGTTAAACAAAAGAGGTTAACGTGTGCATTTAACAAACGCGAATGCTGAATCCAGAGCGCGCACTATCTCGTCAATATCATCCTTGCAAGCAATCAAGGCGGGGCTCAAGCACAAGGTATTATTGAAAATCCCGAAACTCCGGTTAGTGCGACCTACTAAGACACCATTTTTTGCGCAAAAAGCGGCGATCGCAATAGGGTAAGATTCGTCAACGGGCACTTTTGTCGCCCTGTCTTGTACCAACTCGAGGCCGACAAAAAGGCCTTTTCCCCGTACATCGCCAATCACGTTGTGCTTTGCCTGAAGACCTATTAGCTGCTCCTTCAGGTAATGTCCCATCATCGTTGCGTTGTCGAGCAAATTCTCCCGTTCTATAATATCCATATTCGCCAATGCGGCAGCAGGCCCAGCGGTGCAGCCACCAAACGTCGAAATATCGCGAAAGTAGTCCATACTGCTGTCACCATCATGATCATTGACCGCATTAAAAACGGCCTCGGTGGTCACGGTACAAGAAATAGCTGCATAGCCTGAGGCTAGGCCTTTCGCGATTGTCACCATGTCAGGTTTGATATCGTAGTGTTGATAGCCGAACCAACTACCCGTCCGTCCTAGACCACAAACGACCTCATCGATATGCAGCAGTACATCGTATTTAGTACATATTTGCTGAACGCGAGGCCAGTATCCGACTGGCGGCTCTATCACGCCGCCGCCAGCAGTAATAGGTTCAAGACAAATGGCACCGACTGTTTCTGGGCCCTCTTGAAGGATTACCCGCTCAATCTCGTTGGCTGCGCGAGCGCCATAGTCATCGACTTCGCCCCACTGAGAGCGGTATTCACAGCAGTGAGGAACCTCGACAAAGCCAGGCACAAAGGGCCCAAAGCTACTTCGCCGCTGCGACTGGCCTGTGGCGCTCAAACAGCCAATAGTGCTGCCATGATAGTCACGGTCGCGGTAAAGAATTTTGTATTTCTTACCACCATATTTTTTGGCAGAAATCTGACGCACAATCTTGAAACACTTTTCGTTGGCTTCAGACCCTGAATTTGAATAGTACACACGCGCCATGCCTGGCATCTTCTGGAGTAACCGCTGCGCGAATTGCGCAGCCGGGACGTTACCCGCCGATTGTGCGTAGTAACACATTTCAATAAGTTGTTTGTGAACCGCATCGGCAATCTCGGTTCGACCATAACCCACATTTACTGCCCACACGCCACCAGAGGTGCCATCTAGGTATTCTTTACCGTTGGCGTCCCAGAGACGCATTTGTTTCCCAGACACGATGACCATTGGATCAACGTCTTTCATCGCACTGTGTGGCGTTAGGTGATGCCACACGCTTAACTTGTCAGCACTTACCACGTCTGCAAATTCTTCGGAATTGCTCATTTTTTACCTACATTACGATTGACAATTTGATGCAACTGAGCCGTTAATGTTTCACATACGCCAGCCAAAGGTAACGCCGTAGGTTCGCGGTGCCGCCGGTGTCGCTGCACCAGTGTTGTTAGAAGGATAGTTATGAATAAAGTAATCTTCATTCGTAAAGTTCCTGACCCAGCCTGTTAAATTAAAGCCTGCATTTGCCGGCGTGTACGTAACGCGCAAGTCTCCCACGTCATACTCGGGAACCGCTGCAAATTCAAAGTTATCTGGATCCTGCCAAGCGAGATCTTTATGGCGATAATCGATCTGAAATGCTAGTGCAGCACCGCTATCTAGGCGCAAGTCATAACGTGCTAATAAATTCCAAGCAACGTCCGGAGCGTTACGTAACTCGTTACCATCACGATTTGCTGCAGCGCCGTCGCCGGGGGCGAGAAAGCCGGCAGGAATACGAAAATTTTCATAGCCTGTATCTAGATGGCTAAACGAACCACTGATAGTAAGCGCCTCGGTCAGGAAAGCGCTCATTTCTACTTCAAAACCTTCGATAGTCGCGTCAGAGGCGTTCTGAGTTACCAGTACGCCGCTAGTCCCCACAGGCGCCCCAACAGGGATGAGCAATTGTAGTATTTGCAAATCCTTATAGTCCGTAGTGAATAAAGCTGCATTGAGGCGTAGTCGATTATCGAACCATTCCGTTTTCGCACCTACTTCGTATAACGTTGCGGTTTCAGGACTGAACGGCGTCGATGCTGCTAACGCGCTAGCGGCTGTACCCTGATAGCCGCCTGACTTGAATCCTTCTGAGTAGCCTGCATAAAAGAACACTTCGTCAGTCGCTTGATACTGCAGTGACACTTTGCTCGAAAGATTCTCCCAGTCTTCACTGGAGCCAAGACTAAACGTACCAACCACACCAAAAGGATCTGATACACCAACACGGTCATTATCTTTCTCCTCCCAGGTATAGCGTGTTCCCAGTGTTAGACTCAACTGATCATTGAAGCTGTAGGTTGCTTGACCAAACCCGGCATACGAACTGGTTTGATTCGTTTGATTGTCTGAGCCCGTACCCCTCGGTACAGCAGCAATGATCACACCGGGCGCGACCTCTAGATCAAGTCCAAGTGTAAAGAACTCCTCTCTTTGGGTGTCTTCGTTCATAAGAAAGGCGCCGACCACCCATTCCAGACTTCCATCGCCAATGGACGTGAACCTGAACTCTTGAGTCATTGTGTCTGAGTCATCGGTATAGTCGTTTGACCCGTAAATAAGATTAGTAAATTCTGGTAGCACGGTACCAAATAATGCATTAAGACCTGTTGTCAGGCCGGCGCTACTTTCCCGTGTTCCGATTACATCAGAATTCTCTGCTCGGACACGTCGGAATGAAGACAACGACGTGAACATCACTGACTCACTGAAGTCGTAATCAATCCGAAATGTTGTACTCCATGCTTTACTCTTGAAAAACCCAGGGTCGTTATAAAGACTTGTCTGTATTTTGTTATCGTAGTCTTCGATCAATGCCGATTCGGCTAAATACCCAGCGCTCAAAGTGCCGATCGAGGATGGTAGCAGATGATTAGGGGAGCCATTCCGGTCGATTTGTGAGTAGCTAGCAGACAGATTTATTTCAATATCGTCAGTAGGCAAAAATCTAAGTCCAGTTCGCATGGAATCGCTATTCACTTCTAAAGCATCTTCTCCTTGAACACCCTCAGGGAAAAACTCGGGGTAATTATTCACTTCAGACTTAAAGTATCCATCCCTACGCCGACTGGAAAACGACACTTTACCAAAGACATTATCTGTCAGTTCGCCACTTGCCAAACCGCGTAGGGTGACGGCGTTGAAATTGCCTAAAGTCATCTCGGTGGCAAGTTCAGTCTCTTTGCTGGGTTTTTTGGTGATCATACTCACAGCTCCACCAACAACATTCTTGCCAAACAAGGTTCCCTGCGGGCCGCGCAGTATTTCAACTCGCTCAAGATCAAATAGATCGGTCTCCATACCTGCAGCTCTGCCAATATAGACCTCATCAATAAACACGATGACTGACTGATCACCACCTGCGCCATCTTCATTTGAGCCGATGCCTCGAATGTACAACTGCGGTTGACCTGGATTGAAGGATCCCATACTAAATCCTGGCGTACGTTCGGTAAGACCTTTGAGATCGACAATACCTTGTGCCTCGATTTCTTCCCCGCTGAAAGCAGTAACAGCAAGGGGCACACTCTGTAAGCTCTGGGCCCGTCGGTTGGCTGTTACGATTACTTCTTCCAAGACAGCAGACCGCCCGTTGGTTTTTTCTTGGCTAAATAAATTGGGACTTAACAGCAAACAAGACAGGCTAGTCGCGGCGACAATAAATCTCTTATCGATTTTGGAAGCTAAATTAGTACGCATCACATTCTCCTAACAAGACAGTTCCGGTTGTACACCCGAGAGCAAGCATCATGCCAAGCGAGTGGTTTGTACTTACTATTCTTGTTAGCAGTTCTCTCGAGTTTTCTTTAATATTGTTGATATAGCGAGTTTTGTTGGTCTAATGGCTGTTTATTGTTGTCTTTGCTAAGCGTCGACGCCTGATGTTTTTTGGCTGAAACGACCCGAAATTATCAAGTCTTTGGCGCTGATAGTTGACCAGGCGCACTGATTTTTCGCACCGTAGCTATATTCGTCATATTATTTGCACGTCTATGGTGCGATGGCATTGAGCTATTACGTGAGTAAAATTGCGTTGAAAAGATACTAAAAAATGCTGATAGCATAATAGTGATATCAACAAATAGATTGTCGATCCATCTTGGTTTGTTAGCTATTTAAAAGCTATCTGGGAGAATGCGGTTATTATCGATTACATATTTTCCGATTTTCAAAGTGTTTTGATCAGCATTCGTTGTACCCAAAATTCTGGATGGCAGCTCTCCTCGTCGGGCGGCGACTATTGCTGGCTAGGTGAAAAAGGGTGTAGCTTAATGTTGACTAGCAGTAGCGGTATCGAATCGGTGGTGGTTGTGTTGCTGAGTGATGTAGATGAAGGCTATTCTCGGGCACCCGGTCAATACAGTTTCGGTACGAAGCTGCGATCGTGGAATTTGTCCGACGCGAGGCTATCCCTGATTTCGTCGCACTGAGTGCTTCGATCATACCTCCGTTTGTGCAACCTGGATTGTTGCCGGTGCGGCAAAGTAGCAGATCGATTGAGCAGCATAAGCGCCAACGGTTCCAGTGAGGAGAAAAATCAGGTTTGTGATGACTACATTACCGGTTGAGTACCCAGGGTTGCTTGACGATTCTATTCAGCTTACTTACGATAGCACCACCGGGGGCGCTAACGGCTGAGATGTACCCTTTGAACCTGAACCAGATAATGCTGGCGGAGGGAGGGTATGTGTCGCGGGATTGCGGTCTTCCTCTTCTCGCTAGCCGGAGAAAGAGACCGTGAAAACAGACCAGATTCTCGCTGCGCTCCAGACACAGGCACCGCTGGTTCATTGCATCACCAATTATGTGGCTATGAACATTGCCGCGAATGTGATCCTTGCAGTGGGTGCATCTCCCGCAATGGTGCATGCAGAAGCGGAGGTTGCGGATTTCGTAACCATTAGCGGCGCGCTGACGATCAACATCGGAACACTGTCGCCACCTTGGGTGTCGGCGATGCAAAAGGCTGTAGATGCGGCCAAGGCGTCTGTTACGCCATGGGTCTTGGACCCCGTTGCGCACTTTGCCACGCCATATCGCGGCGAAGTCGTACAAGATTTGATGGCGCGAGGGCCTGCGATCATTCGTGGGAACGCATCCGAAGTTTTGGCATTGAGCGGTGCAGTAGCGGCAGGCAAAGGCGCAGATAGCGGCGATAGCGTTGCAGATGCAGAAGGCGCAGCGGCGACGTTAGCCAAGGCACAAGGGTGCGTTGTCGCGATCACGGGCGCAGTGGATTTTGTTACAGATGGCCGCCGCGCTGCGCGTGTCGCAGGGGGCTCTGTTATTATGCCAAAAGTCACAGCCATGGGCTGTTCGCTGACGGCATTGATGGGTGCGTTTGTTGCTGTTGCACCGCCGTTTGAAGCTACGGTCGCGGCTCTAGCCATGTTCGCCGAAGCTGGATCACGGGCAGAAAAAGTAGCCAGCGGTCCGGGCAGTTTCCAAGTGGCGTTCTTAGATGCACTGTCACAGATAAAGCCTGCCGATCTTGCGACTGAGGCGCACGTTCAATGGCTATGAATCGTGGCGCCCTTCGATTGTACTTAATCACTGATCCTTTTTTGTGTGGAAAGTTTGGCGTGCTTGAGACGGTACGCCGTGCGGTTGCGGGTGGCGTCAGCATGGTGCAATTGCGCGACAAGCAAGCGACGACGGCGCAGCGTGTTAGGTTAGCGCTTGCCCTGATGGACGCGCTCAAGGGAACAGGCGTTCCATTGATTATCAATGATGACCTTGAAGCTGTGATCTTGTCCGGTGCTGACGGCGCGCATATTGGGCAAAGTGACGGATCGCCGCAAAAAGCACGTGCGTTGCTGGGGCCAGATCGGATCTTGGGGCTTTCATGTGAAACATTGGAAACGGTGGCCGCGGCCAATGGTGCACCGGTGGACTATCTAGGGCTTGGGCCGGTATTCGCAACTGGTACTAAACTTGATCACGAGCAGCCGATCGGTATGGTCGGGTTGGCGGCACTCGCCTATGCCACTGAACTCCCAACAGTAGCGATTGGCGGTTTGAACGCCAGCCATATGGATGCCGTGTTAGCTAATGGTGCTGACGGTCTATCTGTCGTTTCTGCGATTTGTGGGCAAGCTGACCCGCACGCGGCGGCGGCAAAGTTTTTTTGGGAAAGGTCAGGAGGCTCAGAGTGATCCGTAACGTTCTTTCTATTGCGGGGTCGGACCCCTCAGGCGGGGCTGGCATTCAAGCAGATATCAAGGCGATTTCGGCCAATGGCGCTTACGCAATGGCGGCAATAACTGCGCTCACTGTGCAAAATACGCAGGGCGTCAGCGGTGTCCATTTTATCCCGCCAGCTTTTGTCGGCGATCAGATTGCTGCAGTTTTTGCAGATATTCGTGTCGATGCGGTCAAGGTGGGAATGATTGCTAACGCGGGTATTGCTCGGGCGGTTGTTGATGCGCTGAAACATCATTGTGACGTACCGGTTGTCTTGGATCCTGTCATGATTGCCAAAGGTGGTGCCTCGTTACTGGCTGCAGATGCCATTGCAACGCTGCGTGACACGTTGCTGCCATTGTCCACCATCCTTACCCCAAACTTGCCAGAAGCTGCGCATTTGTTAGGCGTGCCGGCAGCGACTACCCGTGCTGAAATGGTCAAGCAAGGCCGAGCACTATGCGCATTGGGGCCAAAGGCCGTGTTGATGAAAGGTGGCCATCTTGACGGAGAAGACAGCCCAGACGTGCTGGTGATGAAAGCAGGGGAGCAATGGTTCAATGCACCGCGCACCGTAACACTGAATACCCACGGCACAGGTTGCACGCTGTCGGCCGCGTTGGCCGCTCATATCGCTCAAGGGTTGGCGCTGGCAGACGCTGTTGCCAAGGCGAAATTCTATGTCGGCGTCGCCATAGCGCAGGCCGGTCAACTCGATGTCGGTGCGGGCCATGGCCCAACGCATCATTTCGCAAATCTATATCGCTAAGGGAAGTTCCCCACATGAAACTGACGTCTTTGACCATAGCCCTGTCGGTACTCGCATGCCCCCTGATGACGCAGGACCAACTGAGCCTTATGTTGGATTGGTCTGTTAATCCTGCGCCCGCGCTTATCAAAGCTCCTGACGACCTTAAAGGCCGCAACACTGTTTTCTCCGTCGGGGGCCTACAAGAGGCGGCGTTTGACAAGGATCTGCGCATCCGCGTCTCGACGCTGGATGACATCGAGTTCGTCAAGGATGTGTTTACCATCGCCATTGATGTGGCCGCGTCATGAATAGCATTGATACCGTGCTAAATTATGGCCAGGCGTTCGCGGCACTTCGAAACAGCTGCCCCGCTGAATGGAAGGCATACACCCATCACCCGTTCGTCGAAGGGCTAGGTGACGGCACCCTGCCGAGCGCTTCTTTTCTGCATTATCTGGTTCAAGACTACGTTTTTCTTGTGCATTTCGCTCGCGCTTGGTCGCTGGGGGTTGTCAAGGCAGAGACGCTGGACGAGATGAAAGTCTGTGCCGGTACGGTTAATGCGTTGGTCAATCATGAGATGGCTTTGCACGTCAAAACGTGTGCCGCTGCAGGTATTGATGAGGCAACGTTGTTTGCGGCAAAAGAAGAAGTCGCAAACCTTGCTTACACCCGCTACGTCATGGACGCTGGGCTGCAAGGTGATTTTCTGGATCTGGTTGTAGCCCTTGCGCCCTGTTGTTTTGGCTACGGTGAAATCGGCCATCGCTTGGCTCAGACCTCCACGTCAGGTGCGCCTTATGCTGACTGGATCGCTACCTACGCCGGTAGTGAATACCAGCAGGCGATGACATCTGTGGGCCTTATGCTTGATGCAGCTGTAAGCCGAAGGCTTGGGTCAGATTTCCAGAACACTCCGCGCTGGGCGCAGCTTCAAACCCGTTTTATGACGGCTACAGAACTTGAGGTGGGATTTTGGAACATGGGGCTGCGTTGCTAACGTATGCCTTGTGCTGCCAAGTCAGTGATACGAAAACAAAGTAATTACTGTTCGCCGGCTTGATCACCAGATCCCTGGCTTTCGAACCCGAGTTGGCTCGTGAGATTACGCTGCTCTGTTACCAGAACACCAATCTGATAGGTAAATAGCGGAAAGAATCAACGGCCTATGACCTACGCTATAACTCCGCATTTCCCCGAGCAGCGTTTTTCTAGGCTTGTCTGCGTTACTACGCCCTAAACGTCTGAAAAATTGCTTCGCTGTCGCGCCATCTTTGTCGACCGAGTAACGCAGGCTACATGCTAACGTTGGCGCTGCTTTGTGTCTATTTTGATGAAGGCTTTGCCGATGAACGATGTCTCGCCGCGACTAAGATTGAATCGGTAGTAACGCCAGACAGCATAGCTGATGATCTCCGTAGGCAAGCAGTGACGTTGGTCCGAATTTATCTAACAATACGACTGGTATTTAGTCGCTAGCTTGGCAATAGCCACAAAGCGCTTGATCGAAAACGCCAGAATAGCATCCCATTCATCGTGCAGTACCGTCATGGCATGGCAGGCCCAGCAGGCTGCATCTCAGCCAACGTACCGATAGCAGGGCATGATGCCGACGCACAGCAGCACGTCGGAAAAATTTCGGTGGCTTTGAAACAGCGTCGCAATTCGGAGTTCGGTGGCTGACGAAAACTTACCGAGTAATTCTTTCATCAACGGATTCAATGCCCGACGTGGTTTTGCTGGAATTCCCGATCTATCTTGGGTGGAGAGCGGGAGCGAACACGAAAGATGTAAAAGATAACAAAATATCGACTAGAGAATGGCTCGCGCAAAAGGCTAATAAGCCGCATTTACCAACAAATGATTATGGCGCTGAAGACGTCGACAACAAGAGTTAGATCAATAAAGGCAAGGTTTGTGCTGCACAGACCTTGGAGGGCGACAGTGCAAAAATGGCAGAGGTGATTGTCAGTGGCAGTCGAAGCAAACGGGATGACCTATCTGACGTCGGCCCGATGACGGCCTATATTGCGGAGCAGATTGAAGCAACGGGCCTGAAAACCTCGAGCTGGTGCTCAGCCGGCTGCCCGAGACGGCTGTCTTTACTGGCAACTCGAACGCTGCTTACTGGGTGTTTGGTGGCTGGGTTATCGTGCAGGTTAACCTTCGCGGGCTGAGTGTCGGTCGGTGACACGCTGGTTCGGATCAACGGCCGTCGCGTAGTGTTCGGTGGCTCTGGCGCTAACAATTTCGTCGATCTGAACATGATTTCGACCTCGCTTGGGTCGCGGATCGAAATTCTCAAAGATTGTAAGTCAGCACTGTATTGGGCGGATGCGGTCGCCCGCGTGCTTATTTTTATGTTGATAGATTGCAGTTTACGTCAAACCGCGGTGCCAGTAGTGAGAGCGAGAGGTAGCGGAATCTTTGAAGTCAGCCCCAAAAATCCCAGCTCTACCGCTTCTCGTCATTGAGCTAAGAGCGGCCCTTTTGCGCCGATACTTCGGCCGAGCGAGGGTAGTAAAAATCTAAGCATTTAGGCGACGGCCGTTCGTTAAAAAATCAGATCGGCCGCGGGCTATTGAAAGTTAATGTAGCGGGTATCTAATTTTCTACAGCGAAAAACGCTCTCGTAAAAAGTGCGCGATACCATCTTCCTGGTTATGCCCGATTATGGCGTTAGCAGATTTTTTGATTTCATCTTTCGCATTTTCAGGCGCATAGCATTCGTCAGCGAGCGAAAACATACTTAAATCGTTATCGCTGTCTCCAAAACAAATGATGTTTGTGGCGCCCAATTGCTTTTTTAAGCGGGTCACTGCCGCGCCCTTACTGGCAAGACCGTGATGAACATCCATCCACATAAGTTGCTTGCCTTCTATAGCATCACCGGCATAGGCGATTAGCTTTTCATGGGCATTAATCTCTCGCCACATCTCACTAATAGTATCTGCAACACCAATCATACTAATATTGGTAACTTGACTGTTAGCGGGCAACGCTTCTAAAGGCATAATTTTTGCTTTGGTGAGAGAAAAGTAATTATTGATAAGTTCCCTTTCTACCTCGTGACGTGGTTTGTCATGAAATATGAAATGCACATGATCATCGATGGCATGAACAAAAGCAGTGACGCCGCGCGCAGCGGCGACGTTAAGTACGGTGGTGATCTCAGCGTTGCTTAGCAGGTTTTCAAACGTGAATTGTTGGATCTTAGGGTCCCATATTGTCACCCCATTATTGTAGATCTGAGGCAGGTCAAAGTAGTGCCCGTCTAGAATGCTCTGCGCCGACAGCATGGTGCGCCCTGTGGCGACCGTATAGGCTATGTCTTGTTTGGTTAACAAGCTAAGCGTTTCTTTAGTAAAGCGCGATATTTCAGATGCGCCATTCAAGAGCGTGCCATCGAGATCAAAAAAAATAAGTTGCATAGTCGTTTAAGTAGCTCAAGATTGCGGATAATGGGTCAGCCCTACATTTAAGGCTAACGCGATGTGTACAATACGCGAAGTTGGCGTGCGCAGATTTATCATAGGCGCGATACCGTGCGGGAGTGAGTAAGGTAGATATCATACTCCGTGGCATCCTTTAGATATATGTAAAGGATCGGTTGCGTACTCAGCTGAACATATTCCTGTTGTCTCCACGTGTCATTACCGTAGGCTATGCTGACATTGCCACAGGGTATTATGGTGTCGAGATTAATGCATCAGCTCGTACTGGAATAAGTCCTTGTCATAGACATGCATCAATGGCCCCAGTTATGCGGAGATTTGCAGCAACTATTATAGACCCAATATTCTCCGGAATGATCAGGGCCACCTGTTGGTTGATTTCAGTATCCTTTTGGGCGAACGCTAGACAACCTCTTGCAGCTTCGTCTCCGATCCCACCGCGCAAGTATTCTTTTATAAAGCGAAAACCAACTTCTAGCAGTTCTATCGCCGGTATATATTATGCCGCGCATACCAATGACCTTGCCTGTCTCTTTTAACGCCACGGCAAAACGGCCATAATCATACTTTTTACAAGCAGCCGTAGCTTTCTCTAGGCGTGTTCGGGTTTCCGCTAAGTCTTTGGATGGTGTCCCAGTGTATTTAATGACTTCCGGGTCAGTCACTAATGCATGCACCATCGAGAGGCCGTTGGTAGTAAATAATCGTAGTTTCAGTTCCATTTTTTCGATTCTGTGCGAATAATTCAATTTCAATTGAAACATAATGGGGCGAAAGAAAGTGAATAAACGCACTCCCCTAAGAACAGCCAAGTACGGCAATTGCTGATTTCATTAAAGCTTACGGCGCTGTGTCAGGGTGGTTCGGTTCAATAATAAACGGCGCTCATGGTTTTGATCCGCAGGTTTGCCAATTTTTGATGAGGCTGGATAAGGTTCTTGATTATCGGCAAACAAAAATGACACTATTTTAAAGATAGATAACATCAATATTGAAGCAATCCTTACATACGTAAAAATACTGTTGGCTACGGATAAAGCTCTTGCGTAAACACAGATTAGCGTAAAAGCCAAACGAACAGAAAGGCAGCGAAAAAGCGGCTCCTGCCAATGTGGCTAGTTCCGGTTAGCGATTGACTTACTGGCTAATCGCCGTACGTTTTGCCGGACGGGTTAAGTTCAAGGTCGTTGGGTACGAATCAAACCAGGCAATTAATATCGAAATTCAGCTGCTTGTTACCTATCATCGCGCCGAAGTGCCGCAGAATATGCAGGAGTATCGCTTCACGGAGAGATTGCCCGCTGCGTTTACAAATTCGGCGCACTTTAGCGATAACGATAAGGCTCATTTAGTCCTTAAGTCCCAGTTCCAACGTGTGTCGATGGACTGCGCTTGAGACCACTTTTTCGATCAAATGAACGTGCCTGTTGGCACGCTTCGAAGATTGGAAAAATCAAGCGCGCATTTGTTGAAGCGTTATGTGTGCTGACGAAACCGGCATTATTATTGAAGTTAAGCATCATTAACTTGGCCATGAAGCGATGAGTGTGGTTGGTGCTCTACCTGCCTTTGGAGGCGCCGTAGGGCATGATCACGAGCAGCCCTACTACTTGCATGAGTATCTCCACAGTCTTTATGACGCGCACCACCTGCGATTGGCTTGAGCGTGGACGTGACAAAGACACAGCAAAAAACATCGGGCTTCTTTCGGTTAATGGACGTTGCAGAAACCTGCCGTCAAATTGACAGCTAATTATCATCTTGCCGTAAACAAGATTGGCTGGCCGGCATGTAATGCATTGCTATCACTACCCGGGGGTATAGATCCTGGATTTATGTGCTAAATCTATTTGTCAGTAATTTTGTGCTGAATAGTTAAGTTTAGGTTAACTGTTTGGGTGAATGCCGCACTAGGTACATCGAGTGAAACGGCGGCTATAGTTGAAATTCCCACTCTAGAAGCAACCAGATAGTTGGGTTTTTACCCTATAGGCAGTTGTTATTGGTTTTACCCGTTTGCGCTGCTTATATCGATGAATGTTGAGCCAAAAATTGCCAAGTTAAACATCACCGCTAGGGCTATTAGATTTATAACAGAGACCCTGATAGATGAGAACGACACCGTATCAAGTGCCATTGTTTTGTCTAGCGCGCCTCGTTACGTTCTGTCGCTACAATCTATGTCGTTATTGCATTAGTATTGGGTTATGGTACTTCGCTGATATTAGGTCTCGATCAAAGTGTCCGCTCTACCGTCGCTGTCGGAATATTGCAAAAGAACCTATTAATTTCTATGTTTTTAGCAACCACTAGCCAGCGCGTCTCTATCTTCGGTTTAATCTTAGTCACTTAGTTAGGGAAGCTTTGCTCGCTCAACCTGAGCGCTATTGTCACACACGGGTCAATTAGATTGCGGTGTAACAAATTTGAATCGATAGATGTCGCGAGATAGCGGAAACGACGCGAGGAGTAAGATGATATATTCTTCTACGACATTTCGGCGAGAAACGATTAAGGCAGGCGCTGTGCTGCGCCGAGGCGCAGCCGATTCACTAGTTGCTCGCGAGAGTCGACGAGCAAGGCCAGCAGCAGAAAAGGCATAACCCAAAGAGACAATAAAAAGGGATGACAGGGATGAAGAATGTGGGAAGTGAAACAAAGTATTTAGCCATGATCACAATGGGGCTACTCCTGATTTCATGTTCGGGTGAGTCGCCTATCAAGGTTTTAAGTTTTCCTGAAGAAATGCACGCGAATGAGCGCGCGATTGCGGCTACCGTAAAAGCTGATATTTTGTTAGAAGAGCAGAGTCGAAATGGTGGCTGGTCGGCGAAAGTTTTTGAGACAGAAACTGAAATTCTCGAACGCGGAAAAAAGCAGCTCGCCGAGATTCCGCAAAGTCGTAGACAAGAGCCGAAAGAGCGCAAAGCCTATTTTGGTGATTTACATGTGCACACCACTTATTCTTTCGATGGGTATGCTTTTGGCACACTCGCCACGCCCTATGATGCCTATCGTTTTGCGAAAGGTGAGGCAATTGCCAATCCCGCTGGTTTCAACATGCAACTGGCGCGCCCGATGGACTTTTATGCAGTGACTGACCATGGAATGTTTTTGGGTTTGGTGGAAGCCGCAGCTGACACGACAACAGAATTTTCGAAAAATGAATTTTCAGAGCCGTATCATGATCTTAATGCGCCTGAAAACATGGGCACTGGCCTGTTTAGCCTTTTGAAACGACTATCAACGTTTAGTTCGTTCTTGCCGAGTGCCGTTACTCAGATCGTCTCTGGGGAGCTAGATCGTGATGAAGTCCTCGGCGTCATCAGGAGCGCCTGGAGCGACACCATCGACGCGGCAGATCAGTTTAACGATCCCGGTAACTTCACCACGTTTGCAGCCTACGAATATACGTCTAGTACGGCGGACATGGGCAACCTGCACAGAAACGTCATCTTCGAGGGAACAGATCAACTACCTCGTGAGCCCTTTTCTCGGTTTCATTCCGTTAACCCTGAGGATCTTTGGCAGTGGATGGACGACCTAAGAGCGAAAGGTATTGAAAGCCTCGCGATACCCCATAATTCTAATGGATCCAACGGTCAGATGTTTAAGCTTGTCGATTGGGCTGGAAATCCGCTGGATGATGACTATGCAAAGCAACGCATTCGAAATGAACCCATTGTTGAAATTACGCAGATTAAAGGCACGTCGGAAACACATCCGGTTTTGTCTTCACGGGATGAATGGGCGGGCTTTGAAATCATGCCATATCGTGTCGCGTCTATCGCCTTAAGCCAAGTTGAAGGTTCTTATGTGCGTGAAGCGTTGCTAAACGGGTTAGCATTTGAAAAGCAGGGGATGACAAATCCTTATCAGTTTGGGTTTATCGGCTCAAGTGACACCCATTCAGCGGCCAGTCAAAACAACGAGTCTGATTTCGCTTCAAAACTAGGATTGTTGTCAGGCACAGCAGCGCAGCGAGGATCTGTACCACAAACCGGTATTGCAGGTGAGTTTGGTTATCAGGCGATTAATGTCATATCAAAGCTAAGAGGAGGCATCAGTTCGCGCGTTAAAATTAACGGCGACATCTACAACGGCGGCGCCGCTCCTACCTTTGGGGCGTCCGGATTGGCAGCAGCATGGGCAGAAGAGAACACCCGAGAATCCTTATATAGCGCATTTCGAAGAAAAGAAGTGTTTGCGACGTCGGGGCCACGCATGCAAATACGCTTTTTCGCGGGTTACGGTTTTAATTCGAGCATGCTGACGGCAGCCGATGGGGTTGAGCAGGCTTATGCGGTAGGTGTGAGCATGGGTGGCACCCTTATATCCAGCAATGCCACAGATGGCGCGCTAGTCAGTGAGCATTCCGCACCGGGGTTTATTGTCATGGCATCAGCAGACCTGGAAAGCGCGCCCTTGCAACGATTACAAATCGTCAAAGGCTGGGTTGACGCGGTTGGCACTCACGAGGAGGTGATTGATGTTGCCTGTGCAGACGGTGCAGAAGTCGACCTAGCAACAAACCGTTGCCCCGACAATGGAGCAACGGTGGATGTCAGTGATTGTTCTATAAACGCAGAAACGGGAGCAGGGCAGTTGTCTGCCTTATGGCATGATCCAGCGTTTAAGGCGGAGCAGCGCGCTTTCTATTATGCGCGTGTCATAGAGAACCCAACCTGTCGCTGGTCAACCTGGGATGCCAATCGCGCTGGCGTTGCGCCACGTCCTGATCTCCCTGCTACGATCCAGGAACGTGCGTGGTCTTCGCCTATTCACTACTTGCCGAACTAGTTAAGTGCGGTGAGGGTCTTCAATGGAAAGCGCGCGCGAATGAGCTGGTTAGCCAAAATCAACAAACCGTGGCTGCATTTTATAGTGTTGGGTGGGGTTTTATTTCAGTTGCAATCTGTATTCTTCGCAGAACCCAAGACGATGATCGGACCTTTGAGCGAGGCGCGTATTAGTGGGCTGCAAGAGAAGTGGCTAACGAGCACCGGTCGACATCCTGCACCAAAGCAGATGGCACGGTTCATAGAATTAGAGCTGGATCGAGACATGCTGTTTCAACGTGCACTCGAACTCGAGTTTCATTTGCACGACACCATTGTCTACCAGCGACTAATTCGTAATATGAAGTTCTTGCAACTTGCGGACGGTAAGTCTGATGCTGAACTTTTCGATCAGGCGCTAGGGATGCGCTTGCACCTAGGTGACGAGGTTGTTAAGCGACGTCTCATTCAGCTTATGGAGGAACAGTTACTGGCAGATAATCCAGTGGCTAGGCCGACTGCAAAAGCAGTAGCGACAGCGCTTGCGAATAGAAAAGAAGCGTTAAAACGTCCTCCACGATATTCAATTGAGCATGTGTTCTTCACTCGCAAGCAAGAACCGGAAGTTGCGGGGATTATTGCCGCAATTAATGAGCGGAGACTCGATGTTCGATCCGCCAGGCAATTGGGTTCTCCTTTTTTGCAGGGCCATCAATTTTCACGTCAGACACCAGATCAATTAGCGCAAAATTTCGGCAAAGATTTCGTGTTCAGTCTTGAGCAAGCCCTAAGCAAAGCCCAGAACGGGACTCAGCAATGGTTGGGGCCATTATCATCAGCCTATGGTCTTCACTACGTATGGGTTACAGAGTTTGAACCGGCTCGATATGCTCAGCTGCAAGAAGTAGAGCAACAGTTACGATACGATCTTGCGTATGCCGCGAAAAGGCAAACGCTAGCGTGTGCCATCGCGGGTCTGCGCAAAGACTATGACATAACGGCTCAATACCAGAAGGCCGCGGAATTAGCCGGCGTGGGGGGCTGCCAATGATATCTATACCTCAGTTCATCGTAGGTCTTGCGGTATTTTGCGCACTGTCATTGCCTAACCAGGCTCAGGCTCATCGCTTCGCGCCTTCTTTATTTAAGATTGTAGAAACTACGCAAGGAAACTTCAACGTGGTGTGGAAAACACCAACTGAGACGACCTCCAATATTCTACTGCAACCCACATGGCCTGTTAGCTGTGAGGTGAAAAGACAAAGCCCTGCTGTGCGCGAAGGTACAGGTACAATCTCTAGTTGGACCTTAAGTTGCGATCAGCTAGGCGATAGGGGGCTGGTTGGGCAGGCGTTAGGGGTTGCTGGGCTGGCGGAAAACCAAGCCTCTGCGATGGTGATGCTTACTTTACGTGATGGCCGCTATTACCAACATATCGTGAATGCAGAAAATCCGCGCTTTTTGGTGCCCTCAGCGCCTAGCCAGACAAAGGTGATGACCGACTATCCCCTGCTGGGCATTGAGCATATCTGGAGTGGCCTAGATCATTTGATGTTTGTTTTCGGCTTATTACTATTGGTCGGCGGTGGCACCCATTTACTGTGGACCGTTACTGCATTTACGGTGGGCCACAGCATCACCCTAGCGGTGGTCACATTGGTTTCGTTGGATTACCCCGTGTCTCTGATCGAGTTTGCGATTGCTGTGAGTGTATTCGTGTTGGCAATAGAGCTCGCCAGCGGCGATACTTCCGGTACAAGTGCCATGGGACGGAATGTATTTCGACGCCACCCTTGGTTGTTGGCGGGCAGTTTTGGTTTGCTCCACGGTATGGGTTTCGCGGGTGCGCTGATCGAGATTGGTTTGCCCGAAAACAACGTGCCACTCGCGTTACTCTTCTTCAATATCGGGATTGAAATAGGGCAAATAGCGTTTTTGCTACTGGCTATTGGCTCCTGGTGGTTGATAAACCGAGCGATGAATCTAGGTCCTTTAGTTTTAAGACAGGTGGTGCCAGACGAACGGCGTTTGTTGTCCATACCGGTTTATGTGCTTGGCGGCCTGTCAGCTATGTGGTGTATTGAACGCGGGCTAGGTCTTCTCGGATAATCAAAATATTTCCTAGTCTTATTTTCCAGACCTATAACGCTAAGCACAGCGCTATAGGTTGGCCACTTACCCGCAAGACAATAGGACATAATCCAAGATGCGTTGTGGTTTTACGTTCAATGTCATGTTGGTCATCGTGGTATTGAAGAATGATTGACTCAACGGCGCCTAACCGCGTTCGTCTAGGCGGTTCCTTCCGGTGGCGGACGCGCTAAACAGATTCTTCGGCTGGTCTTGAGTTTTGCTGTAGGCTCTGATTCCAAGTCGATTTTGAGCAAGAGTTGGTCTTGTGCAATGCGTAACTACGCGCTCCAGTCTATCTCGCTAATCCTTTTACCTTTGTAGCAGGTAGCAGGTAGAAGCAGTATTGAATTGAGCACGCTAATTCACAAAAAACGCAGCACAATTTCTATATGTCTAAAATATGATTGTACATATCGCTTATGATACGACGAACAATAGTTATAAGAATCATCATGGAAAATAGTCCGATAGATTGTCGTAGAGGCCTATAGCGACATTGATTTCAAGTATTCGGCCCCTCAATGGACCCCTTGAATTAACCGGTTGAATACGCGTGCTTTCAAATTAAACGCCAAGTATTTTAGATCAAGGAATATTTCAATACGGACGCACGTGTACATATCGGTTGTATATTCGGCGAAGCTGCTCTTAATCAAATTATTAAGTGTAAAGAAACATTACAATAAAACCGTAATTTTGATAAAGATTACGGAATAGAAAATAATAAGCCATACAATACATTTGCGTTACTGCGAGACGCTAACGTCCAATTCAAGCGGAAGTGATTCTTTAGGCCTACGTGTATGTTTGAAAGATGAAAAATCTAACTTTATTATGCGACAAGCGCTAGTCGGGTTCATGCTTGCTTTGATAACAGGTAATTCATACGCAGCATACTTTGCGCGAGAAATATCAAAGCATACCGATTATGCTTATGATAGTTTGGTACATTGTCAAAAGCCTTGCTGTGAGATTTGTTGATTTAAGGGTAACGCCAAAAGCAATTGGGAAGCTAAAGGTAGAGGATCATGCCTAGTCATTTCACCTTCTCCTGAATTAGGTATAGGAAAAGAGTCTGCGAAAACAGATACAAGGTTTTTGGGGGAATGCGAGAAGAAATGACGGTTTTATTATTGCAATGTTTGATCCGAAGCGTGCGATAACCTGTTGAATAATAAATTTTTTTCAATGGTTGACTCTTTTTCTTATTACGACGACTTACCTAAGATTTAGAAATAGTTAGCGTGTTTGATGCAAACGCCAATTTCTGCTATTAATAGCAAGTAAGAGAATGGGACATTCGAACTGCATTTACACCAGACTGAAACAGTGCCCTAGTGAAGAGGTTTTTGTTAAAAAGGCTGGGAATTCGGTTTTTAGATACGGACTGGCTAATGCCTGTAAGGGCATTGGTCGCTTGGTTTACAGCCGGTCGGGTTAATCATTGTGAAGACCTCTACGCCAGGCAAGCTATTTTGGTTCGTTAACCTCAGCGTGTTTTAGGAGTCAATGACTGTAGTAGTTTTGGCCCGTGGTGGTTGTGCGACAAGAAAAATTAGAGCTTTCTTGAGTAATTCGGCGATTGCAGCCAAAGTTCCGTTACAGAAAGCGCATTGGGTAATGGCGATGCTATACAACTCTCTTGAGTTGTGGCCATAGAATAGCGGTGAGACAAAGTCTTTTTGGCTGGTAGCTTCTGTAAATGCAGAATTTTTTCTGGTTTGCTATTCTTTTTCTCAAAGAGTATTTTGGCGCTTTTTGGAATATTATTTTGCTTAACCTTCGCATTAAGCGAAACCACAGCGTGTTTATATTACCTAAGAAAAGGAGGACGTCTTAACGTGTATGTTTACAAGATGTTCCTTGAGGTAGGTGTTTTAGTGGTGAAGTTTTCTGGTCGTTATTTAGAAGATGAGGGTAACCGAGGTCTCTTGAAAATCGCCACATCAATGAAGATGGATGAACGTTTTGCAATAACCACGGTGATCCTAGATCTGAAGGACGTTACTTCAATGACGTTGGCTAACTCTGATAGAGCGCAGGTCTACTATTGGGAGCGCGAAATCTACGCAATATTTGATTACCCCGAAAAAGATGCTGGTGCGCATCTGAAGGCGATAAAATACTACAGTATTTTACCTGAAAATAGCGTGGTAAAAGATCTTTATCTTATAAGGCTTAAGAGGATTCATACCGGTATGGCGGTCCTCCCAGGTGCCGAAAATTACTTCAACGATTTAGCTGACTTACTGCAGTTACTCAACTTATTGGACCTCCTGCCTTTACTTGCCGATGGATGGCGAAAAATCTAGCGTCCGAAAGCTGAGAGGCACATCCATGACGCTTGGACCGAAAGGTCTATTAGCTAGACGCGATGCCGCTGACAAGTTCTTCCACGCTATCAACGAAGCACGCCGTGCTTTACCAATGCTCTAGTCTCTGAAGATTGCTCCGAAGACAATAGTCCCCGTCTCGCAGGGTTGTTCTGGTCTAATGGAACACGACTCTTTTGTGAGAGGCAACATAGTTAATCATAAAGTCGTTAGATATGATCAAAACTTTATGCCAGGTCGTACGCGAAAGCGTTTAAAGAAGAAGCCGTGGCATTGATCACGGCGTATGGTTATGCCGTTGAGAAAGCCGCAGTAGCCTCGGGTGTAGCAACCAATATGCTCTATCGCTGGAAATCGAATGTGGAGAAGCAAAAAGCTAGCATGAGCCTAGCAGAAGACGAGCGAACTGAGCTAAAAGCCGGACGTCAACACGTTAAGACGCTTCGAGAAGCGAAGGCGATATAGAAAAACGGCCGGCCCTTTGTTCGCAAAAAGAATGGCGTAATATTCAATATTACAAAATGTAACAGTGAGCACTATACGACACGCATCATGCGCTTCGTCGTTGACGCGCTCTTCCGTCAGTACAAAGTGATTGTCTTGTTGGATTGGGTTGTTATGCTGGAAGCACTAAAAATAACAATGAGAACGGAGTGCGCCCCCCATGAACCGAATCCCTGCCTCTTTTTCACCAGGTCAGTCTGCGACCGACAGTTCAGGTCAAATAGCACATCCCAAGACCATTGAGCACAGTGCCCGCTTGGTTGAAAAGTTATACCAGGTGGGTGAGAAAAGTTGGACCTATGTTGGCAATGGACTCTCTAATCAGTCATTTGTTGAGGGACCTGAAGGCCTCATTGTGATTGATACCGGAGAGTGCGTTGAAGAGATGGAAGCCGCGCTCGTTGCCATTCGCAAGGAGACCGAGGCTCCCATTGTTGCGGTTATATATACCCACTTCCATTATGTTGGGGGAACGGATGCGGTGATAAAGGCATCGGGTAATACCAATTTGCCGATCTATGGCCATGTTGGAATTGAACCGAATCTTCAGCGGTTCGGCGGTGAGGTTGGTCCGCGGGGTGCCCGGGGGCTTGTGCATCAGTTCGCGGTGATGCTGCCAACAGAGGGTCCGGATGGGTTGGTGAATGTTGGTCTTGGCCGTTTTTTAAGAAACCCTAGTCACGCGCCATTTACGCCCGGCCATGTACCCGCAACGATCAACTTTAATGAGCCATCGGAGTTCATTATCGCGGGCTTGGAAGTTCAGTGTTTTCCTGCGCCGAGTGATGCAACGGATTCAATTACAATCTGGTTTCCTGAGTTAAAGCTCGCGATCAATAATTTGCTTTGGCCGGTGCTCTTCAACGTATTTGCGATCCGTGGCGAAGAATATCGTGATCCACGAGTGTTACTGAAAGGCTTGGATGAGATGGCAGCGCTAGGCGCTGATTATCTGCTAGGTGCTCACGGTCCCCCACTGGAAGGGGGCGAGCACATTCAAACAACGATCACGGATTATCGTGATTCGATCCAATTTATGTGGGATCAAACGGCCCGTGGCGCCAATCGAGGCTTAAGCCTCGATGAGCTCATCACTTTTGTTCAATTGCCTGAAAAGTTCTCTAGCAACTTCTTCACCCAACAACTGTACGGTGTTGTGGAACATCACGTTCGGCAAATATACACCGGGCTCTTCGGCTGGTTCGATGAGGATGAGTCTAAATTGTTCCCAACACCTGCGCCTGATCGGGCCGCCAGGTTGATAAAGGGCTTTGGCGGCGTAGAAGCCATACGTGCCCAAATTGATGCTGCGTTAGAGATTCAAGATTATCGCTGGTCTATTGAGCTTGCGAGCTGGCTGGTGCGCTCCGAGCTTAACGAGACTGGGCGAGCCGATGCTGGCGAAGTTCAAGACCGAGAACGCTTGGCGGCGGGCCTAAGAGGTGTTGCTCAGTCGACCACATCCGCAAATGTACGCAACTGGTGTCTAACGCGCGCGCTTGAGCTTGAAGGTACATTGGATTTGACAAGATTCCGGCTACATAGATTTCGTGCTAAAGAGGTTGCCAGCCAACCCCTTGGCGTTTCCCTGTCATTGCTGCGGGTCCTACTGGTCCCAAACGTTACCAAAGACTTGAGCGACGAAGTGTCTGTGGTGTTGGATAGCGGTGAGCAAGCGGGGCTTCGAATTAGAAATCAGGTCGGTATTCCTACGGATGGAAGCGAGGCAGAATTATGCGTCACGCTTTCCAAAGTCGATTGGGCAGCTTTGCTCGGCGGTAAGCGCAATCTGTCCGATTTGATTGAAAGTGGTGCTGCAGAATGTTCTATGCCCGAACGGCTTGTCTGTTTCTTTCGCTGCTTTGACTGCGCCACTTTGAAATCCTAAACGGAAGCCATTATGAGTGATATACCCAAACCGACTGCGCCGTTTACGGGAAAAGCGGATCGCCTGTATGAATCATCTGACCCGCGTCGTTTAACACTAGATAGCGCTGCAAAGGGTCGACCCAATGTATTGCTTGTAATGCTAGACGACGTGGGTTTTGGTACCTGCAGCACATTTGGTGGGCCGATCCCGACGCCGGGTGTCGATAAGGTCGCCGCGGCAGGTCTGAGCTACAACCAGTTCCACACCACGGCATTATGTTCGCCAACCCGTGCGTCGCTGCTTACCGGCAGGAATCACCACAGCGTCCACATGGGTGGTATAACCGAGATTGCCAATAGCTTTCCAGCCTACGATAGCGCCATGCCACCAGAGACAGCAACGATTGCAGAAATACTAAAAAGTAACGGGTACTCAACCGGTTGTTTTGGCAAGTGGCACCTCACGCCATCCTGGGAGCAAAATCCGGCTGGGCCTTTTGATCGGTGGCCAACCGGTCAAGGCTTTGAGCGCTTCTATGGAATCATTGGCGCAGAAGCTTCCCATTATGAGCCGCCGGTTTACGATCAGACTACGCCTGTAGAGCCCCATTTAGGTAAGGACAATTATCACTTAACCGAAGATCTGGCTGACAAGGCAATAGAGTGGATAGCGAGGCAAAAAGCCGCCGCGCCAGATAAGCCATTTTTCTGTTACTTCGCCCCCGCCGCGGTGCATGCGCCGCATCATGTCGCGCCGGAATGGAGTGATCCATTTAAGGGTAAATTCGATAAAGGCTGGGATGTCCTCCGTACTGAAATCTATCAAAAGCAACTCGAGATGGGTGTCATCCCCGAAGGAACAAAACTCACTGAGCGCGCCGAACAGGTACCGAGTTGGGACGAGTATCCGGATCGATACAAGCCTGTGGCAGCCAGACTGATGGAAGTTTTTGCTGGGTTTATGGCGCACACTGATGCTCAGGTCAAGCGAGTCATTGATGCGCTAGACGACATGAATTGTTTCGACGATACCTTAGTGATCTATCTTACCGGCGACAATGGTGCGTCTGCGGAGGGAACGGTACATGGGGCATGGAGTGCACCTTCATTTCAAAACGGTGTACACGAAGATCCGGAATGGTTGCTCGCGCATATGGATGACTTTGGTACAGAACGCTGTGAAAACCATTTTAATGTTGGTTGGGCCTGGGCGTTGGACTCGCCATTCCAGTGGATGAAACAGGTTGCGTCGCATTTTGGTGGGACGAGAAATGCACTTGCGATTTCTTGGCCTAAGTCCATCAAGCAGTCAGGTGAACTTAGAAGTCAGTTTCATCATGTGATTGATTTGTTCCCGACTATTTTGGAAGTCACCGGTATCGAAATGCCTGATTCGGTAAAAGGTATTGTGCAGGATCCCGTGCATGGGCACAGCATGGTCTATAGCTTCGCAGAAAAGTCAGCGCCAAGCACACACCGAACTCAATATTTCGAAATCCTAGGTAATCGGGCCATCTATCACGATGGTTGGATTGCTTCGTGTTTCCATGGAAGGTTGCCTTGGATTAGATTTGCAGGATACGAATTTGATGGTGAACAAGAAATGTGGGAGTTGTACAAAATCAGTGAAGATTTTTCTCAAGGCTATGATCTGGCTAAAAAATTCCCTGACAAGCTCGTTGAGATGCGTGCGCTGTTTGACTACGAGGCCGAACGTTATGGTGTCTACCCGTTAAGGGACGCTTCGGCAAAACGTGGCGGCGCGTACTCTGTGCCACATTCTATGGACGGTCACGCTAAGATGACCTACACCACCGCCCATGTGCGAATGCCCGAGTCATCCATTATCAACATAAAAAACGTGTCTCACCAAATTGTTGCAGAGGTGCAGATTGAAGAACAGCCTGGTTCCGGTGTCATTGCGTGTCAGGGCGGCAACATGGCGGGTTGGAGTTTGTACTTAGATGAAGAGGGTTTGCCCACCTATTTGTACAATTGGTTTGGTCATGAACTCACAATGTTAAAGGGCGATAAACCTTTGAGCCACGGCCGCCACACCGTCAAGCTCCACTATCTTCATGATGGTGGTTTTGCCAAGGGCGGGGCTGCAACGTTAAGTGTTGATGGTGTCACGGTTGACGAGAACCGCATTGATAAAACGGTGCCCATCATCTTTTCTATGAGCGGTGAAACCTTTGACGTAGGGCGAGATACCGGAGCGCCCGTCGGTCCCTATCCCCATAATTTTGCTTTTAGTGGCCAAATCTTTGGTGTGACATTGGAGCGTTTAGAGGATCCGAGCCCTGAGGTGAAAGCTGCAGAAGTTAAAGGCCAGTTCAACGCAGGCTTAAGCGCTCAATAGCAATCTGGATAATTGCGGTCAGTGTAAAGTTAGGCCTAATTTTACGCTGGCCCCGATAATCGCATAATTCAACAGCCACGGAACGCCCGGGCTTCTCAGGCCTATGAGAGGGTCGTTATAAACAACATTTTCTGTAAAAACGGTCAAGTATCGCAATTACCGATGGTCATTCAAATATAAGACACCGTGACGTGGTGATCCTATAGTTCGTCAACGACTGTCACGTTGTTGTTCTACTGATGTACAGGCTGTAGGGCTGATCAGTTTACAGTGAGCTTGGTGATCGAATGAATAAAAGAAATTGGGTATTCAGTCTTGGATTGTTTAGATGATTACAACCATCGCCATGTTTCTAGCACTAGCAGCGTTATACGAGCGCTGCACAATTCCATAAATGTTTATGTTGCCTTTGCCTGTGAGTATATACCGTTCTGCTCTAGCAACGTGGGGGACCGGCCAAGCTAATGATAATTGTTTTTAGGTCAGTTGATCAAGGACGATTGCAATGGCTGCTAAGAATCCGATTTTGATTATAAAGTTCGCGAAATTCACCGTAGAGAAGGCATAGGTGCTTATGATTCTGCAGTAACGGCAGCGAAGCAGAGATTTCGCCCCATTTTGAACGCGGCACTGACAATTATTTTGAGCGTTATGTCGTTGGGTTTTTTTTGCACTAGGCGCGAGAATACAGAACGCACTATCAATGTGCAGGCTGGGTGCCACTACAGCAATAACAATACCGGTTTTATTTCCCGCGCCATTGTTCTCTATACGGGTCATGCGTCTGTTTGAGACTAACGAATCAAAATTTGACCGTCATAATTGAGGTACAAATCCAATTTTATCACGTGCAAAACAAATTTTTAGGCTAGATGCTATCCTATAGATCAAAGTCAAATCAGAGATTTTAGTGAATTGGACTTCAATGATCAGCCTTGCTGCAACTTTTATTACCAAAAAATACACATTAAATTCGCATCAAAATGATAATGAGTAATCAAATTGTAATGTGCGCTTCTGGGTATTCACGCCAACTGACTTGTACACTAAATCGAAGCACTAAATCGAAGCACTAAATTAAATAGAAATTAAATGATGTGATTTCAAAACATTATTTAAAAAATATTGAGGTGAAGCATATGCTTTTTAGTAATTCAAAAATCACGGAATCTCCTATTCGTCAGAAAATTCGCGAATTCTATCGTATTGATGAACATGTTGCGGTCGAGCATATTTTGCCGTTGGCACAAGTTAACGATGATGCTGCAAGCAGAGCCTGGGAAAAAGCCCGTAAAATGTCTCTGAAGATACGTAGAGATGAATCAGGAAACGGTGCAATAGACGCTTTGCTGGCGGAATACACATTATCAAGTGAAGAAGGTGTGGTGTTGATGTGCTTAGCCGAAGCGTTATTGCGTGTACCAGATAAGCATACTCAAGACGCCCTAATAAGTGACAAAATATCTAAAGGGCAGTGGGACAGTCATATAGGCAGCAGTGATTCACTGTTCGTTAATGCCTCGTCTTGGGGTTTATTAGTTACCGGAACAATGGTTGACTATGCTGATGAACGCGAAAAGGATAGCTTTGGTTTATTGAAGAAGGTTATTGGTCGATTAGGTGAGCCTGTCATTCGCAAGGCAATGAACTACGCCATGCAAATTATGGGTGAGCAGTTTGTGATGGGCGAAACTATTCAGAATGCCATGGATCATGCTGCTAAGAAAGAGCGACAAGGTTTCGTATATTCGTACGACATGCTAGGTGAAGGTGCGCGAACCATGGTCGACGCTGAAAAGTATTTTAAAGCTTATCAAGTTGCTATAGATGTGATTGGCGCAATTGCTCGTGCGTCGGGTAAGAACGACCCTCGCAAAGTGCCCGGTATCTCAGTTAAGCTTTCCGCTATTCATCCTCGTTACGAATTTGCACAAAAAGAACGTGTAATGGCTGAAGCGGCTCCGAAACTTAAAGCACTTTGTTTGCTAGCCAAAAGTTACAATATTGGATTAACTGTTGATGCGGAAGAATCTGAGCGATTAGATATGTCACTCGATGTTATTGAGGCGGTATTTAGTGATGATGACTTGGCAGGTTGGAATGGCTTTTCGATGGCCCTGCAAGCTTATCAAAAACGCGCCATTTTTATAGTTGACTGGTTGCGTGAACTAACCATGCGTGTTGACCGAAAAATGATGGTGCGCTTAGTAAAAGGTGCCTATTGGGATACTCAGATTAAAAACAGTCAAAAAGGTGGTTATCAGCATTTTCCGGTATTCACTCGCAAGGCGTCTACTGATGTATCTTATCTCGCCTGTGCAAAAAAATTATTGGAATATAGAGATACCATTTTCCCACAGTTTGCTACGCACAATGCCTATACCGTTGCGACGATTCTTGAACTGGCGGGCGATGACAAAACAAGTTTTGAATTTCAATGTCTATATGGCATGGGTGGCTCGTTATATGATCAAGTTGTTACCAATGAAAATGTTCAATGTCGCGTCTATGCACCGGTTGGACCTCATAAAGATCTACTCGCTTATTTAGTTCGTCGTTTGTTAGAAAACGGCGCTAACTCTTCTTTTGTTAATGCCATTATTGATGAGTCACAACCGGTGGAGTCTCTGCTTCGCGATCCCGTTGAGAAAATGCAGCGCTTAAAACAAAAATATAACGGTCAGATAGTCAAACCCATTGCGTTGTACCATGATGAAAAAGGTGTCGGTCGAGATAATTCCAAGGGCCTAGATTTAACAGATTTTAATACAGTAACCTCTTTAAAAACATCGCTGGATAACTGGCTTCTGAATAACTCGCTCTCTGAAAATGATGTTCCAGAAGGGTCTATTGCTGTTAGAAATCCAGCGAAGCAAAGCGAAATTATCGGTTTTCAACGACATCACAGTAAGGGTGAAATGCTTGCGATGATTGAAACGGCTCAAAACGCATTTGCTTCATGGTCACAAACGCCTGCAACTGAACGCGCCGCGTTATTATGTCGCGTTGCCGATGTTCTTGAGCATCATATCGACGAGTTGATTGCGTTATGCATCAAGGAAGCTGGGAAAACGGCGCAAGATGGCATTGATGAAGTCAAGGAGGCGGTTGATTTTTGTCGCTATTATGCACAGCAAGCGATTGAACTTGCAGAAGACGATCGTTTAGAAGCCCGTGGTGTGGTGTTATGCATCAGCCCTTGGAACTTCCCATTAGCTATATTTATTGGGCAAGTGACTGCTGCCATTGCCACTGGTAATACGGTGTTAGCGAAACCAGCTGAGCAAACAAGCTTAATCGCATTGCGCGCTATTGAACTAATGACATCTGTTGGATTACCACATGGCGTTGTACAAGCAGTTATTGCACAGGGTAGTGACGTGGGTAGCGTTATTATTCCTAATGCACGTGTTCAAGCGGTTATTTTTACTGGTTCTATCAAAACAGCCACTATAATTTCGCAAACATTGGCTGATAGGGGCGGCGATCAAGTGCCGTTTATTGCTGAGACAGGTGGTCAAAACTGTATGTTAGTTGATTCTACCGCGCTACCTGAACAAGTCGTTGATGATGTTATTTCCTCAGGATTTCAATCTGCAGGTCAACGTTGTTCTGCACTTCGAGTGTTATTTTTACAAGAAGATATTGCCGATAATGTTATTACAATGCTTAAAGGCGCATTAGCAGAATTACATGTAGGTAACCCAGAAAAACTGAGTACTGACATAGGTCCTGTCATCGATCAAAAAGCGCTAGATTCACTCAATGCTCACAGTGACTATATGAAAACCCATGGTCAACTATTATACCAATGCGATATTTCTGACGAGATAACAAATGAAATAGCAGATGACGAACATTTCTTTTTTGCGCCACGGCTTTATGAAATAGAGGATATTAGCGCGCTGAAGCAGGAAATATTCGGCCCCTGTGTGCATATTGTCCGCTTTAAAGGCGATGAAATAGAAAAAGTTATTGATGACATTAATGGCACAGGTTTTGGCTTAACTATGGGTATCCATACCCGCATTGAACAGCGAGCCATAAACTTGGCGAAGCTATCACGAGCCGGAAACGTATATATAAATCGCAATATAATTGGCGCTATTGTCGGTGTGCAACCTTTTGGTGGCCGTGGTCTTTCAGGTACAGGGCCAAAAGCAGGAGGTCCATATTATTTAACGCGTTTAGTGAAAGAAATAGAAAGTCGTGATGCCAAAAAACTCAATTTATTACCACAGCAAGCAGAAGCCTCAAACAGCGATACGGATGCGGAAGCAGTATTATTGATGAGCAGAGCGTGTACCGCAGAAAAAATATGGCGATTGTCCAAGTTAAATACCCGTATATCCTGTGTTAGCGAAGTGTTAGCAAAAATTGCGCATATCGATATCGTTGATAATTTAGCGGACGATTTAACGCATACACTACGAGTGGCGCGCTCACAATTAGTTGATATAGAAAAACACTTGAAGGAACCAAGCGTCCTACCGGGTCCAACAGGTGAGTCTAATATTCTATACTTAGAAAATCGGGGCAATATCATCTGTTATGCGGACGAAAATGTTACTTTTCACTTTTGGTTGCTTTCTGTCGTAACCGCTTTGGCTACCGGTAATACCGTGATCTCGGTTGTTTCTGACTTATTTTATGATGTAGCAATAGCGCTTAGAGCTGAAGTTATTGCAACAGAGGGGGATGATGATATTTTTCAAATTGCCAGGTTATGCCATTTAACAACGTTGCTGGCGCAGCCCGGATTATCAGGGGTTGTTGTTGATAGTCATTGCGATCGTAAACATTATATCAGTGAGAAATTAGCAGAACGTCAAGGAGCAATTTTGCCGGTGATCAGTTCAAAATATTTTAGTAATTTAATTCAACGATTATTAACAGAAAAGGCTATCAGTATTAATACTACTGCTACGGGTGGTAATACGTCACTCATGACGTTAGAAGAAGATTAAGGATTAAGGATCAAGGATCAAGGATCAAGAGATCTTTTTTCGCGCTGTCGATATTGACGCGAGTATAGATGTGGACATACCGCGCAATAATTTTTTCGTGATGGTTTGCGATTTTCTCTGCAATGTGCGGCGTACCTAAATCTTCAAAGAGTGAATCGCATGGCCGTGCTTAATAACAGCGTGTTTTTTGAGATAATTGAAACGCCAGATGTGCAATTTGTTTTTGTAAGCCACATTGTCAGAAGCGCGGTCATGTATGGCGAGTTGTAAATTTTCTCGGTGCGATATGCTGAAGGCTTTTATTAGTCCTAAATGAGCGCCACTGGTCAATCCATGTTGCTTCTCTATTGAAGCAGACTCATTGATAGGCTGTTAGAGCGGTAATCGAGGATATTGTAGTGTCGTTGATGTAGGACCCTGCGTCATTCAAGGATCTTTCCAGTGGCCAAACCGACCACCAATAAGCCAACAATTCAGGATTATTGCCGCATCTTCTAGTAAGGGGTAAGGCTATGCATCGTCAATATCAGTGGCGACAAGAGCTTTTTGGTCGCCCGGGGGACGCTGATGCGGGTATACAAGGCAGCGACCTACGCTTGCCAACGCACTTCAAGCGCCAGGAGACCGCCGCTTACGTGTTCTGAGCCATCGGCTCAGCAGGCTAATCGCCGAGCAAGGGTGTAGGTTCGGTTTTCGGTCAATTGGCGTGTAAGCGTTGCACGCGGTGGCGACATTAAATGGCTATCGATAAGACCGAATCACGTGTGGCATGTACCCGATGGAGGACTGCGCTTCTCGGGCTGCTACCGACGCGACGGTAATGTATTCAACGCAGGACGGAAGGTTTTTGCATGCGCACGGTGCTTTCGAGTCAGATGGTATATGCGCCGAACTGGTTGTAAAAGATCCAGCCCTGGTGAAGATAGCGAAAGCCATCGCCCAGGGGGGTGGCTTAGGTTTCGAGCATGCTATGTTCGATCATATTTGCTGTGGTGCTATGCGGTGCTCCGTTGCCGAATGGGGCCAGCACAAACGCCTCTGCGCAACATTGAGTCTTTGATGTCAAGCGGGGGCTGGGCGGCCCGACCGGCGTTTGCCGATCATGGCGTCGACGTGCTGCGCATCAGGCGCAGCACATGCCCAGACATGTATTCGTCGATCTGGACACAGGATACGGTCAACGCCGAACAAAGCTAAATCTAAAAGCCTCTGGAGGCCGCCTGCGGCTGGTGGAGCAGATTGGTTCGGCGGGGATCTTCAGCGAAGGTTATCGCCCCGGCGTCATTGCCGGGCCCGGCCTGTCAGCCGACGAATTACATAACCCGCGCTTGGGAATCAAGAATGTGTTGATGAACATGTATGGGCATGCGGGTCCGTTCAGTCATCGTGCTGGCTGGGAACAATTAGGACAGTCCGTCTCTGGTAAGGCGATTGAGGACGGCGGTGCGGCAAACCCACGCCTAGTGCTCGTGGGGCGCTATCATTGAGCACGCGATGGTGGACGTTACGCGGTCCGCGTCTGCCTCCCTCACACAGGTATGCGGTACCTGCAGCAACCCAGGGTCAATACCTTTACAATGCTATTTATCGCGGTATCCACCCGTGACGTGGTCTCTCAATTTATGACTGAGTCCAACACTTATATTGGACGCTTGATTCATCCAGAGCCTGTCGTCTGCATGAGCGAAACGTCACTTCATGGGTCAACCGCGACCCCGGCGCTCGGCAGCACTGAAGCTGCATGGCAGTAGCCAGAACAAACACTTATTCTGGATAATAAAACCATGCTAAAAATTATCAAACCTATCGCTGGCTTCAGTATTCCTATCGCCACTCATGTGACAGATTCTGAGTCAGATTCTAATCGGTTGAGAATTGCGCTTGCTGAAGCAGGTGTTCTTTGTCTTCGTATGGAAATGAAGCTCGCCGTCGTTGAGTTCGAGGCACTCTCAGAAATTTTCGGTCCGATAAAGGTGCCCATCGGTCTCACAAAGGATGGCAAGACATTTCAATACAGCACGCGCCTGCAACACATTGACTCTGGCTACGTGTTAACAGAAAAAGATCGCGAGAAATTCGGCGACACGACATTTGGTGGCTTGGACGACAAAAGACCCGGATTGTTTGAGACATTTCACTGTGATGACACCTTTGCTGAAGATCCTGCACAACTGACTACATTACACGCACGCGCGCTACCAGCCTCTGGAGGCGGACCGACCCATTTTATGGATATGCGCAGCGCGTTTGATCTACTGCCTGAGGCACAGCAGCTAGAGCTCACGGCGCTACAAATTCTCTATGCACACAATAACGGCAATGCTTTTCCTCCTCGACGTGCAGCCTCAAGCGAAGCAGACAGCCTGATTGAAGTTACTCACCCATTAATACGCACCCACCATATGACCGGTCGCCGCGCGCTATTCATCGACTTAGATCGCGCAAAGCACATTATCGGCATGGCCCAGACAGCGGGACGACAGCTGCTCCAGAGTTTGCAAGATCATGCGGAAAAATATGCGCCACGCTGTCATCATGATTGGCAGCTAGGTGACATCCTCATCTGGGACAATGCCTCTGTTCAGCACAAGGCGTCCGGTGAGTTCAAGTTTGGCGAGGAGCGCCGATTTTGGCGGCATATGATTTCGGGTCCGCGTCCTACCTAAGTCGATGTTTTACAGATGTCAGGCGAGTGCTTGACTCGCGGCTTTTGTAACCTCAGCGGGCTGCACGCGCATGCGCCAACGTAAAAATCTGCAAATAATGCGCGCCAAACCTGTCCTGTCCATGATTTCGACAGCGATTAAGGGAAAATCTGTCATGGTTTCTACTCGCGACCGTGAGCTCCACCCATGTGTAAAAACCTCACCATCTGCGTGCCTTAACGCCACCAGGCAGATTCGCAAAAAAGTGACAACGCCACGATGCGCTCAGGCCGTGTCCAAATTAAGTGTCTGTCGTTTTTGTGGTTTGCCGTGTTACCTTCACCAATTCTGAACAGCGCATTTTGGCTGCGCCAATGACAGCAATTTCGAATCATTCTGGCTTAGCTCAAATTGGCATCAGCCTAATCCATACCCGCCTGCGTCTTAACATAGCGCGCAGCGTCCTCATGAGTGCCAAACCAAACACCACCTTTGGCTTTTATATGTTCGATGAGCCCTTCTAAAGCGACAATACGGGATCGATGTCCACTCACATGCGGATGCAGTGTCAGCAAGAACATTGTTCCCTCGTCCCACGCTTTATCAAATTCATCTATCCACACCTGCATGACATCTCTAGGATTCATGTAACTATTGCCCCGCGGGTTGAATAAAGGCGCATCATCTAATATCCATTGTACTGGCAACTCCACCAGCCCCGTAGCTTCTCCATCTTGCACTAGCTCATAAGGGCGGTCGTCATGCATTAATGAGCTCTCGTACAGGAAACCCATTTTGCGAATAATATTTAAGGTGTTGGGGCTGTGGTTCCATGAAGGCGCTCGATAGCCAACCGGCCTTTTACCGGTAATTTGTTCAATTTCGTCAGTGGCCTGTTGAAGTAAACGTTCCTCCGTTTCTGCATCTAAGGTTGCGTTTAACTCATGAATCCAACCATGGACAGCAATTTCATGCTGTCCCGAGGCATTGATCACCTCAGCTTGCTTGGGTGCAATTTTTAGACTCCATGCTGGAAAGAAAAACGTCGCCGGAATGTCTTCCTCGTCCATTAGTTTTACGATCCTTGGCAGGGCGACTCTGTGACCATATTGACCCTGCGACAGTGGCCCAATGCTTATTTTACCCGTGCGCAAACCCATGACGGTTTCGTTGTCTACATCGTAAGACAGTAATACTGCTACCCGCGCACCGCCGGGCCAACGATCAGGATTCAAATCTTTGCCAGCGCGCACCTGATTTACTGCACTTAGAACATGCTCTTCTGACCAGTTCCATGGCGCGGCAGGATCTTCTTCGTCCAAACTCGATCCAACGCTAACTTGGCATCCTGAGACTGCCAAAAAACAAACCGAAGCGAATATGGCGGCACTTAGGGGAAATACAGAGAAATTCATAGGGTAACGCCTAACAATAAGCTGCCAGACTAAAATCTTCCCATTAAAAAGTCTAATAAAAAGCTTGAGCCCATAATGCACTAGAGCCAACCAGCGACGAGAAAGTCACTCTAACATTTTAGCAAATCTAGTATATTTGCCCTATGTTCTATAGTGTAACGACGAGCATCAAACATGAAATTTTGGACCGATATAAAATCGGTGAAAAATAACAGCGCAAATGTAGCAGTGAAATTGGAAAACACCACCAGGAATATCTCATGACACTACATCCCTTGGAATCAATCTCTCCAGAAGAAGTTGCAACGGCAGTCAAACTTTTTCGAGAACATCATGCTGACGGAAAGTCTTTTTTTTCTTCAATTGGTATACAAGAACCCAACAAACAAGATGTGGTGAACGAAAAAAGGATATCAAGAGTCGTTCAACTGTCTGGTGTTGACCAGCAGTCTGACGGTGGTTTCGTCTCATTGGTTGATGTCACACAGGAAAAATTGCTGAGTACCACCCGGCTGACACAGAGCGCTCAGGTAGCTTACAACTCTCTCGATTTTGGCACTGCGATAACGCTCACAAAATCCAATCCTCAATGGTTAACGGCGGTTGCAGCGAGAGGAATTGATATAGCAACAGACAAGGCCATGGCGCTGATCCAAATCGATCCGTGGCCAGCCGGCGGCTATGCTCACGAGAGTATTCCCAAAGGACATCGTGCGGTGCGGTGTATCTCTTTTCTGCGAGCAGACGCAACGGACAATGGCTATGCGAGACCAATTCACGGACTTATCGCTCACGTCGACATCACCACAAGTACCGTCACCCACATCGAAGACAGCGGCATTATTCCCATGCCAACCGCGTCTGGTCGTTTTGACAGCGAAAGCCAGAGCTCGATTCGATCGAGCCTTAAACCTATAAATATCACTCAGCCTGAGGGTACAAGCTTTCAGGTAGACGGCAATAAAATCACATGGCAGGGCTATGATGTTCGCGCTTCCGTTCACCCAGTCAACGGTCTGGTTTTGCATGAGCTTTCTCTGCAAAACAGACCCATTCTCTATCGTGCTGCACTTTCAGAAATGGTAGTGCCATATGGCGATAGCGATCCAATGCACAGTTGGAAACATGTGCTAGATGCTAGCGAATATAATATGGGCACAATGATCAATAGTTTGAAGCTTGGGTGTGACTGTCTGGGTGAAATTCACTATTTGGACAGTCATCAAGTCACTTTTGACGGCAAAGCCAAGACAGTCGAAAACGCCATTTGCATCCATGAAGAAGACTATGGCATTCAGTGGAAACACTATGATTCATCGTCAAAAACAACAGAAGTCAGACGATCAAGAAGACTCGTTATTAGCGCTGTATTCACGGTTGGAAACTACGACTACGGTTTCTATTGGTACCTGTACCTTGATGGCACGATTCAAATGGAAGTGAAGTTAACAGGTATTGTTGCCGTCACTGCCTTCACAGAAGAAACCTACAACCCGGCACAGTCTCCGGTCGTTGGAGAAAACCTTTCGTCACCCGTACATCAACATCTGTTCTGCTTTCGACTCGATTGGAATCTTGATGGAGGTACTAATTCACTCTTCGAAAATCAAATCGAAGTCATGCCAGTTTCACCACAAAACCCAGAAGGCACCCAGTTTCAGTCGGTTTCTCGGCCTTTGACAACAGAGTTCGAAGCGATTCGAGATAACGCGCCGCAGGTGAGCAGAAACTGGAAGGTGGTTAACCCTGCCTCAAAAAACAAGTGGGGAGTTCCTGTCGCATACAAACTTCTACCTGCGGCTTCACCGACAATGTTCGCTCAACGGGGCTCGCAGATTGCAGAGCGTGCTGCGTTCGCTAGCCACAACCTATGGGCAACACCATTCAACGAAGGGGAACTTTGTGCCGCCGGACCCAACACTGTCATGCATGCAGGACAAGGCGGGCTTGCAGAGATAACGGCTGGAAATCGTAATATCGAAGACTGCGATCTAGTGATGTGGCATACGGTTGCGCTATCCCACGTGCCGAGGCCCGAAGACTGGCCAGTGATGCCTGTTGAATATACTGGCTTCCACCTAATTCCAGTAGGTTTCTTCCACCAGAATCCAACACTTGATTTGCCGCGAAAATGTGAGGGCTAATTTGTAAAGTGAACTGCTATAAAAATCACCACCTGTTTTAAATCGCCTTAAACTGAATTGGATAGCGCTGTCATGGCCATAAGGCCGTCTTGGAATAATGGACCGTCAGCAGACTTAGGATGAGTCGAAAACTTCACGATCACGACGCGTGTTCGCATGTTGATATGAATAATCTGACCGTGGATGCCTATCGCGGCCAGAATTCCATGTTCGGCATTTTCTACCCAAACCTGATTACGATAATGACCACCCGGCATCATCGCGCCATAGTCGCTCGCGGCGAAGTTCGCCCGGGCTTGATCGTCAGCATAGCGAGTATCATCTATCCAATCTTTTGGTACAACTTGGGCTCCGTTGTACTCTCCTTGCTGCATAATCATCTGCCCAAATCTAGCAAGATCGCGGGTGCAGGTGTTCATACCTGCACCGACATATGGAAATCCGGCGCTATCTACCACAATCGCAGCATCTTGCTCTGGACCTAACTTCGCCCAAATATCATTTTGCAGTTGATCTTGTAAATTACCTGTGCCCGCGCGTTCTAACACCATACCTAGTACGTTCGTTAAAACTGTGCGGTAATGATATTTCTCACCATTTCGTTGCTCACTTTCAATGAGCGTCTTTGCATAGTCCAACAATGTCGTCGCAGAGTTTTTAGTCCTTAACGCTGGCCGCCAACCCACAACTGAGGCCTCCACCCAAAAGTCCGCGTTTGGGTCAGCGTAATTTTCACCATATTTTGGTGCTGCCGTCATATCGAGCAAATGTCTGATAGTCGAAGCTGAAAAAGCTGTTTGTGCTAATTCAGGGATATATTGCGTCACCAAATCAGTTTCCTTGACAAGACCTCGCGCAATCTGAATACCGGCTAACATGCCAACAAACGATTTACTCACCGAGTTGAGTAAATGAAAGCTATCTGCGGCCATGCCGTTAAAATATTGCTCGTGCAAAATATTGTTATCTTTAAGCACCATAAACGCATCGGTGTAGCCATCCTCTAACATCTGCCGCACTGTCCGTTCTGCGCCACCCAAGCCTTCATAGGAAATAGCCATGATGTCGCTTGAATCACGGCTAAATTCAGTTACCGGTCCTTGTCCGCGACGAAGACGTGCGGTAGCAAAAAGAGACTGCACTTGTTGAAACGAATGACGGTTTTGCGGCGGGTACCCCCAGTCATCAGCAGTGAACTGGTGACTACTATTTTCTAACATGCAAAAGCTCCGAGTAATTGAAATTTTGGTTCTGTAGCCGCCAAGTGAACTTTTTAATGTCGGAAGAACACAAAAAATACCAACGAGCATGCCTGCAGCATTTACTATTGTATTGGTCCTTCGAAAGAAAAAAGGCCGGAAATTTTGTTATTTCCATGCAGGTAGCGCATCCCATTCTGCGAGACTCGCGTTACCCATTTGTCGTTCCATGAGGGTTGTCCATTGATTATTTTTTTTGACTGTCAGGTCTTGAAAATGGGTATAGGACAATTTTTCAACACCCTGTCGATCTCTGGTCCCGTATCGAAATATCCCTGTGTCAAAAGTCGTTCCACCGCTGGATAGGCGGGAGGAAAATCGAAAATTGAGGAATGCACTGCCGCCTGCCTTTTTATGTTTTTCCCCGGCAGCCTTCCATAGGGGCATCACCGACGAAATAGGCCTCGAATTGTCCATCGTGACTAGCACTGCATCACCATGGTAGGTTGCCGCCATTGCGTCAAAATCTGCATTTGCGACGGTACGGATAATCTCTCGGTACAAACTATCGACACTAGCGGGTAATTCACCTTCAGCACAGAATGCAGTTGGCATAAGGTTTAACATAAGCAGTAAAAAGAACAATCTCATCGTCATGAGTATCAAAATCTCCAGCTTCAATGAGAGTTTCACTTTGGGGTCGCGCGAAAATCTTCGTACAGATCACCCGACCGATCTGGCGATGCACCTAATAGTTGTCTCACCCGCATCAGCTATCGAATGCGGTGAACAGGTGAACATCGCTGAAGGTCCAAATATTTCATATCGAAACGATTTTGGCAACACTTCAGAGCTGCACATTAGATCAACTATTGTCTTTTAATCATGCGCAACATGGACTTAACACAACCAACTGCGAGCATAGATACTCACTATGAATAGTTCGCAATCTAGTTCTCAGGCATCATCAGACCCACTGCAAGCTATCACGCATATCTGCAACGTTAAGCAATCGGTCTATCAAATCAAGTACAAGAATAGTCAAAATAAACCTCATTCTCCGAAGAGTGTTTATGTATGCAATTGCGGACGACCATTCACATTTAAGACACCGTGACGGGGTGATCCTTTGGATAGTCAATGACTGTTATGGAGCTGTCTACTGGCTTACAGGCTGTTAGGTTGATCACTTAGGAGATTTGAATGTCAGACAGGGGTAATTTTGGCTTGTTCATCCGGTCATGTTTTAGTGTGGGATTGATATCGTAGGCTTCATCGGCCGGCAAAAAACCCAACGATCGCCACCATAGATAGCATTTTTAACCAGCGTGTCGGTGATTCCGGCGTATCCCTAGCCGTTCGCAGAATCTGGTCATGACTTGCGTGCATTTGGGCAGCAGTGACAAGCAATTCGCCGGCGCCATAGGTTTGATCTGAGGCCAGCCTGCTGGCAGGTATTCGGAAATTCTTACCGAAGAAATTGGGCATGGAAAAAAATTGAGATGTCTTGCATCGGTGGTTGGGGCTTTCATCCGTGCTAGCCCTAAATTAGCCGGCTTACCGAATCTATTGCGACGGCATTAACGTTGTAATAAGCATTTGCGCAAATCCCTAAATGACTTGATCGGTGAGGGCTATATATGCATATTCCATCCATCAAAACCGTTGAATTCGAGCGTCGTCAAATGGATCTAGGCATCAGTTGCACCGCGAATGTTTGGGCGTACGTGCCTGTACCGCTGACGCAGGCTGAGCGAGGCAGGCCCAAGACGCGCATCAAGCACTTGCTACAAGAGCGGCAAGCGGTCCTTGTCGCGCCTTGTTATGTAAAAGCCGATTGGCAAGCTTTGGCGGATGAGACTTGTGGCTGCGTGTCTGATTCACGCGAGATGGCGCGTTTCGGCCGCGACCATCCAGCTAGAATAGTGGTGGTGGCTGGCGTACAGCTTATGGGTGACACAGCGAAAATCTTCAGCCCGCATAAACGTATGTTGACGCCCGATCTTGACGCAACTTGTTCTCTCGATTCGGGCTGTTTTGCGGACGAGTTCGTTGTGTTTTGCGATGTCGATTCTGATCGAACAGTCGTGGCCTAGGCTGACACCAGCGCAGCGGTGAAGGTGCGCGCCGTTTGGATAGTGACATCTTCTATCGGCCTGTAAAAGTTGCGCGCACTGTCGATGGATGGCGACCTGTTGGAGTCTGGCAGGAATGAGATTCACATGGAGATTGCTATCAGTTGCAAGGCACACACAGCAATTTATCGGATACTTAGCTTGCCGCGCGACAAGTTGCCAACGTCGGCCCTTGGGCACATTAGGCGAAAGAAAAAACTGTTTTCAGGGATAGTCCCGGCATAATGCAGTCACGTCGCTTGGAGCACCACCGCTGTAAACGAGTCGGCGGTGGATGCAGTGCAAGTCGCTTGCTGGGTGCGCCTGCCATCGGTTTGACTGCCGGCGTCGGAACGACGCAAGGCGTTTTGATGTGGGTGAATGCAACGATATTAACGTTGTGTGATACCGTCACTTTATCGAACTTGGGAGAATGATCATGAGCATGAACGTCACGCAGAAACTGATCAAGTCGCATCTGATGCACGGCGACATGCAGCCCGGCGAGGAAATTGGGATCCGCATTGACCAAACGCTAACCCAAGACGCCACCGGCACGCTGGTGATGCTGGAACTAGAGGCGATGGGACTCGACCGCGTGAAGACTGAGGTGAGCGTACAGTACGTTGACCACAACATCATCCAAGAAGACTACAAGAATCCCGACGACCACCTTTTCCTACATAGCGCCTGCCAGCGATTGGGCGTGTGGTACTCGCGGCCCGGGAATGGGGTGAGTCATCCCTGCCACCAAGAAAATTTCGGCAAGCCGGGCAAGACGCTACTTGGCTCTGACAGCCACACGCCGGCGGGCGGCGCGATTGGCATGCTCGCAATCGGCGCTGGCGGGTTGGAAGTGGCGTTGGCAATGGCGGGAGAACCGTTTTTTACGCGTATGCCACTAATCTGGGGCGTGAAGCTCACCGGCAGTCTGCCGGACTGGGTGAGCGCCAAGGACGTAATTTTGGAGATGTTGCGCCGTCACGGTGTCGACGGCGGTGTGGGTCGGATCATCGAGTACTACGGGCCGGGGCTGGCCACACTGAGCGCAATGGATAGACACGTGATCGCTAACATGGGCGCCGAACTTGGTGCGACCACCACCGTTTTCCCATCTGATCAGGAGGTCCGACGTTTCCTGCGTGCTTGGCAGCGAGAAGAGGATTGGGTCGAACTAGCTGCAGATACGGGCGCGACTTACGACGTGTACGATGAAATCGATCTAGCGAGTATCGTGCCACTGATCGCCATGCCATCCAGCCCGGGAAATGTGCGCCCAGTCAGCGAAGTCGCAGGCGAGCGAATCTACCAGAGCTACATCGGCTCGTCGGCCAATCCCGGCTACCGTGACTTCGGTGTTTCCGCCATGATGGTACAGGGTCGGCAAGTGAATGACCGCGTGTCATTCGATGTTAACCCCACCTCCCGAGCGCAGCTCGAAACCTTAGTGCGCGATGGGCACATCGCCCACCTGCTGCATGCTGGCGCTCGGCTGCACCAAGCCGGCTGCAACGGCTGTATCGGTATGGGCCAGGCGCCGGCCACCAATGAACTCTCTTTGCGCACTGTCCCGCGCAACTTCCCCGGTCGTTCAGGTACCCGCGAGGACAAGGTGTGTCTGGTCAGCCCAGAGACCGCCACGGCGTCTGCCTTAACCGGCGTGATCACCGACCCGCGCACACTGGGAATCCCCTATCCACGGATCGCGGATCCAGATCACCCCATTATCAACCGCGCGATGTTCATGCCGCCGTTGCCGCTTGAGGAGGCGTTGCAAGTGGATATTGTGAAAGGCCCAAACATCGCTTCGTTGCCGAGCTTCCAGCCCTTGCCTGATGAAATCGAAGTGCCGGTTCTGCTCAAGGTGGGGAGCGACGTTTCCACCGATGAGATCATGCCTCCAGGGTTGCGCGTGCTGCCGTTTCGCAGCAACATTCCCAGGATCGCCGAGTTCTCCTTCGACCGGATCGATCCCACCTACGCTGCGCGAGCCAAGCAAGTGCCGGGCCACGTTGTGGTGGGCGGGAGTAATTACGGACAAGGCTCAAGCCGCGAGCACGCGGCTCTCGGCCCGCAATACCTCGGGCTGCGTGTGGTTCTAACCAAGGGGTTTGCGCGGATCCACTCGCAAAACCTGATCAACTTCGGCGTGTTACCGCTGACCTTCGTCGATCCTGGGGACTACGATAGCATTCAGGCCGACGATGTACTGCGCCTGACCGATCTGCGGCGCACGCTGACCGAGGGGAGCGAACTGGTGGTCGAAAACGTCACGCGCCAACACAAATTTCAGATGCGTCACACCATGTCGTCGCGGCAAGTGATGTTCTTACTCAGCGGGGGCTTGATTAACTGGATGAAAGAGCGCCTCGGCGCTTTACCCGAGTCTGGCGGTGCATGATGAGGCGCAGTGAGCAAGTTCGGTTTTGCAAATATCGAACAGCTCGCGCTGCGCCTTGGCGGCCAGTCAAAGCAGTTGACCTTTAACAGATGAGACACATTCAAGTGGACCCGCGGTACCTCGTTCATGCAGCGCCTCATGGTTCACGCTATTTACTAAACACCTTAGAAAGCCCCTCCAAAAGTTCAACTACCCGGCCAAAAATAGGCCTTAGGTTTAACAAGATGACTGAGGATAGTCATTATAAACCACTTGTCTGTATATGAACGGATTGCCTTATCTGCCGAAGAGTGACCTGAATGTCGTCAATGCTAAGCGCGAAGAAGACGGCATTGAACGCCAAATTTGGTCTTTCGCCAACTACTCGGCGCAATTTAACGGCGGCCCGTCATTTCAACCTGATGGCTATATGACCGACTACTACACAGCCGAAGCCTTGAAGGTTATTGAATACAATCGCAACGAGCCGTTCTTTTTGTTTATGGCCCACTGGGGTATCCACAATCCCCTGCAGGCGACCCGCGCGGATTACGACAAGTTCGCTCACATTAAAGATCACCACCTGCGAGTCTATGCCGCGATGATCCACTCCATAGACCGCAGCATGGGCAGGATCAACGATAAGCTGAAAGAGCTGGGACTCGATGACAACACCTTAATTTTGTTCACTAGCGACAACGGCGGTGCGGGCTACATCCAGTTGCCCAACATCAACAAACCTTACCGCGGCTGGAAGCTAGATCATTTTGAGGGCGGCATTCACGTCCCATTTATGGCCAAATGGCCGAGCAAAATTGCTCCCGGATCGACCCTACAGGCGACCGTGCACCACGTGGATCTCTACCATACTATTGCCGCCGCGGCTGGCGTCAAGGTGACCCCTACATCACAGGTGTCGATCAAGGCATTCCCCACGAGACACTGTTCTGGCGCCAGGGCCACCAGCGGTCGGTCCAGCATTTAGGTTGGAAGCTGAATCGCGCTGCCCGCTTTCCGACCAGACAACCGCTGGCTGTTTAATCTGGCAGCAGACCCCACCGAGCAGAACAACCTGGCCAGCACCATGCCGGACAAGGTGGTAAAGCTTGAGGCGCTCCTCATCGCGGACAACGCAGAACAGGCAGAACCGATATGTCCCAGCGTCCTCGACCTGCCCCAAATGATCGACAAGCACGGCGGCCAACTCTACGAAGCGGGTGATGAATATATCTATTTTCCAAACTAGGCGGCCCACTGACACTTGCCCAGCAGCAGGCAGGGTCGGGAAGTTAACCCTGTTATCAATGATGCTGCCAGCCTCGTTCTGCACGCTGGGGTTAATAGCCACTGATAGCGGCGGCATTGTGACTATTGGCCAAGCCTGCACAAATCGCACGGGGTTGAGCGTATAGGGCTCATACAGTGCCTGTTGTTCGTCGATTGCCAGCCTCTGATATCGCCCGGCAAAGAACTGCTCTGGTGTGAAGTCACCCGTTAAACCGAGTAAGTGGACGTGCAAGTTAAAATTGAGCGCAGATCTGAAGCTTTGTATCAGCGTCACCGCCCGGTTTTGCGCACCAGACTTCACTGTCATCCGTGCACGCGTGACCAGATACGTACGCGTCACCCTGTGGCCGATGACTAGGACTTGACTCATTACCCTCGGCTTAGTCGCGAACAAGTAACACACGGAAAACGGTACGCTCAGCACCCAATGCCTGATTGGCCGTTTCAGCACGACCTCATCAACCAGGTCCGGCGCACTGTCAGCCCTATGTCTGGCGCCACAGGAGAGGCAGAACCCACGTCATTTGCTACTGAAAGCGACGCGCTGAGGATAGTAAATTCAAACCGCAGTTACCCGGATTGAGAAATTATCCAGATTGGAATCTTTTACTAAAATAATTATGTTGGGCAGTTTTTTTGGTAGAGGAAGGCCAAGGTCTGAATAATCAATGATCTACTGTCTTACAGACGGCCGGGTTGATCACTTAGGCGATTTAAAGGTTGGGCAGAGTTGACTTGGCTGTTTGTCCAGGCATGTTTTAAAATTGGATAGCTGGCGCAGATTTAATCGGTGGTGGTTGTGCAGCAAGATGATCTGGAATCTTCCGGATTATGTCTAGGTCGGTCATGTACCTGGGCAGCCTGCAGCTATAACACGCATATGAAATTACGGATGCCTGTTGGTAGGGGTCTGTGAAAGGTTTTGGTTAGATACTATCAGTACCACTGTATTCCTGATCACATCTAACAATTGAGTATCACAAATTATCTCAAACAAGAAACGCCGCAGTATCCAAAGTATTCACTGACCCCAATGTCGACAAAACAGGTGGGCGATCCTTAAGACCAGGCGTCCCCGGCTTTCAATTTTCGCGTTATGCAGGCTATGTGGTCTTAATGGTAGACCATGGGATTATTACGACTTTTCGCACCTGTTCTGGCTAAGATGGACTAGGGGGTTCTCTCTGAAGCCTGCAGGATATGCGGAAATCGTTTGCGGCCAAAGGTCAAATCAGCGCCTCTAATCAGTACCAGCGACTGGTCTCATCTCGATGAATCAATAGCTCGCAGGGTTTTGGTGATCGGTCAAGGGCACCTCAATGTCTATTGACACTTCGCCAGGTTTGAGCCACTCGGGTCCAGGTTCTGGCAACGCTGCTTTGGGAATTGTAGGTGCGCGGATAATCCACTCACGTTGTTCTGCGTGGTGCAGGACCGCAGAGATGAAGTTCATTAGCCTGCAGATTTACGCTTGCGAAATTGGCAAGTGTTTGTGGTTGAAGATGCCGTTATTTCATATCGATAAGCAAGTAAAAGCGGGCTCCTAATAGTTTGCGGACTAAACGAGGGTGAACTACGATCGATACGGACACCGTTATCGAGGGCTAACTAACGATTTTCTAAGTAACATTAAAAACTAGCGGTGAGGATAAGAATGACACGTTTAATTGTATCTACTGATCAAAGTCAGTTAGTCTTTATTGATATGCAGATTAAGCTCTGCGTAATCATGGTTGAAGCAGAGGTACAAACGGTCGCCAAAAATTGCAGTATTTTAGTGTAAGCAGCCAAAATACTAGAAGTCCCAGTCATGGTGACTGAGCAATACCCAGAACGCTTGGGTAACACCATGCCGGAAATCGCACAGTATATCGGTAACGCAAAACCTATAGCAAAGACCGCCTTCAACGTGCCAAAATTTAAGGCACAATTGCAACGCGATAAATTACAAATCATTTTGGCTGGCTTAGAGGCTCATTTTGTATGCTGCAAATCGCACTCGATTTAATTGCGCAAGGCAAGCAAGCGTTCGTGGTGGCAGATGCTATTATGTCCTGTAATGCTAAGCACAAATGCAAGGTGCTAGTGCGTTTGTCAAACGCTGACTGCATCATCACCAATACAGAGTTTGTTGTCTTTGAATCGTTAGGCGCGCCAATCGTGAGTCATTTAAAGCACTTTCAATGCTGATTAACTGGGTGCCTTGATATGAATTGGAAGGGAATTTTCTTCATTAGTGTTATCGCATACGCTGGCTATCAACACTTCAATCGAAACGATTCTAGTCAGTTTTTTGCTAACCACACGGTCGATGGGCTGGTAGA
>JBLHVI010000025.1:0-44456 GCA_047630175.1 Candidatus Azotimanducaceae bacterium
CTTTTTGTGCGAGTGCTTTCTGCAAAAGTGTGCTCGAAAGCAGCGTGATGAATAAAGACAGATGTGACCTTTTCAGTGTGTTCGCTTCCAAAGTATTGCCCTCTTAACGTGACATTACTTTGATTATGCGCCCTAAATGAAGGCGTGGTAAGTGCTGCGTGTCAACTGACCCGAAAAAGTACCTGTTTATGGCTAAAGCAAGGTGATTAGTTTGCTTCTGCAACGTCTCCTGGTGCAGTCCATTGACCAGTAATCCAGCGTACCAGTAAGTAAACCACGGGCGTGTCTAGTGCGGTAAGGAGTAGTTTGACGAGGTAAGTACCGATAATAAGCAAGGGTAGAAGCGCATTTGGAATAATGCCGTAGAAGGCGATAGCGTAAAAAATAGTGGTATCGAGTAGCTGTGACACAGCGGTCGAACAATTATTGCGTAGCCATAGACCGCGCTCACCTGTGATGCGTTTGATGCGTTCAAAGATAACGATATCCAGTAATTGCGCGATGACCGTTGCCGACAATGACGCGATGATCATACGGTCGGCGCTGGAAAATATCAGATTATAGGCCTCATTGTGTGGCCAACCAGGTGCGCCAGGCAGGCGAGTGCCGAGCATATAAAAGACCGTGGCGAGCAGAAATACGCTAACCCCGAGATATACCATCAGTCTCGCTCGGGCTGCGCCCCAGACTTCGGCGACTACATCGGTGCAGGGAAATGTGATGGCATGCATGAAGGCGCCAAAGCTGAACGACAGCATGCCTAGCCCTAACCAGTTCATGTCCAAAGGAATGAGCTTCGGGGTAAGGCCAGGCACTATGCCCCAGGCGCCGACATAGACACCCAGCAGAATATGGAATTTAGTTTCGCTTGCGATCTTGGTACGAGCCATCAACGACACAACGTAGACATAAAGGTCATTCACTATACAATGCGGCGCGGGGCCGTGGGGTATTTAAATAAAGGATAGATCAACCATGTTCGATCGTTGACAAGTGATGCAAAGCATCAGCGCCAGGGTTAGAAGAAAACGCGAGAGAAAAGCAGTCAAAAGTAAAATTCACGGCGTTAAAGTCAAAGGAACGGCATGAAGTCTGACGAACAACTTAAGCAGCAAGAACTCAAGCAGCAAGAGCTCAAGCAGCAACACCATTTGGAAGGCAATCTGCGGCGCTTCGTGCTGTTTAGGTTGCTGTATTCCGCGCGCTTCTATTATCCGGTATTCACCATCTTGTTTCTCGACTACGGGTTGTCTCTCGAGCAGTTTGGCATTCTCAATTTGGTCTGGGCTTTGACGATTGTCGTCGCGGAAGTGCCCTCGGGTGCGCTAGCAGATATTGTTGGGCGTAAACGTTTGTTGGTTTTCGCTGTGATCTTGATGGTGATTGAGATGACCCTGCTGGTGTTAGTGCCGATTGGTGCTTCATCGGTTTTATTTGCCGTCTTTCTTATTAATCGTGTGTTCTCTGGTCTGTCAGAGGCGGCGGCTAGTGGTGCCGATGAGGCGCTGGCTTATGACTCTCTGAAAGCATTGGGTCGCGAGGACGAATGGGCTCACTTGTTGGAAAAATCAACGCGTGTGGTTTCAGCTGGGTTTTTTGTTGCGATGATCTCGGGCGCGTTTGCTTATGACGCGAACCTGGTGAACGGTTTGTTAGCATGGTTCAGTCCCAACGCCAGCCTGGCGCCCGAAATGGTGATTCGGCTGCCCATCGTTTTGACCCTATGCACCTCAATCATTTTGCTATTTATAACGTTGGGGCTGCATGACATCGACCGGGTTGAGATTGCGCAGCGCCGCGCGGCAGCGTTGGCATCAGGCTTGGGGGTAAGTGCGATAGCAGAATCCTTTCTGCAGATCGTTAAAGCGGGACGCTGGACCCTAGGGCATCAATTTGTGCTGTTTGTCATTATCGCCGCGCTGTCGATAGACAGCGTCGCCCGGTCGTTCGTGATTCTGGCCAGTGAGTACTACCGCCTTATTGATATCCCGGTTTCTTGGTTCGGCTTTATCGGTGCGGGTATGTCGTTAATAGGCATCGTTTTAGCGCGCCTTTCCAGAGTGATGGTCACAAATTTGTCGCCGCTGATGAATTTCATGTGTCTGTCGTTGGTGCTGCTGGTGTCCCTGCTGGGGATAATGCAGATGGTGCCTTACTACGGCGTAGTATTTGCCATAGGGGCTTTTGCCATGCTGGGGATGGTGCAGTTTCAGGCCAGCTATTACATCAATCGTGCGGTTGACTCCAAAATTCGGGCGACGGTGTTGAGCTTCAAAGGTCTCGCCCTGAATTTGGGATTGGGTGTCGCCAGTTTGCTGTATACCGCCCTTGTTAGTGCGTTGCGGGCGGGTTCTGCCCCGACAGTTCTGGGTGATGAGCTTCAGCAGCAGGTGTTTGTGTCATCGTTGCAGGCTTTTCCGCTGTATTTCCTTGGATTATTCTTGGTCACGGTTTTTCTTGCACGCTGGTTGTTTGCGAGTCGAGCGGTGTTCTTTGTGCGCCCCGGTAAGCCGCGCTAGGGTTCCGCGCTGCAAAGGTTCTCAAGCGCCGAGCACTGCGTTCAGAGCACCATGTTGAGCCGATAATAATGCTAAGCTGCAGGGCGAGAATTCATATCAGGTTGACTGATCTGCTGGGCAACAATAATTGGATTCCAGCGACCATCAGTATCAGGAGCATCATTAGGAGTCGAGGCGCTTTGCAACATATTGAGAGTAGATTACAGGCCGTACGCGGCGATATGCAGGGCAGCAATCTGGATGCATTTTGGGTGCCCCGTGCAGATGAATATCTGGGCGAGTATGTGCCGGAGCATAACGAGCGTTTGCGCTGGATAAGTGGTTTTAAAGGTTCTGCGGGGCACGTTATTGTGCTGCGCGATAGGGCGGCGATTTTTGTTGACGGCCGCTATACCGTGCAGGTTCGTCAGCAGGTCGCGGCGAGTTGTTTTGAGTACCATCATCTGATTGAGACGCCACCGCTTGCGTGGCTTTGCAAGGCGCTGCCGATGGGCGCACGCGTAGGTGTAGACGCGCGTCTGCACAGTTTTAATGATTTTAGAGTGCTGCAGGTTGCGTTCGCGAAAGCCCAGATTGAGCTTGTCGCGCTGACACACAATCCTATCGACCGCCATTGGCATGACAGACCTCAGCCCGTGTTGCGGTCAGCGCTTATGTTGTCGGCTGACTTCACGGGTGAGGCGAGTATGCTTAAACGTCAGCGCATCGGCGCAGCCGTTAAGGCTGCCGGCGCTGATGTGGCAATTATCGCGCAACTCGATGCGATAGCCTGGTTACTGAATATACGCGGCACCGATGTGCCACACTTGCCTGTGATTTTGGGAACGGCAATCCTGAACGTGAATGGTGGTCTGTGTTTTTTCACCAATCCTCAGAAAATTCCGGAAGAGATCACCGAACATGCAGGTGATGGCGTTAGCATAATGGCCGAAGCAGACTTGGTCAGTGCCCTAACGGCGCTGGGTGAGACCGATATGTCGGTGCTGGTTGATCCGCAAGTGGTTAATGCCTTCTGCGTGCTGGCTTTGCAGGAGGCAGGTTGCAGGATTGTTGAGGCCGAAGACCCAGTGTTGTTGCCGAAGGCGCAAAAGAACTTTGTTGAGCTTGATGGTATGCGCGCTTGTCATCAGCGAGATGGCGCCGCGGTGTCGCGCTTCTTGCACTGGATTGAGACAGAAGTCGCGACGGGCAAGCTGCATGATGAAGGCGTGTTGGCTGACAGGTTGGCGCTATTTCGGCGTGAGTCAAACGAGCTGCGCGATTTGTCGTTTGATACCATCTCGGCTGCCGGTGCCAACGGTGCCATGTGTCACTACAACCACCTTAACAACGACCAACCCGGTGTGCTGGAGATGAACAATTTGTATTTGGTCGACTCGGGTGGTCAATATCCGGATGGCACGACAGATGTCACCCGTACCGTCGCTATTGGCGCGCCTTCGGCTGAGCATCGAAACAGATTTACGCTGGTGTTAAAGGGTCATATCGCTTTGGCAAGTGCGGTTTTCCCCCGAGGTACAACGGGGGTTCAGTTGGATGTGCTTGCGCGTCAGTTTCTTTGGCGAGCAGGCCTTGACTACGACCATGGCACAAGTCACGGTGTGGGTTCCTATCTAAATGTTCATGAGGGCCCTCAACGTATTGGCAAGACAACGGGTGGCGGTGGTGCTGTGGCGTTACTGCCCGGTATGGTGTTGTCGAATGAGCCAGGTTACTACAAGAACGATTGTTACGGCATTCGCTGCGAAAATTTGATGATCACGGTGAAGCGTGCCGATGGAATGCTAGCGTTCGAGACGATTACGCTGGCACCGTTTGACGCGCGACTGATTGACGTCAGTCTGCTCAGTCCAGGTGAGCTTGCGTGGATCAACCAATACCATCAGCGTGTAGCGGAGCATATAGCGCCCTTGTTGCCTACCGCTGATGCTGACTGGTTGCTAGTAGCCACCGCGACATTGGTCTGAGACGAGAATATTCCCAAAAACCAGCGCCAACAAAAAGAGAAAGGAAATGCTATGGAACAGCTAGCGGGTAAGGTTGCGTTTGTCACAGGCGGTGCCAGTGGTCTAGGTCTAGCAATGGTCCGGTCATTCAGTGGGGCGGGTATGAAGGTCGTTATCGCTGATATTCAAGACGATGCACTGGCAGCCGCGGCAGAGGAATTCAAGGACGCTAATGCTGAGGTCATAGTGATGAAAGTTGATGTCACGGATCGCGACGCCATGGAGCAAGCGGCTATCGATACGCTGGCGGCTTTTGGAAAAATTCACGTTGTTTGTAATAACGCTGGCGTAGCCACCTCAGGTAATGTTGCCGACATGAGCTACCAAGACTGGGACTGGGTAATGAAGGTCAATCTTGATGGTGTGATCAATGGCGTGGTGACGTTTGCCGATCGTATTCGGGCTCAGGGTGAGGGTGGTCACATTATCAATACGGCTTCTATGGCAGGCATGGCAGGGATGGGGGGCATGAGTGTGTATAACACATCCAAGTTCGCCGTAGTGGGTATGTCAGAAGCTATGCGTCAAGACTTAGCACCTTATGGTATTGGCGTTTCAGTACTGTGTCCTGCGTTTGTGAAAACCAACATTTACACCTCTGAGCGCAACAGGCCCAACGCACTAGGTGGCGCGACTGCCTCAGGTTTTGGGCAGTTAGGGGATGAGCCCGCTGCCGAGGTTGAGGCGCGGCGTGCGCAAATCATTGACAGTGCTCTGCCAGTGGAAATGTTCGGTGACATGGTGCTGCACGCTATCCAGACTGACGAGTTCTACATTTTGAGCCATACCGAGCTGAAAGATCCGATGGGCATGCGGGCTAAAGCTATTGGTGAGGCTTTTGATACTTGGGGTGCTTGGCGCAAGGCGCACAATCATTAGAGCCGCATTAGAGCCGCAGGGAAATAGCATCTGCTGCTACCAAGGCCGTGCTGCAGCAATGGCCGTGAAATCTACGCGTCGGTCGTCTAGCATAAATGCATAGCGACCGGTTTGTTTAATGTCTGGTCTGGCTGCCAAGAAACGCTGCATAGTTTGCGTTTCGTCTGGGCTTAGCCAAGCGGGTAAATCTGAGTTGGCGCGAAAATCGCAAACATGAGCAAGGTCAGCCAAGTAACGTTTTTGTTCAGATGTCAGCAGGCAATACTGCGACCGGAAGTAAGCCACGTCAGGGTCAATGTCAATGAGGCTGGCAAGCCAGTAGCGACCCAACGAGGTCGTGATGGCGTCGGCTGCGCCGGGACCTGCGCGATCATTCAAATGTTGTGTGCGGTCGATATTATCCCATGATCCCGACACATCGGGACCAACCCGAATACCGTCGTAGATGCCCACCGAGGCAATGATAGGCGCGCCGCAAGCCAGCAGATAAGTTTCGTCGCCGGCGGCCTCGCGGATAACCTGACTGGCAGCGCGATACGCAGCCTCGCGGCCTTGGGGTGTGTGGTACCGGCCTGGCAGTGCGGCGCTGTAAAGAAAGTCTAGCTTTAAATAGGTGTAGCCCTGCGCCACCACATCGTGCACGCGTTCAGCTAGCCAGTGCAGTGAGTCAGCGCGGGTTACATCAAGCGTATACGTTGGGCCGCCCCAGTTCTCGGCTGCCACGACAAGCGCGCCCTGATCGTCCCGCAACAGCATTTGTGAATAGCGTTTGAAGACGGCCGATGACTCATCGATAAGAAAGGGTGCGAGCCATAGTCCAGGTCTTTTGCCGCAACTCGAAATACGGCTAGCCATGGCGGCCATGCCGCTGGCAAATTTACTGTTTGGCTGCCAGTCGCCATTAGATTTTTGCCAGCCGTCATCAATTTGAAAGACGTCAAAATCGAAGGCTGCCAAGTCATGCAAGACGCGTTCGAGGCGCTGCTCGGAAATGCCGTGGTAAAAGCTGTACCAAGAGCACCAGACGCTTCCAACACGCCGTTTACGCCAGCCTAACGATTGACTTAGTGCATAAGCATACTGATTAAAAACGTCGAGTTCCTCACCCTGAGCCTGAAACCAAGCCCCTGCGCCGTTGCCTTGCAGGCTTGTGCTGTCTGCACTTACCCAGTGGTCGACATCTAGAGCACCAAGCAAGCTGATCTGGCCTTCGCCTGTCTCGACGGCGCCGACCCCTGAGCCACCAGCCAGAGGGTCGTCAAGGTGTGCTGGGTCAGTTGCCTGACGTCGATGCGCGGCAATCATCGGATAGCGTACGGGCCCGGTTCGTGGCCGCCAACCCGTCACGCACCAAGAGTGCCAGCCGTGCTGATAAAACGCGCCGGCGTCATCATCCAAGTCTGTTTGGGCCGTAATCTTCATGGCATGTTACTCGTTCTCAGTGAAGCATCGCAGATGCGTTCTAGATGCTTGCTAGATGCGTTTTAGATGAGCGTCATGTTAATACTTATCTGCGCTGGCGTCCGCCTCAAATACTAGCAGGTACGCCGCTCGGCACTCAGCAAACAAGGTTGAAAAGGCTGTTTCACCTGCTTACCACGTAGTTCTTTTTACGCCAATAGTGTGGTCGTTAGCGGCGTCTTGCAGAAGGTGGAGCCTTATCGTAATGCTTTTCAGGCCGTCGGCAGTGACATTCAATGCGCCATGATCGCTGCTTAGCAGCGTCTCGTTAATCTGGCTCAGCAGCGGCAGTCAGATTGGGTTCATGCTTCGACCTGCTCTGCAGAGTGCGACATCTGTCGGTGCGTTTAGGATAACCAGGTTAAGTTTTGAGAGCCGTCAAACAGGCAATGGGTGCGCATGGCTGTTGGCAATCACTGGTGCATTCGACGTTGGCGTGCTAAATAGTCGAGGTTGCCTTAATAGGCCAATGCAGAGACTGAATACTATCTTAATGACCCTACGAAAAATGCTGTTGATCGTCGTGTGTTGGACTGCGGCGCAAGGGGTGCTCGCCAAAGAGCGCGCTGTAGAGATCGCTGAAACGATCAATGTGGCCGTGGCGGCAAACTTTGTCAGTACGTTCAAAGCGCTCAAGTCGACGTTTGAGCATACATCGGGGCATACGTTACGGGTGTCGTCCGGCTCTTCTGGCCGCTTCTACGCGCAGATCAAGAATGGCGCGCCTTTTGACGTGTTTTTCTCGGCGGATCAAACAACGCCAGCGCGTTTGGAGGTTGAGGAATTGGCCGTCGCCGGCAGTCGATTTACCTATGCAGTAGGTGCGCTGGCGCTTTGGTCTGCAAACCCTGACCTCGTCGTAGACGGCGCGCAAGTTCTGCGCCGAGGTGAATTTAACAAGCTGGCGCTGGCTAATCCTCGGCTGGCGCCATACGGTGCCGCTGCAATCGATGTGCTAACCCATCTCGGCTTGCGCGAGGCAACCATGAGTCAGTGGGTGCAAGGTGAGAATATCGCCCAGACCTATCAATTTGTGAGTACGGGTAATGCTGACCTAGGTTTCGTTGCCCTGTCGCAAATCAGCGCGCAGGGTCAGTCCGAACAAGGCTCCGCGTGGCGCATACCCGCCGAGCTACATCAGCCCATCCTGCAAGACGCTGTGCTCCTGCGGCGCGGCCAGACGAGTCAGGCCGCTCAAGCGCTGTTGCACTTTATGCGTAGCAGTGAGGCCAGGGCCATTATTGAGGCTAATGGCTATGCGTGGCCGACGACAACTGCAACGTTATCCAGTCATTAATGATGGTTTCGAGCACCGACAAGGGAATGGAGCCATTGGCCAATAGCGTGTCATGAAAGTCTTTAATGTCGAACTTGTCGCCGAGTTTTTGCTCTGCCCGAGCCCGTAATTCGGAGATCTTCAATTGCCCGAGCTTGTAGGCAAGTGCCTGTCCGGGCCAGGAGATATAGCGGTCAATCTCATTGATTATGTCGAGTTTGGTTTTCGGTGCGTTGTCGCTGAAATAGTCTATCGCTCGCTGCCGGGACCAGCCTTTGTAATGCATACCGGTATCAACCACTAACCTGACCGCACGCCACATGTCATATGAGAGTTGACCAAAGCGTGAGTAGGGATCGGTGTACAGCCCAAGGTCATACCCTAGGCGTTCAGAGTAGAGTCCCCAGCCTTCAGTAAACACCGTGAATCCCGAATAGCGCCGGAAATTGGGTAGGTCTTCGAGTTCCTGTTGCAGGGCAATTTGTAGGTGATGGCCAGGTACGGCCTCATGCACTGACAACACTTCCATTTCGTATTTGGGGCGCGTTTCGGGTTTGTACAGATTCACGAAATAGTAACCTGCGCGGCTGCCATCTGCCGCTGGTCGATGATAGTAAGCGGTGGTCGTATCGGGGGCGATGGCGTCGGGAATTGCCTTAACGCCATAGGGCATGCGCGGTAGTGTGTTGAATAACGTCACTAGGTGTGGGTCGATGCGTTTGGTGATCGCCAAGTAGCCCTCGAACAATGCTTCGGGTGTCTTGTAATAAAACTGCGGGTCAGTCCTTAGGAACGTTAAGAATTCGCTAAAGCTACCCTCAAAGCCCACTGACGCGATGACCTGATTCATTTCGCTGCGAATTCTACTGACTTCCTGCAGGCCGAGTTGATGTACTTCTTCAGGCGTGAGTTCGGTTGTGGTGAATTGACGCACAACGTGCTCGTAATAAACCTTACCGTTCGGTAAGTCTGATGCGGCGATTGAGTCTCGGCAGGCGGGCAGGTAAGTCTCGGTGAAGTAGCTGTACAATTTTTGGTAAGCAGGAATTACCTTGGCACTTATGATCCTTAACGCAGCGTCGCGCAGGCGGGCTTGATCGGTGCTGGAGATGCTCGCCGGCATAGTGTTAAACGGCTTAAAAAACAGACTTTGGGCTGGATCTGTCACCAACTGCTGCTTGATTTGTGCGGGTACACGTTGCATGGTGATTTTCGGCGGCACCATGCCGTTGTCGATTCCCTCAGCCATCAAGGCAATGGTTTGGCGCATGTGAACATCGATTTTGTCGAGCCGGGCTAGCCAGTCCTCGAAGTCTGTTACTTGGGTCATGCGTAATCGGTTGGCCATGTCATCTAAGGTTTGGATGCCGCCGCGCTGGGTAATTGGCATGAGTTCTGTCGCGAATTGATCGCTGTCGACATTTTGCTGATAAGCGCGTGTGAACAATTCCAAATTAACCAGTTCACGTTGATCTAACAGCTCGCGATCGATCGTCTGCGCCTGATCAAGCGCTGTCAGATTGCTTTGCCTTCTCTGCGCGCGGCCTTCCGGGCTTAGGTCGGTCCATTGACGGTTATAGCGACGATCGCCCAGAGACGATGCCCAGGTCGGGTTGAGCTGCATCTCTTGCTGCCACTGAGCGTCAAATATGGCGTGTAACTTTGTCACCTCTGGCGCCAGATTGACCTCTGCCCTCGCGGATAATGCGCAAAGCAGCAAACCTGCCATCCTGCCACCCATTCTGATCGCGCGATAGTCCATCTGTTCCTCCGAGTTGACGATTTTCTCGGCCAGTATGACAGGTAAAAGTGCTGCGCGATGTGCTTGAAGGACGTTTTACGTTCTACAGATGTCCAGTCGTGTGCTCGCCTGTGATCTGTTGTGCAAGTAAGACTTGTTTGAGTGACTTTGTCGTTTAAGGACATCGTCGTTTAAGGACATCGTCGTTTAAGGACACCGTCGCCTAGGAATATCGTCGCTTATTGACAAATTAATCGTCTGCAGAGGTCGGCATGTCGAACTATCAGCATTGTGCGGCAAGGTCGCCCGCGCTCACGCTGTGATTTATGCGCGAGATCGCTGGAAGCAGTGACGATGTCTGTGAGGTCGATAGCGTTGCCGCCGGCAACGACGGCGTTGAGTGCATTGCATGCTGCCAATGGCCGTCTGATAAGCAACGCTATCGATGGTAGTAACACGACGACCGACAGATGCCTACCAATCAGCTAGCGCATCGCCGCGTTACCTGATTAATGTGCGGTTAGTAACGAGTAGTCTTTAAAATAACGAGGATTAGCCCCCTGCGACTTTCTGCAAAACGTCAAGGCGCTGCGCGACAAGAAATATCAACGGCTGAAATGTGGCTTGTGGCGCAATTTCGCCGATCTTGACAAGAAATTAATAAAAAAGTTCAATGCGAGGGTGTCATCTGGGCAGAATATCGTAGAGAATTACATCAAGGGCTAGGGCTCGGCTTCACTCGGTAGCGAAAACCACGCCGCCACTCCGCTTTTTCTTCAAAAGAAGACTGCAAAACAAGTCTGCAAAAGCAATCATCTACGAGAGTGTCAAAACATGCTGCATGCAAAAATTAAAAACTGCTTGGGAGTGCTCGCCGCAGTTGTCATCTTAGTCGCATCCGGCTCGGTGATGGCGCGTGAGACGACCTCCGCGATACGCGGTAAGGTTGTAGACTCCAATGGCCAGTCCATGGCTAACGCTGAAATTGTTGTCCTCGACGAGCGAACTGGCATCGAGCGAACGTTTACGGCAAACGATTCAGGCACTTTTCTGGCGGCCAGATTGCCAGTCGGTGGCCCGTACAAGGTGACCGTTAACGGTCGTCGTTCGTTGACGGTTGAGTCTCTTGCGCTAGGTGATACATACAACCTGACCATCGACATGAAGACCTCGAGCATGGAAGAAGTCGTTGTCTATGGTAAGACTTCAGGCTTCATCGACGTTGCTGCTGGGCCATCGGCAAGTTTTTCACAGTACGATATGGACAACGCCGTTTCTTTCGACAGAGACATTAACGAAGCGTTTTCAATTGACCCACGCATCAGCCTTGATCAGTCAGGTGGTGGTGGCGTTAACTGTGCTGGTAAACACCCGCGCTTCAACAGTGTTTTGCTGGATGGTGTGAGCCAGAATGACCGATTCGGTTTGAACAACAACGGCTACTCGACTGCTGTTGGTATGCCATTCCCGTACGATGCGATTGCGCAGGTTTCTGTAGAGCTCGCGCCGTTTGACGTCAGCTACGGCGGATTTTCAGCGTGTGTTATCAACGCTGTGACCAAAAGCGGTACGAATGAATGGGAAGGTTACGTTTTCTTCGAGCACACAAACGAAAACTTGCGCGGTGACTCAATCGACGGCGTTGGACGGTTCCCTTCAGAGGAATACACCGAGAGCAGAGTGGGTTTCAACTTCGGCGGACCGCTGATTAAAGACAAATTGTTTTTCTATGGCGCCTATGAAGAGTCCGACGAGCCCCGCTTTATAGCGCAGGGTTTTGACGGTTCACAGAACGGCACCGAAAGAGACTGGCTCAGCGAAAGCAATCTGACGCGTATTTCTGATATAGCTCAGAACCTCTATGGCTATGACCCCGGTGGTCAGCCCAGCGACGGCGTACAAGAGCAGAAAAAGTACATGGCCAGAATCGACTGGAACATTAACGAAAACCACAATCTTGCTGTTATCTACAACTATTATGACGGTTTTCAGGATCGGTCATCCGACGGCGATCAAAATGAATTTGAATTCGCCAACCACTTCTACGTGAAGGGATCTGAGTCAGAAACCACAACGTTGAAATTGTCTTCGCAATGGAATGATGCGCTCTCTACTGAGTTCTTTTACAGCCAGAACACCATGGACGACTCGCAGGTAACAACAGGCCCTGCGGATTTTGGTGATTTCCAGATCAGCCTCGGTCGCGACACCGTTTATTTAGGTGCAGACGATTCTCGGCAAGCGAACGCACTGAACACTGAGTCTGAATTTTTCCGCGGCGTGGCAACCTACTTGGTAGGCGATCACGTTATTACCGCTGGCTTTGAGTCAGAAGAGCTGACCATCTTCAACCAATTCGTGCAGCATGCGCGTGGCGGCGAGTGGGATTTCTTCGACGATTCCGGTAATAACTCGGATGCCTGTGGCGTACTAGACGCGGCGGGTCGATTTGCAGACGCTAGCTGTGAACTTTCGGGTATCGACAAGTTTGAATTGGGTCGACCTAGCCGAGTTTTCTACGGTAGCGGCGGTGGCACCAACGATGCGGCAGACGCCGCAGCAAGCTTTAGCACCACTCAGTTGAGCTTTTACCTACAAGACGAATACTACATGGCCGATTACGGCGTTACTGTTGTCGGCGGCTTACGTTACGATGTCTTTCAATCGGATGACCGCCCTAACTTCAATCAGGCGTTTACAACGGCCAATAATGGTCTGCGTAACGACGCGAACGTTGATGGGTTGTCTATCCTCATGCCACGCTTGGGCATCACCTGGGACGCGCGTGATGATTTAACCATTCGCGGTGGTATTGGCTTGTTCTCAGGCGGTAATCCTAATGTCTGGATTTCCAACGCGTTTAGCAATGACGGTTTCACCAACGTTCAAACGACAACGGACGACCGAGACTTCGGTGAAAGAGATGCCTATCGTGACAGCACAGTGTCGGTTTTTGATGGCACTATTGCACTCAACGGTCCGAACCCTGGCTTCGCTGTACCTCAGTCTTTGTTTGACAGAGTAGCTAACGCGACCCCTGCGAATGCATCCGAAACCGGGTTGGTGCTTTTGGACCAAAACTACGAGCAACCTTCAGACTTGAAAATCGCTCTGGGCGCAACCTATGATTTACCTTGGGGTGGTATTACGGCAGACGCCGACTACTTGTTCAGCCGCTCGAAAGATTCGGCTATCTATATTGACGTTGCGCAGACTCAGACAGGCACTACCCTTGCTGGTACGCCTATCTACAGCGACACCACAGGTTCGCGAAACTTAATGCTAACGAATGCGTCGGTCGACGCTGACACACACGTGTTGTCTTTAGTGCTGAAGAAAGAATTCGACTTTGGCCTTGATCTCTTAGCGGGTTATTCCTACACGGACGCCGAAGACATCAGCCCAATGACCAGCTCTACCGCTGGCTCTAACTTCAATAACGTCGCGACTAACGACCCGCAGAACCCAGGTGTTGGTCCATCAAACTACTTTGTGCCACATCGTTTCACGTTGCGCGCTGTCTACGGCAAGGAGCTGATTGGCAACTTGCGTACGAGCGTTTCATTGTATGGCCAAGCCAGTGAAGGTCAGCCACAGAGCTACGTGATGGGTTCGCAAGACCAAGAAAGCGATGGTCGAAATGGTCGTCACCTGCTGTATGTTCCTAACGGTCCTACCGATCCGAACGTTGTTTATGATGCTGGTTTCGATCAGGCTGCCTTCACAAACTTTGTTAACCGCGAAGGGTTAGGTGCGGGCTTTGTTGGCCGTAACGCTCAGCATGCAAGATGGTCTTATCGTTTAGACCTTCGTGTTGACCAAGAACTGCCAACCTTCATTGAAGGCACCAGCGGCCGCGTTTTCTTCAAGATGTACAACCTCACTAACTTCTTAAACGATGATTGGGGCCAGGCGAACGATGCTCAGTTCTTCTCCGTGCAGATGGTTGAATCATCAGTGAATGATGCGGGTCAATTTGTGTTTGAAGAGTTTAATGATCTCTCAATCGAAGACATCATCGAAACTCGTTCACTGTGGGAAGCGCGAGTGGGTGTGCAGTTTAATTTCTAAGCATATGACTTGATAGTTCTTCACAACAAGAAAAGCGGCCTCAATGGTCGCTTTTTTTTGTCTGCTCGATGGGTAATAGACCTTGTCAAAGTCCGGTGCTAGCATTGCGGCTCCAGTGATTTGGCACGTTGTATGAACGATTTGTCTTTACCCACCATCGCGCGTGTTTCGCATCTGCTTGATGAGCGTATCAAGCATCACATCGACACCAAGACGAAACCTTTGGGCGCGTTGGGTGTCATCGAGACCGTCGGTGCGCAAGTTGCTCGGCTGCAGGCGAGCCTGCAGCCCGTGATGCAGCATTGCACGCTGTTGTTGTTCGCGGCCGACCACGGTGTTGCGCAAGCAGGTGTGTCTGCCTTTCCGGCCGAGGTTACGCGGCAGATGGTGTTGAACTTCTTGCAAGGTGGTGCGGCGGCTAATGTTTTTGCTCGTACCAATGGTATTGACTTGATTGTGGTTGATGCTGGCGTGGCGGGTGAGCCGATTGTTGACGAGCATTTGATTTCACGCCGGATAGCCGGTGGTACTAGCAACTTTATTGAAATGCCAGCGATGAGCGAAGCCCAGCTCGAGCAAGCGCTTACTAACGGCGTAGCGCTGGGGATGCAAACAGCTGGTGATGCCCTTGCCTTCGGCGAGATGGGGATTGGTAATACGTCTTCGGCGGCATTGCTGGCGCATAAGTTGACGGGCGAACCGTTGGAGAAAATCGTTGGCCGCGGTACGGGGCTGGATGACAGTGGCTTGGAAAACAAACACCGGTTGTTGCAGGTAGCATCTCGGCGCACCACTAGTAGGTTGTCAGCGCAGCAGGCACTGCAGGAATACGGTGGGTTTGAAATAGCGACCATGGTGGGTGCTATGCTGGGTGCCGCCGCCAGTGGGCGTCTAATTGTTATCGATGGCTATATCGCCACCGCGGCGGCATTGGTGGCAGTGCGGTTAAAGCCAGATGCGCGCGACTATTGTGTTTTTGCGCATGAGTCTGCCGAGACCGGCCATCGCATTATGCTAGACGCGCTGCAGGCCAATGGATTGTTGGATTTGAAACTTCGACTTGGAGAGGGCACAGGCGCTTTGTTGGCGTGGCCGCTCATTCGTTGCGCAGCAGCAATGATGAGTGATATGGCCAGCTTTGACATGGCCAAGGTCAACGACGGGGTTTCGACACCGTGATGACGCGCGCGCTGTTGGCTGAATTTGAACTGTTCCTGATTGCATTGCAGTTTCTTACCCGCGTACCTGTTGGCGCCACTATCGACTTTACGCCAGCCAAAGTCAGTGATTCCGCTGCTTATTATCCGCTTGTGGGGGCCTGCATTGGAGGTGTCGGCGGACTGTGCTTCGTTATTATTGCCTGGCTGTTACCTGCTTATATCGCCGTCTGGTTGACAGTCGGACTGCTGCTGGTTGCCACCGGCTGCCTGCATGAAGACGGCTTTGCCGACATGTGCGACGGCATTGGTGGGGGTGTGAACAAAGACGCAGCCCTTGCCATCATGCGCGATTCTCGTCTAGGTACCTACGGGGTTGCGGGGCTGGTCTTGCTGATGGGTACTAAGGTGGCCAGCCTCTCTGCGCTTGCGTCTAGTGCTGTGCCGTTAGTATTGATCGCCGGACATTGCTTAAGTCGCTTGTCAGCGGTGGTAGTCATGTTAACCAGTGGCTATGTGCGCTCTACCGGGGCTGCCACAATGGTTTCAGCAGGTATGAGTCACCGGCGTCTTGTGCTCCCGGTGTTGACGGCGTTATTCGTCAGCTTGCTGGTTATTATTGCGCTAGGATTTGGGGTTGCGCTCGGCATGTGGCTTGGTTGCGCTGCCGGGCACTTATTGACGCGTTGGCAGTTTGAAAAGAAGTTGGGCGGCTATACCGGCGATTGTCTCGGTGCTACTCAACAAGTTAGCGAAATTGGTCTCTACTTAGGCATCTTGATATGCATTTGATCCTGTTGCGTCACACCCTGCCGGTGCTCAGTGCCGATGTTTGTTATGGCAGCCTTGATATTGCGTTGGCGGCAAGTGCCGCAGCAGATTTCGCGCAGGTGTTGTCTGTATTACCGGCTTTCGACCGTATCATCAGCAGTCCGTTGCAGCGCTGCCGTCTGCTGGCAGCGCATATTGGCGCGCATACGGGTAAGTCGGTGATTCTAGAGCCTGGTTTGAAAGAAATGGATTTTGGTGCCTGGCAGGGGCGCGCGTGGGATGACATTGCCATTGCCGAGATCGATGAGTGGGCGGCAGACTTCGAGCACGGCCGACCTCATGGTGGTGAAAGTGTGGCGCAGTTGAGGCAGCGTTTGAAAGTGATTGCGCTGCAATTGCAGGCATCGCAAAAGCGGCCAGGCGAAACGGTATTAGCAGTAACGCATGCCGGGGTAATCAGGGCACTGGTGGCCATGACTCGTCGCACGGCTGAAGAAGGTGATGAGCGCAACATACAAATTGGCTATGGCGAGTATGTTGCGCTGAATCTGGCTGACGTTTAAACCGTATACAATAATTCTTACTCGAATATCAAAGGAGCAAGTCAATGATGACTACGGATGAAGAACACGTCGAGCAAATGAAAAAGTTACAGGCCGATCAGCGTAAGCGGCGCCTCGATAGTAAGAGGCTTGATCGCGGCTTGGTGTTAGTGCACACCGGCAATGGCAAGGGTAAGTCGAGTTCAGCTTTCGGGGTTATCGCACGTGCGCTGGGCTGGGGCCATGATGTGGGACTGGTGCAATATATCAAGGGGACCTGGAAAACCGGCGAGCGCAATTTTTTTAAACAATTCGAGCCGGCACTGCGCTGGCATACTATGGGTGAGGGTTTTACGTGGGATACCCAAGATAGACAGCGGGATATTGCTGCGGCAAAAGCCGCACTGCAGGTCTCGGCGGATATGCTGAGCAGCGGCGACTTTGATCTGATTGTGCTTGATGAGATCAACATTGTATTGCGTTACGACTACCTGACTGTTGATGAGTTGTTAGCAGTCTTGGCGGCGCGGCATCAGCGCACCAGTGTTATTCTGACTGGTCGGGACGCCAAACCTGAGTTAATTGCAGCTGCTGATTTAGTGACCGAGATGAAAGAAATAAAGCATCCTTTTCAGCAAGGTATCAAGGCACGCCAAGGTATCGATTTCTAGAACCTCTGCTGTCAAACGAATAACCGTAGGCGCATATCAAACCATAAGCAGGTGTACTTATGGTTTGACATCAAACATAATGCCGCGCGACGGTGCCTGATAAAGGCTTTAAGGGAACTCAGACCATACCCGTGTATGGGAAATCTGGGGCTGTACCCGCAACTGTAAACGAAGAGCTACTCGCAATAACCACTGAGGCTGATGCCTTGGGAAGGGGCGAGAAAAGTGATGACTCGTGAGCCAGAAGACCTGCCGTCTCGTCGTTCGTCCGAAGCCGGGAATAGCTTTTGGGACAGGAATTGCTTTCCGTAGCAGCGACTTATCCGTCCGCGTTGCTTATCAAGGGACAGTCGAATTTACTCAGCTGCTGACGCGCTGCTGGGCTCGGAGTGCAATTCTAATGATGCTGAAAAAGCCGTCATACCTATGTCTTTTCCCCCTGTTAATAACTCATCACGCAGCGTTCGCTGCGGATTCTCGTAACCAAGCACAGACTTCCTTGATTGAAGAAGAGATTGTTGTCACTGCATTACGGCTTGACACAACAGCGCAGCAATCGGGCGCGAGTATTTCAATTATCGACGAGGAACTAATTCGCCAGCGAGGCTACAATTTTGTGTCTGATGCGATAGTCAGCGCGTCGGGTGTCACCCTCAATCAAAACGGCCCCTTTGGCGGCCAAGCCAGCGTCAGAATTCGTGGCGCCAGCAGCCCCCAAACACTCGTGTTGATTGACGGGGTACCCGCCAACGACACGACCTCACCCGGAGGCGGTTTCAATTTTGGTGCCGTGGATACCCTAGATGTCCAATCTATCGAGATTCTTAAAGGGCCGCAGTCTACCTTGTGGGGCAGTGATGCGATTGGCGGCGTGGTAAATATTGTGTCTAAACCTGTTGAAGACGGGTTTACTGGCAACGTCAGCGCCTCGGGGGGTAGTTTCGGTAGTCGGCGGCTGTCAGCGTCGGCGTCTGCAGGCGGCGAGATAGGTGATATTCGGATTAGCTATGCAGACGTAGACACAGACGGCGTCTCTAAAGCCGATGAAGATGACGGTAATACTGAGGACGATAACTTTGATTCTCAGACCCTGACGATCAAGGGCGGTTTGAACCTAGGCGAAGTCGCTCGGCTCGACATTAACCTCAGAAAAACCGAGGCATTAACCGAGTTTGACGGTTTTGGTGCGGCAACGGGTGTAGTAGATGCGGATGAAGTCAGTGACACCAGCCAGACTTCAGCGCAAGCTGCTTTAAGCTTTAACTTGTTGAGTGATCGACTCGAAAATACGCTGACCTTTGGTAGTACTCGTATCGATCGAGAGAATTTTTCGGATGGCACATCGAGTTTCAGCGCTGAAGGTGAGCGCACGTTGCTACGTTATCAAGGTGCTGTCGATATCGCAGGCAACCAACGCTTTTCATTCGGTTATGAATCAGAAAAAAGCGAGTCTGGCACTGACGAAAGTACAATCAATGGAACATTTGCGCTGTACCGTATTAACCCTATTGAAGACGTTACGGTATCGTTGGGGGTGAGAAGAGATGATCATGATATCTTTGGCGCAGAGACCGTCGGTCGAGTGGCTGCGGCTTGGCAGGTTGCCGAGACGACACTGATTCACAGTAGTTGGGGGCAGGGGTTTAAAGCGCCGACGATTTTCCAGACGACTTTTTTCTGCTGTGGTGCCACTGCTGCCAATACGGCCTTGTTGCCTGAGTCCAGCGATGCCTTTGATATTGGTGTTAATTACGGTTTTGCAGCAGGCGCTGGAACCATTGGCCTGACTTATTTCAGACAAGACACTGAAAACCAAATCGACTTTTCGTTTGCCATAGGTGGTTATGAAAACATCTCAGTCGTGAACGCCCGTGGTGTTGAATTGGAACTTAGCATGGATATTTCTGATGCCTGGTCGGTGGCCACCAACCTGTCCTATATTAACAGTGAAGATGGCGCAGGCGACAAACTGGCGCGTCTGCCGCAGAAAACAGCTGATATGTCGCTCGCTTGGCGGCCCGTTGAGAAACTCATGACAAACATCGTCGTGATTTACAACGACGAAGAGATTGACAGTCGTGGCACCGTTGACAGCTGGACTCGCGTAGACCTGTCTGCTAGCTATCAAGTGCAAAACAATATCGAACTTTTCGCCCGTATTGAAAACTTGCTGGATGAAGACTATCAGCAGATTTTTGGTTACGGCACGCCGGAATTGTCTGGTTATGTTGGCGCCAGCTATCAGTTTTAACAGTATAGGTTGTTAAGAGACAGTCGAGACCTTCGAGAGAAGTAAGAGAGCTGAGTATGACGACGGTCAAGCAATTAGTGACAATGACGCTGGTGGGCTTTTGTAGCCTGCCAGCCGTTCTTTGGGCTGACCGAATGAGTAACGCGACTTCTGTGGTTAGTCTCGACTACTGCGCTGATCAATACGTGTTAAAACTGGTGGCTCATGACCGCGTGTTGTCGCTATCAAAAGATTCAACGCGTGAATTTGCCTACATGCGTGAGGCCGCGCGGGACTTTCCTAAAGTCAGGCCGGTGGCTGAAGATATCATTGCGCTGCAGCCTGATCTAATCGTTAGAACTTATGGTGGTGGGCCGAATATCACTCAGTTTTTTACGCGGCTGGATATCCCGGTCTTGCAGATCGGCTATGCCAACACGGTAGACAGTATCAAGGATGTGATTAATACCGTTGCTATGCAGCTGGGTGTTCCTCAAACGGGCGATAACATCATTGCTGATATGGAGCGGCGTATTGCTGCGCTACCGCAGTCTGCGCAAGCCCGGCAGACGTTGTACGTGACGCCTGGTGGCGTTACGGGTGGGCCTGGCACGTTGGTGAATTCAATGATGACCGTCGCGGGTGTTGCTAATTATCAGACGCAATCTGGGTGGCGCAGCTTACCGCTGGAAGCGTTAGCCTATGAAAAGCCACACCTGGTGGCAACCGCATTTTATGGTGACAAGACGAGTCACGGTAATTTCTGGTCTGCGGCGCGTCATCCCGTGATTCGCGACCAGCTGGGCACTACCGAGAGTGTTGCCCTGCGCGGCGCCACCACAGCATGCGGTGGTTGGTTTATCGTCGATGCCATTGAGTTGCTGGCAAGCGCCGCGGCGGGGGTGGAAAACGCGGCGGGGGTGGAAAACGCGGCGGGGGTGGAAAACGCGGCGGGGGTGGATAGCGCGGCGAGTGTGAACAGTGCGACAAAAATAGACAACCCAGCGAAGGCGGCATCGCGATGAGAAATCCACAACTCAACGGTGTGTTACTGCTACTGAGTCTTGTGCTCATTGTGATAGCCGTGTTGCTGGGTTCAACACCGCTGGGGTTGATGCAAGTACTGCAGGCTTTGATCGGCCAAGGCTCTGCTGGGGACGCTATTGTTGTCTGGGAAATTCGCCTGCCACGTGCTATCGCGGCTTACCTTGTGGGTGCTGCGCTGGGGCTTAGTGGCGCAGCCATGCAGGGACTGCTACGTAATCCTCTGGCTGAGCCCGGCGTGCTAGGTGTCTCAGCGAGTGCTTCGTTGTTCGCCACGTTTACGCTTTATTTTGGCTTTTCGGCGCTATCGAGTTTCATTTTGCCCCTAGCGGCCATCAGTGGCGCGCTGGTGGCAACGAGCTTTCTTGCGTTGGTCGCAACGCGGGTCAACTCGGTGGTGGCGTTAATACTGATCGGAGTCGGTATCTCAAGCTTTACCGGTGCTCTTATGACGCTGCTAATGAATTTAGCGCCGAACCCTTTTTCATTGTCTGATATGGTCAATTGGATGATGGGCACTGTCGCCAATCGCAGCTTCGACGACATTGCTTTTGCGGCGCCGTTCCTCGGACTAGGTGTCATTTTGATACTGCTGTCTGGACGCGACCTGTCGGCGTTTACGCTCGGCGAAGAAGCGGCAGCGGGCATTGGCGTCGATCTGCAAAAAGTTCGGCTAAAAATAGTTTTTGGCACCGGATTGTGTACGGGTGCTGCAGTCGCTATTGCTGGTGCGGTGGGTTTTGTCGGTATCGTTGCGCCACACTTGGTGCGGCCCCATGTAGATCATGAACCAGCGGCAACCTTGATGCCTTCGGCGTTGCTAGGTGGCGCGATTTTGGTTGCGGCGGATATTTTTATCCGAGTTGTGCCAACCAACACAGAGCTTAAGTTGGGCGTGGTTGCGGCGCTGTTGGGCGCACCGATTTTTGTATGGATTGCCTCACAACGCATGATGGGCAATAGCAATGACTGAGTTGAAACTGGACAACATCAGCCTCGCTATTGATGGTAAGACGATTCTTGATAGCGTCAACCTGACCGTAAGAACCGGTGAGCTTGCGGTGTTATTGGGAGCCAATGGTGCGGGCAAAAGTAGTGTCTTGCGATGTGCGCTGGGGCTGGTGCCGGCGGCGACCGGTGACGCGCGCATTGATCAGCTACCGTTACGGCGCATTTCGACGCTGCAGCGGGCAAAACTCGCAGCCTATCTTCCCCAGCGCAGGCCGATGGCCTGGCCAGTGAAGGTCTTCGATGTGGTTTCGTTGGGACGTTACGCCTATGGTGTGCGCCTGGGTAGACTCAAGGGTGTGGATCTCGCATTGGTAGAGGCAGCTATTGACGCCTGCGATCTGCAGTCCTTGCGGGATCGCCGTATGGACACGCTTTCCGGTGGCGAGTCGGCGCGGGTGCATTGCGCTCGTGCCTTTGCGGCTGATGCCGCGTTGCTGCTGGCAGATGAGCCCAATGCCGCCCTCGACCCCAAGCACGAGCTCGGTATCATGCAGTTGATTCGCAACTATGTTGACGGTGGGCGGGGTGCGTTAGTGGTAGCCCATGAAGCAAATCTAGCGGCGCGTTTTGCAGACCGGCTGATCTGGATGCGTGACGGCCGTATCTACGCTGACGGTACCGTGGCAGAGACGATGACGCCGGCGATGATGGCAGAAATTTATGGCGTGAAGGCGCAGATTCATCAGGTAGCAGGTCATACCAACGTGACAATACTGGATGCTTTGTGACAGCTCGCAGTTTGATGTTTCAGGGCACGGGCTCCGATGTTGGTAAATCAATTATTGTTGCTGGTTTATGCCGTCTTGCCAGTAACCGGGGTTTTCGTGTCGCACCCTTTAAGCCGCAGAACATGTCTAACAATGCCGCAGTGTGCGTTGATGGCGGTGAAATTGGGCGTGCTCAAGCGTTACAAGCCTTGGCATGTCGCTTACCCAACAGTGTGCATTTTAACCCCGTGTTGCTCAAGCCGCAGACCGATCAGTCGGCGCAAATCATCGTTCAGGGTCAGCCCCTTGAGGTGCAGAGTGCTGCTGGCTATATGCGTGGCACCCGGCGCTCTTTGCTACCCAGCGTGTTGCAAAGCCATGGGGTGCTGGCGGCGCAGTATGACCTCATTCTGGTGGAAGGCGCGGGGAGTGCAGCGGAGGTTAATTTGCGTGCGGGAGATATTGCCAATATGGGATTTGCGCGTGCGACCAATACGCCGGTATGTCTGATTGCTGACATAGAGCGTGGTGGTGTCATTGCCGCGCTGGCAGGTACACACTCGGTGTTGTCGGCCGAAGATCGGGCGCTGGTGAAGAGCTTCATCATCAATAAATTTCGTGGTGATCCAAGACTGTTTGACGATGGATTGCGGTATATTCGCGATTTCACGGGGTGGCGCAGTAATGGCGTCATTCCCTGGCTACCCATGGTAAGTCAGCTTCCCGAGGAAGATGGGGTGCAATTGGAGCAATCGCGCGTTTTGGTCGCGGCAGAACCTGCGGGAGAGTCTCTCGCTATCGCTGGCGGTCAGCGCCTCAGAATTGCGGCGCCGATGTTGCCACGTATCGCCAACTTTGATGATCTGGACCCTCTGAAGATGGAGCCTGGTGTTGACGTCGTGTTCGTACCGCCGGGACAGCCTATTCCTTTAGATGTTGATGCTGTCATTTTGCTGGGGACGAAATCAGCTATTGGTGATTTGCGATTTTTGTATGCGCAGGGTTGGCATCATGATATCAAGGCGATATCGCGCGCCGGTGGTCATGTGCTGGGGATCTGTGGCGGCTATCAAATGCTCGGAAACGTCATTCATGATGAGCAGGGCTTCGATGGCACACCAGGTGCGGAGCAGGGACTGGGCCTGCTGGATGTAGAGACCACCATGCTACCGCAAAAAACAGTCGTGCACAGCCATGGTCAGCACGTGGCTAGTGGGCTGGCATTGTCTGGTTATGAAATTCATATGGGCGTCACTAAGGGGTCTGCCGCGGACCATCCCTTTGCACAGCTTCAATCAGGTGCCGATGGCGCAGTCGCGGCTGGAGGCAAAGTCTGCGGCACTTATCTGCACGGCCTGTTTACCGCAGATGCCTTTCGTCACGCTTGGTTGGAACAGTTGCGATCCGGTATTGAGTCATCGCGACATCCTTTACCAACTAACAGGCTGCAAAACTATGAGGCCAAGGTTGACAGCCTGCTGGATGCGCTAGCCGCAGAGCTTGAAGTCTACCTTGATGTTGACGCGCTATTCGCCGATGCTCGGTAAGCTATTTTATGGGTAAATGCTTAGCAACCTGTGTTTGTTAACGAATAATTCAGGACTTAATGTTTATGGGAATACCCGCCACTACTAGCTCAACGCGCTGGGCGATAGCTGCCATATGTTGATTCAGTCGACCTTGGTAATCGCGAAACTCACGGCCCATCTTTGAGTCGGGTACGACGCCCTGGCCGACCTCATTGCTGACCACTACATAGTGACCGTTGGCGTTAGTAAAGAACGCCGCCAGCTTGTCTACTTCAGCATCAACGTCGCGCTCGTAGTGCATCAGGTTACCGAGCCAGACGGTTAGACAATCCACGACAATTAGCGAGGTTGTATCATCTAGGGTCGACAGCGTAGTGGTCAGATTGACCGGCGCATCGACGGTCTGCCAGCTATGGTCGCGCTCGCTGCGGTGCTTCTCGATACGATCCTGCATTTCCTCATCGATGGCCTCACTGGTGGCGACAAAAAGCTGCCGACTGTAGCCGGTAACATCAACTGTTAATGCATGACGACTCTTGCCGGATCGAGCGCCGCCGAGAATTAGATGAAGCATAAAGCATTCCTTGCATAAGATAGCGTTGTTAAGAGCGTATTAATAACAGTGATTTTCCCACTGGCTTGTTAAGGAGTACTTTCCAATGCTAGTTGTTCATCGACCCACGCCCCAACGATACGGCCGGCCTCCGAGTAGGCGTCCTCACTAGACTGGCGAGTGCGCTTAAGTGTTTTCAGACTGTGGTCTGCCGTATCCACTTTATGCAAACGCGCGTTGGCGAGCGTATTGATAATGGGCTCGAGTAAATCCAGCGAGGCGAGTGTATCTCTGGTGCCCGAAACAAAGAGCTGGGGAATTTGTATAGCACCCAGATGTGCCGCTCGTACTACCCCCGGGTTTTTACTTGGGTGGAGCGGAAACGAGAAATATACGACGCCCCTGATGTCGACGCTTTGGTCTGCTCGATTGTTTATGGCAGCCTCATTCGTTGCTAAATAGTGCGAGCTCATCCTGCCGCCGAATGAATGGCCGCATAAAAAAGTGGGTAGCTGGGGTTCTCGCGTCGCGGCAAGTCTGAGTGCGTTGCCAATTGTGCTCAGGCATACCGGCAGCGTGTCGGTGCGACCGCCACCAGCCTGCATATACGGAAAGTTATAGCGTAGCGTGTCAATATTGTTGTGACTAAGGGCGTCAGCCAGATGCTGCATATGGTGATGTTGCATATTGGCACCCGCGCCATGGCCAAACACTAAGCGTGCGACGGGCCGTTCAGTCGCTTGGTACAGAGCGCTGACGATGCCCTTTTCTGGGCTGGCAATGAAGGTTAGATGTTGCAATGGGATTGTCATTAGCACCACGGCTGACGGTGGCCGTCACGCTCGTTACCACGCTTGTCATTGCCGGTTAACCGTGCCTTATCGTCACGCGGGTTGGTGGGGTGGTTGCCGTGATGCGGAACGTGTAGTCGTGTACCGTGCTGAGTGTAGGTAAATCCGAGATCCATTAGGCGAGCGCTGATTCTTGCGTTGGTGCCAAAGTATAACCGATCCTCGGTAGTGACGGCCCTAAATAAAAGGCATCGATTTATCCAAATGTTGCACTAATTAATGGCCACAGGCTTACGCCGCAGACCAAGTAACAAGCTTGTCAGCAACAGGTCTAGCGGTTGGCCTGCTGCATGACTGTGTGTATCAAAATATGGAAAGCCCGGTTTTTGTGGTAAATAGTTCGAGGGCCTTGATGCCCAGCACCGAATTACCCTGCTCGTTGAGTTCAGGGCTCCAAACCGCAATACTAAGTTTGCCCGGTATCACCGCGGCAACGCCGCCGCCTACGCCACTCTTGCCTGGCATGCCAACCTTGTAGGCAAACTCACCGGATTCATCGTAAAAACCACAGGTCAGCATAATGGCATTCATGCGCTTGGTCTGGCTGGCGGTCAAAATACGTTGGCCTGTGCAGGGTACAACACCTGCATTGGCTAAAAAAACAAAGCTGCGAGCTAAGCCCGCACACGTCATAGTGATGGCGCATTGATGACAGTAAGCGTCCAGTACCTGATCAACTTCGTGGTTAATATTGCCTCGTCCCTTCATATAATTCACTAGGGCAGCGTTGTTGTAGCCAGTGAGTTTCTCTGACTTGGCAACTTCTTCGTCGTAGTAAATGTCAGAGCAGCGCAGCTGGCGAACGAATGCCAGCATGTCAGCGTTGGCATCGACAAGATGATCCAGCAGCACATCAACGACGAGCAAGGCGCCCGCGTTGATAAATGGATTCCGCGGAATGCCATTTTCATACTCAAGCTGAACGAGCGAGTTAAAAGGGTTGCCGGAAGGCTCCATGTCGACTCGCTGCCACAAGGCATCACCGATGAGGCTAGTTGCCAACGCCAGATTAAAAACCTTAGAGACACTTTGGATAGAGAAGCGCTCTTGGCTGTCGCCCAATTGAAAGCAATCACCATCTAGTGTTTCAACGGCGATACCAAATTTGTGCGGATTAACGCGCTTTAACGGCTCTATGTAGTTGGCTACCTGGCCCTGACCGAACAGGTGTTGAACTTCCTCGGATATTTCTTCGAGGATGGGCTGGTAATCCATGAGGGTTCTGACTGCAGTATAGGAAGGCGAGCAGTGTATAACGATAAGCGACAGTAAAAAATGAATCATTATGATTCGTTCATAGCTGTTCGCGCACCAGATAAGCGCCGGCGCGGCCGTCGCACGACGCTATTGATTTGTTTTAGCGAGCGGTGAAACGCAAGCAGCCAGTATGATGATTGACAAGTCGAGTACCTGGGCGGCGTATGATTGGTGCCCGCTCCTATGGCATAAAGATTGCCTTCTTTATGCTCCATCATGGTTCGTTGTTGGCTTATGCGTGCAGGTAACGGCCTTTGCCGCGGTGTGAAACTTTTGATGCCGATCTAAAAATTATCAACGCCACAATGTAGTAGCGGGAGTAAATCTATGCGGAACTTCTTCAGGCCAATCGCGGCAAGCGCTGCGTTGTTGGCCACATTAATGTTTGGCGGGCTTGTTGCGGCCCAGACCCTGCCACCCATAAAGGTTGGTGTACTGCATTCGTTGTCCGGGACGATGGCGATCAGTGAAACCACATTGAAAGATACGGTGCTGATGTTGATCGAGGCCCAGAATGAAAAAGGCGGTTTGCTCGGTCGCAAGCTTGAGGCCGTGGTTGTTGACCCGGCATCAAACTGGCCATTATTTGCGGAGAAAACGCGTGAATTGCTCGAGCAGGACAAGGTTGATGTCATCTTTGGTTGTTGGACTTCCGTGTCGCGTAAATCTGTACTGCCGGTTTTAGAGGAACTCAACGGGCTGTTGTTCTACCCGGTTCAATATGAAGGTGAGGAATCATCAAAAAACGTCTTCTACACAGGTGCAGCGCCAAATCAGCAGGCTATTCCGGCAGTTGACTACTTGATGCGGCAGGGTATCAAGCGCTGGGTGCTGGCAGGCACAGATTATGTTTATCCGCGCACCACCAACAAGATATTGGCTGCTTACCTGAAACAACAAGGTGTGAGTGATGAGGACGTGCTGATTAACTACACGCCCTTCGGGCATGCCGACTGGCAATCCATTGTTGCCGAGATTAAACGTTTCGGATCCGAAGGTAAGAAAACGGCGGTGGTATCGACGGTGAACGGTGACGCAAATGTGCCGTTCTACAAGGAACTCGCGAATCAAGGGGTTCAGGCGAAGGATATTCCCGTGATCGCTTTCTCGGTTGGCGAAGAAGAGTTGTCTGGTATCGACACCGGTCCGTTGGTTGGACATCTGGCGGCTTGGAATTACTTCATGAGTGTCGAGTCAGAAGAAAACTATACCTTCATCGACGAATGGCTTGAATTCGTTAGTGATGCGGACAGAGTGACGAATGACCCGATGGAAGCGCATTTCATTGGTTTCAACATGTGGGTCGAGGCGGTCAAAAAAGCCGGTACAACCGATGCATCGGCGGTACAGGACAGCATTATTGACGTCACAGTACCTAACCTTACCGGCGGCACGTCGACTATGCTGCCGAATCATCATATTACCAAGCCAGTGTTGATTGGTGAGATTCAGGATGACGGTCAGTTTCAGATTGTCTTTAGCACCGAGTCGGTTGCAGGTGATGCTTGGTCAGATTATCTGGAAGGCTCAAGGAATCTGCGCGCTGACTGGCGTAAGCCGATTAGTTGCGGCAACCTAAATACAGAGACGGGCGCGTGTTCGGGGCAGTAATTTGAGGTTAACTACAAGGTCAGATTTATGCATTATATGGGCGCTTGTCCTGTTGGCATTGACGCCGTCGATTGCTCAGGCCGTAGGTGATCCACGCAGGGTGGCGATCGATGCGCTTGCGCAAAGCAACAGTGCAGAAAAGCGCCAAATTGCTGAGCAGCTTGTCGCGTTAGACTTTGATATTGCTACCAGAGTGATTGAAACCCTTATCGCCGGCCAGCTTTATCGAAGACAGGCTGACGATGTCGTGGTTGTTGTGCGCCGAGAGGGCTCCGGTTACGCGCTGAGTGACCCGTTGACGCAGATGGGTCTGGGCTTGGCAACTCGCCGAGAGGTGCGTCGCATTGCGGTAGACGCGCCCTTGCGAGAGTCACTGCGAAGTTTGATGGCAGAAGCGCAGCTGCGCTCACCTGACCCAGTTAGGCGTCTGACGGCCGTTGAAGAGGTCATGGCGGAGCCCAGTCGGGGCAACGTTGAGTTGGTGCGTCGATTGATAGTCGGTGAAAATGCAGATGCGGTGCACGAGGCGATGGAGACTGTATTGGTGCTAGATGCGCTCAGCGGCACGCTGAGTAGTAGTTACAACAATATGTCTGCGATTAGCGCGGCGATCTGGCTGGCAGATCGGACAGATCCCGCGGTCAGAACACGCCTTGCGGCGGTTGCTGATCAGTCAACAGCTGCGCCTGAGCTGAGGCAAGCTGCGGGCCGGTCGCTGGTCAAAATTGAGCAGCGGCTGGCAAACTTCGAACGTATCCAAACGGTATTCTTCGGATTGAGTCTAGGCTCGGTGCTGGTGCTTTCAGCGATTGGCCTGGCTATCACGTTTGGCGTGATGGGCGTTATCAACATGGCGCATGGTGAGCTGATGATGCTTGGGGCCTACACGACTTATGTTGTGCAGCAGTTGATGCCGAATGACATCGGACTGGCGTTGGTGCTGGCCATTCCCGCAGCTTTTGTCGTCGCAGGAACTGCAGGCATTGTTATCGAACGAGGCATTATCCGTCATCTATACGGCAGGCCGCTTGAAACCTTACTGGCAACGTTTGGGGTTAGCCTAGTACTGCAGCAAACCGTTAGGAGTATCTTTGGCCCGCTAAATCAATCGGTCATCACGCCTGACTGGATGAGCGGATCCTTTGAAGTTGTTCAGGGTCTGGCGTTTACGTTTAACCGGCTCTATATTCTGATGTTTTGTTTGGCGTTGTTCACCGCGTTACTGGCGCTGCTGAAGCACAGCCGCTTTGGTCTTGAGCTTCGTGCTGTTGCGCAGAACCGAGAGGTGGCACGCACCCTGGGTGTTGCGAGTGAACGGATTGACGCGCTGACGTTTGGGTTGGGTTCTGGGGTTGCGGGAATCGCCGGGGTCGCGCTATCACAGTTAACCAATGTTGGCCCAAATCTTGGCCAGGCCTATATTGTTGATTCATTTTTGGTTGTGGTGCTGGGCGGCGTCGGTAGTCTCTGGGGAACACTCGTTTCTGGGTTGGCAGTAGGTGTTGCCAATAAAATATTGGAGCCAATGGCCGGTGCCGTGCTGGCAAAAGTCATTGTGCTGGTGGCGATCATTTTTATTATTCAGAAGCGACCCCGTGGGCTGTTCCCGCAAAAGGGTCGTGGTGCGAGCAGTTGACGTGTTAATGCGCAGGCTCGTGGGCAATGATAAGGTCGGCGCAATTATCGTCGCGGTGCTGGTGGGTTCTGCTTTGCTGCTGCCGATGATGAACCTCGCGTTGCCGGCAGAATCGCCTTTGGCGGTCTCAACCTATTCCCTGTCGCTGCTCGGTAAATACCTGTGTCTGGCAATGTTGGCGCTGTCTCTTGATCTTGTCTGGGGTTATTGCGGTATTCTGAGTTTAGGCCACGGGGCGTTTTTTGCTCTGGGTGGCTACGCGATGGGTATGTACCTCATGCGCCAGATTGGTGACCGAGGTGTCTATGGCAACCCCGAGATACCTGACTTTATGGTCTTTCTAAATTGGCAGGAGCTACCTTGGTACTGGCTAGGCTTTGACTCACTGACCTTTGCTTTGTTGATGGTGTTGTTAGTTCCGGGAATACTGGCGTTCGCGTTTGGTTATCTGGCATTTCGGTCGAGGGTGACCGGTGTATACCTTTCGATAATCACTCAGGCCATGACTTACGCATTGATGTTAGCATTTTTTCGAAACGAGCTGGGTTTTGGCGGTAACAATGGTCTAACCGACTTCAAGGAGATCGCCGGTTTAAGTCTCCAGGCTGATATCACCAAATGTGCGTTGTATGCCACGACCGCTCTATGTTTGTCAGCTGCTTATCTGCTCTGCCGTTACATTGTTAACTCGCGGCTCGGTCAACTGATCGCGGCGATCCGTGACACGGAGGATAGGGTTCGCTTCCTCGGCTATCGGGTTGAGTATTTCAAGCTTTGGATTTTTGTTGTTTCAGCGATGCTGGCGGGAATCGCTGGTGCGCTTTATGTGCCTCAAGTAGGCATTATCAATCCCAACGAGTTTGCGCCCCTTAATTCAATCGAGGCTGCAATCTGGGTTGCCATTGGCGGCCGAGGTACATTGTACGGCGCTATCATTGGTGCCATTGCCGTCAATCTCGCGAAGTCGGTGTTGACGGCATGGGTGCCTGAAATTTGGCTGTTCTTTCTCGGTGGTTTGTTTATCGTCGCCACGTTATTTCTACCAAAAGGTATTGTTGGTTTGTTTAAGCACCCTAGAAATAAACCTACAAAGACACTAGGCATGCCTCCGGTCGAGACCCCTGAGGAGATGCGTTAATGACGGTGCTGCAACCTGATACCCGTCACGGCGTCATACTCTATCTTGAGAATATCTCAGTGAGCTTCGATGGGTACCGTGCGCTGAACCAGCTCAACTTGACGCTCAATGAAGGAGAGTTACGTTGTTTGATTGGTCCTAACGGCGCGGGTAAAACAACCATGATGGACATCATTACCGGCAAGACTCGCCCGGACCAGGGCACGGCCTATTTTGGTCAGCGTATCGATCTGCTGCAGTGTAGTGAGCCAGACATTGCGCAGTTGGGTATTGGTCGAAAGTTTCAGAAGCCGACTGTTTTCGAGTTTCACAGTGTGCGGCAAAATCTGCAGCTGGCATTACGATCGGATCGTGGTGTTTGGCAAAATGTATGGGGACGCATGACTGCGGCACAGCACACACGGGTGGACGAGTTGCTCGAACTCATCGGTCTGCAAAATGAGCATCAGCGCGACGCGGGACTCATTAGCCACGGTCAGAAGCAATGGCTTGAATTGGGTATGTTGCTTGCGCAGGAGCCAAAGCTGTTGTTAGTTGATGAGCCGGTTGCCGGCATGACGCAGCAAGAAACGGAGAAAACAGCAATATTACTCAACGAATTAGCGGGTCAGCATACAATCTTGCTGGTTGAACACGATATGGAATTTGTGCGTTCTATCGCCAAGCAGGTTACGGTACTCCATGAGGGCAGAGTGCTGGCAGAAGGCAGCATGGAAGAGGTGCAGGCTAATCCGGACGTTTTGCGGGTGTATCTTGGTGAATAATGCACTAACACGCGATGGTCCACTCCTTGCTGTGGTCAAACTCAATCAAGCCTACGCCGGTAGTCATATACTTAAGGATGTCGATATTGTTATCGAGCGAGGATCTGTAACCGCGCTGATGGGGCGCAACGGTGTCGGTAAGACCACGTTCCTAAAAACGCTGCTTGGTTTGTTGCCGAGTCTGAGTGGTACGGTATGCTACCGGGGCATGGATATAACGCAGTGGTCAACCCAGGCTCGGGCTCGTGGTGGTATTGGCTACGTGCCACAGGGCCGTATGATTTTCCCGACCTTGACGGTCGAAGAGAACTTGCGAGTGGCCGTGGCTGCACGCGGCGATAAGCGCTCAACCATTCCAGTTCTGGTGTTCGAGTTGTTCCCGGTGCTGTCGACTATGTTGCAACGTCGCGGCGGTGATCTCTCTGGGGGGCAGCAACAACAGTTGGCCATCGCGCGTGCCCTAACGACCGACCCAGACCTGTTGATACTTGACGAGCCTTGTGAGGGTATTCAGCCTTCAATTGTCCAAGAAATTGGTGAGGCGATCAAAACCCTGCAGCGTGAGCTCGGTATGACTGTAGTGATAGTCGAGCAGCGCCTGCGTTTCGTCCGCAGCGTCGCCTCTAATTTTTATATCATGGAGCGAGGGCAGATTCGTGCTAACGGGTCATTAGATAGTTTGAGTGATGAGCTGATCGGAAAATATCTAACGGTTTAACAGAATTTTTACTGTTTTGTGTAAGGGTCTCGCAAAGATTTTTGCACTTTATTGGTTAGTTTTTACACATTAAAAGTTTTCGTCTCCGTTTTAGTGCACTGCCTTGGGACTGTAATAGTCGAGTTAACACGCACCAGTTTGTCGCAGTATTGAAAATCCCCACATTTTTTAGGGGCTAGCAGTGCACCAAAAAAAACGAGCACTCTATGCTTCTGTTTGGCACGCTACTTGCGAACACCTCCGACGAGAATCAATCGAATACATTGTCTGGAGAAAGCTGTGATAAAAACCGTTAGAAGAAAAAGTCTCGCTCACGCCATTATGTTGGTGACCGCTGCGGGTTTAGCTGCACCGAGTTTCTCGTTAGCTGCAGATGAAGTTGCCATTGAAGAGGTTGTCGTCACCGGCTCGCGTATCGCAAGAGATAGCGCCACAGCCGCAGCAAGCCCAGTGTCAGTGATCGGTGGCAACACCATCCGGACAGCAGGGCAATCAGACCTTGGTATGTTGTTGCGTGACTCACCGGCCCTCAATAATTCACTACCAGCAAATATGTCGGCAATTAACGACGCCGGAACTACTGACACTGACGTCGGCCTAGGACTTCTTGATCTTCGCGGCCTTGGTGCTAATCGAACGTTAGTTCTGGTTAACGGCCGCCGACATGTGGCTGGTGGTCAGGGCTCAGCTGCGGTTGATGTGAATTCAATTCCGGCGGTTATGATAAAGCAGGTCGAGACGCTTACCGGTGGTGCTTCGTCCGTCTACGGTGCTGACGCCGTGTCGGGTGTTGTTAACTTCATAACGCGAAAAGGCGGAGACTTTGACGGCATTGAACTCAAAGCGCAAACCGGGATGTCTAGTCGATGGGATACTGAAGAGCACTACATTTCTGCAGCCGGTGGATTCGAGTTTGCTGAAGGTCGCGGTGAAGTCGTCATTGCGGTTGAAGGCTTAACCAATGACCACGTGTTTGAGCGAGACAGAAGCTTTGCAGGGCCATTCCAAGGCAATGACATCACAAACACACCAGCCATTGCCGCGGCCGCCGGAATCAATCCGCTTGCTTCACGTGCTTACGTGCGGCCCTCTGGCAACCCAATTTCAAGCCCCCTCGGTGTGTTTAACATCGCAGCTCAGGACGCCTTTGGCGATTCAGTACTAGCAGCCACTAACGGTGTCAGGGCCGGTCTCGGTATACCGCTGATCCCAGGCACGAACATCCCCGTGGCACAGGTCATCGATTCTCCATTTAACGGTACCCCTCGAGCCTTTAATCCAGGCTTGCCTGCTAACGTAAGTCAGAGCTTCGGCGTTGGTGACGGCCTCGGTTCTACCAATCAAACAATATTGCCTGAGCAGGATCGCTGGTCTATCAACCTCAACGGTAGTTTCGAGATCAACGATAGTGCGACTTTGTTCGTTGAAACCAAGTACGCATTTTCGAATAACGTGCAGGTTCAAGGTGTTGATTTCAACGACGCCATTCCGATAGCGTACAATAACCCTTACATTCCACCCGCTCTGCAGGCGCAGATAACTGAGCTGCAAGGCTCGGGTATTATTCCTGCAAATCCAAACGATGGAAGTTTCTACGGTTTTGGTTCAAGCCGAGATAGTGATGATTTATTAGTACTGCCGGAGGATAATGTTGATCGTGAGACATTCCGAATTGTTGTCGGCGTAGAAGGTGAATTCGATATAGCCGACGGCATTCAGTACGAGCTTTCTTATAATTACGGCAAGACGACAGTCGAGAACACCAACGTCAATATCCGCCTCGAAGACCGTTTTTATGCAGCACTGGACTCGGTCACTGACCCAGTATCTGGCGATATCGTATGTCGATCTAACTTAGACACAACGGCGCTGCCGCCGATCGGATTTGCTTTTCCTATTCCGGAATTCACCACGGGCGAAAGATTTAACCAGTTTGTAAGCTTCACCCCAGGCGCTAACAGTGGTTGTGCGCCGTTCAACCCTTTTGGTGCAAATTCGACGACACAAGCAAACGCAGATTTCGTATATGTTGATACGCTCGATAAATCAGTGCTGGAACAGAACGTTATTTTCGCATCGCTTTCCGGCACAACTGCGAGTCTGTTCGAACTGCCGGCTGGACCAATCGGCTGGGCGGCGGGCCTAGAGTACCGAGAGGAAGATAGTAACTTCTCCGTATCGGACTTCGAGCTTTCCCAGAATACGTGGGATGGATCTAACGGCAATGCGCTGACAGGATTGGGAGGCAATTTCGATGTCTTTGAATATTTTATTGAAGCCGAGGCGCCACTTATTTCTGATAAGCCGGGTATCGAATTGCTTGAAGTGACTGGTGCGATACGTTTTGCGGACTACAGCACGGTAGGCACTAATGAGGCTTGGTCTGCCGGCCTGCGTTACTCCCCCGGTTTTGGACTGACTATTCGTGGCACCGTCGGTGAAGCGGTTCGGGCACCCAACATCGCGGAATTATTTTCACCACAGCAACCTATCTTTTTTGCTTTCGCGGATGATCCCTGCACAATTGATAACATCAACTTGGGCACGCCAAACCGTGCGGCAAACTGTGCTCAACTGGTTCCTGATGGTTATGACGTGAATGATTTTATTACGGCGGGTATCCCGGGAGTCACTGGCGGTAATCCTGGCCTTAGCCAAGAAGAAGCTACTACTACTACGGTAGGTATTGTGTATGAACCGGAGTTTATTCAGGGCTTTCGCCTCATCGTTGACTATTACAGTATAGAAATTGACGGCGCCATTGACGCACTTTCTGCTGAGCGAGTTGCCGAGGCTTGTGTTGATCTTGGATCGACCGCTAACCAGTTTTGTCCTCTCATCACGCGAGCGCCAGAAGGCTTCATCACCTTCCATCAATCTGGTCAGGTGAACTTGGGTGCCTTCGAAGTATCGGGTGTTGATTTCGGACTTGAGCACGGCTTCTCAGTCGGTGATATGGGATCAGTCAGGCTCGGTCTTTCGGGCACTCATCTTCTCGACTTCGATGAATTCCAAGACCCTATCGATTCATCAGTTGTCGTATCGCGTAAAGGCGAGTTTGGTTCACCAGAGTTGATCTTAAACGCTAACGCTTCTTGGAACATAAATGACTTGACGTTGGGGTGGACCGGACGTTTTGAGGAAAGCCAGCTGCTGAACTCGATTACCAATCAACAAGTTGCTGGTAATCCGCTGTTTGTTGATCCTTCACAAACGGGTGATTCATGGGTTCATAACTTCAACTTCTCTTATGACATCAACGAGAGCATCAACATCAACGGCGGAGTTAATAATGCCTTCGATCAGCTGCCGTATTTGGGTAGCCTGTCTCGCCCCGCTGGACCGCGCGGCAGATTTGGTTTCCTCGCTGTTAACTATCGAATCTGATCAGTTATAGTCATTAACGAGCTATATACATGTGGTTCGGTTTTTGTAAACGGGACGTTCGAGAGAGCGTCCCGTTTTCATTTGTGCAGCGGTTTGCTGCGCGCGACTCAACTTCAACGCTTCTTCGAACATGTCTAGACAACGATATCAACTGCCCTGTGTTGAAGCGCGTGTACTCGCCTTCGTCTATCGCGCGTACTTAAGTCTTTATCAATTAGAGCCAGAGGTCTAAGTCGGTGTCATTCGGTTGAGTTTGTGCAGAACCTCAAAGACTGCAGGCATCAGTACACAGTAGGTCGCGGGGTCAGGCAACTCCGGTAGATCTTGGGTTTAGATCAGGCGTTTACGTCAGTGTTCTAGGCCCGCAACCAGAGTGTGCGTTTTCACCCCAGTAGCGGCTGTAGAAAATGGGTGCATTGATTGTCGTCGTTCGACTAATCTGCAGGGCCTAGAAGATCCAATGAGCGATGACCGCCAGTAGCGGTAACGCGATGACGGTTCGGATGCAGAAAATCGCCACGAGTTGCATAACGGACAATGGAATTTTTGAGCGTAAAATCAACAGTGCTGTCTCAGCAAAAAATATCACCTGAGTCACGGACAAACCAGCGAGGACGAATTTCGTTATCAGACTGCTGCTTTCTCCCGCCATAATTGCCGGAACAAACTGATCGAAGATACCAATAAACAGACCTGGTGCCGCCATGCTACTTTCTGGCACCTGTAATAGGTCTAGTATTGGTATTAACGGATAGGCAAAAAATTGAAAGATGGGCGTGTGGTTGTAGACCGCTAGCGTGATGAACTCGATCGTCATTGCCGCCGGCATCATCATAAGGAAAATGTCTGCCAAGGATTCAAAGCCTTTCTTCAACGATGTTAGTGGGTGGTGCGCACGACTAGCGACGAGTAAAGATTGATTCAAGGCCCAAGAAAATCGCGAGTGGTCAGCGTGTACATCTTCCGTAATCTGCTTGCCAGCCAGTTCATAGTAGTCATCGCTGATCCATTTTAACGGCGGTAAGCGAGGGGTGATGATCGCGCAGATCGCACAAATAAATATCATCGCCAAGTAAAGCTGAAAAAAGTATTCTGCAAGCCCGGCCACCTGCGAAATAAGTACCACAAATGGTATGGATACCACCGAGAAGTTCGTGCAAATGGTCGCCGCCTGACGGCCAGTATAATATCCCTTTTCATATTGGTGGCTGGTCATCAATACCGCAATGCTCGATGACCCAACCCATGATGCGAGTGTGTCAATGGTTGCGCGACCAGGTAAGTTGAATAACTTTTGATAGGGCTTTTGGAGTAATGTGCCGACAAACTCGAGAAGTCCATAGTCTGATAAAAAAGGTAAAAATAAGCAGCCGAAACCGATTAACAGAAAAATAGGCCCCGCGACGTCTACAAAAGCTGTGCCCCCGGTTTTAGCACCGATGATCCATTCAGGCCCAGTTTGTAAAAATGTGCAGACGGCGAAAATCGCGCCGCTAACAGACAGCAATGTCCAGATCCAGTGGGCCGATTGAAATCGCTCGTGGAAGGGCAGGCGGACGACAAAAGCCCGTGGTGTTAAGTTGTAGAGTGCAGAAATAGTGCCGCCGAGTACGAATAGCGGGACTGTAAACCAAGACATGTGTTCGCTCAGCCATGCGACAATGAGGTTAGTAACCAGCGCCAGCATAATGGTCCAGTTGCCACCGACATTCAAAGGCAGCAAGAAAAGAGCTACGCCTAAGCCCGAGCAGCCAATCAGTTTTAGATAAGCTGCGGTTCGAGCGCTGTCATCAATTACATTGATCGGCTGGCTGGTGGTATTGATCTTGTCAGAGTTCATGGTTTTATAGCCTTTGCTTGAGTCCAATGTAGTCGTTTTTGTATCGCAAAAAAGGCTTTATCTATAGCGTTTTGGCGGTCTCTGATTGCCAGCATTAATCTAACGTTGATCGCCCAGATGGGCAAGCCAATATGTGCCGTTGCCCGGCTGTAATTGGGCTTGGATTTGTTGGCAATATTTTAAGCTGACTTTCCTGTCGGCATAAATGCGCTTAAACTCTGGCTTTTTACAAGTACTCAAGGAGGTCGGTCGATGACGTTTGCTAGCGATACCGCAGTGGTGCCCAGTGGCGATGCTTACACAGCTGAGATTCATGATGGTTGGGATATTGGCGGCAATGCCAATGGTGGGTACTTGATGGCGCTGGGCGCCCGCGCCATGGCGACAGCCAGCCGACCTCATCCGGTGGCCGTCAATGCTCACTTTCTGTATCCGGGTCGTCCAGGTCCCATTTCGATGGCGCCGCATGTGTTGAAGCACGGTAAGCGTTTCTCGACAGTACGGACTTCCTTGTCTACGGCGGAGCGCAATTTGGTCGAGTTGTTAGGCAGTTTTGCAGAGCTCGCGGAAGTCGAAGGCCCCGTACGTATTGACGCTGAACCGCCTGAATTGCCAGCGCCGGAAGATTGCATCACAATGTCTTCATCGAATGGGGCGCCGAACTTAATGGGACGCTTTGATTTGCGAGTTCACCCGGAAGATGCGGGCTTCGCTCAAGGCACGCCGTCAGGTCAGCCGCTGTTTCGTGGTTGGTTTCGACTACTTGACGAACCGATAGACGCGTTTGGATTGATACTGGCGGCTGACGCGTTCCCGCCGACAATTTTTAACGCCAACATGACTATTGGCTGGGCGCCAACGGTAGAGATGACTGTACACGTGCGCGGCGTGCCTGTACCGGGTTGGCTGCGTTGCCGCTTCAGTTCACGATTTATCACGGGCGGCATGCTGGAAGAAGACGGCGAAATATGGGACGAGTCAGGGCGTCTAGTGGCGCAGTCACGTCAGCTAGCGCTGGCGCCACGCTAGGGCTATTGTGAATTTTGCTATTATTTTTCTTCGGAAGCGGATTTGCATGGCAGGCACATGCCTGCTTCGGGGTAGGCTTTGAGACGGTTGAAAGCAACAGGTTGGTCGCACACCCCGCATAGGCCATAAACGCCCTGTTCGAGTCTCGTCAGTGCAGCGTCAATTTGAACAAGACGATTGGTGGTCAAATTTCTGTTAGCCCTTAGGATACTTTGGTTGTGCATCTCGTCCATGCGACTCAGACGACTCGAATTATCTTTGAGTTTGACGGGTCGGGCACCGGCTTCTGTGGTATCCAGCAACTCGGTCAGGGAGTGCCGCAATGTATGCAGGTCTGCGGTCAGTTCCGCATGCTGGGTTGTTGTCAGATTCGCGTCCATCCTGTTAATCTCCAAGAGTTAGTCCAAGAGTTAGTCCAAGAGTTAGTCTCAGAGTTAGTCCATAGCGCTGTTCTGTGCAGTTCCTGTGAAAGGCTAGCCGTTACTAGCAATGACTAGACCTTATCACACGGTTTTGTCAGTGTGCCGATACTTCGGTTAGCGCTGCCCAAAGACAGAGTTTGAGCTTTGCTTAGGCTTTGTTTTCAAAACTTTTTTCAAGGCTCTGTTTCCGAGACTCTGATTCCCAGGCATCGCGTCTCCGTGTAGTATCTTAGTTTCCTGCGGCAAGTAGATTTTATGCAAGCAAAATCAATTTCTTCCTGGCTACCTAACTGGCGCGCGCTCGCTGCTCTGCTGTCCTTCATTTTTGCGATGGTGGGCTTTCAAATGGGCGTTGCGGTCACCGACAGGCCAGGGCTGCCTGAGGCAAGTCTGGTAACACATATCTACTACAGTCTTAGCCTGTTTGTGATGGGTGGTGTCGACCTTGGTATGCCCGTCGGAGGGCCTTTGTTAGGTCGTTACTTGCTTTGGCTTGCTTACTTTGCGGCGCCGGTGCTGGCGGCATCGACCGTTGTGGGGGCATTACTGCGTGGCTTGGCGCCGCAGCATTGGCAACTGCGGCGGATCAAGCGGCATGTTATTGTCGCGGGCAATGGCGATCTCGCCATGAGCTATTTGCGGGTGCTGCGCAAACACAATCCGCGAATCCCCTTGGTTGTGATTAATAAGTACTTTGAACCCAGTGTGGCTGACGAGCTCAAGCAGGCTTTTGGGGCGATTGTGCTAGTCGGTGACATTACTCACGAGTTTTTTCTTAATCAGCTACGCCTCGAGTTCGCCTCCAAGATATTGTTGATGTGTGACGACAGCCTGCGTAGCTATGAGGCTGCCAGCACTATCAGCAGCTTGGTCCCGGACATTGGTCGCAAAGTTGTGATTCACTGCAGCAGTCTACGTTTTATGCGCGCAATGGCCAGCAGTTCAGTTGCCCTGCAAAGCCAGACATTCAATACTTACCATCTTGCCGCGTCCGGTCTCGTGCAAAATCATTTGCTTAGCCATTTCCAGACAACTGCACCAAGAGATACAATCGTTCTTGCCGGTTACGGTCGATTTGGTCAAACCATTGTTGAAGCCTTGTTAGAGGAGGCCGCAGAAGAGTTGGACACGGTGGTAATTGTCGACAAAAACGCCCGGCGCCGGGTGCTGATCGCTGACGAGCAGCGTGAGTTCACCGGGAGCTATCAGCGTGAGGTGTTCGAAGGAGATATATCTCATCCAGAGGTGTGGATGCGCATTCAGGATCAGATAGAGTTGAATCGTGAGTCTACAGTTATTGTGCTGGGCACCGGGCTAGAAGAGGAAAATTTGCGAACGGCGTTGTGGCTGAAGAAAAAGTATCCGAGCGCCAAGGTAATTGCGCGCAGCGCCAAAGGCTCGCACTTCGCCTCGACAGTCAGTCGTGAGCATGATGTGGTCAATATCAGCATTACCGAGTTGGTGGAGGCGGGTATTCCTGCAGACTGGGTTGAGTTTTCCTAGGATCTGTTGCGGCGGGCCGACGTAACAGTTGTTCTATGGCAACTTTTAGTTGTTGTTGTTTGAAAGGTTTATGGAGAAATAGCGCTTGCTCAGGGAAGCGGTGTTTGTCACCCCAGTATTCGCGGGTATGGCCCGAGATAAAAATTGTTCCTATGCCATCCTGCAGTGCCATGATTTGTTCGACGACATCAGGTCCCGTTTCTCCCTCGGCTAACAGTACGTCAGAAATCACGAGGCGAACTTTGTCTTTGTAAGCGGTTATCAATCGAATCGCTTCGTTGCCGTTGCGTGCCGCCAGTGCTTGATAGCCTAGGTTCTCAAGGGTGCCGAAGGTTAGCTCCCGAATGAGGGGGTCATCTTCGATGAGCAGCACCAATTCACTCTGCATTGGTAGTACAGAATCGCTGCTGCTGAAAACAGTGAGCAGCGATAGCGGTTTTTCACTAACAGGAAAGTAAAGTTTGACGTTTGTGCCCTGACTCAACTCCGACTGAATACTCAGATGTCCGCCGGACTGCTTGGCAAATCCGTACACCATACTTAACCCTAGACCTGTGCCATCGATGGTTGGTTTTGTCGTGTAGAAGGGTTCGATAGCATTTAGCAGTACCGCCGGTGTCATGCCTGTACCGTTATCTGTAATGCAGATCTCCACATAGTCTCCTGCCGATAGCTCATCCATGCGAAATGCTTGCCTGGCACTCAGCTGGATTTGACGAGTGCCGATATACAATTTACCACCGTCAGGCATTGCGTCGCGGGCATTGATAACGAGGTTCAACAAAGCATTTTCTATCTGGCTTTGATCAACTTCAGCTCGCAACTCGACTGTTTGAAGATCGTACTCAATGCGCACCGCTTCGCTCAACGTCAACGCCAGTAAAGGTGCCAATTCTTGCACGATAAGGTTCACATCGACAACTTTCGGTAACAGGGTTTGCCGGCGAGCAAAGGCTAATAATCGCTGGGTTAGTTGTGCCGATCTTTCGATAGTGCGTTCGGCACTGAAGTACCAAGTTAGTTTGTTTTTGTCATCAGGCTTTAGTTTTTCAAGATTCATCTGCAGTGCTTGCAACATGTTATTGAAGTCATGCGCAACGCCGCCGGTTAGTTGTCCGAGGGAATGGATTCGCCGAGACCGTCCAAGCTCTTCCTCTACTTTTCTTCGTGCGGTGAGGTCGTACAGAATGCCGAAAAAAACCGGTCTTAACTGCGTTCTAGAGTACTGCAGGCTAACCTCAGCAGGGTATTCGGTGCCGTCTTTGCGGCGCATCAAGCAATCAAAATGAACGACCGTTTCCTCGCCGCTGGCGAGTGAGTTTAAGATACTATCCATATCAAGGACGGCATTTTCTGGCATGAGAGCGGTTATTGTCATGCCCAGTAGTTCAGGCAGTGTGTAACCCAAGTTGAGGCGGGCAGACTCATTGACCATGACGAATTTTCGGGTTTGCGCATCAAACACGAAAATTTCATTGACTGATGCTTCGACGATTCGGCCCATTTCAGCATTCTGCGACTCGGTCTTTATGCGTTCAGTGATATCGCGAACAACACCTTCAATGCCAGTGATATTGCCCTTGTTGTCGCGCAGCAAGCGGGCATTGTTTTCCAACGCCACGCGTTGACCGTTCTCGTGTAGAACCCACGTTAGGTGCCCTTCAATTATATCGCCGTTGTCAGCTAGGGCCTGTATTAGTTTAAGGTACTCTTCCGGCTTCTCGTAAAAATCAGCAACCCGCCGACCGACCATTTCAACCGGCGAAAGTCCGACGATATTGACGCTGGATGCCGAAATCAGTTCCACCTCGCCCGCAGCATTGGCGCGGTAGTAGGTGTCACGCATGGAGTTGAGCAGGTGTTCGTAGGCTTTAGCCATGCTGCTACGAAGCATCAACACTTTACGAAAAGGTAAAAATGCAAGCAGTGCCATAAGTCCGGCTGCAAAGCGTGCGACTTCGGCAGCGAGGTTTAGCGTTACGCCTTCAAGCAGATGTTGTTGCAAGGTCACAATAGCGCTGATGGCGAGGCCTAGATAACTGGCGGTCAGCAAGTACCAGTGACGTTTGACGTTTGACAGTGGGCTGATATACACAGTAATAGTCGCATTGGCGACAAACAGGATGATCGACAGGCTCAGCATGGTGGGCGCCGGGTTTGCGAATATTTCAGAGAAGACTTCGAACATATAGTTATCTTTCTGCGGGGCTGTGGTGTCCAGCACTATAGCATCTGGCGTCCCGAGCCGAATTTGATTTGTGGATTGATTCGTCAGGCTAACAGTCATGCATGTTTTAGCGGCTTTGCAGCCAAAATAAGAAAAATCCTTGCCAAATTGCTATACTACGCCGCTTATTAACTTGCCACACTCGAGCTGCCATGACTGCTGCATCAACTACTCCATTGCCTGACCTGTCGGGTGAGCCAAAATCTATCACCGGGCCCGAAATGGCCTTGACCATCGAGAATCTCACGAAAGTTTACAGCAATGATTTTCAGGCTCTACGCGGCATCAGTTTGCAGGTTGAGCGAGGTGATTTTTTTGCCTTGCTGGGCCCTAATGGGGCCGGCAAGTCCACAACCATTGGGATCATTTTTTCACTGATTAATAAGACCAGTGGCACGGTCAATATTTGTGGCATCGACATTGACGATGACTTCCCGTCGGCGAAAAAGCGTATTGGCATTGTGCCCCAAGAATTCAACTTTAATGTGTTCGAGAAGGTCAAGCACATTGTTGCCACTCAGGGTGGCTATTATGGTCTGCCACGGGCATTGGCAGAAGAGCGGGCAGAGAAATATCTGAAAATTTTGGGTTTGTGGGAGAAGCGTGATGAAACCGCTCGGTCTCTGTCCGGTGGTATGAAGCGTCGTCTAATGATCGCTCGGGCCTTAGTGCACGAGCCTGAACTGTTGATCTTAGATGAACCAACAGCCGGAGTGGATATTGAGATGCGCCGCGCGATGTGGGATTTTCTGCGGGAGCTAAACGAGCAGGGCACGACGATTATTCTTACCACGCATTATTTGGAAGAAGCGGAGACCTTGTGTCGAAATATAGCCATTATTGATGAGGGCAGAATTATCCATGATGGCAGTATGCGTGAATTGCTACGCGAGCTGCATACTGAGACTTTTGTGCTCGACATTAAAAAGCCATTGCCAGCAGTAATGGATATTCCAGACTACCCGACCGTGCGTGTAGATGATCATAGTCTTGAGGTGCTGGTTGATAAGCATCAAGGTCTTAACGCCGTGTTTGCTGAGCTGTCACGTCAGGGTATCGAGATTCTGAGCCTGCGCAATAAGACTAACCGATTAGAGGAAATGTTTGTGAGTTTGCTGAAATGAGTGTGTTTGAAATATGGACTGCATTTTTGACGATCGTTACCAAAGAAATCCGTCGTTACTTGCGGATCTGGCCCCAAACTCTTTTGCCGCCAGCGATTACCATGTCTTTATACTTTGTCATCTTTGGCGCGTTAATAGGCTCTCGCATCGGCGAGATGGGGGGTTTTTCGTATATGGAATTTGTTGTACCAGGGCTGATTATGATGTCGGTGGTCACCAACTCCTATTCGAATACGGTATCGTCATTCTTTGGTACCAAGTACAACCATAGTCTAGAAGAGTTGCTGGTGTCACCTACCCCTAACTGGATCATTTTAGCTGGCTATGTGGTTGGCAGTGTCAGTCGGGGCTTGCTGGTGGCAATTATTGTGACTTGCTTATCATTGTTCTTCTCTGACTTGCACGTCCAGCATTTAGGTATCACCGTGCTGGTCGTGTTGATGACGGCGATACTATTTTCATTGTTTGGATTCATTAATGCGGTTTACGCGAACAGTTTTGATGACATCTCTATCGTCCCAACCTTCGTGCTCACGCCTCTGATCTATCTCGGCGGTGTGTTTTATTCTTTGGATTTATTGCCAGACTTTTGGGCAGGGGTGTCAAAACTTAATCCGCTCGTGTATGTCGTTAATGGCTTTCGTTACGGCGTACTAGGCGTATCCGATGTGAATGTAGGGGTCGCGCTGGGCATGATTTGCCTATTTACGGTTGCAACGCTGGCGTTCTGTTTGCGCTTATTGCATACCGGGTCTCGGTTGCGAGAGTAGTACGTCATCTT
>JBLHVI010000026.1:0-42608 GCA_047630175.1 Candidatus Azotimanducaceae bacterium
GTTTGTTCAGCATAGGGATTCCTGATAAAGCCGATATAGGTATAATTCGCGCGTTGTACTCGACGCCTAGCGTAGAACATCAAATGTCTCTCTGCTAGTCGTTAGTGTCACGCTTATTTGCGCGGGCCTTTACTTGACGATAGCTTGACGACAGCTTGACGACTGCCTATTTGACGCTGGTACGCGTCTACGTGCATAGTGTAATCCAGAGAGGAAAATAATTATGCGACTAACACAGACAGATGCGTCGTTCATTTACTCGGAAACCGCGAGCGGGCCGATGCACATCAGTTCAGTTTATGTGCTCGATGGTGAGCTGCCCTATGAAACGCTATTGACGCGCTTTGAGAAACGCGTGCACCTGATACCTTCCTACCGCCGCAAACTATTGCACGTCCCCTTTAGTCTTGGGCATCCGGTTTGGGTTGATGATCCTGCTTTCGATTTAACCAACCATGTGCTGCATCATGAGGTTGAGCCCGGCACGTCACTGGAAGACGCGATGGATGTGGCGGTGACACTGAATGAGCCGATTATGGACCGCAGTATGCCGCTATGGAGATTCATTATGATCTCGGGTGTGCCGGGTGTTACTTTGCTGCTGCAGATGACGCACCACGCCATGATCGACGGCGCCTCGGGTATTGCTTTAACCATGATGCTGTACGATTTGGACGCTAAGGCAGGCGAGCCGGTACCGCCGAATGAGCCTTGGGAGCCTGTGCCAGCGCCAGGTTCTGCGAAGCTGATGTCTGACGCGATTCAGGAAAATATGCGCGAGATGGCTGAAAACAACCCAATGAAGTTGATGGCGAATGCCGCGAACAACCGTGAAAAGCTCTCTAAGGCGGCGGAAATAATGGCCCGGTTTGTTCGGCAACCGGTGGTCACGGCTCCGTTTAACTCCGGTGCTATCGGTCCTCACCGCAAGGTCGGCTGGATCAAAAAGCCGTTTGCTGAGATTCGTGACATCCGTAAGCAATTGGGTGGCACGATTAACGATATCGTCTTAGTGGTGGTATCCGAAGCCGTGTCCCGTTATTTGAAGGCCAACGAGGAAAATGTCGAGGGCCAGTATATGCGCATCATGTGTCCGGTAAATGTGCGTACTGAAAGTCAGGAAGGCGCGTTGGGTAATCAGGTATCAGCAATTTTTCCACGCTTGTCAGCGGAGCCCATGGAATGTCTGCAGCGGCTTAACGAGGTTATTGCAGAAACCGAAAGGATCAAACGTGACGAGGAAGCCCAAGCGCTCACGGTGATGCAGGAAAGTATGCCGGCAATCCCCCCCATCGCTATGTTGGCGTCTCAACTGGTGGGGACCCCGCTCGATCCAACGTTACTGGCTGCACGTTTCCCGCCACCGGTGATTCCCGCCATGCGAGGTTATAGGCCGCCGCACTTGGGTTATAATTTCACCTGCACCAATGTGCCGGGTGTGCAAGTGCCGCAATATATGTGCGGCCTAGAAGTGACTGATACGGTCGGTTTGTTGGTACTTAACGGCAATGTAGGCTTCAGTATTACGATCTTGAGTTATAACAAACAGCTGTTCTTTAGTTTCATCTGTGAACCACGCCTGTTGCCCGACCTTGATAAAATTGTTGATGCAGCGGACGACGTGTTTCATGAATTGCAGGCTGCGGCCGAGCAAAAGAATCAATTACGGCGGGCCTGATGGTCCTGCATATATGGAGTTACAATGCCTGACAAAAAGCAAACCTATCCGAAATCCATTACCCTGCCTGATGGTTCTAAGATTGAATTTCACCTGATGACTGCAGCGGACAAGGACGCGATGTTGGCGTTTGCGCGTAAGCTACCCGAGGAAGACATGTTGTTTCTGCGCATCGACATCGCGAAAGAGGAAGGCGTGGATTCGTGGCTGGCGAATATAAAATCTGGCGCGACCACAACGTTGGTTGCTTTCGACGCTGATGGTTTGGTTGGTTATGCCGCAGTTCATCAAAATACAGTAGCCTGGACACGTCGAGTCGGAGAATTAAGGGTCAATGTTAGTCAAGATTATCGATCGCGCGGTTTGGGTAAGAACCTGATCTCTGATATTTTCAGTGTTGCGCGTGCTGCTGGTTTGAAAAAGTTGGTGGCAAATATGATGTCGGACCAACATGGTGCTCAAGCGGCCTTTCGAAGGCTCGGATTCGTGCCTGAAGCAGTGCTCGCGGACCATGTTGAAGACCGTAATGGCATGGCGCGAGACCTGGTGATCATGTCTTACTTCATTGATGGGCACTCCGACAGCATCGACGAACCCGTACGCATTTAGACCCTGGGACTGGTTGCCTTTAAGACCACGAACTTAGTGTTCGAGGCAGCCAGTTCTACTCGCTTGAACCAACGTTTGAGTTTGATGTGATAATCAAGGTGGCGGTTGCCCACCACCCACAATTCTCCATCGACTTTGAGCACCCGTGCGGCTTCTTCAAACATGGCAACGGCGCTGGCATCCCCTACCGCATGTCCCGCATGAAAGGGTGGGTTGCAGAGAATCAGATCGGCTTGCTCAGCGCTACAGTGCTGTAACCCATCACCGACTGTGAAGTGCGCTTCGCCCCGTGGTGTTGGTAGCTGCAGAAAATTGGCTCTGGCGGAGTCGATGGCCATGTAGGACTCGTCAATGAAACTTACGCTTGCGCCAGGATGTTGCTGGGCCGCGAGCATACCGACAATCCCGTTGCCACAGCCAAGGTCGATGATGTTTTTGGCGCGACGCTGCGTAGCGCCATCGGCTTTGGGCATGTGCTGCAATAGTAGCCGAGTGCCGATATCCAACTTTTCTCGCGAAAACACATTTGCGTGGTTGGTCATATCCAACGTCAAAGGATCGAAATGCCAAGTTGTGGGATACGGGTTGTCGCCGGGTTCTAGCGTTGAGTCGTAGGTGACCTCGACATAACGGGCCTTCTTGCGCGCTTGGCTTGTCTGGGTAGGACCGATGATTCGTTCGAGCTTTTGCCACACGGAGCTGGGCATAGTCTTGACCATACCAGCAACCCAGATACGACTGTCGGGTGTCAGGCATGGACGAATGCGTAGTAGTTGATCTTCGAAGAGGGCGAGGTTTTTAGGTACTTTCATCACAACCCACGAAAGTTTGCCGGTGGGCGCGGTGGTACTAGGCAAGCAGGTCACGTGTTCTGCGGGTAGGTCATTGTTGTGCAGGTTGGCTTGCAGTCCTTGGTGGGCCAACCATGAGTCAGACCAGCTAACGGGATGGTATGCCTGTAACGCTGCGCCTAGGGCGCCGAAGCTGTCGTTGACGATCAAGGGCGACGTGGCGGGCGCGGCAAGCGCGAGTAAGTGTTCGAGTAACATCTCGTCTGCGGCATCCCAAGCGCGCAGTTGATCCTGCGATGAATAGGGGTAGCGCCAAAGGTCAAGAGTGACAGATGGCAGCGACAGGTGTGTATCAAGTGGTTGTTTTGTCACGTGGATACTCACGGTGCAGGTTGGGCCGCGATCATAGCGCCGGGTTAGCGCTATCGTCAAACCGTGCAGGCGCAAATCGCGCGGGGCGCGCATGGTGGACGGTAAAATCGACGTGAAATAATATGCGCGCTGATGAGTGAATGTGGTGTGAACTGTTTCTCTGCGTAGCCTGCGCTGCTAGACTCCGAAATTGGATTTTCCCTGGCTTATTTTGCCGATAAAATAAGGGCTATTTTTGTCTCTCCTGCTTTTTACAGCCGTCTCTGGTGCCTTCTCAAGGGCGTTTTCTGTGGTTTTTCCTGCGCCGTTTTCTGGGCTGACGGCTGACTTGTCTTGCGGTAAACGCTCGCTGATGGGGTTGAGTCTATGTTTGTTTATGTTTGCTGAAATGCCAGCGTCTGCGGATCCTGCACCCCCTTTAGCGGGTGCTATGGCTTCGGCGATTATCTCGCCAATGTCTGAGCCCGGCCTGCCGGCGGGTCTTCTCTTCGAGAATATGCAAATACCTTACCTGTTCTGGGTCGAGTTAGAGGCGGGCAAATTACACGTGCTTGAACGCAAGGCGCCGGGAAGCTACGTTAGGCTTACCACGCGTCCTATATCGATCGGTAAGAACGGCATAGGCAAACAGGTAGAGGGCGACTTGCGCACCCCGGTTGGGGTCTATCAATTCACGTCGTTTCTTGCTGACGCGCGTCTCGACGATTACTACGGGGCGGGTGCTTATCCCGTGAATTTCCCTAATAGCTGGGATCGACTGCAACAACGTTCTGGTCACGGTATCTGGTTGCATGGTCTGCCCAAGGGCGTGGACAGTCGCCCGCCCAGGGATAGTGAAGGCTGTGTGATTATTGATAATCCTAGTTTCACCGCGCTCAGTGAGTTCGTCGCACCGGGCGAGAGTCTGGTGGTGCTGTCACGATCCATGACTTGGCTGGCGCCCGGCAGTGCTCAAGCGGCAGGTGACATAGTCGAAGCAATAGAGGGCTGGCGCCTTGCTTGGGAAGCTAACAAGCATGATGACTATCTGGCTCACTACCATGCCGATTTCAGCGATAGTCGTCGCGGTCTTGCCGAGTGGTCAGCTTACAAGCGCCGCGTCAACCGTTTCAAAAAATCTATTAATGTGTCGTTGTCGCAAATGAGTGTGGTGGAATATCCCGGCGAAGAAAATCTCGTGGCGGTGCGTTTTTACCAAAATTACAGCAGTAGTAATTACCAATGGCGGGGCTGGAAACAATTGTTATGGCGCCGTGATGATGTGGGTGTTTGGCGAATTCTGTACGAGGGGAATGGCTGATGCGCATCGTATTCCTAGTGTTGTTGAGCATCGCGCTGAGTGCCTGTTCGACGACCATACCAGTGCCAGCGCCAGTGTCTTTACCTGAAGTCGAACGTGACGCTGAGTCTGAGCCCGCTCAGCAGCCACTTGCCCGTGTCGCCAGCCCTTCGACGAGCGTCATCCCTGAGCAATTAGCAGTTGAAACAGAGGGTGAGATAGAAGCGGAGATAGCGCACAAGGTGCCGCACGACGACGCGGCAGCAGCACGGGATATTTCGCGAGTCCGGGCGCTGTGTGACGAGATTGGTCGCAAACTCAGCAGTGTGTCAGCAGCCGATTGCCAGCGACAACATATGCAGTACGAGGCGGTCAGCGTTCTCGATCGAGCTATTGCCTACAGAGATTTTGGGCCACTAGAGTCTGACAGCCTGCAAGGACGAGTCTTGTTGGTCGGTGGGATTCATGGCGATGAATTCAGCTCGGTGTCGGTCGTTTTCAAATGGATGGACCTGCTTCGCCAGCAAGCGCCATGGCCGTTACTGCTACGCGTTGTGCCACTGGCTAACCCCGATGGGCTGCTACGGGCCAAGTCACAGCGACAGAATGAACACGGAGTTGACCTGAATCGCAATTTCCCAACGACTGACTGGGCCATTAATGCGCAGGAGTACTGGGTTGAAACAACGGCCAAAAATGTTCGACGTTACCCGGGTGAAACCAGTGCCAGTGAGCCAGAGACGCGCTGGCTGGTAGCGCAGATCAAGGAGTTTGCGCCCGACGTTATTATTGCCCTGCATGCGCCTCATCATTTGGTTGACTATGATGGGCCGCCGAGTGCACCGCAGCAGGTGGGTAAGCTAAATCTTCGGCAGTTAGGTGTTTATCCCGGGTCACTAGGGAACTATGCGGGTCACGATTTGCTGATACCGGTCGTAACGCTAGAATTGCAATCTGCGGGCATCATGCCAGCAGATGTCGAAATTCGCAGTATGCTCGAAGATTTGCAGCAGTGGTTGCAGGTGCAGTTGAGTCAGCGGACCGTCAACTCTGATCCACCATCAATTCCAGGTAATGCCACTTCTCGCTGAGTCCTTGCCAGTAATAAAAGCGCGCCGAGTCCATTTCGCCGACGTCGTCTTCTTCCACGGCGACGGCGTGATTTTCGGCTAGCTCCCAGGAATATTGCTCCATGGCGAACGAGATTTCCTCGATAGTGGCGTGATCAAAATCGACCTCAAAAACGTCATAACGAGTGTCTACTGCCACTTCTAAGGGATCCTGACCGAGCATTTCCCGCAATTGTTCGCTAGCGCTGGCTGATGTGTCGAGGCGGGCTAGCGAGTCCATGAGCTCTCGGCGAGTCATTAGATTCAGATTAACGCTTTCCATCGTTTTTGCTCCTTGGCGGACATAATCCTACATACGTTGCAGGCTACCCTTGTGGATCAACGCTCGCCGAATCTAAGCCAACGCCAAGTGGACCGCGCGGCAGGGCGAAAGAGATCTCACTGCCGCGCCGAGAAACAGTGACATTGATTGTTTCTCCTCGCTCGCCCTCCCGGGTCAGGCCGCGTAGCTGCCCATAGCTGAATAGTCGCTGATCGTCGTAGCTTAGTATCAGGTCGCCATCTTGCATGCCGGCCTGTTCAGCGGCAGAGCCGGACATTATCGACGCCACGGCGACGCGATTGTTTTGTCCTGAGTGATATAAGTACTTGTCATACGCATCGATGCCTATCTCATCACGGACCGAGAGTGTGTCTGCCTGAAGATCGCGCATTTCCTCGCGAAAGCGCGGCGTGCGCAGATAGTCCTCGCGCGCGGCCTTGTCGCTGAGTTCGAGGCGTGCCAGTGCTTGCTGGCTCTGCTTACGGGCAATGTCTTCCGCTCGCCAAGGTTCTAGGCCAGCTTTCACTAGATTGTCGGCGAGTGAGGCAGTCTCATTCGCCTCGCGTGCAAACAAGGCGCCGGTCTGGTTGTTGCCGCGAGCAGGCGTGTTTTCGCTGATGGCTGGCTGCTGGCTTTCTAGTTGGGCTACCTTGAGGCTTAATTGGCGAAGTGCTGTTTCCAGTTTGGCGATACGACTCGCCTCAGGCGAGACCTCTATCGGACTTGTCGGGTTGTTGCGTGCAGTGACGTCGGATGTGGCGATCGCCGGCGCGGGGTCAGCTGGCGCGGACTGTTTTGCGAAGTAGCCAAATACCGCGCCTAGGGTGATCAACACGGGCGCCAAAAACATCAAAGGGGTGAATTTCATCGTCGGCCTCATCTTTTTAGGTAACGTGGGCGCTACCACAAATAACAGGTAATAGCGGCGGCAATATTCAGTGCGAGACCTTAGATCAAGATAGCGCAATAATTATCCAGCTGAACATTGAGCGTTAGCAAGAATTAATATGATACTACGGCCAGCTTTAAGGACTAGACCGGCGCAAGCAACTGATTCCCTTAGATTTTGAAATTGAGGGTCAAGGGCGGCGGACAATCCCGACTGCGCAGATATGTTTCCGGCGATGACGCTGACAAAAGGTGCTCAACGCCATGAAAGCCAAAACCGCTGCGAAGCAATAGCGACGCAGCGACGCGTTATGTTGGCAGGTCATGTCTGCAGATCATCTCAACCGGTCATCTCGACGGGTATCTCGACAATGCTTGATAACAGGGCGAACCCAAATAGAGTGGCCCTATGAGGCGTGGTCGTCGGCTGGTGCGGCAATATCGTAGGCCATGCGCCGAAAGTCATGGCTAAACGGATGCCAGAAGCCCGGCATACGCTGGGTTGAACACATGCCTGTGATGCCCGCTTCGGGTGCCATCCACGAGTGAGTGCCATACAAGCCGCCCCAGTAATACTCATTTTGGGCGCCAGAATGATCGTCGGGCTGTAGTGTTTGCTTGAGAGCGAAGCCAAGCCCAAAGACTGTGCCTGGCATGGCCCACATGGGGAAGGCGACGCCTACCCCCGGCGCTAGCTGGTTGGTGCGCATCAGTGCAATGGTTTCTGGTTTGAGCAGCCGTGTGCCCTGCCATTCACCGTCATTGATGATCATGCGTAAGAATGTCACATAATCGCTCATGCTGGAAACGAGACCGCCACCGCCACTAAGAAACGCTGGCGCTTTGCTAAACTGCCCAGTTTTTGGCTCGTCACCCCGGGTCATGCCGGGCTGGCTGGGGTCAAGGAAGTCTTTGGGTGAATACAGGGTAATTAAGCGATCGGTCTTCTCTGGTGTAACCCAGAATGCCGTATCTACCATGCCCAGAGGGGTAAAGATGTTAGCGCGCAGGAAGGCGTCAAATTTCATGCCAGACAAGACCTCCACCAATCTAGCGCAAACGTCGGTAGCAAAAGAGTAGCGCCAGCTGGTTCCCGGATGGTAGGCGAGGGGCATGGTGCTAAGGCGCTGACAAAACTCTTCCAGATCAAGGTCAAAGTCGGTATCACCGAAAAGATTCAGCCCGCCGCCCATATAGCTTCTATCAATGAGGGATTCAGGCTCGACGAATCCATAACTAAAGCCTGCCGTGTGGCTAAGAATATGCCGGATAAGGATCGGGCTTTTCGCCTCCTCGACATCGTCAATAGTCTTAGCATCGGGTAATAGCACCTGCTGTCGACCAAATTCCGGCAAATAGCGTGATAGTTCATCATCCAACGCAAATTTGCCTTGCTCGTAGAGCATCATAAGCGCGACAGAAGTGACGATCTTAGTGTTCGATGCCATGCGATAAATAGCATCTTCGGTTAAGGGCTTATCGCTTTCTTTATCCATACGACCAAATACTCGGTAGTCGAGTAGGTCAGTACCGCGCATCACTAGCGTGCTGGCGCAGGCCAGCAGATCCTGATCAACATAGTGTTGCATGCATTGGTGCAGCGGTGAGAAGTCTAGGTCATGGTCGACTTGTATTAATGTCATGCTGGGGTGCCTCGTTATTGGTTTAAGAAAGTCTATCTAGCCCAACTGCGCTGGCGGTTTTTATAGGCCTCATTATTAAGCCTTCTATTGCGTCAGGCGCGCGACTAAAAATCCGAGATAGGTGCCCAGGCCATTGCCAAGGCTGCCGACTAAGATAGCCGGTAGAAATAGTTCAGGGCGATTGAATGTCCTGCACAGGGCAATGGCGGTAGTTTGGCCGCCGACATTGGCTTGTGAGGCAATGGCCAGTAGTTGCCAGTCCTGCTTGAGCAAGCGGCCCACACCAAAGACGAAAAGCCCATGCACCGTCAGAATGATGCCGACAAACAAGACCAGCCGATACGCTAGCTCGCCAATACTGGCCAGTGCGGCAAATTCGGCGTAAGCGCCGATGACAGCGAGCAACAGGTAAACCCCGAACAAGCCGACGCTGCGGCTGCCGCGTAACCGATTGATGGCCGGCGATTGTGCAAGCACGAGTGCTAAGGTGGTTAATATCAGTATCGTCGGCATGGCGAAGCCTTGGTTCTTGGACCATGCAGCAAGCGCCAGCGAAATCGCTAACGCACCGCAACCAAGCGCCATTAATATCGCCAGATCCCATGGTGATACACGGTCGTCCTGGGTGGCTGCAGCTGGCGTGCTGACGGTAGATCTGTCAGTGAGGCGTGTTGCGGCCATCATGACGCGTGGCAGAGCCAGCGTCACGAGCATCCAGATCATGGTGTAGATGTTATCGACAACGACAGCGCCGGCGTACAGTGCGCCCACCTTGGTGACCTCATAGCTCAAAGCAATTGCATTGAAGTTGATGCCGCCGCCAATAAAAGTGCCGGTGAACATGCCGTTGATCGCGTAGTAGCGTTCACCGAAAGACGCTTCGCTGTTAATCACGAGGCTTGCGATCAGTACGCCGATAACTGTGCCAGCCGCACCAAGCAGAAACGCAAATAACATGGGTAGGCCTGCCCGTTTGACATCGCGAAGGTTGACCTCAAGCAGTAGAAAGAAAATCGCCATGGGTGCGATAAAACCAAATATGTCGCTGTACAGAGGTGGGGCAATAGAGGCGGTGGGAATCAAACCGATGTTGGCAATGGCGGCAGCCAGCATAATAACCAATAAGGCTGTGCCCAGATGTTTAAGCGCAGTATTTGTCGCCAGCCACTCTGAAATAACAATAACCAGTGCCAAGATGCCCAACAGGATTAGCGGGTCGGTCACAACACTCATCTGTACCCCTCCTCACTGATTGCCGATAGACACATAACCGTATCGCGCTCGGCCTTGGACTATGCCTGACTCACTGTATCGGCACAATCGTTGATCGGCATAGTCTGATGAGGTTCTTGCGCCTAGCCGAAATATAAATTCACCTGACAGGCGTGTGTTGCTGCATAATCCGCCGATGACTTATGATTTTCTTTTTGGCCTGATTCTTTTCGCCCTGGTGTCGTCGATTACCCCCGGGCCCAATAACCTTATGCTGATGGCATCAGGCGCTAACTACGGCTTTCGGCGCACCATACCGCACATACTGGGTGTCGGCATCGGCTTTACTGTCATGGTGCTGTTAGTCGGCGTCGGGCTTATGCAGGTTTTTGATTTGTTTCCCGTGAGTTACCAATTACTAAAAATTGTTAGCGTGGTATATCTGATTTATTTAGCCTGGAAGATAGCGACGGCGGCAGCGCCGAAAGATACAGAGCAGACAACCGGTAAACCGTTCTCGTTCATTCAGGCGGCGTTGTTTCAGTGGGTCAATCCCAAAGCTTGGACGATGGCATTGACGGCGATTAGCGTCTATTCACCAACTCAGGGTTTATGGTCCGTGGCACTTGTGGCGGGTATTTTCGGTCTCGTTAACCTGCCGTGTGTCAGTCTTTGGACAACGCTGGGTTTGTCACTTCAGCGGCTACTGACCAGCTCGGCGCGCTTGCGCGCATTTAATGTCACCATGGCGGTGCTGCTCATGAGTTCGCTTTATCCGGTGCTGCGCCCCTGATTTGTTAACCGGGCCGAGGCAGTGTCGCCGAGCATTGGGTTTGCAAGGGCGCAAAGGTCCGGTAATCTGTCGTCAAGATCAAATAACCGCTAGGACGAACTATGAGTGCAACCATTGAAATCAACGGCGACGTTGCCGTAATCACTATGGATGATGGCAAAGCGAACGCTATCAACCCATTGATGCTTGCGTCGCTGAACGCTGCGCTTGATCAGGCCGAGAAGCAAGCAAGGGCGGTCGTGATTGTTGGCCGCGAGCAACGGTTTTCGGCTGGCTTCGATTTGAAGCTGATGCAGAGCTCAACACCGCAGGCCGTCAACGAGTTAGTGAACGACGGTGGTAAGCTTGCCTTGCGCTTGTATGACTTTCCGATGCCGGTAGTTGCCGCCTGCACGGGACACGGCATTGCCATGGGATGTTTCATTTTGCTCGCCTGTGATGTGCGCATCGGTGTAGCTGGCGCCTATAAAATAGGCGCAAACGAGACGGCCATAAATATGGTGCTGCCAGCATTCGCGCTTGCGTTGCTTAAAGCGCGCTTGAATCCGCTGTTTTTAACAGACTCGGCTATAAACTCCACCTTGTACGATCCACAACAAGCCGTGGTGGTGGGCTATTTGGACAGTGTAACGACGCCAGAGAAGGTTCTAGCGGCAGCGATTGAGCGTGCCCAACAACTTAGTGCGCTGACATCAGATGCTTATGCTAAGAATAAGCATCTGATTCGACAGCACACTATCGACGCTATTGCGCCAACGGTGGTCTAACTTTCCAGAGCGAAGGTCATGCCCGCATTGGCGATCAGGCGTTTAATGAGCTTGTCGCCCATGGCAGGTGCAGGTGTATAAATACCGCCGGGTAAGTCTGGGCAGTCTTGCACAAGGCAGAGCGCGCTTTCGGCGATCATCTTCGAGGTAGAGCCGTAACCTGGGTCCATATCGCCGGTGACCGCCGCGCGAATTTCTTCGCCATCGTTGGTGTGACCGACAAATAACACGTCATAGTGACCTGCTTCGCGGGTTGCCCTGGAAGGTCCTTCGCCGGGCTTGGGAACGTCGTCACCCTCCAGCGGATTACTTGCGGCAATAAATTCTGCGGTTGCCTTGCCCTGTTGGCCGGGGCCAGTAATCATCATTTCGTCATATTCGAAATCTTTGCCGTAAGGATGACCGAGTAATGCGTTAGAGCGATGCACATTCTTGGTATTGATTGTCGCCATAATAAAGGGGGCTACCCATTGACCAATAACGTCGTCTTCATAAGGTGCGGTGTCGCTTGGCTGAGCGGGGCCAGTAAAGCCGTCTGAGAGGGAAAATGGATTGCCTAGCACGGCCAGTAATTCTGGCTGCTTGCCGAGGGCGATCATGGTGGCGCCAAGAGAGGCGGCAGTGCCTCCTGAGAATTCTCCCTGCATGGCCCTGACCCGTCCACGCACGCGAGTTGCAGGCTTGTTGAAGCGTTTTTGTGCGGCTTGTTGTAAAAAGTAAACGCCGAGATCAGAAGGAATAGAATCGAAACCGCAACTATGGACGATGCGCGCACCCGTTTTTACGGCGGTGGCGTGATGTGCGTTGATCATTTCATACATCCAGGCGGGTTCTCCCGACAGATCAACATAGTCTGTGCCAAGTTCTGCGCAAGCGGCCACCAAATCTGAACCATAAAGCTGGTAGGGCCCGACCGTTGTGATCACGCAGCGGGCATTGGCAACCATCTCACGCACAGATGCAGGATTGCTTGCATCGGCGACTACCAAGGGTGTGTCTGCTGGAGCGCCGATTTCGTCGCGCACATCCGCAAGCTTGGCAGCGCTTCGGCCTGCCATGGCCCAGCGCGCACTGGTACCATATTGCTTGAGCATATATTCGGCGACGAGGCGACCGGTAAAGCCGGAAGCGCCGTAGATGACAACATCAAATTGTTTTTGAATACTCATTATTTATCCCTTGCTCCTCGTATGTCCCGTTTTTAGTGCGCCAGCATAGTCTGTGCTTCTGCGCCCTGTCAAAGGGCACCGAGAAGGTTTAACAGCGCGATGCGTTAGCGTCTCCGGTCCTGTCTGCTTCGTGATTACCGGGATCAAACGTTAGCGGAAGGCAGATCAATGCGGAGCTATCGCGAAGGAATTGATCAAAGCAGTCACTTATACGCCCTAATTTAGTGCGTTTTTGTTTTGGATGCACCGTGAAAAGTCGCCCGTCTGGCTTTTTGCTAGCGGATGAGGACTGATTTGGTAGGGCGCTGCCAACTCGTCAGTAGATTTTGCGCGTGCGTGTCACGGCAAAAGTGTAGTAAAAGTGCAGTAAGAGTGCAGTAAGAGTGCAGTAAGAGTGCAGAAAGACGCGATATTGATAGATAAAGGCAAGTAGCGCGCGCGCATGCGCGAATAGCCCATTACGGGCCGTTTAGCAAAGTTGGCCTACTTTCTGCTTCTCAATAATTTGGCAAGGCACGTAATTACTTTCTTGAGCGGCGACATAATTTTTGTTGGGGGTAAGGCACGGAGTGTCAACAGAGTGTTGATTCGTGATTTATAAGCAGCTTGAGAATCAATCTATTGAACGGGGAAAGGAATGACTGAAAGGAATTGGGGAAAGAAGGATGTGGGAGGTGGCGTCAATGACGATGTTAGTTCTCGTCCACTGGGTCGGCGCAAGGCGCTGTCTCTGTCGATCGCGTTGAGCTTAATTGCGGGTGTTGGTATCGCCCAACCCGCGTCGGCTGAATCGGCAAATATAGAAGAAGTCGTCGTCACTGGTCTCCGCGGGCAGCCGCGCACGGCAGCCGATTCGGCTGTGCCCATCGATGTATTTAGCTTGGAAAGTATTGAGTCTGTATCATTCCAGGACACCAACGATATTCTTCAAACGCTCATCCCGTCCTACAACGTTGGTCGGCAGGCAATCTCGGATGGCGGCACCTTTATTCGCTCGCCTAATCTGCGGAACTTGCCCTCGCACCACACGCTGGTGCTGGTCAATGGTAAGCGGCGCCATCGCTCGGCGCTCGTCGCGCTTGGCGGTGACGGCACGCAGGGACCTGACGTCGCGACTATCCCGGCTGCAGCGCTCGAAAGTATTGAAGTGCTGCGTGACGGTGCCTCGGCTCAGTACGGCTCCGATGCCATCGCAGGCGTAATTAACTTTAATCTGCGTGAAAATCGCGAGGGTGGCAGCATTCGGGTCGACACCGGCGAATTTTTTGAAGGTGACGGATTTCAGACTACCGTACAGGGCAATATTGGACTACCGCTCGGTGAGAAAGGATTTTTGAGTATCTCTGGCGAGTTTACTGACCAGGAATTCAGCGAGCGCGCCAATCAATATTGCACGGGTTCTTTCTGCATTGACAACCCAAGCACGGCGCCGGGTAACCCCAACAATATAGCCGGTGGTTTGTCAGATGCTGATATTGTGAATTCGCCGCGGTACCAAGCAGCGATCGCAGGCGCGTCCGTCGAAGGTCAGAACGTCCAGCCTTGGGGCCAGCCGAATTCTGAGGCACTGCGCCTCTTTTACAATGCAGGCTATGAACTCAGCGATAGCACAGAGCTATATTCGTTCGGTAACTATTCAGAGAGCAAGGGTGATGGCAGCTTTTTCCATCGTTTTCCAGGCAACTCTGTATTGAGTGATCGCCGTCTTGAGGACGGAAGTCGCTTTAATCCAGCCTTTAACGAAACCGGCTCTGGGCCGAACTTCGCGGCAGGCTTTACACCGAGATTTGAAGGTGAAGTTAGCGATTTATCATTCATTGGTGGTGCTCGCGGTGAGACAGACGGTGGTTTTATTTGGGATGCCAGCGTTCGTTATGGCTCCAGCGAAATTGATTACCGGCTCTTTAACACCTACAACCCATCGCTTGGGCCCGACTCGCCAACCGACTTTAAGCCCGGCGATCTGACGAATGAGGAAATCCAGCTGCAGCTCGATATGTCGAAGGAACTCGATTGGGGTATGGATTCTCCGGTCGTAATGGCGTTTGGTGCAAGTTATTTGGACGAGTCTTACGAGGTCGGCCAATCAGGTGATCCTGCGTCTTTCGAGCAAGGTCCTTGGGCAACCAGTGACCCATTCGGCTTCTGTGATGCCGGTGTTGCAACGATGGCTGGCGCGGCAGTGATCGGCAACGGGTCTGATTTGGATTGTTCTAACGCCAGTGATCCTGCTTTTAGAGCCTTTCCAGTAGGTTCCAACGGTTTCCCCGGTTACAGCCCGGCCTTTGCCGGCACTTACGAGCGCGATTCATACGCACTGTATGTTGACTTCAGTGCTGACATTACAGAGAACTTCTTTGGTCAAGTAGCCGTTCGCTTCGAGGATTACTCGGACTTTGGTAACGAAACCGTTGCGAAGGCCGCTGGTCGCTATCGTCTCAACGACGTATTTGCGGTACGTGGTTCTGTTGGCACAGGCTTTCGCGCACCTACCCCAGGGCAACAGGGTACCATCAACGTGGCTACCATTTTGCCTTTCGGTGTGCCGATCGCTTCCGGTACGTTCCCACCTGGTGGCCCAGTTGCTCAGGCTCTCGGTGCTACTGACTTGAAGCCGGAGACTACGGTCAACTTGACCTTTGGTGTCACCGCCAGCTTTGACAGTGGGTTAACAGTGACTGCGGATTGGTACCAGATTGAGATTGATGATCGAACGCGTTTCACGTCCGGTCGCGACGTATCTACCGATCCTACCGCCGGTGCGGCTTACGACAACTTCCTAGCACTGCAGACAGCGGGCGTAGCCGGCGCTGAGACGATCGGTGAAGTGCGCTTCCTGACCAATGCGTTTAATTCGACGACAACGGGTGTCGACATTGTGGCGACCTACCCATTCGAATGGGCTAATGGTTCGTCAACAATGTTCTCAGCATCAATGAACTACAACGATCTTGAGGCGGAAGGCGAGAACATCGGCACGTTCCTTGATAATGAAGATTTGTTCGATTTCGAGAATAACCAGCCGCAGACGCGCGCTATCTTGTCAGCAACGCACAGCGTCGGTTCTTGGAACATGACGGGTCGCGCTAGCTACTTCGGTGAGTATGAAAACTCACAGGAAGACGGCAATGGCGGTCCACTGCTCGGTACTCAGACTTTCGGGGCAGAGTGGTTTGTGGATCTAGAAGGTGCCTACCAGATCAACGATATGTTCCGCATATCCGTTGGCGGTCGTAACATCTTTGACAATTTCCCAGACGAGCTTAACGCGGAGATCGGTCAGCGCGATCAGTGCTGTGGTCGGATCTTCGACTCCGGTTCAGTTTTGCCATGGCAGGGTGGTTACTACTACACACGTCTAAACGTCGACTTCTAAAAAGTCACGATGTGGTTGATTTAGCAACGGCGGCAGTCCCTCACTGCTGACCCGTTGCTGAACAAATGAAACACGAGCGCCAGTGGCGCTCGTGTTTTTTTTTGCTTGGCATGCAGGGTCCAAGATTCGTAAAATCAGGGGATGGAACATGCTCGCCAGTATCTGCTTAGTAAGCCTGAGGCGTTTGAAGACTATCCCTTCAGGCTAAATGTGGCGGTCTTCAAAATTCGCAAAAAAATGTTTGCGACCTTAAGCGAGCGCGACGGGCATTGGCAGATGAACTTAAAATGCGATCCAATAGAGGCCTCGGTGTTGCGCGATGTGTTCGCAGCGGTGCTGCCTGGCTACCATATGAACAAAGCCCATTGGAATACCCTTGTGCTGGATGGTTCAATGCCGGCAAGTGACATAGAACGCATGATTGATAACTCCTACGCGCTGGTCGTAAAAGGCCTAGCCCGGTTAGAACGACGGCAACTGACGTTACGCTATACAACTGCGCAATTGTTTGGCGAGAAGCATTCTGTCGCGAACGTGACTGCCGACGCTAAGAGCCTTGTTAAGGCGCCCGCCAAAGCAATTTCCAAAGCCAAGCCTACCCTCTGACGTAAACTTTAGCCTTGAAAATGCATCGATTTGCGTCTCGTGCGAGTTGTGTGTAGATCGCCGTGGTGAGCGATAACTGCCATGGCGATCAGCGCCGGCAACGGCAGTCAGCCAAGCCCGCAGCTACCCTGTTCAGACGCGCAGCCACCTGCCATGCTTAGTGTCGGCGATAAAATCGCCTGCAGCCAGTTGCCATCAAGGCACGGTAGTGCGGAAGGCTCTGCCACTCAGCATGGATAGGCAGGCCCGTCAAACGATGCGTCACACGGGTTCGGCAATGAAAACGGGAATTTTACGCGTGGTTTTGTCACGATAGTCATTGTAGGGCGGAAAGGCCGCAGCACTGGCTTCCCAAAGCCGCTCGCGCTCAGCGTCATCCATGACCTCACGCACGCGCATATTAACAACGTCGGTTTCGTCGCGAATCTCAACGTCGGGATTATGTCTAAGATTATATACCCACACGGGATTCTTCGGTTGACCACCCATGGAGCCTACCAGTACATAGGCATCGTCTACTTTGACGCGCATGAGCGGTATTTTACGAATTGCACCGGATTTGTTGCCCATATGCGTGACAATAATACATGGCATGCCTGTCTCCATCAGGGTTGTGCCTTTCGTGCCGCCGCTGCCTTCATACAGCTCTACCTGCTTGCGTACCCAATCCACTGTCGGGGGAATATAGTTAGCCATGAGTTATTCTCGGTTGTGAGCGTGGTGGCATACTGGCATCTTCCGGTAACCCATGACAAGGGGCATCGACCTGCGCACAGCAGTCCCAGTAGCTTCTGCCATGGCTTGCAAGATGGGTAATATACTGTATATTTGTACATAGGTCCGCGGCAGTGCGCGAAGGCAAACATACCGTTCCAATACCGTAAAAAGCACAGAGGTAGTGATGACATATCATTATGAGGTAATAGCCAAGATGGCCGCTGAGATTTCCAAGCAGATGCTCAAGCTGAATAACCAGTTAGACAAGGTCATCGACAAACAAAATGAGCTGACAGACCCGCAGGCACAAAAAGATCAGGCGATTGCCCTGATCGAGGCGCTGCAATGGGAAGAGGCCGCGAAGTTGTGCACCGAGCAAGCGCGTGAAGCTGACAAGCGAACCCGCCTCGATGAGGAAGAAGTGCGTCTGCGAACAGCATTAGAGGTCCTGCGCGAGCAACTGTCTGGCGTTGCCAATGGTGATATCCAAGCGGCTGCTGCTGACGCCTCCGCTGACTCCGCAGCTAATTCAGCCGATGACCCGGCTACGGACCAAGATTGAGCCTCAGAGGTGCCGTCGATGGCGTTCCAGCGGCGGCGTTCTTCGCGCTATAGCAGCGCGATGAGTCTGCATCTGCGGTGTTTTGGTGCGACGCAACACGGCTATGAAACTTTTATCCGGACCATCAGCTGAGGCTGAGTGCGGCCCCACGTCGATTACGGGCTAAAGGCAAGATATAAACAGATGATTGGGCAAGCTGGTACGGTAAGTGCATCGTACAACACAGTCTCATTCACTGTGAATGCTTGGAGCCTAAAATGAATCTCGGGAACAGACGGTCGTCGTTGCGGGGGTTGAGAACATTTTGTACAGCAGCGCGTCACCAGAGCTTTCGGCTAGCCGCCGAAGAGTTGCACGTAACCGCGTCGGCGGTCAGTCACCAAATCAAGAGTCTTGAAGAAGAGCTAAATGTTCAGCTATTTGAGCGTCGAAGCCGCACCCTAGAATTAACCCTCAAGGGTGCGCAGATGTACGCAGAACTTTTTCCTGTGATGGAGGAGCTTGACGCAATTACTGCTCGCTTCCGTGCCCCCAACTCAGGTCGTCAGTTGCGAATTTCAGCGCAACCATTTTTTGCCAGTGAGTTGTTTTTGCCGAAGCTGCAAGAATTCACCGCGCTCAATCCTGATATAGAAATATATGTTGATACCAGCGATGAGTCATCTGAGAAACACCCGGCAACTATCGATGCGTCCATTCGCCTGTTTCGTAATACGCCGACCAATCTTCAGTCTGACCCGCTGTTTCCTCTTCGTCTCGTCCCAGCCTGTTCGCCTGCATTCTTAGAGCGGTACAGGAATAAGGACGGCGGTTTTAGTGAAGCTTTCCCAATAGTTCTGCACGCTAATCGTCCTAGCGCCTGGAGTAACTGGATGAAGTCTGCTGGCGTTGATCTGCCTGAACCGACGCAGACAATAAAGGTAGACTCTATGATTGGTGTTGCTCGAGCAGCTGAAAGGGGATTGGGTGCTGCTTTAGTGCCGATGCCTTTGAGCGAAAATTGGTTTAACAGTGGCGCCTTAGTACAGATGTTTGAGCATGAAGTGGTGCTTGAAGATCATTTTTATTTTGTTTCAGACAAGTCTCAGGCCGAGCAGCCAGACGTTCAGGCTTTGCGTACTTGGGTGTTAGATAAGTTTGTTTGTATGGGCTGAAAAATTCTCACCTCTGACACGACTTTATTGAGTTTGTAGGTAGTTGATGGTTGAACTAAGTTGTAGTTGTTGCTGATGCTAAAGCAGTGCTAACGCACCATAGCAAAGCTGTTATCAACTAACTCAATATTTTAAAGGTAAGAAACCATTATGAACAAATTGCGAATTATTAATTCAATCAAAACATGTAAAGCGTCGGCAGGCTTGATGCTGGTAGCGCTAATGACTTGCCACACAGCAGCAGCCGATTCTGCATTCAAGCTAACGGCTATTGCAGACGATGCTAAAGGTCAGTACGTTGTCGATGGCGATTATAATACGGCCATTGAAAAAATCGAAAGCCAAGGCGTAAAACGGTTTGCGTCGGAAACGAACCTGTGCGTCGCCTACACGGTAAGCGGTGATGATGCTGCTGCCAAAGGTGCTTGTGACAATGCGCTAACGTTGATTGTCGAAGGCAAAGATAACCGGGACGTACGAGTATATGGTAACTACCGACGTAGCCTCGCCTTAGCGCTGTCTAACCGCGGTGTGTTTCGTGCACTAACAGGCGACTTGCAAGGCGCCAAATTAGACCTTACCCGCGCTGTTGAACTGCATTCAACTTTGCGTCAGGCAAAGTTCAACCTCCTTCGACTGGAAGAAAAGGTTGATGGGCTCAAAACTGTCGCGGCATCTTGAACGGTTGCTTGCTGAGAATCAGTACTTAAATAATATCACGCGTCTTGACCTAATAATCGATCAAGGCGCGTGGTGTTCTAATACTAGACCCAATCTTTAGTGCTTAATAATCTCCTCGCGAAAAATTCATATTTTATTGTCTGTCTGTCTGCCTGTCTGCCTGCCTACGTAAATACAAAAGCCTCAGCGTTAATTCCTACCCGAGCTGCTTGACCCCATTGCCGAGCAACAGCGAAAGTATGGCAGCATGTCCCTTGTAAAAGTTTGCGGTACTGATGCCTGAATTTGTTAAGCCTTGTTGCGGCAAAACATGCCGCTCGAGGACAAAAGGTCCTTGCTAACTAACATTTAGTTTAAGCCTAGAGTGTCGTCATCAGCCAGCAGTATGCCATTGTTTTTCAGTTCCGCCACTTGCAGCGCGCTCATCTCGAGCCAGTCATTCAATACATCAATATTATGCTCGCCGCGATGAGACGCAGGTCCTCTAACGCCACTTTTGGCTGCGGAGAATCGGTATGGCGATTGGGTAATGGGTCGTGTACCTCCGGCGCGGTCATCGATTTGAACAATGCTCCCGCGCGTATTAATTGTCGCTTGCTGTTGAATATTTGCAGGGTCTCGTACTAAGCCCCAGGCGATATTGAGTTTGTCGATCACGGTTAGAAAAGCCGCCTCATCTGCCAAATTTCGGAAAAATGCTTGGGCCGTTTCCAGACGCAGCGCGATTTTTTCGGCCAGCGGCGTGTCAGGGCCGCTGGGGTCAGCGACACCCAATAGACTCGTTAGCGATTTCCAAATAAAACGAATGTCCGCTGACAGCAGAACAGGACCCAACGGGGTATCCCACACGGCATTTGGTAACGGTCCAGTGTCTTGTGAATTCTCAAGGTCATAATGCAGGTGATCATCTGTCGCAGTGGATGCATCGGCCATGGCAATATCGATATGTTGGCCGAGACCTGTGCGCTGTCGCAGAATAACAGCCGCCAAAATGCCCACTAGCCCGTGCAGTGACGCATTGGTGTCTGCGACCGACAGCGGAAGGTCGCTGACGGCCGCGGAATTGCGCGTTGCCTGACGGTGGAGCAGGCCGATTTCAGCATGAACGATGGGTGCATAGGCGGGTCGACGCATCTCGGGGCCAGACTTACCAAAGCCAGAGATAGACAGCATGATAAGGCCAGGGTTGATGTCTTTTAACGTCTCGTAGCCAATGCCTAGGCGCGCCATGACATCCGGTCGATAGTTTTCGATCAGAATATCTGCCTGGGCCACGAGATCGAACACCAGTTGGCGTGCGCCTTGCGCGCGCAAGTCAATGCAGATATTGCGCTTGCCTGCATTTTGCTGATGGTAATAGCCGGGGATGCCCGCGATGACCCGGCCCCAGTTGCGTGTCACGTCACCTTCCGGCGGTTCGATTTTGACCACTTCAGCGCCTAAATCGCAGAGCATGCGACCTGCAAAAGGCCCGGAGAGTACCCGGGAAAAATCTAGTACTTTCAATCCTGTCAGGGGGTATTCCATGCCCAGCTACCTCGAATGATCGGTGACTGGCCAGCATAGAAAATTCTGTCATCAAAAGCGATGCCTGGAGTGCAAACCTGTGCGGCTGGATAAAGAGCGCCACGCATGATGAGGTGTACTTTTTCCGAAAGAAGCTTTTTAATACCACGCTGGAATCGATTCGAAACTGATGGAGAACGCTATGGAACACACAAACCAAGAACGTGTGATTGTTGACATTAAGGACCATATCGCGCACGTCCGTCTTAATCGTCCGGACAAAATGAACGCCCTCGATGACGCGATGTTCGAGGCGATAATCAAGGCCGGGGAGCAGCTTAAAGACAACAAAGAGATCCGTGCCGTGGTGCTGTCCGGTGAGGGTAAGGCGTTCTGCGCCGGGCTTGATATGGGCAATTTCGCGAACATGGCCAGTGGTCAGCATGGCGATAGCGACGCGCCAGCCAAGCAAAAAACTAATTTGGGTCGGCTCGCGCCGCGCACCCACGGGCTTGCTAACCGCGCTCAGTACACCAGTTGGGTATGGCGTGAGATACCGGTACCTGTGATCGTCGCGATGCATGGCGTTGCCTTCGGCGGCGGTTGCCAGATTAGTATTGGCGCTGACATGCGTTATGCAGCGCCGGGTACGCGTTTGTGTATTATGGAAATGAAGTGGGGTCTGGTGCCAGATATGGGCGCAACGCCCTACCTACCTTCGCTGTTACGTGACGATGTGTTGCGCGAACTCACCTATACCAACCGGATTATTGACGCTGACGAAGCACAGGCGCTGGGGCTCGTTACACGCGTATGCGACAACCCGGTGGAAGCAGCCATGCAAACCGCCAGCGAAATTGCAGCGCGCAACCCCGAAGCGATTCGTGCGGCTAAACGTATTTTGAACGATGCGCCTTTCCAGACGCCCGCAGAAATTTTGTTGGCAGAATCCCGTGAGCAAGACAAGATCATTGGGTTTCCGAACCAGGTCGAGGCGATCATGGCCAATATGGAAAAACGCGCACCCAACTTTACGTCTTAAAGGTGTCGGGACGCGCCAAAAAGTCAACGATGGCGGGCCAGGCGGCCTTGTCCTGAAGCATAAAAAGATGCCCGCCCTCAAACCATGCCAATTCAGCATTGGGCATGGCGTCGTGCATAGTGCGTTGATTTTCTGCCGAAGCCATACCGTCATAGCGGCCGCCACAAATTAATGTTGGCTGATGTATTTGGCCCAGTTGGTTCAGCACATCATGTTCTGCCCTGGCAGCTAACTGCAGCATTGCGCCATGTTGTGTCAGTGTATTGGTAGGGATGCCTTCGCGGGCGCTGAGTGTGTAATCAATTATCTTTTGCACCTTGTCGGGGTTGGTTTTCTGCCACGCCTCGTTGCGGCGGGTGTCGTTGATTTCAAGCATAAATCGAACACGGTCTGCAGGGCTTAAACGAGGGTCAACCGTGTGCAGGGGATAGCTGGGTGCGCTACCGCCGGGTGACGTGCAACACAATACCAATCGGTCAATCACATGCGGGTGTCTAATGGCAAGGTTGAGTGCGACCATGCCGCCGAACGAGACGCCAATGACATGGACCTTCGGCCAGCCTTTCTGCTCCAGCAGCGCCAAGGCGTCGTCTGCATAGTGCGCCATGGTGTAGGGGCCAGCCGGAATTTCGCTTTGCCCCAACCCACGCTGATCATAGGCCAGCACCTTAAATTGCTGCGTAATGGGGCTGTCGAGCACGCCGGGTTTGACCCGCAGATCAGCCCCCGTGCCGCTGATGTACAGCACGTGAGGTCCCTCGCCACGCGCTTCATAGTGCATTTTGATCGTGTTCTGCATCAGCGCTATCCATTGGTTTTTTATACCCGCAAAATAACGTTCATTAACAAGGCAGTCTAGCGGCGAGCAAGCTTTGCGGCAGTCTGATCGATCTTGTTAGTAGCGGATATTATCTCAGTATTATTTTTGGCAGATCGTGTTTAGCTAGAGTTTGGTGCGGGCTAGCGTTGTTTGCGTTTGCGTTCTATTTCGAGGTTCTCAATTTCGTGGCGCATACTGACGAGTTCTTTGCTGCGCAGTTTCAGTTCTTTGCTCAACAGCACATACTCAGCTTCCAATTTAATGCGTAAGTGATTGTCTGCTGGCAGGGGCATAATACGTGCATAAATTGCTGTAGCCTCACCATCAAGCTGAGGGACTATTTCGTCGGTGAGTGCTACCACACGATTGTTTAGCCGTTTGAGTGTGAGATTGACCGTCTCCATTCTTTACTGCTCACTAGTCGCTTAAACAATACAGAGTAGTAAGAATGTCCCCAGCAGGCAAGTTTCTTCGTTGGCGGGATAAACTGAGCAGCCGTGTCGATATTGGCGACAGAAATGCGTAGCATCGACACTATTTTTAGCACAAGGCGTTGCCCATGACTGATTCAAGATCTCAAATTACCCGTATCGGCGCATACGGCATCGTCCAAGACAACGACCACATCTTGCTTTGCCGGCTCTCACCAGCAGCGTTATCGCATCAGGGGATGTGGACGCTGCCGGGAGGAGGTCTTGAGTTTGGGGAGCATCCTGAAGAAGGTTTGGTGCGCGAAGTCATGGAAGAAACCGGTTTTGAGGTGCGTGCTGAAAATCTCGTTGGGATCAATTCGGTCACGCGTGACAACTCAGTAGAGGCCTTCCAGAGTATCCAGATTATTTACCACGCACAGATCATCGGCGGTAAGCTGCGTTTCGAAGAGCAGGGCACCACCGATATGTGCGAGTGGCATGCGTTGGCCTCAGTGGCTGACTTACAGGTCGTCGGTATGGTGCGCGCAGCCCTTGCAATGCTGCCAGCCTGAGGCGCTATTTTGAAAGTACGGGTAACAATGCCGGGCTCACGCCCTCAATGCCTGCCAGGCCCAAAACAATCAGGAATGCCAGCTGAGGTCCTTGGTGCGAGTTAGTGGGTGCAAACCATTCCTGCAGTGTGTGGGCGCCGCCACCGTTGCCGCCACCGCCGATAGTCATGGCTGGGATGCCAAGTGACATGGGTAGGTTCGAGTCAGTGCTAGAGGTATGCAGGCTCATCAGCGGCAGGTCAAGTCCAGCATAGGCAAGAGCGGCGGTGGTCACCAAGGCTGAATCTGTGTTGGTACGCCCAGCGGGGCGATCGCCGATTAATTCAAAAGCTACGCTGATATCACCATTATTCCAACGCGCGTTTTCTTCAACGACTGCTGCCAGAGCTGCTGCTTTAGCGCGTGCCTCAAGTTTTGCCAGTTCGTCGGGATCGTTAGATCGCATATCCAGCGCAAACACGGCATCACCGGCAATTGTGTTGACGGAGGTGCCGCCATCAACAGTGCCAACGGTGAAGGTCGTCTTGGGCAAACTGGGGGTTTCAAAATCTGCAATCTTGCTAATGGTTCTGCCCATTGCGTGGATCGCGCTAGGCGTACCAAAAGCAGAAAAGGAGTGACCTCCCGGACCTGAGAACTGAAACTCGAAGCGCCGACTGCCAGTACCACCGGTGGTGATGTGTGACAGGTTTACGCCATCGATAGAAATAAAGCCGTCTATCTCTGGATGATCGCGAAATATTGCCTTGATACCACGCAAGTCGCCCCGCCCCTCTTCGCCGACGTTAGCAACGAACATGATGTCGCCAATCGTTTGCAAGCCGCTGCTGTCGAGCGCATCCATTACTGACAGCATTGTTGCCAAACCTCGGGTATCGTCACCAATACCCGGCGCGTAGTAGCGCTGGTCACGAAATTCAACCTGCGTATCGACGTCACTAGGAAATACTGTGTCTAGGTGCGCGGCGATCACTAGCAATGGACCCTTACCGCCGCCTTTTCGCCGAACGACAACATTACCTTCATCATCGATATAGGCGTGCGACATACCGCGTTGCTGAAGCAGGCCGAGGAAATATTCAGCGCGTTTTTGTTCCATAAATGGCGGCGCTGGAATTTCAGTCAGTCGAATCTGTTCTTTGATGGACTCAGGTTCGGCAAGGACAATGCTTGCAAGTGCAGCCTGCACGCGCGGCTCGTCAATAATTGGACTGAACGCGGCGCGCAAGCTGGCATCGATCTTGACTAAAGGCGGCAACGACTCTGCGAGTGCAACAGTGCAACACAGTGCTGCGCCCACAATCGTGCCGGTGAGACTCGTCAGCAGTTGGGTAGGTAAGCGTCGGTTCAAAAAGTGTCTCCACTAGTAATGCGTCAATCAGTTAATCAGCCAACCAATCAGCCAAGCAGTCGGCTAATCAGTCGGCTAATCAGTTAGTCAAGCCGTCAGCCAAACAGTCAATCAGGTAAGCCAAGCACGCGCTTGCTGATAATGTTTAGCTGTACTTCATTGGTGCCGCCGTAAATGGTCACGGCGCGATCGCGCAGCCAGTTATGGGTAGCCTCGATTTCAGTATCGGCAAAGTCTTGACCTTCCCAGCCAACACCCGCTGAGCCGCGCAGAAATGACTTTAGGGATGAGCCTTCTTTAGCGAGCGTTGAGCCGACGAACTTGAATATCGAGGTCGTGGCACCCGGTGCCTTGCCTGACATGGATTCATCAGCAACACGTCGTACGGTGAGCTGAAGGGCCTTTTCTTTCATGGTTTGCTGCAAGACTTTATCGCGTGCATGCAAGTCTGCGATCTTATTGTCGACTTGGCCATAGTACTCAAGAGCAACATCGGCGTAGGCGTTGACTGGCTTCACCTTCTTTTTGCTGCGTGCTGCTGGGGCGGCAGAGCGCTCGTACTGCAGCAGGCGCTTGCCAACTGTCCAGCCTTTGTTGAGTTCGCCCACAAGGTCATCGCGACGTGCTTGGGCGTTATCAAAGAAGGTTTCGCAGAAGGGCGATGAGCCGCTGATGAGGGCAATCGGCTTGATAGTGACGCCCGGCTGATGCATATCGAGCAGAACAAAGCTGATGCCGTCGTGCTTACTGGCTTTGGGGTCGGTTCGCACTAAGGCAAACATCCAGTCAGCATGCTGGGCGCCAGAGGTCCAAATTTTCTGGCCATTCAACGTGAAGTTATCGCCGTCGGCGACAGCTTTTGTTTGCAGGCTGGCAAGGTCAGAGCCAGCGCCAGGCTCGCTGTAACCTTGGCACCATTTAATTTCACCAGAGACAATCTTTGGCAGGTGGCGGGCTTTTTGTTCTTCAGTGCCAAATTCGAGCAACGTTGGGCCTATCATGGAAACGCCCATGCCTGTCAGGGGTGGCAACGCGCGGGCAGCGGCCATTTCTTCCTGGAGAATCTTGTTTTCGTCATAGTTTAGTTCCGCTGCGCCATAGGTGGCCGGCCACGTGGGGGTCGTCAAGCCGCGAGCAGCCATAGCTTGCAGCCATTTATCAGCATCAGGTGTGCTATAAACTTCATGAGCATCTTCGAAGTGGAAGGTCCGGTTCTTCATGCTGGCGGGACAATGTTCGTTAATATAGTCGCGTAAATCGGTGCGGAAAGCGTCGAGGCTCATGTGCTTAGCTCCATAGATTAATAACAAGTGATTAAGGGTAACACGACTAGGGGCAGACAGATAAAGCCTTGCTATTTAGTTTTAGCTTGATGACAGCGTCTGCCTCACGTGTCCTGTGGGCCCCGCATCTGATATCCTCCGACGAAGGTTGTTCGGCGCAGCGCTGGCGCAGACCGCGGGTTCTACTTTTAGCGATCGGGTTTAATTATCCGTGTTAGCTCACAGTTTTAGTTCACAGTTTTAGTTCACAGAGGGAAGGCTTTGATGAAAATTGCAGTAGTCACGGGAACGAGTACAGGCATAGGGTTTGAAACAACATTGCATCTAGCGCGCAATGGCTATCGTGTTTTTGCGGGCATGCGCAACACCGCCAAGGCGCAGCCTTTGATTGATGCAGCGGCGGCAGAATCTTTACCGGTTGAAATTGTGCAGATGGATGTCACCAACAGTGCGTCAGTCACGGCAGCGTTTGCACTCATTCACCAGACGGGTGACGTCTCGTTGCTGGTTAACAATGCCGGCATAGGGGGTGCTACCCCTCTGGAGTTGACGCCAGAGGTTGAGCATCGACAGATTTTCGAAACCAACTACTTTGGTACTATTGCCTGTATGCAAGCTGTTTTGCCATCCATGCGTGAGAACGGCAAGGGCGACATTGTGAATATCTCGTCAATTGTGGGCGTGCTGGCAACACCCAATCAAATTGCCTACTCAGCATCAAAGTATGCCGTAGAAGGCGCTACTGAAGCGTTGGCCCATGAGGTTTATCGGTTTGGGGTTCGGGTTTACTGCGTAGAGCCCGGTGTGGTTGCGACGAATATTTTTGATAATTCCGCAGACTCCACACGTTATGACAAAACATCGCCGTATCAGCCGATCATGCGTCGTAACGGCAAACTGTATGCGGCAGGCTTCAAGGCACCCGCAGTACCCCAGCAAGTGGCTGATGCTGTGTTAACCGCGATTACCCAACCAACCTACCAGTTCCGTTGGCCAGTCGGTGTTGATGCCGCCGGCATCTGTGCAGGACGAGCGAAGATATCAGCAGAGCAGTGGATTGAGATGGGCGATGATCTAAGTGACGCGGAGTACAACGAGCGTTTCCAAGCGTATTTCAACGTTCAGCTGTAGTTCGCACGGATAAGTTCGCACGGATAAGTTCGCACGCATAGCACGAGCGCTTAGTGGCTGGTGAAGGTCGGTGGCAATTAGGCGGTAAGCTAGGTTAGCCGATCGATATCCTGTGCGTAGTTCAGCCCATTGCGATGGTAGAAGTCAGCATTAAGCAGGTTGGCTTCGCTGTTGTCGCGTGTGCCGACGAGCTTGGCCGGTACACCCGCGATGATCGAGTTGGCAGGGAATATCTTGCCTTCGGTAACAATGGTATGGCCGGCGACAATACAATTGTCGCCGATTTGGCAGCCATCCATAAGGGTCGCATTGATGCCGATCAGGCAGCGGTCACCCACGGTGCAGCCGTGCAGGGTAGTGTGGTGGGTGATGGAGCAGTCCTCACCAATGATGGTCGGTGCATTGTTACCGACATGCACCATCACAAAATCCTGTAAATTGGTGCGGGCGCCGATATGTATTTCATGCATTTCGGCGCGCATCACCACGTAAGGCCAGACCGAGCTGCCAGGACCCAGATAGACCTTGCCATACAGGTAGGCCGTTTCATGGATATAGGCGGGATTATCAAGGGTCACCAGCTGACTAATATGGCCCATTACTAAGCCCTCTAGAAGTTCACCCGGTCAGTGACCGCGCCGTCGACATTAAGATTAATACCCGTGGTAAAGCTCGATCTTGGACTGGCGAGAAACACGACAGCATCGGCGATTTCGTGCGGTGTGGCCATACGACCGGTCGGGTTTCTGGCCTTCATGGTTTTGAAAAATTCGGGGTTAGCCGCCTCTGTTTGCTGCCAGACGCCGCCGTCAAAATATACCATGCCGGGTGAGACTACGTTGGCGCGAATGTTTTTGGCGGCATTTTGTTTGGCAAAGCCTTTGATGAAATGCACCATGGCACTTTTCACCGGTCCATAAGATGAAACATTGGCTGCAACGCTACTGGAGACCGAGCCGACGGCAACCACAGCGGCATCGCCGTTTCGTTTGGCGGCGTCTTTGAGGAGGTCGCGGCCGGCTTCAAGCATATCGACAAGGCTGAATATATCGACCTGCATATTTTTCATCCACGATTCTTTGTCGCCGCCCTGTGCCATGGCGCCGACGTTGGAGATGAGAATGTCGAGGCCGCCCAGTTGTTCCCCGGCTTGTACTACCCAAGCTTTCAAAGCGCCTTCTTCCATGACATCGACCCGTTTGCCAACGGCTTTGATGCCGAGTGCCGTCAGATCCGTCAGGGCTTGATCAATCTCGTCTTGATTTCGTGCACAGATAGCAACATTGCAGCCTTCGCCGGCGAAGGTGTCGGCGATAGCGCGTCCAATGCCACGTGTGGCACCTGTGATAAAAACGTTACGGCCTTTGATTCCTAAATCCATGCGGGTTGTCTCTCTTATAGGGTGAACTGCAAGCGCGTATGCGTTGCGTATAGTCTCATGAAATGGCGTTTGGATGTCATATTTGAGCGATGGGTTTAAGCGATGGGTTAAGCGATGTGTGTGAAGCTGAGTGAAATAGAGTTGAGCTTACGCTGACGCGTGGTTTGCAGTGCGTCGATTGCGTGCTTGGCGCTGGCCGATTTTCGGCGCGATCTAAATGAACCCAGCAGCAGGGCGTGGGGGGTTTGATTTCTCAAGGAGCGATGCAGCGCGGCGCCGACTGCGTGGCGGCAGACCGCTTTTCGGCGCTCGACCAAGCAAGAATAGCGCCGAGGGCCGCCAAGCTAGCGGATGGAAATAAAGCCTCCGCGCCTTGCTGCGAAACAGACTATATTCGAGGCAAATACAGGTCAAGTGCGTGCGCTTCGCCGCCGCTAAGGTCCAGCAGTCGGCAAAAAACCACATTGTTCTAGCAGTGGTGCTGCCGCGCGGATGTGTTCAGCGACGGAGTCATGGGCTTGGCTTAGCTGCGCGTCACGTTGCTTGCGATAGTTTCGATAGGCCACCGGCTCAACAGCACTGAGGCGCGTTTCAAGTTTGCGTATGCGAGGCATAATATCGTAATAGCGCCGATTCAGCCCCGCGATCATCGGTTGCACCTGCTTGACAAAATAGTCAGTCACCACCGTGCGGAAAATGCGTGCTTGGCTATTCACCATTTTCGGGTAGCACAAGGGTTGTCGATCGAGGCGATCAGTCATAATCTGGCGCGCGTTGTTCATGCCCAGTTGAGTGCGTGACCAGCCGTGCAGCAGCGCGCCGCCCTCATTATTTCGCAACACGGCCAGTGCCTCGTGGAATTCGTTAGCATCAACGTCATAGTTGCCATCGAGAACGTCTTGGGTAATCTGATTCAGTCGCGTTAGGGCGAAATCTGTTCTCGAATCCGCATTGCTTGGATAGTCGCTGTCATTTTGGTCGCGGCTCCAGAACGTGCGAAATTCTGTACCCCCCAGCGTCGCCCGCCATAAATAAATAGGCAATGCCTGTTGTTTGTCAGCGGCGGCGCCACGCAGTTTTTCGGCCAGCTCCGGATTGTCTTCGCCGACGAGTGCCAGACAGCTGTCGACATGTTTGAGAAAATCGAGCTGTTGCAATAAATCCTGGCTAGGGACTGCCAACTTGCCGAGGCTGCTGTTGCGAGCAGCGATAACACGGTGCAGTTCGCATTGCGATATCTCGACAAATTCAAGCAAATTTAGGCTGGCTGCTGCCAGTGGAATCTGTAGATCCCTGGTTCTGGGTAGGTTCAAACTCACGGCATCCTCGGCGAGCATTGTCGTTTGTTCGAGGCTTCTGCTCAGGCGTTTTAGGTAGTCGTCTATATGCTTATCCAGTGCGCTGCCGCCACTGCAGCCGGTCAAGAGCATGATTGCCAAAGCAGTCAGAAGCCCAGTCAGAAGCCTATTCAAAAGCATAGTGCAACTCGGCTGTTGATGTGAGCTGCGTTGAGATGTCTTGGCGGCGATAAAATTCATGGTGTATAGAATAACGGTTTTACCAGTTGGCGCCTATGATTGGGGTACACTGTCGAACTTTTTATAGCGTTGGACTATCGTTCGTGTACCAATTTTTAAAGATCGACAAAGACATATTCCGCCAACTCCTGTCCATCGCCTATCCCATGGTGATCTCTCAGGGTGCTTTTGCGCTGATGATTTTCACTGATCGATATTTCATGTCGCTGGTCAGTCCCACCCATATGGGTGCGGCGCTGGGGGGTGGCGTGGCATCGTTTTTCACCATGTCGCTGTTTTTTGGCGTGCTCTCCTATGGCAACGCGTTGGTTGCTCAGTATTTTGGCGCGGGGCAAAATGAGAAGTGCCCGCGGGTACTCACGCAGGGTCTGATTTTGTGTGTCGGTTTTATGCCGATACTATTATTCATCAGTTATTTTGTCGGCGACCTGTTTGCCTTTATGGGTCATGCGCCTGTGATGGTGGCGCTAGAGCAAGAGTATTATTACATTCTTATTTGGGGCGCGGTGATAAGCCTGGTGAAGGCCTGCTTTGGATCCTACTTTGCGGGTATCGGTGAAACCCGCGTGGTTATGATCGCCGACACCATGGCTGTCGCATTGAATATACCGCTGACCTATATGTTTATTTTTGGCGTCGGCGGACTGCCGAGCATGGGGATTGCCGGCGCGGCCTGGGCGACGATCATAAGTACCTTGTTGGGTGTCGGGCTGTTCTTGGTATTTTATTTAGCAGCCGAGCACCGGCAGCGATTTTTTCTGGCGACATCCTTGGTGCTTGATCGGGGCATCATGCATCGCTATGTGCGTCTCGGTTTACCCTCCGGGATCGAGATGTTTCTCAATGTAGCAGCGTTCAATCTGTTTATGTTGATGTTTCAGTCCTATGGGATAGTGGAGGCCGCGTCGGCCGCTATCGTCCTCAACTGGGATATTGTCTCCTTCATACCCATGATTGGTTTGAATGTTGCCTTGATTAGCCTAGTAGGACGGTATATCGGTGAAGGCGATCTGACGAAGGTGCGGCAGGTGATTATCTGCGGCTTTATGATGGGCTTTGGTTACTCGGGGTTGCTGGCTACGCTGTTTGCGGTGCAGCGAGTGGCGCTTGTGCAGGTTTTTCTGAATGGCAGCAGTGAAGACGCCGCCATTCTTGCGCTGTCATCGCCGATGATGTTGGGTCTAGCCACCTATGCGATGGCGGATGCCGTTTTGCTGGTCGTCGGCGGCGTGTTGCGCGGCGCGGGTGACACGCGCTGGATGATGTGGATGTCTGTGACGCTCCACTGGCTGATGTTGCTGGCCCAGTATCTGGTGATCAAAGTTTTTCAGCTCACACCATTAGTGTCGTGGAGCGTCTTTGTGCTGATGATTTTAGTCACGGCAGCGGTCTATTTATGGCGAATTCAGGGCCAGGCTTGGCGATCAGAAGAGGCTATCGCCAAGGTCATGGCTGAGCACTGATGCGCCACCAACTTACGATTAACGTACCACCGACGTACCACCAACGTACCACTAAAGCCGCTGAATGCTCGCTAGCGCCGTACCGCAGGGACTTCGAGCGGCAGGTTGCCAGCGCGCTGGCGCAAAAATAATTCAACTTCCGTGTAGGCTTGGCTGCCAATTTGATGCGGCTGGGCGCGTACGCCAATATCGCAAGACCGCAGGCGGCGATGCAATGAACCCGCAGATTGCCACTCAAGACGATAAATCGGGTAGCCGTTGCCGTGCCCCTGACTGATTTTGTCACCCCGTAACATTTTGCCGACGCTGTCTTCGTGGCAATGTTGGCAGCCAAGATTAAGTTGACCCTTGCGTTGGTAGTAGTAGGCTTTTCCACGCGCTAGCTCCGCCGTTAAACTCAAAGGTACAGGCGAGAATGGCAGACCTCTGGACTGGTAGCCAATGTACGCCGAAAGGGCGAGTGCCGGTGTGCTCTCATAGCTGATAGGCGCAGCGAGCTGATGCGTTGTGCGACAGTGTTGAATCTGCTGAGTGAGGCTCATGAGTTGTCCGGTGTCTGGACTGCGTTTTGGAAACGCGCGGGCGACACCTTGCATATCGGCATGACAATTTGTGCACGCCTTGCCGCTAGCACCCGCCGCTGCTTGAAACAGATCGCTGCCTTGGTCGACCCACAACATACCGGGATTTTGGAAGTCATCGTCTTGCAGTGCCTGAGTATCTGCTGATTGAAACGCATAACCCGAGCGCGGCTCGGCAGCTGTCAGGCGGCTGTGCCCGCTGGCCATCAACAATAGAATGGCGAGTAGCTGCGGCCAATACGTAAACATCAGGGATCGACAACCTGCAGGGTGCGCGTCTCGGTAGTGACCTCGCCGTGTTGATCGGTCCAGGTGAATAGCAGCTCGCCGGTGCTGGTTGCTAACAGGTTAAATGCCATAAACGGGTTGGCGGCAATACCGGGTCCAAACTCAGCCTCAAGCACGCGTTGGCCAAGATACTCACACGTAAAGCGCGTCAAGATATTGCGCGGAATCGGCTCGCCCATGTAGTCGTACCGATAGCCGCTTTCCATGGGGTGCGACACCAGGGTTTTGATTTCGACAACCGTGTTGGCGCGGGCTTGGCGAGGAACGGATATGCGGGTATTGATTAATGCCATGAGATACCTACAGCAAGGGTTCGATGCAAGCAGCCAAGGTCACCACTATTTCGCCGCGCGCAACCCACAAAGAATTGTCGTTCATGCGTGCGACGGCGGTGATGACCTGAGAGTCTGACAAGCGAACACGGGTTGAGATGCTGGCTTTGCCGCTGGCGGCAAACAAGCGGTAACGGGCGAGTTGCGGAACAGGATTTTTGTCTGCAAACAGGCGAATTTCACTGACATGATCAGCCTCAGTCATGGGGCTGTCGACGCTGATGGTGAGGGGCACAGAGCTGCCGTTCTCTGCCAGGGCGGGCAGTTGTAGATGCACCCGGCCCGTATTGAATTCAGCGTCGCCATAGACCGTTGCCAGCGTCAGCTTGGCGGCAGCCGACAGGTGCAAAGGTAGTAGGCCAATGAGTAGGCCGCCGGCAGCATAGCTGATTAATGCGCGTCTTTGCATAGGGTTAGTTGGGCTCTTCGTTGTGGGCTTGCTGCGCGCTTAGGTAAGCCACCAAGTCTTCCACTTGCTGAGCATTAAGCACGGGCTGACCGACAAACTCGGCGGCTACCTGATGGAGCCCTTCGGTTTTAAAATAGCCAGGCATGCGCGTAGCTGGGTACAGACGGCTGCTGTCGACAACGCGATAGCGCAGTTGGCCGGCGGTTAGACGATCACCGATATTGTCGAGTGGCGGTCCAATATTGCCTTGGAACGTTTCCGGGTTGCTCGTCAGTTGGTGGCACAAAAGACAATGGCCCTTATCGCGATGATTAAAGACTGCTTGGCCTCGGGCAATATCACCAGGAACTGCCGTTAACGCTGGCTGGCTGTCTGTGGCGTTGTTCGACATGCATGACGTCAGCATGAACCCAAAAACCGCGGTTACCCATGGCCCTTTCACCCGAATACTTCTTGGGTGATAGTCGCGTACCAGTGCCGTGCATAGTTTGCTTCGCGCTGGCGTACGTTAGGGCTTGCCTCACTTGGGCTTGTGCCGCCGGCGCCGGCTACTGCAAGCCAACTATTGCCTGCAGGGGTGTAAACATCAGCAACGGAAATACCATAGTTGGGTGTTACAAGGCTATAGCACGTATTCATGAGCTTGCTATCTAGCATTGCGTCGCCGCGTAGTGCACGGCTCACTTGCAGCGCACAAAGCTTAGCCTGAGCATTTGCCGCAAAGGCAGACTTTGGCATGGCGTTGGCAATAGCCGCGTCGCCAATGACATGCACGTCGCTGGCGACCGTTGAGGAAAAACTTGCGGCCTCGATAGGGCACCAGCCGCTGCGATCAGCGATACCGGTATCAAGGGCGATCTTTGCTGCGCGTTGCGGTGGGATAATATTCGCGACGTCAGCATGTACCGCATCGAAGTCTGTATGCAGCGTCATCTGGTCGGCATCGACACGCACCAGGCGAGCGCCATCAGACAACCCCTGCCATTCAATGATGTCGCCAAATTCTGATCGCCAGGCTGCCTGAAAGAGTGACTTCTTAGAAAATGAATCCTTGCTGTCGAGGATTAACAGTTTTGATTTCGGTTTATGCTTTTGCAGATACGCGGCGATAAGGCTCGCGCGTTCGTAAGGGCCCGGCGGGCACCGATAGGGATTGGCGGGTGCCGCAATCACAACGGTGCCGCCGTCACGCATGGCGGCTAGTTGGCTTGCCAATAGTGTTGTCTGGGGTCCTGCTTGCCAAGCGTGGGGCATAGTTTGACTGGCGGCCATTGAATAGCCGGGCAGGGCGTCGTAGTTGATACTGATGCCGGGCGCCATAATCAACTTGTCATAGGTAAGGATTGAGCCGTCGCTAAGCACGAGTTGATGTTTTACCGGGTCTAGGTCTTGGGCTGCTAAAGGAATGTGTCGAATGCCGGACTTCACCGTCGCGTCATAATCAAAGGTCTGCTGGCTAATGCCGCGCTCGCCACTAACAACCAGGTTACTAAAGGGGCAAGCAATGTAGCGTTGGTCAGGTTCGACCAACGTGACATCAAGACTTGCGTCTAATTGCATGAGCGTGCGGGCTGCTGAAACGCCAGCAAAGCCGCCGCCCACAACAACAACTCTGGCGCCCGTTGCCGCCGTGCTTACACAACCGGGTAACAGGCCGCTTGCCGCCAGCAAACCCATGCCCTTGAGAACTTGGCGGCGGGTGTTGACGGATCTGTTCATGGTTTTCCTAGTATGTCAGCGATACTTATTAACTCGTCGTCGGTGTAGCCCCGGGCAATACGATTCATCAGTGTGGCACTGCGTTCGCCCGACTTGAATGCGAGTAGCTGTTGCGCCATAACGCTGGCTTTTATGTTATTGAGTGTTGGCAGCACCTGACTGGTGCCACCATGGCAACCACTGCAGGTGGCCGCCATGGCAGAAGCCCTGGCGGCTATTTCATCAGCGGCAGACGCACCAACAAACAATAATAATAGCCATGGCGCGATAGTTTTCATTATGCCCGGCGTAAGTCTTGATTCTTCAGTGGCAGATTACGCACGCGTTTACCGGTGGCTGCGAAAATGGCATTCAGCACGGCGGGTGCGGCGACCGCAATCGTTGGCTCGCCAACACCACCCCAGAAACCGCCAGAGGGCATCACTGTGGTGTCTACATACGGCATATCGGCAATCTTCATGGACGGATAGGTGTTGAAGTTTTCCTGCTCAATCTGCCCATCTTTAACCGTACATTCGCCGTACATCATGGCTGATAAGCCATACACGAAAGAGCCGAACACCTGCGCCTCAATCTGTTGGGGGTTAACCGCATAACCGGGGTCTGTGGCGGCAAAAATGCGATGCATGGTGAGTTCGCCGGCGTCATCGACAGAGACCTCAGCACAAGCTGCAACATAGCTGCCAAACGCTTTACAGACAGACAGTCCGCGATATCTGCCTTCTTCTGCGGGCTTTGACCACTGGGCTTTCTCGGCAACCTTGTTGAGTACGGCGAGCGCCAGAGGATTATCCTTCATAAGGTTCTGACGGAAGGCTAACGCATCAGCGCCGGTCTCATGGGCCACCTCATCGAGGAAGCACTCGAGGTAAATTGCGTTCTGGTTAACGTTCACGCCACGCCAGAATCCAGGCGTAATGTGTGTGTTACGCATCGCATGATCGACCAACAAGTTGGGTACGGTGTAAGAGAAACTGTGGTCGCCTTCAGGCGCCAATGCTTGGAATACAACAGGGTCCATGCCGTCTTTTAAGCCCTGAGGGGCCAGAGTCGCCAGAATCGACTGACCTGATATGCGTACATGCAGGGCGTCAAGATTGCCATCAGCGTCAATGCCGGCGGTCATACGTGCCTTTGTGATCGGATGGAAGTAGCCATGCAACATGTCTTCCTCGCGGGTCCAGAGAAGTTTGACGGGTATGCCGGGCATGGTCATAGCGATTTTGACCGCTTGGGTGACAAAGTCAGCCGCGCCACGGCGACCGAAACCGCCACCGAGGCTAAGCTTATAAACTTCGCATTGTTCTTGTGGTAAGCCGGCTGCTTCGGCCGCGGCGGCCAACGCTGACTCGCCATTTTGTGTCGGGCACCAAACTTCGCACTTGTCTTTCGTCCATACGGCAGTGGCGTTCATGGGCTCCATGGTCGCATGATTCTGGTATGGATAACTGTAATCTGCTGTGTAGGTCCGTGCGGCGTTGCTCAAGCCTGCCTTGATATCGCCGTGTTCATTGCCAACAAATGCTTTGGTGGCACTTAAACCTTCGGTCAGCATGGCGTCAATAGACGCGCTGGAGACGTTGGCATTTTCGCCTTTGGCCCAAGTAATAGGCAGCTTGTCGAGTGCGGTCTTGGCACGCCACCACGTGTCGGCTATCACGGCGACTGCGTCGTCTTCAACAGCGACGACTTTTAGTACGCCGGGCATCTTGCTGACCTCGGCGGCATCAAACGAGGCGAGTTTGCCGCCGTGTACGGGGCAGGCTTTGATAGCGGCATTGACCATATCGGGTAGTTGTATATCAGAGCCATAGATTTGCTGGCCGTTAAGTTTCTCGAGGGTGTCGAGTCGCTTCACGGGCTGGCCGATGAGCTTCCAGTCTTTCGGGTCTTTGAGTGCGATTTCCAGCGGCGGTGTTAGCTTGCCTGCTGCATCAGCCACCTGACCGAAGGTGAGGGTCTTGCCGCTGGGCAGGTGCGTGATCACGCTGTTGGCTGCCTGACAGTCGGCAGCTTTTACGTTCCATTGATTGGCTGCGGCCTCAACCAGGAGGGTGCGCGCCATGGCGCCGCCTTCACGGACATACTGGTGACTGCCGCGCAAGCCGCGGCTGCCGCCGGTACCAAAGCTCTTCCAAACGCGGTCGCGGGCTAGGTTCTGGCCAGGTGTTGGGTATTCCCACGTGACTTTGTCCCAGTCACATTCAAGCTCTTCTGCCGCGAGTTGCGCCAGACCGGTCAAGGTACCTTGGCCCATCTCAGACCGGGCGATACGAATAGTCACGGTGTCATCGGGGGCGATCACGACCCAGGCATTCACTTCGGGTTCGCCGTGGTGGTCTGCCATGGCGAGTTTGTTGCCGACGGGTAGTGCCATGCCTAACGACAGGCCTACGCCTGTAGCAGCTGCTCCGATTACAAATTGACGACGGCTGATGCGTGCTTTTTCAATAGTCATAATGTTGCTCCCTAGCCTTTTGCCGCGGTGGATTTTGTGTTGATTTCGGCGGCTAAATGAATGCCTTCACGAACTCGCTGGAAGGTACCGCAACGACAGATATTAGTGATCTGGCTATCGATGTCTTGGTCAGTAGGTTTGGGCGTGTTGGCGAGCAAGGCGGCTGACGCCATGATCATGCCTGGCTGGCAGTAACCGCACTGTGGGGTGTCGAGTTGGGCCCATGCTTGCTGTACCGGATGATCGTCTTCGGCGGCGAGCCCTTCGATCGTGGTAATGTTCTGGGAGGCTTGTACTGCGCTGACGGGGTAGACGCAGGATCTTACTGCTTGGCCGTCGATATGTACGGTGCAGGCGCCGCACTGGGCGATGCCGCAGCCGTACTTAGTGCCGGTTAATCCGACTTGCTCTCTGATGACCCAGAGCAAGGGGGTGTCGCCCTCGACGTCTACTTCAAACTTTTTACCGTTAATCGTCAGTGTAGCCATGGTAAGTCATCCCTGCTGCTTGCGTGCATGTTGGTTGTACGTGCTTGTTGGTGATTGCGACGGTGATCTTGTGTTGTGCTGCTTATGTTTTGTTTGAGTTGTGGCTGCTTCGTAGTCGTGTCTGTTTCGCGGCAGGCAACGGTGGCTTCATTTCCATCCGCTAGCGCCATCTGTAAGTGTGGCGGCCGCAACCAAGTCTTGCTTGGTGCCATCCCTCCTTGGGTCCGGCGTCCAAAAGCGGTGTCCCGCTACCCACTTGGCGCTGCGCTGCGTCGCTCCTTGAGAAATCAACCCCCCGCGCCCTGCTGCCAGTGTCTTTTAGCGCGTAATCCTTCGCTCGTTTGGGGCAAACCAAGCAGTGTCTGGGGCCATCCGTTCGTTGCTCGTGTTGCGTCTTCAATTGTTAGCGCTTCGTGTTGATCGAGTTAATAGTCTGGGCTTTGACGTGGCACTATCCATGTGTGGTTATCGATGTGCTGTTATCGATAGGTAGTTATCGATGCATAGTTATCGATGCATAGTTATCGGTGCACAGTTATCGATGCATGTTTGTCGAGATGATAGCGACAAAAAAACCCGACTACTATTTACTGGTCCGGCATTGTAATTGACTTTTTCGGCGCCTACCACTGGCAGTTATGGGGCGTTAGGACTGCAATCGCTCTAACATGGTGCGCATTTGCGCATGGAGTATATTCACGGCCTGCAGGGGCCGCACCATCACTTTGAACTCAGTGATGCGGCCGGCATCATTGAAGGTGATGATATCTACGCCGTTGATGTATTTGCCCTGAATTTCGGTTTCAAATTCGAGCACGATGGTGTTGCCGGAGAAAACCTCCTTACTGTAGTGAAATTTTGAGGCTTGTTGACCCGGCGCCTGCGCCTTGTCGCCGTCACTGAAGGTATTCCCCGCGGCGCTAAGGTAGAGCTTGGTTAAGGCTTTGCCTTTTTGCGGAGTGAAAACCACGGGCGAGTAAAAGACGCAATCGTCATCTAATAGATCGTCGAGTCCGCCGGGCAGTTTGCCCTGCATGTGTTGGTGCCAGCGTTGCAGGTTTTGCTCAATCATTGGCTGCAGCCTAGTCATTAATGATAGCGCTACCATAGCAGAAAAATACGGGTTGAATCAGCGTTGCAAAATATCGTGCTCGCGGCCGCAAGTTAGTAGCCAGTGAGTTCCAGAAAGCCTTGGCCTTTGGATGAACCCGTGAGCATGACGGGGCCCTCCCAATAGGGAAAGGCGGTATCGAGCCAATGCGCTTTTGATAGGGGTGTTACGGTCCAGCTTAGGTTTTTCGCGGGTAACAACACGCGCCAGCTTAGGGGCAGCTGGCGTTGAATGTTGCCTGCGGTGGTGATTAACGTCGTAGCAATGGGTTCAAAGATGATTTCGTCTTTCGCCAGCGTTGTCGCGCTGCCGTCTGGCGCGATCCAGCTGCCGCTGACCCAGTCGTTGCCATCGCGCTGGCGCAATCGATACACCATCAGGGCATGGCCATCGTCGAGATGCACCGATAGCCAGTCCCAGCCGGGTTGATCCGGTGCTAGGGGCTGTGAGCTCCATTCTCTGTCGAGCCATCCTTGGCCGTTGAGTATGATGGGTTGACTGGCAGTACCGGCACTCTTAACCGTGTTCTTAACTGTGTTCTCATCTGCGTTCTCATCCGTGTTGTCGCGATCGCTGTTATCAAGACGACGAAGCTGGCCGCGTATTTTGATATGCGGCTGGCTATAATAGTAGCTGGCTTGACCAAGGTTCGACTTTTGGCTGTAGCCCTGTTTGCCCTGCAGTACCCAGGGGGTGTCGGCGGTCATATCAAGCGTCACTTGATAATCGTCTACGGTGAAGTTTAGTTGGCCGGGTAGTGGCGAGTTAGACGTGGATGTGCCAGTGAGGCGGCTACCGTCGAGCCACGCATCGAATTGTCCTTGTGCGTTCACATCAACGCCTGCTTGGCCGATACCGCCGCGTGCAAAACGTTGCTGATAAACATGTCCGTCCGGCGTGCTCAGCGCTGCGTGTGCCATCCATACCTGATTGCTTGCCCAGCCACTCGACGCGTGTTCTGGGGTCATAGACTGACGAAACAGTGTCCAGTGCACGCCGTAGTGGGCGCCGCTGTCGTCAGTCAAATTAGCGGTTAGATACCACCATTCAATGCGGTAGTCAGGATGTGGCAGATGATCGGCGGGAAACACTAACGGTTTGCCGACGATAACCTTGGCATAACCCTGCGGGTCGCCGCGTAACAGTTGGTAGGCATCATCTTCTGCGAGCGCGGGTGCACACACCAACGTGATGAGTAGCATCAGCTTTGTGACAACGCTATGTGGCCATGCGTGATGCCTTGGCGTCTTCATCCTTGGCTCCCAGAGAGTTCACGTATGGCTGTGGGCAGTGTTTGCCGGACGCGTAGGGCGGCCGTCAGTAATGTCAGCGTGACAATAACTAAGGCCAGCAGGCCGAGATCAACGACCGGTATCCAGGACCACAACAAGGGCATGGTCCAGCCAAAAGCGATAACGTTGAGTTTGACGATGAGCAGCCATGACAGCATAAGTCCCATGGGGATGGCGGCGAGCAGTGTCACGCCAAGCATCATAAACAGGGGTGCGGCGATAACCACCAACCACTGCGGAATGGCTGTGCCCATGCTGCGCCAGTGGGCGTATTCAGGCAAGCGCTGCTGATGAACAGCAAGCAGGGCCGCGAGCAACGCCAGGCCCGCTACCACTAAGGTCAAGACATTAAGGGTCGCGGTGATGGCGAAGGTGCGATCAAATATGGCAAACGACACGCGTTTGATGTCTGCCTGCAGTGCCCATTCGCCAGAACTTGCGCCGATGCTTTGCATTAGCGCGGCAATGTCTTTGAGGTTGTCGGGCTGTTCTAACCACAACCCAACGCCCAGCATTTGAGCCTCTGGCCACAGGCCTAACAGCTGCTGTTTGGGTAAGTAAAACTGTAGATCGGTGTTGCCATAGTCATACACGAAACCGACGATCCGAAAATCCTTGGGTCCGGCGGGCGTGTCTAATTGGATGACGCTGTTCAGCGGAGTGTTGGCTAAGTAATGCACTTGCTCATTGGCGAGTATGGGCATTGGTGAGCCCTCACTTCGCTGCCAGTCGCTAAAGCCATTGAGCGTTTGCTCGGCCAGGGCTAGCTGTCGCGTGTCAGGCGCATCCAGTTTGAGGCCTCGGATGCTGGCCGGGCGATTCTGCCAGCGCAGGTCAGCGCCAAGCCTTGGGTGATAGCTCGCTATCCAGTCGGCCGCCTCGATGGCGGCCAGATCAAGCGCACGACTTTGCACATACACATCCGCAGACAGGCGGGTTTGTAGCCAGTCACTTAGCGCAGTGCGAAATGAACCCACGAGGGTCGTCACGCCAATATTAGCCGTTAGCGTCAACAGCAAAGCCATCAGTGCAATGCGTAAATGCGGTAGTTGCGCGACGGCGTCAGACAAGGCCCAGCGGAAGAGCCAGCGGTGTGTTGGTAGTTGATCAACCAGTACGCGAATGATGAATAAAATGAGCCAGGGTAGCAGTAGCGCGCCACCGAACAGGGCCAGCGCGAGCACAACAAATCCTTGCTCAACGGTGTTGATCCAGGCGTAGCTGACGGCGCCGAGCGCCAGCAGGCTCAGGCCACAGATAGCCAAAACGTTGATGGCGTGTTGGTCTTGCTGCCAGCGCGCGCTATTGTCGCGTTGTTGGCGAACGGCTTGACCGGCACGTTGCCATAGCGGTATGGCCAGCGCCAATATCATGCCTAGCAGGCTCATGGTGAGGGCGAGCAAAATCTGCGCCGGGCTGATACCGATGCTTGAGCCGACGCTAGCGCCATAGAGGCTTTGCAGTGTCATGGCGACAGTGGGTAATAATTGTTGCGCCAGTAGATGGCCGCCCACCAGACCCAGTCCGCTGCCGAGCAATGCCCATAGCAAAGACTCTAGCGCAATGCCCACGCCCAACAGTGAGACCGACACGCCCATTTCGCGCAGCGTCGTGAGTGTGTTTTGACGCGCGAGCAGGGAAAAACGCACGGCATTGAAAACAATAAATAAACCGACGGCGAAGGCCAGCAGTCCCATCGCGGTGAGATGCGTGTGGAGGCTCGAGGTCAGTTGACTTAGGT
>JBLHVI010000027.1:0-42153 GCA_047630175.1 Candidatus Azotimanducaceae bacterium
GAGGGTACGGGCCTGGGGCTCTCCATCTCACGGAGTATTATCTTGTCTCACGAGGGTCTATTTTGTTTTGATTCGCAGGCGCCTAGTACTACTTTTCATATTGACCTGCCAGAGACAGGGCTAACGACCGCGGTTGGTGTACGTCTGCCACGACAGCACGTAGGCGCACCCGCGCCCCTGTAGAATGCCTTGCTGACACGTGTGCCGAGTCGTTCCTGTAGATGGTGGTGCAAGTTTTCACCGTGGCTAGTTAATCGACATGAACTATACGGCCTGACCGAACATCCAATTTATCGTAACCGACCAACATCGACCTAACCATGAAGGTTTGATGGCAGTAAGCTGGTTCTATCCCCCCCCCTCCCCGTTACCTAGATACACTCGCTAGATCTTCGATACGCGTCGACTAGGTCTTTTTTGTTAACCCCAACTGTATGCCTAACTGCGCAATGAAAATACGCACTGTTTTTAGCAAGGGTATTGAAGGTTGGGTATAGACTGATTCGACGGGAGTTTATGGCGGGGCGTTGCGAAATGCGTACGTCACGTGGCAGAAGTAAGTACAGACAACCAAGCCTTGAATGGCTGCGCTTTCAGGGCTTGATTGGTCCTTTTTGGATCAGTGTTTGGTGGAGGCGGCGGGAATTGAACCCGCGTCCGTCAGTACTCTGCCTTCGGCTCTACATGCTTAGTTCGTTTACTGTTTAACCTTTCACTGGCCCAGCGAACAGGGATTAAAAGGCGAGCTTACTTTAGTTTTAGCTGTATTGGCCATAAGCGGGGCCTTGCAGCGATCCCATGAGACGCGCACTCGGTTTGAATACATGGGCACATCCGCCCCGAGTCAAGCTTGGCCTAAATTAAAAAGTAAACTTTTTTATTTAAGCGGCTAATGCGTAGTTTTCATCGTTGGCAACTATAAAAGTTACAGCGATTGATTTACGAGAGTCACTACCCTCTCGGCATGCACCTTGGGTTTCGTTACCGGCGTCGAATCCAGATCGCCCCCAGTTGAAACTTCAAATGTTTTTCTCTGGCCAGCCGTGGCCAGGTAGCTATCTTACAATATTGTAGACGCGGATGTCTGTCAGATGTTCAAGTAAATTGATGTAGGTTGATCACGCAGGCGGTGTGTTAGCCGTTATGGGCTTTCATGATTCGAGATTTATCGCGCGCCCAGTCCCTGTCTTTCTCGCTGGCACGCTTATCATGCTCTTTCTTGCCGGTTGCCAGGGCAACTTCAAGCTTCACCCGGTGACCTTTCCAATACATGGCAACGGCGACGCAGGTTTGGCCTTTTTGATGAGAGCCAGTAGCCAAGCGAGCGAGTTCACGTTTGTGCAGTAGCAACTTGCGGCTGCGCATAGGCTCGGCGATCACATGGGTCGATGCGGTCTGCAGGGGCGTGATGTTGCAGGCAAGCAAGAATGCCTCACCGTCTTTGAGAAACACATAAGTGTCCGTCAGCTGGACTTTGCCAGCGCGAATTGACTTCATTTCCCATCCGGTCAATACCAAACCTGCTTCAAAACGCTCGTGCAGCTGGTAATCAAACTTGGCGCGTTTGTTGACAGATATATTGCCGGGGGATTTCTTGGCTTTGCTCGTGGACATAATGCACTCGTGTGGGGTCGGCCATTATAAGCCGACCTTATTGAATGTACAGCGCTGGAGAAATTGCCAACTGTATCTATGCTTAAGTGATGCACCGAACTGCTGCACAACAGAATGCGCGCGCCGCTCAGGCGAGGGTACAGTTTGCGGTTTGCATGCGCGTACGCTGGGTTGCGCTGGTACATCTTGTCGACCCCGATTGTCCCTGCAGCCACGTTAAGGCGCCACCTATTGTATCGCTTCAGGCGCAGGCCGATGGCTCGCGGAGTGCGGGTCAAACGTCGGCAAGCCCAGCAGTTGCTGGTTTGGAGATGAAAGGCGAGAGGGCGTAGTGGGAGGCCTATTTAACGGGCTCATCGTCCGGTCAGGACGAAGATATTCTGTCCGAGGTCATTACGAGGGTTTAACTGGGCAATTGCAAAAACTAAGAGGGCGTCGGTTGTTTATGCCCTTGGTGTGTTGCGCGCTGCGCGAGACGACAAAAGCAAAAGATAAGGAACGAGTGGTATGAAAGACAACAGTTTACAAGATCACTACATGCATGCCGATGGCATCATGCTGGCGGTCAGCGCCTGCCTAGTGCTGTTCGCGCTGTGTCTAGCACCGCTTTACGGTACTTGGGTCGAGGCTATCCTAGTCGGCGGTCCTGCACTGGCGGTGCTGGCGGCGATTAAGGTTTTGATGCCGGGCTCGACGTTGTCACGCGTGGCGATGGCGGCGGGCTTAATGGTGCTGGTGGCACTACATATTCACCAGACCAAAGGCATGATCGAGATCCACTTCGGTATTTTTGCGCTGTTGGCCGTTCTGCTGTACTACCGTGATTGGCTGCCTATTGTGGTGGCTGCTGTTGTTACGGCAATCCACCATCTTTCATTTTATATGTTGCAGGCGGGCGGTGCTGAGATATGGCTGCTGCCTAACATGGAGAACGGGCTGTGGGCTATCGTGGTGTCTTTGGCATATATTGTCGTTGAGTCAAGTGTGTTGGTGTATATGTCGATCAGTCTGCAGAAAACACATTTACAAGCATCGGAAATCATGGATGTGACTTTGCGTATCGTCAAGGATGATGAGCTTGATTTGACCTGTAGGTCGTCGGGCAGTTCGCCGTTGTTGTTGCGCTTCGATGACTACACACAGGTTGTATCGAAGTTAGCGGCCAACGTACGCATCGCCAGTGAAACGCTGAGTCGTGATGGTCAGGCCTTGGGGACTACCACGCGGCACATGGAGTCGTTGGTGCAGGCGCAAAAGATAAGCGCAGATGAAATTGCTGTCGCCATTGTGCAGTTTGAGGCATCGGTAAATGAAGTCGGCCACAACGCTAAGGGCGCCTCTGAATCGGCGACACGGGTGGATGTGAATGCCCGGGAAAGTGCTGATGTCAGCCGCAAGGCCCAAACGGATATGAGATCGCTGGCGTCGCAAATCGATAGGGCCAGTGAGACGATCAATGACCTGCACAGCCGCAGCACCAGCATTGGTAGCGTGCTTGCCGAGATTCGAGGAATTGCCGAACAGACCAACTTGCTGGCGTTGAATGCGGCGATCGAGGCTGCTCGCGCTGGCGAGCAGGGCAGAGGTTTCGCGGTGGTCGCCGATGAGGTCCGAACGTTGGCAAAGCGTACGCAGGACTCGACCCAAGAAATCGATCGCATGATTGACCAACTGCAGCAGGGCAGTAAGCTCTCGGTAGCGGCGATTAAGGCTAGCCAGACACATGTCGACTCGTGCGTGAAGAATACGGAGGAGAGCTTGCTGTTGATGGAGCAGGTCAGTACGGAAATTAATGCGATTTCCAGCGCCAATAGCCAAGTTGCCGGGCAGACGGAAGCACAGATGGCTGCAGCACGAGAAATAAGTCATAGCCTCAGTGCGATTGTGAGTGCGACGGCAGAGTCAGTCACCGAGGCAGCGCTGGCCGCAAAGACCAGTGAAAGTATTATGAGCCTGTCGGCTGATCTGCAAAATATCAGTGCCCGATTCAAGGTTAGCTAGCACCACGCTAACTTGCCTGGTCACTGGCTTAAACGCACTCACAATCATTCGCTCAATTGGTCTTCGGTGTGCGTCGCCGCGTCTGTCACTACAGACAGCTGTTGAGGCGGGCTGCTAAATCACTGACAATGCCACGAGAGATAATAACAAGTGGTGTTGAAATGGCGTTAGGCTCAGAGTCCGTGCATGGCATGTGGTCCTCCCGGTTGATGTTCGTTCTGGCTGCGGCCGGCTCCGCGGTCGGTTTAGGCAATATTTGGCGCTTTCCCTATGTGGCGGGTGAGAATGGCGGTGGCGCCTTCGTGCTGGTTTACTTGGGCTGTATCTTCCTGATCGGTGTGCCAATTATGAGCGCTGAAATTTTGCTGGGGCGGGCGGGTCGACAGAGTCCCATTAACGCCATGCGTGATCTCGCGGCTCATTCCAACGCGAATCCGCTGTGGCAGGCGGTCGGCTGGATGGGCGCGCTGGCGGGGTTCATGATTCTGTCGTTCTACGCGGTGATCGCCGGGTGGGCTATGTCTTATATTTTTCAAATGGGTGCTGGGGATTTCACCGGTACCACTGCCGCACAAGCAGGCGCAGCCTTTAATAATTTGACCAGTGACGTTTGGAGTGTGGTGGGCTGGCACACGGTCTTTATGCTGATGACCCTTGGCATCGCTGCTCGGGGCGTGGGCGCGGGGCTTGAGGCGACGGTGAAGGTGTTAATGCCGGCGTTGTTCGCCTTGTTGGTTGTGCTGGTCATTTACTCAGCGGTGACATCGGGTCGCTTCGTTGATGGGCTGTCGTTCCTGTTTTCCTTCAATGTCGACAAGCTCACCTGGGATGGTGTGCTCATTGCCATGGGCCAGGCCTTCTTCACCTTGAGTTTGGGTATGGGTGCCATCATGGCGTATGGCGCTTACATCCCGAAAGATGTCTCTATCATCAGCACCGCCACCACGATTGCGCTGCTGGACACGTCGGTTGCGCTGATGTCTGGTCTGGTGATCTTTCCGCTGGTGTTCGCTAATGGTCTTGAGAGCAGTGCGGGCCCGGGCTTGATGTTTGTCACGCTGCCCCTAGCGTTCGGTCAAATGGCTGGTGGCGCGTTCTTTGGCGCTATTTTCTTTTTACTAGTGACGTTTGCTGCCATCACATCGTCGATCTCGCTGCTAGAACCCGCCATCGCTTGGTTGATCGAGCGGCTCAAAACGACCCGTGTTACGGCGGCTTTAATCGTGGGTGGCACGGCCTGGTTTATAGGATTGGGCAGTGCGTTTTCGTTTAATATTTGGTCTGACGTTTATTTTATTAACGAGATGACTTTTTTTGATCTGATGGATTACAGCTCGAATAACATTTTGCTGCCCTTGGGCGGTGTGTTTATTGCGCTGTTTGCAGGTTGGGCCCTTGATGCGGAAATCACCCGCGACCAGCTGTCTACATCATCACCGCTGGTGTACAAAGCCTGGCGTTTTGTGACACGCTTTATTGCACCAGCGGCAGTCTTCTTTGTCTTCTTACTGGCGTTTTTCTAGGGCCGATGCGTATTGTTAACCGCTCTGCGTTGGTGCCTCATTCACCCCAGCAGATGTACGACATTATCAATGACGTGATGAGCTATCCGCAGTTCCTGCCGTGGTGTGTGGGCGCTCACATACTCGCGCAGTCAGGCGATGAGCTGGTGGCGCGTTTAGACTTAGCGGTGGCGGGCCTGTCGCAGAGTTTTACGACCCGAAACAAACTATCACCGCCCCACGGTATGGCGCTGGAATTAGTCGACGGTCCTTTCTCGTTGTTGGCCGGTCGCTGGTCGCTGCGGCCATTGGGTGAGGAAGGCTGCAAGGTGAGTATGCAGCTGCGGTTTGAGTTCAACAGCCAACTGGCGAACGCCACACTAGGACGTGTCTTTACAAACGCGACTGACCAAATGGTTGAAGCTTTTTGTCGCCGTGCCGACGTACTCCATGGATGCTAGCCACATGACCGTGACAAACGTCACCATTACGGTAACGGTGGTCTATGTATCGCCGAGCATGCCCCATGTGGTGCCGCTTGAGTTGCCTGCGGGCGCGACCGTTGCGCTGGCAATAGAGCAATCAGGGATCTTGGCGGCAGCGCTAGAATTGAATGCGGATGATTTGCAGGTAGGTATCTATAGTCGTTTGGTACCCCAGTCGACCGTGCTCAGCAACAAAGACCGGGTGGAGATTTATCGACCGCTACTCGTTGAGCCGAAAGAGGCGCGCAGGCGGCGCGCTCAGCAACGCGCTGCGGGTTCGGCTAAGTCGTAGCGTCAGCTGTGGATTCTGTGGGTTTGAAATCGCCTTCGAAGTGGCTCAGTCGTTCTTCAATAAAATGCAGGTGCAGTTCGCGGACAACCCGTTCAATATTGCCCGACTGAATGGTATAGATGTAGTCCCAGCGGTTCTTATTCAGATGATCGTCGAGCACAGGGTTGCCAAGCACAAATAACACTTGGCTCTTGCTCATGCCGGGTTTGAGTTTGTCGATCATGGTTTGACTGATGACATTGCCTTGTTGAACGGTAATGCGATACACGCCCGGAAAGTAAAAATTTGAACAGCCGACAATGTTGCTGATGGCTAGGATCGCCAAAGCGCTTCTGAAAACACGAGTAATCAATGTGGTTCTTCCAATTATTGATAAAATCCGGATACTAGACCTACAGTCTATCCCGCAACGACGCTCTTCACCATGCCTACAGAATCTAAAGAACTGAAAGACGCGGGCCTAAAAATTACCCTGCCACGCATCAAAATACTCGAAATTCTTGAAAACTCCCTGGTTCACCACCTCAGTGCCGAGGATGTTTACAAAAACCTGCTTCAAAACGACGAAGAAATTGGGCTGGCGACAGTTTACCGGGTGTTAACCCAATTTGAAGATGCGGGGCTGGTCATTCGTCATCATTTTGAGGGCGGTCACTCGGTGTTTGAACTGTCATCCGAGGATCACCACGATCATCTGGTGTGCGTTAAGTGTGGTCGAGTTGAAGAATTTCATGATGAAGAAATTGAGCGTCGGCAGCGAAATATTGCCGCCGAGCGCGGTTTCGAATTAACAGACCATAATCTTAATTTGTATGGTTTGTGCCCCGCTTGTAAGTAGCATCAGTCACTAAAATTCGGCGAATGCGCCTTAGAACTTCGTTTTTTTGCTTTTTGGACTTGGTTTTCTCTGTTCGCTCATAGGTGCTGTCTGGGCTGCCTTATACATCGCGCGGGCGTGCTCTAGCGACTGGGTGGTTAATTCCACACCGCCCAACATCCGCGCGATTTCTTCTATTTTTTCTTCTGTAGGAAGCGCTGTTATGCGCGTTCTGGCTTGCTTGCTGTCGTTCGACTTGGTGACTTGATAATGCTGATGACCTTGGGACGCTACCTGAGGTAGATGCGTCACGCAGATAATTTGCGCGCTGCTACCCAGACGTCGCAGCAGGCTACCGACCACCTCGGCGATAGCACCACCAATACCGACATCGACCTCATCAAAGACTAGGCTTGGCACTTTTGAAGTGTCCGCGGTGACGACCTGTATGGCCAGGCTAATGCGCGACAGCTCGCCGCCAGAGGCAACTTTGTTGAGCGCCTTGGGGCTTTGCCCTGGGTTGGTGCTGATCAAAAATTCCACATCTTCGAGTCCGCCGGGTGCAATGGTGTCGGCAGCCAAGGACGTTAGGCTGACCTTAAAGACAGCGCCGCGCATACCGAGGTTGGCTAATTGTTCGCTGACCTGTTTTTCGAGTTGGCGGGCAGACTTTTCGCGGGCCTTGCTCAGTTTGCCAGCGCTTATTAGATAAGCCGCCTGAAGATCGCGGGTTGCTGCGTCTAGGCTGTCGATTTCCACATCGATATTTTCTAGGCTGGCCAATTCAGCCTGAATGCGCGTTAACAGTCCGGGCACTTCATTGGGTTTGATGTGGTGTTTACGCGCCACTTCATAAATGCTGCTGAGGCGCGCCTCGACATCGGTGAGTCGCTGCGGGTTAGGTTCAACGCCGTCGACAAAGCGTTGTAGGTCGGCGACGGCCTCTTCAAGTTGAATCATGCTGCTGGCGAATAACTCGGTGACGGGAACGAGGGTTTCTAGCTCTACCGAGCGCAGCAGCTGCAGTGCATGACCGAGTTGCGCTAGCACGTTGGCGTCATCATTCAGGCTGCATATCTCTAGTGCCGCTGCGCAGTTGTGCAGGATGTCATCGACATGGCTCAGGCGTTTTTGCTCCTCTTCAAGGCCTATGTGCTCGTTGGGCTCGATGGCCAGCAGTTCTAACTCCTCGGCTTGGTACGCGAGCAGTTGTAATCGGGCGGTTTGCTCGGCATTGCTGGCGCGCAGAGTATCGAGACGGCGGCGTGTCTGCTGGAAATCGACGCTCAGTACCTGCACCTGTTGGGCAGCAGGCAGCATATTGCCGTACTCATCAAGTAGGCGCCGGTGAGTGTCCTTTTTAAGCAAAGATTGATGTTCATGCTGCGAGTGGATATCAAGCAGCATTTCGCCGAGGGTCTTCAGGTCGGCGACGTTGCTGGGCGCGCCGTTGATGAACCCGCGAGAACGGCCATCGGCGCCAAGTGAGCGCCGCAGTATGCATTCGCCCGCATCATCTCCCGGCAGTTCACGTTGCGCTAGCCATTCGCTGGCAGCTGGATTGTCAGTAATATCAAAAGTAGCGTGTATTTCGGCCCTTTGCGCAGCATTGGCAATCAGCCCCGTGTCGGCGCGATCGCCAAGGGTCAGGCCAAGGGCGTCGAGAATAATTGATTTGCCAGCACCGGTCTCGCCGGTAACCACGGTCATGCCGGCGGCAAATTCCAGTTCGAGCTGGTCTACCAGGGCAAAGTTTTGAACCGTTAAATGAGTAAGCATGAATGTACACAGGCGCTGTAATAAAGGCCAAATTCTACTCTGAATTTTTGCCCTTGTATTGATGTCTGCGGGATTGCGCGGTTATATTGGGGCTTCTGACATCTCAGCAGTCACACGTACATGGTCGACAACATTCATATCAGCGCAAAAGCCCAGATGGTGCTCAAGAGCCTTGTCGAGCGTTACATCGCCGATGGCCTGCCGGTGGGGTCGAAAACCCTGGCGGCTGAATCCAAGGTGTCGGTGAGTTCGGCGACAGTGCGCAATATTATGGCGGACCTTGAAGATAAGGGTTACGTGTCGTCACCCCACACGTCTGCGGGGCGTATTCCAACTGATCAAGGTTACCGATTCTTTGTTGACAGTCTGCTCGACATGGCGCCCCTAGGCAGCCAGGACCTAGAACAAATGCAGCGTCAGCTAGACCCAGATTGGTCAACTCGGCAGTTGGTGCAGTCGACCTCAAGTATCTTGTCGAATATCACCCAAATGGCAGGGCTGGTCTCCATTCCTCGTCGCGACCAGGTGACCCTGCGGCACGTGGAATTTTTGAGTTTGAATGGCAATCGTGTGCTGGTGATTTTGGTGCTCGCCGACCATGAGGTGCAAAACCGCATTATTTACACGAATGAGGCGTACACAGAGATTCAGCTAAAGGAAGCCTCGAATTATATTAACCAATTATTTACGGGTCGATCGCTGGGGCGTATTCGCAAGCAATTGATTACGTCTATGAAGTCAGATCGTGAGAATCTTGATGGTCTGATGCGGACTACGCTCGAGGTCGCAGAGAAGGCCTTTGAGCAAGAAGAGGAAGAAGAGGCAGGTAGCTACGTGATGGCGGGTCAGGAAAACCTAGTAGAGATATCGCCAGGCCAGCCGCTGGAGGACATCCGTAATCTGTTTAAGGCATTTTCCTTGAAGGGCGATATTCTGCATCTCCTCGACCGCTGTCTTGAGGGCGATGGTGTGCAGTTATTTATTGGCCAAGAGTCGGGTTATGAGTTGCTGGACGAATGCAGTGTGGTGATTTCGCCCTACCGTCTCGACGGCCAGTTGTTAGGCGTGCTGGGTGTTATAGGGCCTGTTCGCATGGCGTACCAACGGGTAATTCCGGTGGTCGACGCCACTGCGCGATTGCTCAGTGCGGTGCTCGATTCGACCACCCCGCGCCACTGACTGATGTTTCCTCATCTTTTTTAGTACCGCGTTTAGTACTGCGTAGTACCGTTTGGCGTCGCTCTCAAGCATGGCTCTCTCGGCTGTTCGCCTGCATAACCCGTCTATCTGCACCCATACCCTTGAATCCAACAAGGGTAATCCCCATATCTGTGGAACTTCAAAATGACAGGTCTGGAGCCAAACCGCATGACAAACACGGAAGATCAAAAGCCCGATGAGGCGAACGTAGAAGATCAGCCTTCCCTTGATGACATTACTCAAGAGCTGCTAACCGACGACGTCCCAGAGGCCGAAGACGCAAAATCAACGCAAGACCGAGAGATCGATACGTTGTCATTCGACGAGATGCGTGCCGAGACGATCCGCGCTCGTGAAGAAGCTGATAAGTTCCGAGATGCCGCATTGCGAGCTGAGGCCGAGATGCAAAATGTCCGGCGTCGGTCCGAGCGCGAAGTCGAGCATGCCGTAAAGTACGGCGTCGAGAAGATTGTACAAAACTTGCTGCCAGTGGTTGATAGCCTCGAGAAAGCCGTTGAGGCTGCTGAACAAACAGGCGCCGACAATGACGCGACTCAGGCCATTATCGAAGGCGTGGGGCTTTGCCAACGCCTGTTTCTGGAGGTCATTGTTAAAGCTGGCGTGGTGACGGTTGATCCCCATGGCGAACCGTTTGACCCTAACCTGCATCAGGCGATTTCTATGGTGGAAAATCCTGATGTTGAGCCTAACTCTGTCGTCGCGGTGGTTCAGAAAGGCTATTCGCTGAATGGCCGTCTGGTGCGTCCAGCCATGGTTATGGTAGCCAAGGGCAAAGCAAAATCGATTGACGAAAAAGCATGAAGCTGATTTCAGCACTTGAATAATATCCATGGGTGCCAATATATGCACCCAGTGAACGTCAGTAATTTTCTGGCAACCTAATATTTACTACCGGCCTGGTTGACTACTTGTCAGACATAAGGCGGGACATCGGAGAAGAGCAATGGGAAAGATAATCGGCATAGACCTGGGTACAACAAACTCATGTGTCGCAGTGTTGGAAGGCAAGAGCGCCAAAATCATTGAGAACGCCGAAGGCGATCGAACCACACCGTCGGTTGTCGGTTATGCCGATGATGACGAAGTGTTGGTTGGCCAATCTGCCAAGCGCCAAGCGGTGACCAACCCTCACAATACGTTGTTTGCTGTTAAGCGCCTGATTGGCCGGCAGTTTGCCGACGATGTTGTGCAGCGCGATATCAAAATGGTGCCTTACAAGATTGTTAAGGCAGACAACGGCGATGCGTGGGTAGAGGTTAAGGGTGAGAAGATGGCACCGCCGCAGATATCTGCGCAGGTTCTGAAGAAGATGAAGAAAACTGCCGAAGATTATCTCGGCGAAGCTGTTACAGAGGCGGTTATCACGGTGCCGGCTTACTTCAACGATTCTCAGCGTCAGGCGACGAAAGACGCCGGTCGGATCGCGGGTCTCGAAGTTAAGCGGATCATCAATGAGCCTACGGCTGCAGCATTGGCGTACGGCATGGACAAGTCAGTTGGCGATTCCACCATTGCGGTTTACGACTTAGGTGGTGGTACCTTTGATATCTCAATCATTGAGATTGCTGACGTCGATGGCGAGAAGCAGTTCGAAGTACTGTCGACTAACGGTGACACATTTTTGGGTGGTGAAGATTTCGACCTGCGTTTAATCGATTATCTCGCCGACGAGTTTAAGAAGCAGCAAGGTATGGATCTGCATAACGATCCGCTGGCTCTGCAGCGACTCAAAGAAGCCGCTGAGAAAGCTAAGATTGAATTGTCTAGCAGCCAGCAGACTGAAGTGAACCTGCCTTACATTACGGCAGATGCGACTGGACCGAAGCACTTGGTTATCAAGGTGACTCAGGCGAAGCTCGAGTCTCTGGTGGAAGAGTTAGTCACCCGTACTATTGAGCCCCTGCGTATGGCGTTGAAAGATGCCGGTTTGGGTGTGTCTGAGATCAACGACATCATTCTTGTTGGTGGCCAGACGCGAATGCCGCTGGTACAGCGCACGGTTAAAGAGTTCTTCGGTAAGGACCCACGTAAAGACGTGAATCCTGATGAGGCAGTTGCCATGGGCGCAGCGATTCAGGCAGCAGTATTGTCTGGTGACGTGACCGACGTATTACTGCTCGACGTGACGCCATTGTCATTGGGTATTGAAACCATGGGTGGCGTGATGAGTGCCCTGATCGAGAAGAACACTACTATCCCTACTAAGAAAAGTCAGGTGTTCTCAACCGCAGAAGACAACCAGCCTGCTGTGACTATCCACGTATTGCAGGGTGAGCGTAAGCAATCTGCTCATAATAAGTCTTTGGGTCAGTTCGATCTGTCTGACATACCCGCATCGCCACGTGGCACACCGCAAATCGAGGTGAGTTTCGATCTAGATGCTAACGGTATCCTTAGTGTGTCGGCGAAAGACAAGGCGACGGGTAAAGAGCAGTCTATTATCATTAAAGCGTCTTCAGGTTTGTCAGATGATGAAGTCGAGCAAATGGTACGTGACGCCGAGTCTCATGCTGACGACGATCGTCGTTTTGAAGAAATGGTGACGGTGCGCAACCAGGCTGATGGCCTTATTCACGCGACGCGCAAGACCCTTGAAGAAGCGGGCGACCAAGCAACGGAAGAAGAGAAAACAGCGATCGAAGCCGCGATCATCGAGCTTGAAGTTGCCATGAAGGGCGGTGACAAGGCCGAGATCGAAGCCAAGACCACAGCCCTGACCGAAGTGTCATCCGGTCTAGCCCAGCGTATGTTTGCTGAGCAGACGAAGGGCGCTGAAGGTGCTGCAGGTGCTCCGGGGGCTACTGATGGTGGTGGCTCTGATCCAGATGCGGTTGATGCCGAGTTTGAAGAGGTCAAAGACGACGAGAAGTAATCAGGCAGCAATAATGCGCAAAGAGTCAGCAATGTAGCCGGCTTTTTGCTTTTCACAAAAGCAATGAACAACGACGCAGAATTCAGGCTAAATCCCGGATTCTGCGTTTGCGTATCAGAAAAATAGAAAAGTAATATGGCGACTAAGCGAGATTATTACGACGTATTGGGCGTAGCCCGTGATGCTTCGGAGCAGGAAATTAAGAAAGCCTACCGACGTATGGCAATGAAGCATCACCCGGATCGTAATCCTGATGATGCGACAGCTGAGGGTAAGTTCAAGGAGGCCAGTGAGGCCGCCGAGGTGCTAATGGATGCCCAGAAGCGCAATGCCTTTGACCAGTTCGGCCATGCTGGCCTAGAAGGCCAGGGTGGTGGTGGTTTCGGCGGTGGCAATGGCAACTTTGGTTCAATCTTCGAAGATGTATTCGGCGACATATTCAGCGGTGGCCGCGGAGGCGGCCGTGGTCAGGTGCAGCGTGGCTCTGACTTGAAGTATGTGCTAGACCTTGATCTGGAAGAGGCTGTACGTGGTACCAACCCCAAAATCAAAATCCCAACGTTGGTCGGGTGCCATGAATGTCATGGCTCTGGTGCCAAGAAAGGCTCTTCGCCGACACAATGTGTGCAATGTGCGGGTATGGGTCAGGTGACAGCCAGGCAGGGCTTTTTCTCTATTCAGCAAGCCTGTCCGCGTTGTCGTGGTACCGGTAAGATGATCACGGACCCATGTCAAAAGTGTCGGGGTCATGGCCGCCTCGAAGAACAAAAAACCCTGTCGGTGAAAGTCCCTCCTGGTGTAGACACAGGCGACAGAATTCGCCTCAGTGGTCAGGGTGAGGCAGGTGCCAATGGTGGGCCGGCAGGTGATTTGTATGTGCAGATCAGTGTTCGCGATCATCCTATTTTTACCCGCGAAGGTGAAAACTTGTATTGCGAGGTCCCCATCAGCTTTGTTGATGCAGCCCTCGGCGGTGACTTGGAAGTGCCGACACTGGATGGTCGGGTGAATCTGAAAATTCCCGAAGAAACCCAGACAGGCAAGCTGTTTCGTTTGCGTGGCAAGGGCGTGAATGTCACGCAGGTACGGGGTGGTGGTGTTGGCGATCTGTATTGCCGTGTTGCGGTGGAAACGCCGGTCAAACTCAGCAAGAAACAAAAAGAAATGCTACGTGAATTTGACGGCGAGTCCCATGCCAAGCAATCTCCCAAGCGCTCTTCTTGGTTTGAAGGCGTCAAACAATTTATTGATTCGTTGACCTGATGCACATGGTGATTCGCCAATGCTCAGTGCAACCTAGACACCAGGAGGCGCCATGATCAGGTTAGCCGTGACCGGCGCTGCCGGGAGAATGGGCAAGACCTTGGTGCAGCTGATTGCCGAGACACCTGAGGTGCAATTGACCGCCGCAATTGAGCGGCCGGGTGCTGGGGCGGTAGGCATGGACGCGGGCGAGCTGGCCGGCGCGGGTCACCTCGGTGTGCTCGTTGTTGATTCGCTTGCGCAAGTGATCAACGAGTTTGATGTCTTGATTGACTTTACGGTTCCCACCGCGACCCTGCAGAACTGTGATCTCTGCGCCAAGCACGGTCGGCGCGTGGTGATTGGCACGACGGGTCTCAGCGAATCCGAGCAAGCGCAACTGCGGGTATTGTCGAGTCGCGTTGCCCTAGTGGCGGCACCAAATTATAGCGTTGGCGTAAATGCAACGTTCAAATTATTGGAGGTGGCCGCGGGTATTTTTGGTGATGATGTGGACATCGAAATCATTGAGGCGCACCACCGTCACAAGGTCGATGCCCCGTCTGGTACAGCGTTGAAAATGGGCGAGGTCGTTGCTCAGTCGTTAGGGCGTAATCTCAGTGACGTTGCGCTTTATGGCCGAGAAGGCGTTGGAACAGAGCGAGATCGTCAGACTATTGGGTTTAGCACCATTCGCGGCGGCGATATTGTCGGCGAGCATACGGTGATTTTTGCTGGCGCGGGTGAACGTTTAGAGATAACACATCGTGCTCACAGTCGCTTGAACTTTGCCGAGGGCGCTGTTCGCGCTGCGAAGTGGTTAGTAGCGCAGCCTGTGGGCTTGTTTGATATGCAGGACGTGCTCGGCTTACGAACGTCGTCAGTATGATAGAAAAATTTAATTAGTCTGGAATTTTTGCGGGTCTTCACATAAGATGCCGCTCCAATTACATGGCACGGCCGACAGCTAACTCTTGCCACTTTACGCGCAGCATTTTAGCCGCGCGCTGTCACGAACTACCGGCGAGATGGAAGCAATTCCTTCTCGTTTTTTTTCGGCCGTAAGCCTGACCTGACAACTTGAAATTGGAGGCTGAGACTTGACCAGCAGAGCAGTACTTGCCCTAGAGAATGGCACCGTATTTGAGGGCCAATCTATTGGCATTGATGGTCAGTCAGTCGGTGAGGTCGTTTTCAATACAAGTATGACGGGTTACCAAGAGATACTAACGGACCCGTCTTACGCCCGCCAAATCGTCACGTTGACCCACCCACATATCGGCAACACCGGTGTCACCCCCGAAGATGAGGAATCTGATTCGGTCTGGGCTGCAGGCCTCGTGATTCGTGATCTGCCGCTGGCGGTTAGCAATTGGCGCTCACAAGGCGACCTGCAGGGTTATCTAACCGACAGCCGTGTCGTCGCTATTGCCGGCATTGATACGCGCAAGTTGACCCGTATACTCCGCGAACAAGGCTCGCAGAAAGGCTGCATTATCGCCGGTGTCGACTTGTCTGCTGCAGACATTGAAGCGGCCATCGAGGCGGCTCGTGCTTTCAGCGGCCTTGGTGGGATGGACTTAGCGCAAGTCGTTACAACCAAGGCGCCCTATACTTGGCGCCAAGGCAGCTGGGACTTGGCGACAGGTTACCCAGAACGCACCGATTTTAAATACAAAGTGGTGGCTTACGACTTTGGTGTGAAGCGTAATATCTTGCGCATGCTCGCAGACCGCGGTTGCGATTTGACCATCGTGCCGGCCAAAACGCCCGCCGCTGAGGTGTTGGCCATGGCGCCCGATGGCATATTCCTGTCTAACGGACCGGGCGATCCTGAGCCTTGCGATTACGCCATTACCGCTATTAGCAGCTTGCTTGAGAGTGGGGTGCCCATGTTTGGTATCTGTCTCGGTCTGCAACTCCTGGGCTTAGCCAGTGGTATGAAGACGATCAAAATGGGCCACGGCCACCATGGCGCTAACCATCCAGTGCAAGATTTGCGCACGGATGTGGTTCTGATTTCTAGTCAAAATCATGGTTTTTGCATTGACGACGCCAACTTACCCGCAGGGGTTAAGGTGACTCACCGTTCTTTGTTTGACCAGTCACTGCAGGGTATCGAGCTTGTTGATGCGCCTGCCTTTGGGTTCCAGGGTCACCCCGAAGCGAGTCCAGGGCCGCATGACGCCGCGCCCTTGTTCGACCACTTTATTGACTTGATGAAAAGCTACCAGGACAGCAACGACGCCAATGCCTAAAAGAACCGATATAAAAAGTATTCTGATCATTGGCGCTGGGCCTATTGTCATCGGCCAAGCGTGCGAATTTGACTATTCAGGAGCACAAGCCTGCAAGGCGCTTCGCGAAGAGGGTTACCGAGTCATTTTGGTGAACTCGAACCCCGCGACGATCATGACGGACCCCGCCATGGCCGACGCGACCTATATCGAGCCTATCACCTGGCAGGTGGTGGCGAAGATTATCGAGATCGAACGCCCTGATGTCTTACTGCCCACCATGGGTGGCCAAACGGCGCTCAACTGCGCGCTCGATTTAGACCGCGAAGGTGTGCTTGAACGCTTCAACGTAGAGATGGTTGGCGCCAAGAAGGAAGCCATCGATATGGCGGAAGATCGTCAGAAATTTGATACGGCGATGAAGTCCATTGGTCTCTCCACGCCAGTATCAGCGTTTGCTCATTCGTTGGAAGAAGCCAAGCGGGTTCAGGTCAAGCTGGGCTTTCCCTGCGTGATACGACCATCGTTTACGATGGGTGGTTCGGGTGGCGGTGTTGCTTACAACCATGATGACTTTGAAGAGATTTGTTTGCGCGGTCTTGACCTGTCGCCCACCAGTGAGTTGTTGATTGACGAATCGCTGCTGGGCTGGAAAGAGTATGAAATGGAGGTGGTACGTGACAAAAATGATAACTGCATCATTGTCTGCACCATTGAAAACTTTGACCCCATGGGTATCCACACGGGTGACTCGATCACTGTTGCGCCGGCTCAGACGCTGTCTGACAAAGAGTATCAAATCATGCGGAATGCGGCGATTGCCATATTGCGTGTCATTGGCGTAGAGACCGGCGGCTCTAATGTGCAGTTCGGCATAGATCCTGAAACGGGACGTATGGTCATTATCGAGATGAATCCGCGAGTTTCTCGCTCATCTGCCCTGGCGTCCAAGGCGACTGGTTTCCCTATCGCCAGAATTGCCGCCAAGTTAGCCATCGGTTACACCCTCGACGAATTGTCGAATGAAATTACTGGCGGAGCAACGCCGGCTTCGTTCGAGCCTTCGATGGACTATGTGGTTACTAAGATTCCGCGTTTCACGTTTGAAAAATTCCCTCAAGCTGAAAATTTTCTAACCACCCAGATGAAGTCTGTAGGCGAGGTTATGGCCATTGGTCGCACCTTTCAGGAGTCACTACAAAAAGCGCTCCGTGGTTTAGAGGTCGATATCGACGGCCTCACACCGATCATGGACGACAGCGCAAGGGAATGGAAAACCCACCTGCGCAAAGAGTTGCAGGTCGCTGGCGCCGAGCGTATTCGCTATGTAGCAGACGCCATGAGACTTGGCTTTAGTATGGAAGAATTGTTTGAGCTGACCGGCATCGATCCCTGGTTTCTCGCGCAAATCGCAGACCTGGTGCAGCGCGAGCAGTCTTTAAAGGGGCGCGAAGTGTTGTCCATTAACCGGGACGAGATGTTTGATCTCAAGCAGCGAGGCTTCGGCGACGCCAGATTGGCTGCTGTGCTTGGCGTCAGTGAGCAATCACTTCGGATTCATCGCCTGTCAATGGATGTGAAGCCAGTTTATCGTCGGGTGGATACCTGCGCAGCTGAGTTTGCGACATCGACCGCTTATATGTACTCGACTTACGAGTCAGAGTGCGAAGCAAATCCTACCGACCGCGACAAGATATTAGTGCTAGGTGGTGGGCCAAATCGTATCGGCCAAGGCATTGAGTTTGACTATTGCTGCGTTCATGCGGTGCTGGCGATGCGTGAGGATGGGTACGAGACCATCATGATAAATTGTAATCCGGAAACTGTATCGACAGATTTTGATACGGCCGACCGTCTATATTTTGAACCGCTGACGCTTGAAGATGTGCTCGCTGTTGTTGATATAGAGAAGCCCAAGGGCGTGATTGTGCAGTTTGGTGGCCAGACGCCATTAAAACTCGCTGAGGCATTGATGCAAGCGGGTGTGCCCGTTATTGGTACAACGCCAGATGCAATCGATCGAGCAGAAGACCGTGAACGCTTTCAGCAGATGATTGATGGATTGGGTTTACGCCAACCAGCCAATAAAACGGTGAAGACCGAAGAAGAGGGTTTGCTGGCGGCTCGGAAAATTGGTTTCCCACTAGTGGTACGTCCTTCTTATGTGTTGGGCGGCCGGGCGATGGAGATTGTCTATGATGAGGCAGAGCTGTTGACCTACCTGCGTGAAGCAGTGAAGTTGTCGGACCGCTCACCGGTGCTACTCGACCGGTTCCTTGATCTGGCGATTGAGGTCGATGTGGACGCTGTGTCTGATGGCAAGCAGGTCGTTATTGGCGCGGTGATGCAGCATATCGAGCAGGCGGGGGTTCATTCTGGTGATTCGGCGTGTTCGTTACCGCCGTATAGCCTCAGTGAAGAGACCTTAGACGAGATGCGCAAGCAGGTCGTGCAGATGGGTCTAGAGTTGGGGGTTGTTGGTTTGATGAACGTGCAGTTCGCGATTCAAAACGGCGATATTTATATTCTGGAAGTAAATCCACGGGCATCCAGAACTGTGCCTTTTGTGTCCAAATGTATCGGTACCTCGCTGGCGAAGGTGGCTGCACGTTGTATGGTGGGCAAGAGCCTAGTTGAGCAGGGCTTCACGGAAGAAATTATCCCTGATTATTTTAGTGTGAAAGAAGCGGTGTTCCCGTTCGGTAAGTTCCCAGGTGTTGATCCTATTCTTGGTCCAGAGATGAAATCAACGGGCGAAGTGATGGGTGTAGCCGAAACGTTTGCTGAGGCCTACCGTAAATCCCAGACGGGTTCTGGCGATCGTATTCCATCTACAGGTCGCGCCTTTTTGAGTGTGCGGGATGTTGACAAGGCAGAGGTTGTGCCCATTGCCATTGATTTGCTGGAGATTGGCTTTACGCTGGTGGCCACGCGAGGCACCGCTAAAGTACTCAAGGAGGCTGGGCTGGAAGTTGATGTGATCAACAAGGTTCAGGAAGGCCGTCCTCATGTGGTAGATATGGTCAAGAACCACGAAGTTAACTACATCGTTAACACTACGGAAGGTAAGCAGGCCATCGCAGATTCTTATGCGATTCGTCGGACGGCGTTGCAGCACAAAGTATACAATTCAACGACGATGGCGGGTGCCCGAGCGTGTATCGATGCAGTGCGGCATGGCGATGAGATTTCGGTATATCGCCTGCAGGATTTGCATAAGCGGCTCGCCAAGCGAACGCCAGGTGTGGACAAGCGCTAGCATCTCGCTGACACTAGTCTCTAGCAGACGTCCTTTTGATGGTTGCTTGTAGAAGCTGCCATCAAAAGCTGTCGTTAAAAATTATTGTTAAAATATATATCGGAAAAATCTATGGACAAGGTGCCAATGACCGCCGGTGGCGAGAAAGCGCTGCGAACCGAGGTCGATCATCTCAAGCAGTTTGAGCGACCTAGAATTATCAAGGAGATTGCTACTGCCAGAGCGCAGGGCGATTTACGCGAGAATGCCGAATACCAGTACGCGAAGGAAGAGCAGGGTTTTATTGAAGGTCGAATTGCCGATATCGAAGGTAAACTCAACCATGCTCAGGTGATTGATGTCACTGCTATTGAGCCGACTGGGCGGGTTGTTTTTGGTACAACGGTACGCCTGCTGAACCTCGATACAGACGCCGAAATCACTTACCAAATCGTTGGTGATGATGAGGCTGACCTGAAGGTGCTTAAAATCTCTGTCTATTCGCCTATCGCCCGAGCGCTGGTGGGCAAAGGAATTGGTGACGTTGTCATTGTGAAGGCGCCCAACGGTGATATTGAATATGAAATCTTCTCTGTGGAACACCTTTAGGTAGCGCTTACTAGCTGGCACACCCTATGAAGTCTAGGTCGCTGCTTATTGTGTTAATAGGTTGGGCAATGATTGCGCCTGTGAGCGCTGATCTAGTGTTGACCGGGCTCACCACTGAGATGGCCGACCTTGTATCGCCTCAGGCCAGCCTTTGGCAACAACCTTGTGGACTTAATCGTTGGGTGGTGCGATACCAGTATGGGCAGTTAACGCGCGAGCTTCGCGCGGCATTAGAGACCTTCGGTTATTACTCGCCAGCCATCAACAGCGACCTGACGTTTCCGGCGTCGTTCCCAGCGCCTGCATTGCCGGCGGCCGCAACCGGCTCTGCGCGGCCACCGACCGACAAAGGCTGCTGGCATGCGAGCGTGCACATTGACCTAGGCGCCCCCGTGCTGGTTCGGCAGATAAGCCTCAGTGTTATTCCTGAAACGCCCGTTTTTCGTCAGGTATCTCAGGCTTTAATTGCTCTAGGGCAGCGATTCGACCATCAACACTATGAGGGTTACAAGGCCGAGCTGGAACGAATTGCTGCGGAACAGGGTTTCTTTGATGCGCAATTCTTAGCCCGCGAGGTGGTGGTAGACCCAGAGGCGTTGACGGCGGAGATCAACCTTGAGTGGTCGGTTGGTGAGCGGTACCGTTTCGGCGCCGTGACCTACATTGGTGCTGGCTTCGATGCCAGTCTGCTTGACCGGTACCTGCCTTTCGCGCCTGGCGACCCTTATAACGCTGTAAGTCTCGGAACGTTGTACCAGGCGTTGCTGAGTAGTGATTATTTTGCTGATGTCGTTGTCGACGCTGATATCGAACATCAAGGCAAGCAAAATATAGAGCGGGTCGTACCCGTCAACGTGACACTAACGCCCATCGATCCTACAGAAACGCAGTTTGGGCTGGGCTTCTCCACCGATATTGGCGCGAAGGCTTCTGTCAGTCATACCAACAAACGTGTCAATAATCGCGGTCACCGGCTTGAGTCAACGCTATCTTTGGGTGAGCGGGAGTCTGAGGTCGGTGGTTTTTATCGTTTGCCTGACCCTAAATATGCCAGTGGTTGGACCAGCTTCTACGCGGGCGTTAACAAGACGGACACTGACACCAGCGATACTATTACGTCCAAACTGGGTGTCCGGCAGTTGGTGTTGTTGCGTGGAAATTGGATTATGACGCGTTATATAGAGGTTGTAGCCGATGATTTCACTGTGGGTGGGGTAGATCAACAGACCGCGAACCTAGTGCCCGGAGTGAGTCTGAGTCACACTTTTGCCAATTTGACTCGCCGGCCTCGATTCGGCTACCGAATTGAGACAGGTGCGTCAGGCGCATCCAGAGCCGTAGGGTCAGATACTGACTTTGCGAATTTGTTTGTTAGCGGCAAGCTTATCGTACCATTGCTAGCAAGCAGCCGACTGATCTTTCGGGGTCAAGTCGCGGCAGTGCTGAGTGATGATTTCGACGCCCTGGCACCTGAAAATCGCTATTTTACCGGCGGCGATAGTAAGGTCAGGGGGTATGATTTTGAATCCCTCGGGCCTATTGACGAGAATGGTGTGGTGATTGGCGGCAACCGTCTGCTAGAGGCGAGCTTTGAGCTCGACCAACGCATTACCGAAGACTGGGCGCTGGCGGCTTTTTTTGATGCCGGCAACGCGACGCTGGGGTCTTTTTCATCGACCTTTTCGACATCCGTTGGGGTTGGCGCGCGCTGGTACTCACCCATTGGCCCAGTTCAGGTCGATGTTGCTGCGCCCACCGACGGTGGCGGTTTTCGACTGCATATTAACCTTGGCCCAGAGCTGTGATTCGCCGCTGGCTGGTTTATGGTGTTTTGGGGTGCTGTGCGTTGCTGGTTGGTGCCACATGGCTCAGCCTCTCTACTGAGCGCGGTAGTCTGTGGTTATTATCGCAATTGCCAGCGAATCAGCTCAGGGTCACGGGCTTACGCGGCAGTTTGCTGGATGAGATGCAAATCGAAAGACTGTCGGTGGAAACAGCCGTCGTGCAAATAGAGCTAAGCAATGTACGCCTGCGGCTCAACTTTGCGCGTTTATTACTAGCCCAACTAGAGGTCAGTTACGTTGCCGTAGAGGAGGCTCAAATCATCCGTCACGAACTGCAATCAGCCGCGCCAGGGACTGCTACTGAGTTTGCTGGCGTGCCCCTGCGCATAAATTTTCCGGCGATTGAAATTCAGCAGGTCGATTACTGGCAGGGTGACGATAAAGTGCAGCTAACGAAGCTACAGTTAGCCGGTTCTGTTGTCTACAAAACACTTGAAGTGACTGATTTTGCCGCTACCTATACCGACTATCACTTGCATGGCGATGGTAGCCTCACGCTGGTACAGCCGTGGGCGTTCTCAGGCCACTACCAAATACTAGCGCCACAGGGTGAGCTTAGTGGCGAGGTTTATGGTGATCAGCGAGCGATCAACAGTCGCGCACAAGCGTTTGGGCTAACACTGATTGCCGACCTGCAATTGGCTGAGTCCCTGCAGAAGCTCACGATGCTGATGACGTCGCCGCGGCTGGAGCTTAGCAATTTTATCCCCGATATTGCGGGGTTTGAAAGCCTCTCGTTGGGCTCTGTAGACGTTCGGCTGGTGACTGACTTTTCATACTATGATGTCACTGGCGCTGCCGAAGTGGTCTCGAACTGGCTGCCGGCGTTGCCGTTAATCGTGGAAGCCGCATACGCTAATGATAAATTAACACTCGCTACCCTAAATCTTGAAACGGGTGAAGGAGGTGTCGGCCTAGCGGGGATCTATACGCTGGCGGACGAAGCGTTTGCAGGAGAGCTGACGATCGTTGATTTTCCTCTCTCTCTGGTCGATGCCTATTTAGAGACGCATGTTGCGGGTTATAGTGTGGGGGCAGTCAAAGGTCAGATATCGGCGATTGGGGAAGTGGCGCTGGCGCGGCAGCATTTGACATTGGCGTTTCCTAAGCTGACAGGTGAGTTTAACCAGCATCGCCTCGGCGGCAGTTTGAATCTGGCCGGCAGTCAACTTGATGATCTGGTGGTGTCGTTTGACGCGAGTCTGGCTAAGAACCAATTGCTGGCAGCGTTGGATATGCCGAGTGAGGAGTTGCGGATTGAATTTAGTGGCGAGGCGCTAGGGGCTATTTTGCCGGGTACCCAGGGCACGTTGGCGTTGACGGCGCTCGTAAAGCAATGGCGGCAGAATCTTTGGGTTGAAGCCAGTGTCGACGTAAAAGATTTGGCTGTATTTGGCGGGCAAGTCGGCAATTTTTCGGCTTCTGTTATCTCGGTTAAGCCGGGTACGACGACGCGGGTTAAGGTTGCTTCGAGCACGGCAGCGACCAATGAATATCGTGTTCAAGTCGCTGCGCAGGCAGTGCGCTGGGCGGACCAACCCCTTGGCAATTTATTGATCGGCCTGCAAGGTTCTCTTAATGAGCAGCGAGGTAGTATTACCTGGCAACGAGACAAGCAACAATTCAGCTCTCAGGTTGAGTACCAGGTTTTGGCGCCACTGGGTGGCCTCGCTGAGTTGCCGTCGCTGGCCAGGCTAACTCTATTTAACAGTGAGTTGAGTCTGCCGTGGGGTAAGTGGCGGTCGCCGAGTTTGGCGCTGGAATATGCAGATAAACCGCAGCTGAAGCTGCTCGCTCCCAGCTGTTGGGAGTCGATATCGACTGGTCAGTTATGTATCGATAGCGGGCATTTTGCACGTGCGGAATTCCAATTCGGCGCTCATCTAAGGCATATGCCTATAGATCTGGCGAATTTGCCGGGAGCGCCGGCGTTGACGTTAGTGGGTCAGTTGGACGCGAAGCTTGATGTGGCAGGTGACCTGAATGCTTGGCGCGGACAATTAGTCTATAACATGCCGCAAAGTCGGCTCAGCTGGTCTGATAGCGCTGAAGACCAGGCGCTGCTAGATGTGGGTGGGCAAGGTAGCATCGACACGTTTGCTGCAGTAGTGGACATGCAGGCACTGTCTAGCACGGTGCATCAGTTGACGGCTCGGCTATCCCTTGCCGATCTGCGTCAGCCCAATGCCTTGGAGTTGTCAACGACGTTAGTTTCTCAAGACCTTGCACTCATAACAGCAATGCTACCCTTTGTTGCTGAAGGTCAAGGTGAGGCTCGAGCGAGCGTTGACTATCGCCAGTCTAGTGCGCGTGTCGGTGCCAGTAATAATTCGAGTGCTAATTCGAGTCTTAATCCTGCGGTGCTACAGCGGAATTTGACTGGTCAGGTGAATTTAGGGCCGGGTGTTTCAGGTTTTATACCTGCTTTAAATCTGCGGTTTTCAGACCTATCGCTTGAGGTTATGGCGCCAACAGAGAACGATGTTCAGTTTCGAGGCAGTGTTGTATCCGGAGCGGGTAACGTAGCGCTTGAGGGCAAGGGCGCAAAAGTACTGTCACCCGCACGGCAGATCAATGCGACGCTCAAGGGAGACCAATTTACGCTGGTGAACAGTCCAGCGCTGCAAATGGTGGCGAGCCCAGATCTTGCGATGGTCTTGGAGGGTCAGCAAATGAAACTGACGGGCAGTTTGCGACTCGACAGCGGGCGGGTCGAAGACAGCGCGCTACAAGCTAGCACTCGCGGCCGCTCTCAGGATGTTGTGCTATCGCGTGACAAGGCAAGCAACGTCAAGCGGCAGACCTTTGAGATGGATGTCGCGCTAGTCGTTGGTGATCAGGTGCAGATATTGCTGTACGGACTTGATGCCAAGGTCTCGGGTGCCTTGCGACTGCGTCAATCCGCGACCAGGCCACTGCACGTTGAAGGTGCGCTGAGTCTTAAAGACGGGATTTTTTCACGCTATGGCGTAGAGTTTCAGCTGGAACGCGGTCGCTTGGTTTACAACGGTTCGTTGACCAATCCCACGGTGGATGTCGTTGCCCGGCGAGAAATAGACGGGCCAACGGGCAATGTGGTGGTCAAGTTGATGGTGAGTGGCGCCGCGACCAATATCCAATCCAAGCTCGTAGCCTCGCCGGCTATGAGCGAGGCTGAAGCCCTGAGCTACCTGCTGCTCGGCAGGCCCTTGCAAGGATCGTCAGGTTCAGAGGCCACGATGTTGGCCAACGCCGCGCTGTCATTCGGCCTAAAAAAAGCTGTGCCGATCACAGCAGAAATTCAGTCAACCCTGGGACTCGATCAGCTGAGTCTTGGTGGCCAAACAACCGACAGTGCGGCAATTGTCGCAGGCAAACGATTGTCTAAAAACGTCTATATGGAATACAACTATGGAATTTTCTCGAGAATTGGAGGCCTTTTGCTGAGCTATCAACTCACCGAGCAGCTATCATTAGAAGCTCAGTCGGGTACTGATGATTCGCTGGAGATCATTTACAAGTTCTAAAGCAACACACAGAAAGTACTCGGCCCGATGTTTATAGCGAGCGGTGGATCGAATAAACAGTCAGCGTTACGTTATCGCGGCACGTAGGATGTTCGACAGGGCCGGATTGGGTTTGGTCGCGGCTTTGTAGATTAAGACGATATGGCCGATTTTCTGGACCTCGATCGCCTTCTGAGTCGTCAAGATTTGCTTGATCAGTTCGGTGCGCTCCTCCCTGTCGGCGGCTAGTACCTTGATTTTGATCAATTCATGATCAGTAAGGGCGCGAGTGATTTCAATGTTAACATTTTCATTGAGACCATTTCCTGCAACGGTCACCACGGGTTTAAGATGATGGCCTATAGCGCGATAACGCTTTTTGTCTTTTTGAGTGATCATAGGGTGGCGTTCGTCGGGGGCGTTTAATTTGGGGCGTCGAAGTATACCCGAGTCGGCGCCACAATGCGATACTGGCGCTGCAAGGCGCATAGAAGAAGTTAATATGAAAAAATCTAAATCCAGCCATCAGTGGCTACGGGACCATGAGGAAGACGAGTATGTTAAGCGTGCGCGGGCAGCGGGTTATCGTTCTCGGGCCAGCTACAAGCTGCTGGAAATTAATGAGCGGTTTGATTTATTAAAGCCGGGCGCTGTTGTAGTTGATCTGGGCGCGGCGCCTGGTGGCTGGTGTCAGGTCGTCGCGGAAAAAATCGGTGCCAGCGGAACTATTATTGGTCTGGACCTGCTAGAAATGGAGCCTGTGCTGGGTGTTACATTTATCCAAGGTGATTTTACAGAGGCTGGACCGTTTGACAGCTTGCTGTCAATTTTGGATGGGCGTGCCGTTGACCTTGTAATTTCGGATATGGCCCCCAATCTTAGTGGAGTGAAGAACATAGATCAGCCCCGCTCGGCGCATTTGGTCGAACTATCGATCGATTTTGCTGACCAAGTACTCAAGACCGGCGGCGCACTAGTCTGTAAGTGTTTTGAAGGGCACGGAATACAGGAAATTCGCCAGCTGTATCAGTCGCGATACAGATCTGTGGTAAATTTTAAGCCTAAGGCGTCTCGGGATAAGTCCCGTGAATTATACATCGTCGGGCAGAAGTTTGATCAAAAGCGGTAGTTCTTGCGTAAGAAATAACGTTAAGTAAAAGAAAAGCAATAGAGTAAAAAAGCGGAAATTTCGCTAAAAAATGCCTTTTTGGGCAGTTGGTGTATAAATTAATCTGGTGTAAGGTAGAAGGTCTGCCTGTGGAAACCAGCTTTTAGAGAGGACATTCCTTTGAATGATATGGGTAAGAACTTATTACTGTGGCTGATCATTGCAGCGGTACTATTAACAGTATTCAACAGCTTCAACGTCAGCAAAAATTTGCAGGAAGTCGAATACTCCGAATTCCTTGAGCGCGTCAGCCAAGACCAAGTCCGGCAGGTTGAGGTCGACGGCTTGGTCATTCGTGGCGAAATGAATGATGGCCAGCAATTTGAAACGATTCAGCCTCAAGTCACTGACAAGGCCCTGATTGATGAGATGGTTAATCATCGAGTCGAGTTCAGTGGTAAGCGCCCTGAAACACAAAGCATTTGGACTCAGCTATTAGTTGCCAGTTTCCCTATTCTGGTCATTATTGCAGTGTTCATGTTTTTTATGCGTCAAATGCAAGGCGGTGCGGGTGGCAAAGGCGGGCCCTTAACGTTTGGTAAAAGTAAGGCCAAGTTGCTCGGTGAAGACCAGATCAAAACAACCTTTGCCGATGTTGCGGGCGTTGATGAAGCCAAGGAAGATGTTAAGGAACTAGTCGAATTTCTGCGCGACCCCACTAAATTCCAGAAACTTGGCGGGCGTATTCCTCGCGGTATCCTGATGGTCGGGCAGCCCGGCACGGGTAAGACGCTTTTGGCGAAAGCCATAGCCGGCGAGGCTAAGGTGCCGTTCTTTTCAATATCGGGTTCTGACTTTGTTGAAATGTTTGTTGGTGTTGGTGCATCTCGCGTTAGAGATATGTTTGAACAAGCCAAGAAAAAGTCACCTTGCATTATCTTCATCGATGAAATTGACGCGGTAGGCCGTAACCGAGGCACGGGTATGGGCGGTGGTAACGACGAGCGCGAGCAAACGTTAAACCAACTGCTGGTTGAGATGGACGGATTTGAGGGTAACGAAGGCATCATTGTTATCGCCGCAACAAACCGCCCAGACGTGCTCGACCCAGCCTTGTTGCGACCAGGTCGTTTTGACAGGCAAGTCGTGGTCGGCTTGCCCGATATCCGTGGTCGCGAGCAGATTCTCAAGGTACATATGCGTAAAGTGCCTCTGGGAGAAGATGTTGAGCCATCGCTTATTGCGCGTGGTACGCCAGGGTTCTCCGGTGCCGATTTGGCTAACCTGGTGAACGAAGCGGCGCTGTATGCGGCTCGCCAGAATAAGCGCACGGTCAGCATGGACGAGTTCGAGCAGGCGAAAGACAAAATCATGATGGGTGCTGAACGTAAGAGCATGGTCATGTCAGAGAAAGAAAAGCTCAACACGGCTTATCATGAGTCGGGACATTGCATCGTCAGTCGGTTGGTGCCTGAGCATGATCCCACGTACAAGGTTACGATTATTCCTCGCGGCCGGGCGCTAGGTGTCACCATGTTCTTGCCAGAGGAAGATCGGTATTCCATGAACCGACGGATGATCCTGAGCCAAATCTGCTCATTATTCGGCGGTCGCATCGCTGAAGAACTGACCTTGGGTCGTGATGGTATTACCACCGGCGCATCGAATGATATCGAGCGCGCCACGAAAATGGCACGAGCGATGGTGGCCAAGTGGGGTTTGTCCGACAAGCTAGGCCCATTGATGTACGACGAGGAAAACGAAGATATGTTTTCTGGTGGGCCAAAAGTCTCTGGCGAAACCGCGAAAATGATAGATCAAGAAGTGCGTTCTATTGTTGACGAGTGCTATGCGCGAGCGACGAAGCTGCTGGTAGACAACCGCGATAAGCTCGACATGATGGCGGAAGCATTAATGGACTACGAGACCATCGATCGTAAGCAAATCGATGAGATTATGGACGGTCGAAAGCCAAGCCCACCGAAAGACTGGGATGGCCCTAAAACTAAGCCGCCTTCAGGTTCAGACGCCTCGAGCAGTAATGCTGACACTGATTCGTCAGTTGGGCCGGGCGATAACATGGATGGCGCCGCCGGTGAACATTAGGCGCTAGGGTAGTTAGAAAAAGGTTGGCTTAAATGGCCAGCCTTTTTTTATGTCTTTTTTTAGCCTTTGGCAAGCCTTGCTACTCTGGGTGTTTTGTATTTAGCACACCAGGGCTCGACCGCTGCGCGTGTCTTTCAATCCGCTGACATTAGGCAGAATTCCAGCGTCTTTGCCGATATACTGCCCGCCCTATCCAGCTTCCAGTATGCCGTTCTGTATTAATTGCCAGCCGGAGTGAATACTTAATGCTGCAAATAAAGCGCCCCATGGTGATGGGGATTTTGAACGTTACTCCTGATTCTTTTATCGATGGCGGACGCTACCTCGGCCTAGCGCCGGCTCTGTCCCAAGCTCGACTAATGATTGAGCAGGGTGCAGATATTATTGATGTTGGCGGAGAGTCAACGCGTCCTGGTGCTTCATCAGTGTCGGTTGATGAGGAATTGTCCCGAGTTATTCCGGTAATCGAGGCGCTTCGGGCAGAGTCATATGTGCCCATTTCTATTGACACGTCAAGTCCTGACGTTATGCGTGCGGCTGCGCATGCCGGCGTGGATATGATTAACGACGTGCGGGCATTGCAACGTGACGGGGCGCTGGCCATGGCGGCCTCACTAGGCCTGCCTGTGTGTTTAATGCATATGCAGGGTGACCCGGAAAATATGCAGCAAAATCCCGCCTACGATAATCTGGTCACTGACATTAGCGCTTTTTTTTCGGAACGCATTACCCAATGTTTCGCGTCAGGAATCCCTTTATCCCGTATCATGCTGGACCCGGGGTTTGGCTTCGGTAAAACCGTTGAGCATAATCTACAGCTGGTGAATCGATTAGCCGAATTCAGTCATCTCGGTTGCCCGCTATTGGTGGGTTTGTCGCGAAAGAGTACTATTGGGAAAATCCTTGGTAGTGTCACCAGTGATCGCTTGCAAGGCAGCGTGGCCGCCGCGGTAATGGCATTCATTAACGGCGCGAGTGTATTGCGAGTTCACGATGTGGAGCCCACAGTACAGGCGTTGAGAGTCGTCAGGGCTATTCAGGGTGAAAAAATTTGAGCGCATAAGAGGTGTGTGACAGTGTCATGGGCAGCGATGAGTGCCTGAGACCATCAGCAATCATGACCAATAACAATCATGACCAATAACAATCATGACCAATAACAATCATGACCAATAACAATGATGATCAGCGATGAATGAAAGTACGCCCATAGTTAAGCAGTATTTCGGAACTGACGGTATTCGCGGCAAGGTGGGCGAATGGCCGATAACGGCAGAGTTCATGTTGAAGCTGGGCTGGGCCGCAGGGCGTGTTTTCGCCGAAGCAGGCCGTGGGCGCATTTTAATCGGCAAGGACACGCGGATTTCAGGCTACATGTTTGAGTCGGCACTGGAGGCAGGGCTCTCATCAGCAGGTATTGATGTTATGTTGCTTGGCCCCATGCCAACACCGGCAATTGCCTACCTGACGCGCACGTTTAATGCGCAAGCCGGCATTGTTATTAGCGCTTCGCACAACCCTTATTTCGATAACGGCATCAAGTTTTTTTCGGGTCAAGGCAAGAAGCTAGACGACGCTATAGAACTGGCCATTGAGGCGAAGCTAGGCGAGGAAATGGTGATGGTGGAGTCTAGTCGGATAGGCAAGGTATTGCGCATTAACGACGCGGCCGGGCGCTATATTGAATTTTGTAAAAGCTGCTTTAATTCCAAGCGCAACTTGCGTAATCGGAAGGTTGTGATCGACTGTGCCCACGGGGCGACCTACCAAGTTGCGCCCAGTGTCTTTCGAGAGCTAGGCGCTGAGGTTGTTGAAATCGGCGTTGCTCCGGACGGTTTGAACATAAATGAAAAAATTGGCTCAACGCATCCGCAGGCTTTGCAAGCCAAAGTGTTAGAGGTGAGTGCTGACTTTGGCGTCGGGCTTGATGGTGATGGTGATCGGCTGATTATGGTTGATCATCGCGGTGAGATCGTTGATGGTGATGAGCTGCTTTTTATTGTGGCGGATCACCTGCATTTAAAAAACCAGCTCAAGGGTGGTGTTGTCGGTACCTTGATGAGCAACTTTGGTCTCGAACAAGCCTTTAAACAGCGCGATATTCCTTTTGTGCGGGCAAAAGTTGGTGACCGCTATGTTCTGGCAGAGCTAGAAGCGCGTGGCTGGGATATCGGGGGCGAGTCGTCGGGGCATATTTTGTGCATGAACCTGACGAGCACCGGGGACGGCATCGTTGCGGCATTGCAGGTTGTGGCGGCGATGGTTGAGATGGGTGAGAGTCTTCACGCGCTCAAGCAAAAAATGGCAAAATACCCGCAACGTATGATCAATGTAAAGGCCTTAGCCAGTGTCGCCAGTGACGCGACCGTTATGCAAGCCATTGCTAGCGCTGAAGCGTCGCTGGGTGGTCACGGTCGCGTTTTGCTGCGTCCCTCCGGTACTGAGCCCGTGGTGCGCGTCATGGTGGAAGGTGAAGATTTGGCGCAGGTTGAGCATCTGGTAGAGGAATTAGCGGCTATTGTCGCTCAAGCAGGTGCAACTAGCGTAGCCGCGTGTTGAAACTTCAAAACAAAGTCGTTAAGATTTGGCGCCGCGAACGGGGAAGCCTATGAGACAACGACTGGTTGCTGGTAACTGGAAAATGCAGGGCACCCGGTCAAGCGTTACGTCGCTGGTCGGAGAGATACTTAGCGTTGGACCCTTGCCATGTCAGGCAATAATTTTTCCACCCTTTGTCTTTTTAGAACAAGTACAGCGGCAGCTAGCGGGACGATTAGATATCACGCTTGGCGCCCAGAATGGCGATTGGCATGATAGCGGGGCATATACCGGTGAAGTATCAATGCCGATGCTTCAAGAGTTTGGTTGTAGCCACGTACTGGTTGGGCACTCGGAGCGACGTAGCCTGTTCGGCGAGACAAGTGAGCAAGTGGCACTTAAAGTTGCGGCAGCTTTGGCAGCGGGGCTGGTCCCGGTAATATGTGTTGGCGAGAGCCTAGCGCAGCGCCAGGCAGACGAGACGGCTTGCATCGTTGAGTCGCAGTTGCAGGCAGTGGTTGCGCAACTTGGGGTTGAGGCGCTGGAACACTGTATTATTGCGTACGAGCCAGTCTGGGCAATTGGGACCGGTGAGAGCGCAGCACCTGAACAGGTCGAAGTTGTGCATGTTCAGATAAGAAAGTACCTGGCAAACTTGAGTCTGAATGTTGCAGAAAATATTCAGATTCTTTACGGCGGCAGTGTCAACGCGCGTAATGCGGCGGAATTGTTTGCTCAGGAGAATATTGATGGTGCACTTGTCGGCGGGGCATCTTTAAAAGCAGAAGACTTTCTGCGTATATGCCAGACAACTGGCTAAATTTGGATTTGGTATATGATGGAACTTCAAGTTCTGGAAACAATTGTATTAGTGGTTCATGTGTTGGCGGCGCTGGCTATTATCGGTCTGGTCCTAATCCAGCATGGCAAGGGCGCGGATATGGGTTCCGGCTTTGGCAGTGGCGCGTCAGCGACTGTTTTTGGTAGTGGCGGTGCAGGAAATTTTCTGACTCGCGCGACCACCACGATTGCGATAGTGTTCTTTTTGACTAGCTTTGGTTTGGCATTTTTTGCCAAGGCTAAGTCAGAGTCAGCGCGTACCGTTGGTATCCCCGTTGTTGAGCAACGCGTTGATGACGCAGCTGAACTAATGATTCCAGGCATGAGTTCTACCGATGATGCTATTGATTCGGAATTGCCTAATCTTGACATGTTGTCGGAACCTGCTGGTGACGAGTTGCCGGTAGACAACGACCCTATCCCAGAGGGATGATAGCGCAGGTTTGTAGTTCAGGTTTGTAGTTCAGGTTATATAGCTGACCGTTGATCGATAGGTGAGCTAGGAAAAAGTTTTAAGCGTTTTTAGGTTTGTTGACAGTTAACGCCGAAGTGGTGAAATTGGTAGACACGCTACCTTGAGGGGGTAGTGAGCTTACGCTCGTGGAGGTTCAAGTCCTCTCTTCGGCACCACTGTCATACGTATCTAATGAGTATTCTTAAGAACCTAGGGAAGCACAACACCCGAGATTGGGTGGCAAGGTTGTCTTCTCGAAACTTGACCGGTCGCCTTGGCTGGTCATTCAACGCACGTATTGAATCACTCCCCGCATTGCCACCTTGTTAAAAATTACCCGCCTATTTTGAAATGTCAGAGAGTTATGGTTGACCGATGTGTTGGTCTCCCCTATAATCTCGCCCCTTGTTGATGCGGGGTGGAGCAGTCTGGTAGCTCGACGGGCTCATAACCCGTAGGTCGTAGGTTCAAATCCTGCCCCCGCTACCATCAATTAGGATATACGGGCCCCTTTTTAGGGGCTTTTTATTATCGTTAGTCTGGAAAGTAGTTATGCCCACAGACCGACGAAAAGGAATAAGGGGCCATGTGAGTGGCGCTTATGTCCGGTTATCGAAATGGGCTGATTGCCCATTTTTTTGTTTTAGCGGTCGTTAAATCGTAGTTCGATTATGTCTTTGGACTAAAATAATTACGTGAGGCACCGAGTAGACCCAAAATTGGGTCGATTATTAACAACGGGTCGATTGTGAATAAAGAACTTAAAGCATTGATCGAACCTGCAGTAGTGGGGCTTGGCTACGACTTATGGGGCCTGGAGCAACTGCCTCAAGGGCGACAAACCTTGTTAAAGGTTTATATTGATGCGGCTGATGGTATAGAAGTTGATGATTGCGCCAAGGTTAGCCGGCAAATCAGCGGCATATTGGAAGTTGAAGACCCTATACGGGGTAACTACACACTCGAGGTTTCGTCTCCTGGGCTCGATCGGCGTTTATATTCTCTCGCCCAGTTTGAGGCTTTCAAAGGCGCAAGAGTGAAGCTGACCTTGAGTCGGCCGTTCAATGGCAAGCGCCGCTTCAATGGCTTGCTGTGTGGTATTGAAGGTGATGAAGTTGTAGTGCGGATGGGTGACGAAGAACTGTTGTTCCCCATCGAGCAGATAGATAAGGCGAATGTGGTGCCTGAATTTAAGTAAGGCTGATAGAAGGATGGTTTTGAATCATCAAAGTGGTCAGATTGAGGCAATGTCATGAGTAAAGAAATCTTACTGGTTGTGGATTCGGTGTCGAACGAGAAAGGCGTGCCGAAGGAAGTCATTATTGACGCGCTAGAGGTCGCGCTAGCTACTGCGACTAAAAAACGCTACGAGCAAGACGATGTTGATTTACGCGTCTCCATTGATGTGACGTCTGGTGAGTACAGCACCTTTCGCCGCTGGCGCGTTATTGGCGACAACGACGAGATGGAGTTTCCCGGCGCCTTGCTGCACATCACCGACGCAGAAGAAAAAGATGCAAGCTTGCAGGTCGGCGACTATTACGAAATTCCTGTTGAGTCGGTAGAATTTGGTCGTATCGCAGCTCAAACTGCTAAACAGGTTATTGTCCAAAAAGTTCGCGAAGCTGAACGAGCGCAAGTTGTTGAAGCCTACCTGCCGCGAGTCGGCGAATTGGTGAACGGTCAGGTAAAGAAGGTAACGCGAGATGCGGTGATCGTCGACTTAGGCAATAATGCTGAAGCGGTGTTGCCACGAGAAGACTGGATTCCGCGAGAGACCTTTCGTGTCGGTGATCGTCTTCGTGCACTGCTCAAGGAAATTCGACCCGAGGCGCGTGGTCCGCAGTTGGCATTGTCCAGAACGTCACCGGTGATGTTGATCGAGCTATTTAAAATCGAAGTACCCGAAATTGCTGACGGCGTTATCGAGATCCTCGGCGCAGCCAGAGACGCGGGTTCCCGTGCAAAGATTGCTGTCAAGACTAACGATGGTCGTATCGATCCAATCGGTGCCTGTGTCGGTATGCGTGGGTCACGTGTTCAAGCAGTGTCAGGCGAATTGGGTAACGAGCGAATTGATATTGTCTTGTGGGATGACAACGTGGCGCAATTGGCGATCAATGCAATGTCGCCCGCAGAAGTTGTGTCTATTGTTGTTGACGAAGAAACGCGCAGCATGGACATTGCTGTTAGCGCGGACAATCTTGCGCAGGCCATCGGTCGCGGTGGTCAGAACGTCAAGCTGGCGAGTGAGTTGGTTGGCTGGGAGCTCAATATCATGACCGAAGAGCAAGCCGCCGAGAAGCACGATGAGGAAGCTGGCACTGTGATGGAAACTTTCATGAAGCAGCTAGATGTCGACGAAGACGTTGCCGTTGTGCTTGTTGAAGAAGGTTTTAGTACGCTCGAAGAGATTGCTTATGTGCCGATCGAAGAGATGATTGCCATCGAAGGTTTTGATGAAGATATCGTCGAGGAATTACGGACTCGTGCAAAGAGTGCGCTGACGCTGATGGCGTTGGCCGACGAAGAAGAATTGGGTAGTGTCGAGCCAGCGGCTGATCTGCTGGAGATGGAAGGCATGGATAAGCGATTGGCTTATGTACTGGCAAGAGCCGGTATTGTGACCATGGAAGATCTTGCTGAGCAGGCAGTTGACGACCTGTTAGAAATAGAAGGTATGGAAGAGGCACGGGCGGGTGAGCTGATTATGACAGCTCGCGCACCGTGGTTTGCAGAGGAATAAACGTGCGCTCAACGCTGGTAGCGATACTGGTATTGAACGACTTTGACGAAAGTACATTCAGTGATAGATCCGCAATACCACAGCGGATCTGAGACACAGTAAGCCGTGTCATTGTCCGGCTTAAATATTATGGGGATATTGTAGATGGCAGATGTAACTGTATCGCAGCTGGCTGAATCCGTTGACACGCCGGTTGATCGGTTATTGCAGCAAATGCAAGAAGCTGGACTGCCTCAGAAAACTGCTGACGACTCGGTCGGTGAGGAAGAAAAGCAGACGCTGCTGGCACATATGAAAAAAGCCCATGGCGAACCTGAAGAGGTGACGACTAATAAGATTACCTTGAAGCGTCGGACGCTCAGTACACTGAAAACATCTGGCTCTGCAGGCCGGGGTCGAACGGTTAATGTTGAAGTGCGCAAAAAACGCACCTACGTTCGCCGCGCAGACGCTGATGCCGATGAGTCCACTCCTTTAGAAGTAGCAGATGCTGCTGTACCAGCAAAACTAGAACCTGTCGCTGACACCATCGCAGATACGGTTGTCGCGCCAGAAATTGTGGCTGTCCCTGAGATGGTCGAAGTGCCTGACCCACTGGCTGCTGCTAAGGCTATGCGCCGCGCCGCGCAAGCAGAAGCAGAAGCAGATGCAGACCGTAGACGAGATGAAGCTCAAGCCGTGGTCACTGAGCTAGCCGAGCAAAAAGCGCGAGAAGAAGCGGTTAAACAGCAGGAAGCTGCGCGCGAAGCCGCCAAGACCGAAGGCCGGCCCGCCACAGAGAAAGAGCTCGAAGAGCAACGGGTTAGTGCGCGTAAAGACAAGCGCGACCGTAGTGACCTTGACGATCCGGATTCTAAGGAAAAACGTTCGCGTACGGGCAACCGTAAGCGCCGCGTTGAGGCGATACAGGAAGACGAAGTTGACGAGTTGATTGTTGCTGGTGGCACAGATGAGCTGAAAGAAACAGCGACACTGGGTTTGTCTGCGGCAAGAAGCAAGCGGACAAAAACCAAGCCCGCGGGACCCCGGCACCAGTTTAAGGCGCCGACTGAAGAGATAAAACGCGAAGTGGAAATAGGCGAAACGATTACGGTCGCGCAGCTGGCACAGAAGATGTCGGTTAAAGCTAACCAAGTGATTAAGGCCCTGATGGGACTTGGCGTCATGGCGACGATCAATCAGTCCATCGATCAAGAAACAGCGCTGATGGTTGCGGAAGAAATGGGGCATGCGGTGAGAACCGTTGCGGATAACGAGATCGAGCAAAACCTAGATCAAGAGATGGCGTTTGAGGGTGACCTGAAGCCCCGCGCGCCAGTTGTCACTGTTATGGGACACGTTGATCACGGCAAGACATCACTGCTGGACTACATCCGCAAGTCACGTGTTGCCAAGGGCGAAGCCGGAGGCATTACTCAGCACATTGGCGCTTATCGCGTGTCTACCGATCAGGGCGAAATTTGTTTCATCGACACCCCAGGTCACGCCGCTTTTAGTGCCATGCGGGCTCGTGGCGCTAACGCCACAGACATTGTCATTCTTGTTGTCGCAGCAGATGACGGCGTGATGCCACAAACAGAAGAGGCGATTAAGCACGCCAAAGCGGCGAACGCACCGATTGTAGTGGCGATTAACAAGATGGATAAAGAGGGCGCCGAGCCCGACCGCGTGAAGAACGAGTTAGTCGCGAAGGGCGTTATTCCCGATAACTATGGTGGCGATACGCAGTTTATCGAAGTCTCTGCGCTGGCAGGCACGGGCGTTGAAAGTCTGCTCGAAGCTGTTCTGCTGCAAGCTGAATTGTTGGAATTGCAAGCCGTCTTCGAAGGCCCTGCACGAGGCATTATTATTGAGTCGGAACTCGACAAAGGCCGTGGCCCTGTGGCGACGTTGTTGGTCCAAAACGGTACGTTGAACCAAGGCGATATTATTGTGGCCGGTGAATATTTTGGCCGAGTACGCGCCCTGATTGATGAGAACGGCAAGTCTGTAAAGACGGCCGGGCCAGCGACGCCGGTTGCTGTATTAGGGTTAAATGGTACGCCAGCAGCAGGCGATACATTCCAAGTAGCGAATGACGAGCGTACTGCACGAGAAGTTGCTGAGTTTCGTTTGACTCGGGCTAAAGAAGAGCGTCTGGCAACACCGGCAACGACACTGGATAACCTATTGGCGAGCTTCGAGGCGAACGCGGTCAATTATTTGAACGTTGTTGTCAAAGCAGATGTTCGCGGCTCTCTGGAGGCGATCGTCACCGCTCTGAACGATTTAGGCAATGATGAAGTGAAGGTCAATGTCGTGTATTCCGGCGTCGGTGGTATTACCGAGTCAGACGTGAATTACGCGATGACCTCTGGTGCCGTTATATTCGGTTTCAACGTTCGGGCGGACAACTCCGCGCGGCGTCTGGTAGAAGCTGAAGGCCTGGATCTACGTTATTACAAAGTTATTTATGATCTAGTTGATGATGTGAAAGCGGCTCTGTCAGGTATGTTGTCACCAGAAGTCCGTGAAGACATTGTCGGTATTGCCGAAGTTAAAGATGTTTTCGATTCGAAGAAATTCGGCCGCATTGCTGGCTGTATGGTGATCGAAGGCACCGTGTTTCGTGCCAAGCGCATCCGTGTGTTACGTGAAAACGTCGTTATTTACGAAGGCGAGCTTGAGTCACTGCGACACTACAAAGAAGAAGTTGCCCAAGTTAAGCGGGGTACTGAATGTGGTATCGGTGTGAAAAATTACAATGATGTTAAAGTGGGTGACCAAGTTGAAGTATTCGACACCCGCGAAGTCGCACGGGAACTGTAGAACTTTCATGCTTAATGGAATCACTGTGAGTAGACAAACTGAGAAGGTCTTTAGCACCATAGCCTTTAAACAGAAAGAAGAGGGCAGCGTCAGTGCCTAAAGAATTTAGTCGTGGGCGTCGGGTCGCAGATCATATCCAGCGTGAGCTGGCGACGCTAATCCAGCGAGAAATCAAGGATCCAAGAATCGGCATGGTGACCATTAGCGACGTCAAAGTCAGTCGCGACTTGGCGTATGCTGATGTGTATTTCACACTGATCAGCACTGATATGTCACCGACCAACAGGGTTGAGAGCGAAGAAGTTCTGAATAGTGCTGCTGGTTTTTTACGCTCACTGTTAGCGAAATCCTTGTCGACCCGCATCACGCCCCGATTACGTTTTCACTTCGATGTCACCATCGAGAACGGTGCACGTATGGATCAGGCTATTCATGCGGCGAGAGCGCGTGATGCGAGTTTGCCTGTGGATGATACGGTGGACGCTGCTGATCCTACCGATGCAGGTCCCGATCGTGGCTAGACCTTCTACTCAGGGCGGACGCCGTAATCGTGGACGAAAGATAGATGGTGTTCTACTGCTGGATAAGCCCGCGGGCATGACATCCAACGCTGCATTACAGGCAGCTAAGCGTCTTTTCGATGCCAATAAAGCGGGACATACCGGTAGTCTGGATCCACTAGCGACCGGCGTATTGCCGCTGTGTTTTGGTGAGGCAACGAAGTTTTCGCAGTATTTGTTAGACGCGGATAAACAATACAGGACTCGAATTAAGCTCGGCGTGACCACAGATAGCGGAGATGCCGACGGGCAGGTGACCTCTGAAACACCGGTGCCGGTCATTGGTGAAGAGGAGCTTGAGACTGCGCTTGAGCAGTTTCGAGGTGTGATTGATCAGATCCCTTCAATGTTTAGCGCGCTTAAAGTTAACGGTCAGCCTTTGTATAAATTGGCGCGGCAGGGTATCGAAATTGAGCGAAAGTCACGGCAGGTGACAATCTTTGAATTAGTGCTTGAGGATTTTAGCGACGACGAAATACAGTTACGTGTGACCTGCAGCAAGGGTACCTACATTAGGACTATAGCCGAGGACCTGGGGAAAGTGTTAGGCTGCGGCGCTCACGTGATTGCCTTGCGACGTTTGGCAGCCGGTCCGTTTGACTTAGAACGGTCCGTGACGCTGGCACAGTTAGAATCATTTAAAACCGATGTCGGTTTGACAGCATTGGACGACATGCTGTTACCCGCGGCGGCAGCGGTCAGCGATTGGCCGTCCGTTGAACTGCCGGAGACAACGTCGGTATATTTCAAGCAGGGGCAAGCAGTGCAAATTGCGCACGCACCGACCTCAGGTTGGGTAAGAATTTTTTCAGAAGCCACTAGTGATCAGGATATTGAATTTCTGGGCGTAGGTGAAATTTTGGAAGATGGAAGAGTAACGCCGCGGAGGCTCGTGGCGACAGCATAAAAAACCAGCGGTTATCTGCAAATATGCGTGGATATCCGTATTGACCTTAAGTGCATATTGGAGAAAGTAACATGGCGTTAACAGCAGAGCACAAAGCCGAGATTGTCAAAGACTTCGGCCAAGGAGAAAACGACTCAGGATCCCCCGAGGTGCAGGTAGCATTGCTAACCGCGAACATTGAAAAGCTGCAGTCGCACTTTAAAGAGCACATTCATGACCACCACTCACGCGTTGGATTGTTGCGTATGGTGGCCCAGCGTCGCAAGCTTTTGAACTACTTGAAAAGCAAGAGCACAGATCGATATGCGGTGCTGATTAATCGACTCGGTATACGTAAGTAACGATCTGGCCCCTCTGTCTAGTGATTGACCTGGGCAGGTACCAGTGCAACGCGCACTGACAATCTGTGCTCGGGTCAATAACGACAGCTATAAGAATATTGGAGAAGCGTGTGAATCCTATCAGAAAACAATTTAAATACGGCGGCCATGATGTCGTTATAGAAACGGGCAAAATTGCCCGACAAGCGACAGCAGCCGTTGTTGTCACAATGGCTGAGACTACTGTACTAGTAGCTGTAGTCGGTCGTCCCCAAGCTAAGCCCAATCAAGATTTTTTCCCACTGACCGTCAACTACGAAGAAAAGACCTACGCCGCGGGTAAAATCCCAGGTGGTTTCTTCAAGCGCGAAGGCCGACCCTCAGAGAAAGAAACGCTGACGTCACGGTTGATTGACCGCCCGATTCGTCCCCTGTTTCCAAAGGGCTTCATGAATGAAGTGCAGGTAACTTGCCAGGTAATCTCAGCCGCGAAAGATGTCGATCCCGATATCATCGCGATGATCGGCACTTCAGCTGCATTGGCTTTGTCAGGCATGCCATTCAGCGGCCCTATTGGCGCTGCGCGCGTTGGTTTTAATGCGTCAGGTTACATGCTTAATCCCGGTTATGAAGCACTCAAAGGCTCAGATCTGGACATGGTTGTTGCGGGCACGAAAGACGCCGTATTGATGGTTGAGTCTGAAGCTAAAGAATTAACGGAAGACCAGATGTTAGGTGGCGTGCTGTTTGCGCACCAGGAGATGCAGGTCGTGATTGCAGCGATTGCAGAATTACAAGCTGAAGCCGGTAAGCCTGCTTGGGATTGGCAGGCAGCACCTGTTAATGAAGCATTAACAACTGCCGTCAGCGATAAGTTTGCAGCCGGTGTTGGCGAAGCCTACCAGACTGTCGACAAGATGGAGCGTCAGGACAAGATCAGTGCTATGCGTAAGCAGGCAGTAGCTGAATTGGTTGATGCAGACGCCGGTGTAGACGCTGGTGCAGTCGCCGGCGTATTCGCTAAGCTCGAAAAGAAGATTGTGCGTCAGCGCATAATCGCCGGTGAACCACGTATTGATGGCCGTGACACGAAGACCGTACGTGGTATTAGTGTTGAAGTTGGTATTTTGCCTAAGGCACACGGTTCCGCGTTATTTACGCGTGGCGAAACGCAAGCTATTGTTTCTACGACTTTGGGTTCTATGCGCGATGCGGCGATCGTCGACGCGTTGCAAGGCAGCTTTCGGGATAACTTCCTGCTGCATTACAACTTCCCGCACTACAGTGTTGGCGAGACAGGTTTTTCTGGCGGCCCAAAGCGTCGTGAAATTGGTCATGGTCGCTTGGCACGTCGTGGTTTGGCAGCAGTATTGCCCGCAGCGGCAGACTGGCCTTATACCACTCGCGTAGTTTCTGAGATTACTGAATCAAACGGTTCATCTTCTATGGCGAGTGTTTGTGGTGCCAGCTTGGCGTTGATGGATGCTGGCGTCCCACTGAAAGCGCCAGTTGCTGGTGTTGCTATGGGTCTTGTTAAAGATGACGAAGGTTTTGCGATTTTGACGGACATCCTCGGCGACGAAGATCATCTAGGTGACATGGACTTTAAAGTTGCTGGTACTGAGACGGGTGTCACCGCGCTGCAAATGGATATCAAGATCCAAGGTATTACCGAAGAAATTATGGAAGTGGCTTTGAGCCAAGCTAAAGAAGCACGTTTGTATATCCTTGTTGAGATGAACAAGGTTATTGGCCGGTCTCGTGAAGCGGTATCAGACAATGCGCCTGCGATGGTGACCATGAAGGTTGAGTCTGACAAAATCCGTGACGTTATCGGTAAGGGCGGTGCAACTATCCGTGGCATTACTGAAACGACGGGTGCTTCTGTTGATATTGATGATGATGGCACGATCACTATTTTCGGTGAAGGCGCTGAGTCTCGTGATGCGGCTGTTGCTCAAATTCTTGCGATCACTGCTGAAGCAGAAGTTGGCAAGATCTACAAAGGTAAGGTTGTCAAGATTGCTGACTTCGGTGCTTTTGTTAACATTCTGCCAGGTAAGGACGGTTTGTTGCATATCTCACAAATCTCTAATGAGAGAGTTGAGAAGGTTACTGATCATCTGTCTGAAGGTCAGGACATCGAAGTTATCGTGCTGGACGTTGATCGTGGACGCATCAAGCTGTCGATGAAAGAGATGCCTAATCAAGACGGCGCTGATAGCGCAACTGCCGCAGAGTAATTTGGTCTCTAGCAAGCGTTGAATAAAAAAGCCGGTCACTGACCGGCTTTTTTTTGGTTTGAAAATCTTTAGAGTGTAGATTTGTGCTTTGCGCTGGTGAGAGGTCCGCAGTGTGCTGATGCCTGCAGTCCTTGAACATCTGCGTGGCTCGATCCCCTTCTGGGCACGATCTCAATGCGCGTAGCGGACGGAAATAAAGCCCCCGTTGCCTGTGCGAAACAGACGCCATTCGAGCGAATCACAGACTCAGCTGAAGCCTAAATCAAAGCCTGTGTCATTCGGTCT
>JBLHVI010000028.1:0-41918 GCA_047630175.1 Candidatus Azotimanducaceae bacterium
GTCCTGACGAACCCACGGCTTGATTTCAATACTCATAATTTGTCACTCATCTGCCGGCCCACATAATCTGAACACGCGTTAACTAATCTCAACTCAAGCCATCAACAGGAACACTCGCGCCATGCACTGCGATGGCCTGTGGTGAGACGAGAAATCCGATCACGTCGGCAATTTGTAGTGGCGTCACCCACTGGCTAAAGTCTGCGTCCGGCATGTCCGCACGATTTCGCGGCGTGTCTATCAGTCCCGGCATCACGCAATTGACGTTGATCCCTTGACCACGCAATTCCAGCGCCATACTTTCAGTGAGGCGTATCACCGCGGCTTTCGAAGCAATGTAGGGGCCCATATTAGCTGCACCTGCGGATGCTTTCGCGGCCACATTAACGACCTTGCCGTGACCCCGAGAGAGCATCGAAGGTATCACCGCGGCACTCATGTTAAGTATAGAGCGCGCATTCAGGTCAAACAAAAAGTCCCAGGTCGCGTCAGACGTCTCATGCACGGCATCGCCCATCAAAAACCCGCCGGCAGCGTTACACATAATATCAATAGGGCCCAGTTTCGCCTCTATCAAACGGAGCGTGCCAACACAGCTATCACGCTGAGTAAGATCACAAGTGACATAACAATGTTGCTCGGCAGGCTCGGGGTACGCCTTGCTCAGACTTGCCTCGCTGCTACCCAGAACGCCAACAAGCGCGCCCCGCTGAGTAAACCAGCTAACAACCGCCTTACCCAGCACGCCCGTCGCACCGGAGACGATAATGACCTGACCTTCAAAAGATTTTTGTGTCGTCATGGCGTGCCTTTCGTTGTAGTGCTCGAATCAAGGTTGGCGCAAACCTCCCTGCCGGAGCCTGCCGTTAACCCGTCCCGAAGATCGACTTAAAGAGAAAGAAAAATATGATAGAGAGACCCGCTCCAGCTGGCAACGTTACCAACCAAGACACAAAAATCGTGCCGACAACGCGCAGGTTCAGTGCTGCTATGCCGCGTGCCAGGCCAACGCCCAACACCGCACCCACCAACGTGTGGGTTGTAGAAATAGGCAAGCTTGCACCCGACGCCACGACCACAGTGCTGGCCGCCGCGAGTTCTGCTGCAAAGCCACTGCTGGGTGTTAATTCGGTTATATGGGTTCCTATCGTCTGGATGACACGATAACCATACAGTGCCAGCCCAGCGACAATACCAACGCCACCGAGCAGGAGTATCCAACTGGGCGTTGCTGACATGGCCCCGACTTGGCCACCACTTTCGATAATACCGTTGACTGCGGCTAATGGTCCAATCGCGTTCGCTACATCATTAGACCCGTGAGCAAAGGCCATAGAACAGGCCGTAAACACCATCATGACAGCGAATATTCGTTCAACATTAACAAGATCTAATTGGTCTGACCGAGTAACACGCTTGATACGACTCAGCCCAACAAACCCCATCAACATGATAATGGCTGCTACCACCACTGAGTAAAGCAGCGATTCGGCAAAACTGATCTCTAGGCCGATATGTTTCAACCCTTTGGTCAACGTCACCATTGATATCATATAACCGACAAAAAACAGATATATCGGCAAGTAGCGCTTGGCCGCTACGAACGCATCCGGAGCACCGAAAATAAATCGCCGAATACTCAGCGATATAACAAACGCCATAGTACCTGCCAGGACTGGCGAGATAACCCAACTCGACACTATCTCGGCTACCGCACCCCACTTCACGGCATCTACTGAAATACCTACCGATGCAAAACCAACAATGGCACCAACGATGCTATGCGTCGTTGAGACGGGCCATCCATAAATAGACGCGATCATTAACCACGTACCAGCTGCTAACAACGAGGCCATCATGCCGTAGACCAACAATTCCGGGCTAGTCGCCAACAACTCTGGGTCAATAATACCCTTACGTATCGTCGAGGTTACTTCACCGCCAGCGAGATAAGCGCCGGCGAACTCGAATACCATGGCAATCATGATTGCCTGCTTAATGGTGATGGCTTTCGAACCTACCGAAGTTCCCATGGCATTAGCCACATCGTTTGCGCCTACGCCCCAGGCCATAAAGAACCCAAATAGTAACGCCAGCAGCAGCAGCGTGCTGCCATAATCTTCTATTACGCCCATGAAGCTATACCTGTGTCACTTTTTCATTAAAAGAGTCTGAAGATGCGTTATCGCGCAATGAGATAGAGCATACGGTTACCAACAGTTTGTGATTTGTCAGCAAGGTCGCCGATCCATTCGATCACTCGATATAAAAACATGACATCGACAGGGTCTAGGGTTTTCTCAATGGAGTAAAGCTGCAGAGTGAGCTCGCTCTCTTTGATATCAGCTTTATGTTCTACTTCACCCAGTCGGGTAATCATCGCGGATACTAGGTCGACCTCCTTGCCACTGAAGCCCGTTGTAATGAGCTCATCGAGTTCATTTAACGCTTCCAAGGCAATGACCGAAGGTTTGACAGACCATTGCACCAGCTCCCGCATGGCCGGGATAAGCGCTTCAGGTATCGCCATTTGCCGACCGCTGGTAAGGCCCACGATATGTTTGGCAAGATTCGGGATGCGATCTTGGGCGTGCAGCAGCTCCAAAAGATCTGTCCGCGACACAGGCATAAAGAGGCTGCGGGGCAATGTCAGGCGGATGCCACGCTTCAGATCATCTGCCTCATTCTCGAGTGTGTTAATAATGGCGCCAAGTTTACCGACGAGTTCCCAATCGCCGGCCATAACTGCATCCATATATCCTTCGATCTCAGTCGCGGCTTGACAGGCAACTTTCATATGCGCCTGCATTGGCGCGATAGGCGAGCGCGAGAATAGCTGATTGAATATTGGGCTGATGGCCATAATGATTTCCGAAGAAGGTTGCGGAGCATTATAGGCAAGAATGAGGACGATGGTACCCATTAGCACAACTAAAACCCGTCAATAGGCCTTAGCGGTAAACTGGCTGTTGGCTCGCGCGTCAGTCGTAAGCCTTCCTAGCGCCTAATGTGCACACCGATATCATGTGGGTGCCTAAGGTCGAGGGGCAGATCTGAATTCTCAAAAAAGACAATGCGGGTGTTGCTATGAAGCGAATTTTGTTGAGATATTGTAACCACAATGTGGTATAAACTGCGCGCCTATGACCCACCTCAACACCAAGCCTACACAAACTACCCAACGCGAACGCTGGCTGGACGGGTTAGCCGTGCTTCTTTCTGGCACCTGCATGGTCCACTGCTTAGTGCTACCACTTTTAGTGACCGTGTTGCCGATCATACAAGGTAGCACTCTGCTTGATGAGCAAACCTTCCACTTGATCATGCTACTGTTTATTCTACCGACGAGTTTAATCGCACTGACAATCGGCTGTCGCAAGCACAAGGATCGCTTAACGATGATCTTGGGCGGTGTTGGTCTTTCGGTTTTAACGTTCACTGCGCTATTTGGCCATGAGGTATTTGGTCTGGTGGGTGAACGTTTCGTGACAACTGGCGGCGGTTTGATTTTGGCGCTCGCCCATATTCAGAACTTTCGACGTTGTCGTTCAGTGGATTGTCAGCACGACGACTGATGCTGCTCACTTATTGCTGGCGTCGTGTTCGACTCGAGCAGTGGCATTGCAGATGTAAGGCATTGAATTAGCACCCTGCCAATCAACTATCCGAACAATATTTTGAAGCCTACTACCCGCGCAACTCTAGTCAAAGTAACCCGTTATTTCTCTGGGTTTAGCAAAGCTTCGTACAAACCAATAAGCAAAGAAACCGTTGGACCGGAGATACTAATGTCACCTTCAGTGAAAGAGAAGTGACCGTGGTCAGGCCTATGCCAAGTCAGGGCATAACTGCTGGCGTCGAGAACGCGCGCTAAAGATATTTCATGAATCTCGGAGACTTCGTCGGGGTTGGCCTCGACACTGAAGGGTGGCTCGATAATGCCGACAACGGGGCTGATCTTGTAGCCCGCCTGCGTGTAATAGTCGCCAAGACTACCGACGACTTCGATCTTAGAGGTCGCCAAGTTAATTTCTTCGCGAGTTTCCCTCAATGCAGTATCGATGAACGAGTTGTCGGTTGCGTCAACACGGCCACCGGGAAAACAAATATGTCCCGCGAAGCGAATGCGCGGGTGGCGACGGGTAACGATGACGGTTGGACCGTTCGCATGGTTAACAATGGGCAACAAAACGGCGGAGTCTTTAGCGCTACTTCGCACGAGTTGAGATACAGGGTTTTCGACGTGGGGATTTCGTAATTCGGCCGCAACTACACCTTGACGTTCTGCAAAGTAAGCTCTGATGAGCGACATATCAGGCGTCACTTTTGGATACCCTAGCACTTGCGACTCTTTTTTCAGATTTTCTTCAGAAGGACTTTGTACTTGCAACGTTATGATCGCCTACTTTGATACACAAGGATTAGTCATGACACGCGCACCGAACCGCCGCGTACCACGTGAGTCAGTGCCACACAGATCGCCCCCCGCCATGCCGGATAGTTGGCATGATGGGAAAGCGTCCTAATTGGGCGCTACGCTATCGAGAAAACGCCAGCGGCATTCACCTCGGCCGCCAGACCACAGAATTCACGGCGAGTCATATCGTCAATCAACGCCTGGTCTTCGGTATTGGCCCAGACGCGCTCACCGGCTTGGGTCAAGCCCGCGATATTGCCAGTAACTGGACCATTGGCGCCGTACATCACAGCATACGACTCAATAGTAACAGGGCCGCTATAGTCTGCCAGACAGTCTCGCCTCGGTGTCGCATCCACAGCCGCTTGTAAATCCTCGTGCTGGAAGTCTATCGTTGGCGGCGTCGTTGAATACATGCCAAAGGCGTGTTTGGTCAGGTAGCCGCCATTAGCGGTTATCATGCCTTTCTTACCTGGCGCCGCACGCAGTAATTCGACCATCCGGGCGATACTGTGCATGACATAGTTATTTAATGGCCCTCCGCCAAAGGTCAGGCCACCCGTCACTGTTAGAGGCTTGCTCGTATCCAGCCCTAGCTCATTGACTGCAACCTGCACGGCAGACGGAAAGCAGCTATAAACATCCAGAAGATCAATGTCGCTGACCTGCATACTGACAAGTTCCAGCAAACGCTTACCCGCGATACGGATAGCCGGCGACGAATAAAGGTTGTCGCGATTAGACACGAAGTAAGAATCATGGGCGTCTGTGCCCGCCCACGGGTAAACCCATTGGCTCTCATCAATGTTGAGCTCACGGGCCTTCGCCACCGAACACATAATCAGCGCAGCGCCCATGTCGACGGCATTATTGGAATTCATAAGCTTTGGATAAGGATAGCTAATCATTCGGTTCGACGGCGATGGTGTGCGTATCGTCTCCGCATCGACGGGCGCCTTTATCCAAGCATGCGGATTACCGGCTGCCACTCGACTGAAGCCGGCCCATAACTCGGATATCGTTTTCAGGTGGGTATCCAGCGCTGCACCACTATGATGCCGCAGGGCATTTTCAAACATGGGATACAGCTGGATAGGCATGCGAATACCCCGCGCCAGCTCAGCCTCGGCTGACATAGGCGCCTCCTCACCGATTATCCTCGAATAAGCACCCGATGTTTCTGTAACGGGCAGTTCTACACCCGCCTTGCGCGCCTTTGCCTGACTGTTACCATTTTCAGCCCCCGTAATAACGATTAATGACTTGTCGCCCTTGAGAATATCCAGAGCTGACTGATTGACCACCGTCTGCACCATATTACCGCCGTAGCATGAGCCGACAGTTTCCGCCTCAGGCACACCGATTTTTTCAGCAACGTAACCCGCTGGCTGTGTATAGCGCCACACACCGCGGATCACCCGAACTGATTCAACGCCCCCCAGCAGGTCTTCATTCCCCGTGTCGAGGGCCGCCTTGCGCACAGCGTCGACCATCATATCGATGGGCTGCTGGCCCTCCAACGGATCTGTCAGACGCTGTTCAACTTGTGCTACGCCAATAATCACGGGGGTATTGGGATTCATCATCAATAACTGCTCCTAATGCAAAAAATAGTGTCGGTGTAGTGCCAAAACAATATGTACTGAAAGAATGATGGCCAAAAAATAGATCACCATTCTGCCACAGTATGCAAACCAATGAGAATGTGGTTTGCTTAACCCATGCCTCGTCCCTTAAAAATAGCGGTCACACCTTGGTCATTCAGTCAGACTGGTCATGCCAGTGAACTCGTCGCGCAAGCAAAGATTGCAGAATCACTGGGCTTTCACTCATTTTGGTTGCCCGAAAATCACTTTGGCGATGCCCGCGCTATACCCTCGCCGCTGACGCTACTGGCAGCCGTAGCTGCCAGTACTCAGTACATGCTGTTAGGCACAACTTCCTATCTTCTGCCAATCCGCAATCCGTTGCAGGCGGCAGAGGAAGTTGCCGTGGTAGACCGCCTATCCGGCGGCAGACTCATTCTTGGTGTGGGTCGGGGCACTAACCCGGCCATGTTTGACGCCTTCGCGGTGCCCGCTAAGCAGAAGCGTCAGCTGTTCGAGCGTCATCTCGACATCATGCGCCGCGCGTGGCAGGGAGAGCCCATTTTGATGGGTGCCGAGCCGCCCATAAGACTTGCGCCGCTGCCCGTACAGCAGCCGCACCCGCCCATCTGGATAGCCGCATTCGGGCCGCTAGCCTTAAAGCAGGCAGGCACGCTGGGCTTACCTTATCTAGCATCGCCCATTGAGACACTGGATACCTTGCAACAGAACTATGCACGGCATCAGCGCTTTGTTGAGGCTTCGGGCTTTGCGCCGCTCGACACGATTCCCGTGATGCGCACTATTTTTATCACGGAGAGCGCCGCGGTCCGGCGCGAGGTCACCCAAGCGGTCGAGGCCATGGCCCCGCACAGCATGCAAACACCTAACGCCAGCATTGATGACTGGGCGCTAATTGGTAGCGCCGCCTATGTGCGGGAGAGATTAGCCGCCTATCAAGACATACTGGGCCTAACACACGTCATCGCTCGTGGCAGGATTGAAGGCATCAGCAGCACTGAGTGGCTCAAAAGTCTTGAACGATTGGCTGAATTTGCCCACTAGCCTCAGCCTCGGCCTAGTCGTTATGTTGATGACTAATCGATCACCTTAATAAGCTGTCCTGGTACCGGCTGCCCATCGGGGTACAGGCCGTTGATGACCCGCAGCTTATCTAAGGCGTAATTAGTAATGGGCGATTCTGCTGCCAAGGCCTCCATTGTAGTGCCCTCTTCAGCCCGAACCACCTGTAACTTGGGGTCGCGGATCTTCTGCCGGTCTTCACGATCCATTAAATCAAAACTGAAAATTGTACCAATGAACGCTTTATCATCGGCAACTTTTGCCAGGTCGTACTGACCAGAACCGGTCATGACATACGCCAGTCGGCGGCGCATATCAAACAACACGGCAATCCGCACGGGACGCGAGCCAAAGGGTGAATCGGCACGCTCAGCGATTCCCAAATATCCAGGCAAGCGGGAAATTGTCACTTCGCGACCCTCCCGCATACTCAAACCCAGCTGTTTTTCGAGAAACTCCTTACCGACTAGCCCGTCACGAATACGTTCCGTGCCGATAGCAAAGACTGCGTCACCCACCGTTGAAAGCGCCTGAACGCCCTGCGAGGTGTACTCAATGCGCCAGTCCAGTGGAAAAGACAGTTTGATCCCGAGCTTGGGATGATAAAATCGGTTCTTGCGGATAATCCCTGTCTTGCGCGTCGGCCCAACGGTCAGACCATTGAGTTTCTCCAGAAACTCATCGGCGCCAACGAACTCGTCACCGTCGACGACTAACTTATTCGATTCAGTAATCGCCTCGGCATAGCGCGTATCGTTATCCGGGTGGGAAGACAAAATTCCGTGATAGACCCTCGGCGGACGCTCTTCCAACCGGGCCTGGCTGTATTCAACGCGATCCTTGTCTTTGAGAATTTCGATGGTGCGCAACATCGCGTCAGGAGAATAACCTGCCTTAGCCATGTAGCTCGCACCGACAGCATCTGCCTCGAGTTCAAAACCGCGGCTATAGCCTTTCATCAGCACGTCGCCGAGCATGCCACCCAAGTCATAGACACCAGGCACCTGGGTCAGAACCGATGCCACAATGCTGACGCCGCCCAGCAATTTGCCGGTACTTTGGTTGCGCAACCCATGTTTTTCGGTCACATGTGCGACCTCATGACCCAACACAGCCGCCAATTCCGACTCAGAATTCATATGCAGCAACATACCGCGAGTTATGTAGATAAAGCCACCCGGCAAAGCGAACGCATTGATCATGTCATCGTTGAGTACGGTAAAAGTAAACGCCAACGCAGGCCGGCTGCTTTTCGCAGCGATACGTTGGCCTACCATGTCGATATAGGTCTGCAGCTCCTTGTCCCGATAAACACCATATTGAGACAGAATTTTCTGATGCTCCTTCGCCCCCAGAGCAACCTCTTCTTCTTCTGACATGGCCCCTGCTGGCAGGCTTACTAACCCCAGCGCGCATATCATCAGCAGCCCAACAACCCAACGGCTACCCCAACGCACCACCTCATGGTGAAAACTTATTATGCCCCACAACATGCCTCTCTCCTCACCTGTGCCCACGACCTTTTGCTACTCCAAATAAGTTTGGCAGCAAATATTCCAGCGGGTTCCCTCAATTTATCATGTAATACCGGTCGCCTTAACCATGCCGGTATAAATTAAAGCTAGAAAGCCGCGCCAGTTACCCAGAATCCTATTAAATCAGTACCGTTGATTTACAGGTCCTCTTCAAGCGTGAATAATACCTTCAGTCGTTCCATGTTGGGAAGACGAGGATTATTCATTCAAATACTGTTGCACAGACATGCCTAAATGCCCATTAACATGCGTTCAGCTATCCAAGCGAAGCCCGCCAGCACTAAACTTTAGACTGCTGGGACCATTACTGCTGTTGAGTATAAGCTGCCTTTGTAGCGCCAGCGCCCAAGACAACTTACCTTTTCTGAAGGAACAGGCTGGGGACTATCCCGCCGCTGTCGCCGGATATCAGACTCTGATCGATGAAATCGCGACGGATCAGGGTGACTTTTCCCGAGCCCTCGTTGAACCCCTCATCGGATTGTCTAGGAGCCTCCTCAAAACAGGCGACCTTGACGAAGCCGAACAAGCTGCACGCCGGGCCCAGCATTTGTACCACCGAAGTGATGGTGTATTGGCCATTGGCCAAGTCGATGCGGTCAAACTGCTGGTGCGGTACTACCTTAAAACCGGAGAACCCGCGCTGGCAGACCAACAACAACAATTTGCCTACTATCTGGCCACGCGCCAAGGTTATGACAGTCATGATCTTTTGCCTGCAGGCTACGAATTAGCCGATTGGTATAAAGAAACGGGACAATACCGTGCTGCAAGACGAACGCTAGAAAACATCATCACGCAACACGAACAGGCCTCTACGACCGTCAATTCTGTCGATAATCCTACCGCTGATGCTGCGTTGCTTGCTGCTTATATACGACTAGCCACGATCACGCGCCTTGACGGCGCGTGCTGTAGCTATAAAAAACTCGCCACTGCTGCACAACTGCTCAATACAAGTCAGGCACTATCTAGCCAACAGAAGATGGAGCTCAACCTAGCACTCGGTGACGCTCACCTATTAAGTAATCGTAATGCCGAGGCAATGAACTACTACCGAAGGGCGTGGCTGATCAGCGAAGAGGCTCAGCTTCCTTCACTTGATTCGCCCAGCAAAATTGCTCAATCTGGCCTTTTAGTCAGGCGTGACTCTAACACCGAGGTCTGGCTACCACGTAACGAGCGCGCCGGATTTGCCAGTAACAACGCGCGCAATGGACCGTTGTCTCGCGACCTTAGGCCGGCGAGTTTTGAAGAGCGCATGTCCAATCCGAGCCAGCCACCTCAGGCTTTCACACTGCCGCTAAATAACAATGATTATCAGATCAACATTAGCGAAACCTATGCCGAGAACCAAGTAGACAAAGCCCAGCCGATGATCGGCGCGCCTTTTCAATTCAACCGCCTACAACTGATGAATATCTTGCCTTCTAGCTTGAAAGCCCCTGAGAAACTGGCAAACCTGGCTATCGAAATGGCGTTTACTGTTGAGGCTGACGGTAAACTGAGTGATATCAGCATTCTCGATGAATCGTTACCCAGAGGTTTGCGCACAATGATGAGTAATGTTCTGGCGAAGAGCAGGTTCAGACCACGTTTGAAGAATGGCGTGCCAGTGGCTACTCAGGGTGTCAAACTGATCCAGACCTTTAAATCTAGCGTGTAAACCATTATGACAATGACTCGCGTTATCGCACTCATTATTAGTTTACTGATCACAACCACCGCCAAGGGGGACTCAGAGGTCATCGTTGCGGCAATGCCTAGCTTTCTTTTTTCTGCCCCAGATTTGCCAACGGCGGACCAAGACAACCTCTACAAAGAATTCAATCTGGCTTACGTAATTGGCGACTACAAAGCGGCTGAAGTCAGCATGTCGAGGTTGTTGGATTTAGCGATTGGCAACGCTGCGCTGACCACTGAAACGGCCGCTAAACTACTTTCCAATGCGGCAGTCTTACAGGCCCAGCTTTTATTCAATTCAGAAGATATGAGCCACGCTTCAATAGCGCTGAATCAGCTCGAACGCGCAACGGAGCTGGTCACAGCGTTAGATCCTTACCACCCCATGCTAAGTCAAATATTAGTGGTGACGTCGCTAATATATGAATTGCAGCGAGACTATGAAGCGGCACTCGACACGCTGCGTCATGCACAGCATCTAATACATCGGCAACACGGGGTCTATGCGGGTCAACAACTTGCTATTGTTGAGCGGATCGCTAATGTCAGCCATCAGCAGGGCGACTTAATGGGCGCCGATCGTGAGTATATGTTCGAGCTCAAGATCAGTGAGCGCACCTATGGTGTCGACAGCCCCGAACAAATTTCTATGTTAACCAAAGCCGCCAACCACTTTGCGCTGCGCGCAGCCAGCCAGCCCTCAATGCAATCACTCGCCTACCAAGATGTGAGCCCGAGCGAATATCGGCAAATGCGGCCAATGTTGTTTCGCACCGCTTTTGAAATGTACGAAAATGCCATCCGCATCACCGAATTAACCTATGGCGCGGAAAGTCTCCGCGTGGTGCAGCCACTGAGAGAGATGGCCTATGCGAGAATTTTGCAAGGCACGAGCAAGGACGAAGCTGAAAAAGCACTTGAACGGGTGCTGGAGATTATCGTTGCCAACCCCGGCACAGATGTTTCTGACCATGCAAGGGCGCTTGTTGCTTTGGCTGACATTTACACCATTACAGGCGATGGAGCTGCAGCGAAATACTATCTACAGGCTTGGAATCTGCTTGACACAGACCCTGTCTATAAGGATTTACAAGCGTCGTTGTTCGCCACGAATCGTCGACTGTATCCTCTGGGTGGCCCGGCTAATGGCTTGATGAAGCAACCTATGAGTGTTGAACCAGGGAACGAGCTGTTTATCGACCTTGACTATGCTATCCGGGAGAACGGCCGTACATATCACGTTACAATTGTCGACAGTAACCTGCCGAATGCCTACAAAAGGAATCTTCAAGGTTGGTTTCAGCAGGCGAGATTTAGACCACGTATTGAGGCAGGAGTCTTGGTGGGCACCGACGATGTGCAGTTACACCAGGTTTACACCGTCATCGGCGCGCAGGTGCCGATCAGTGAGGCAGCAGTGGTGCCGGCCGATCCCGTAGTGGAAGAGTCTCAGGAGCCAGCGACTGTTGACTAGTACCATCGAACACGACGGTTTGGCGTTGAATTATCTTAGGCCTTATTGAGTCTCGCTGATATCTTCATCAATTAAAAACGCTTTAAGCTGCGCCGCCAATGCCTTGCAGGCTGCATTACCGGGGCGCGCCAGTATCGGAATAGGGATCACCAAGCCTGCAAGATAGGATGTTCCATTAGCATCAGCACTTATTTCTCCTGCAGCAGTCAGGTTCTGCAAATCCCATATAGACGCCTCGTAAGCAGCATCTTCTTCCCAATAAGTCATCCCAAAGCAGCCGCCGCCAAAGGTTGAGATAGTACAGCTGAAGCTGCCGCCCTTGTCGGTGGTGACCGTGTCGCCTTCAATCCAAGCTAGATAGCGCACTTGGGATGCGTCGATGCGATCCTGCACGCCAGGCTGGGAGAACAATTGCTCTAGATCTGACGCTGAAGCGGGCGCAAAGCGAGGTTCAAACCACGGATAAAACTCGTCTTTAAAGTCCTTCTGTGAGATCAATCGAATCGCATCATCGCCCCCACTTAGCGAATCAGAAATGCAGTCAGTGAAACTAACTTCAGTTTCGCGGTCGTTGTAACTAGAGCGACCCAATATCACCAGTGCCTCACCGGATGCCATCCCAGTGTTTGCCTGCCGTGACTCTTCAACTCGGGTAGCAGCGCAGCCCGCAAGCATTGCGATGGATAGTATCCCCACGAGCCGCAGTGGCTTGTTGCCCTTCAGCAGCACTCTTTTAGATCGATTCATCTATGACTCCTGATGGCGTGCTGATAGTCCATCAACCTAGATTTTCAGCGCGGCATCACCGTCCGCCGCCGTTGACGGTGTTAGGTTCTGCACCCAGGTGTTTACACCTGGCTGATCCGAAAACTCAACAGCGATTCGGGCGCCACCGTCCCTGATTGCCAACATCGTCGCTTCATTCAGCGCCTCTTTTGAGCCAAAGACCGAGGCCTCGCTTTTGCCGTAGCCAACCACAGACCATTCAGAGACCTTTTGACGTTTGGCGTTGTAGAGGCTCATACGGTAATGGACAGATGCGGAGTAAAAATTTAAGCCCGATACACCTGGCGTTAGAAAGCCGAACTTTTGGATTTCAGGGACTAAAATACCATCCAGCCCCGGCATCATCGCGGCATCTACCGGGGACTTGTTAACCTCAACGACCTCGTTAAACATAGCCGACGTCAGATTTCGGAAAAAAGATAGATTTTGCACGCCAAAGTCAATCACCCAACTGCCGCTCCTTTCGATCTTTTCATCATGTCGAAAGGTTTTAAACGCATCTGAATAGTAGACGCCAATCCGGGCTGGGATTTTCTTCACTAAAGGCGTTGGCGACGAACCCTCAACGGTGACAGAAGTCGTGCAGCTCGCAAATAACGTCATGGATGTAAGCATGACACCGAGCCGAATCAGCGTTAACCACCCGCCGCGCCTATCGCCGGCAATGTATTTGACGTTTCGCATACCCCTCGCCTGGACCGCATACGCTGCGGATATATTTGAATATTGATGTGTCATTTTGCTCGTGACTACCTCTACGGTTCAACGCTAGATTGACGCTTATCCTACCGCCGCGGCAGTCGAATTCCTATCGCACAGCTCACCTCTGGCGGATAATTTCCAAACCCTTGGGAACGTTACCACCTGATTACCTGTCAAACAGCTCAAATCACCCAACAAACATTGCCTTGCAGGCATCGCCTCACAAACATTGTGATCTATTCAGGTTAATTTCAGCTTTGCCATGCCACAATAGACATTCAAGTCGGATGGCAAGTTCCTTTACTTGCGGACGAAATTTTAATTAACACAACATATACGCTTTTAGACATGAATTGGCCTGTAAATAGCCTTACGCGGAGCACCAAAGAGCGCTATGACCGATACACAGAACGTTAAACAAGATATTTTGCGTGCCCGCAGGAATGCCGGCAGCGACCTAACTGTGGCGCGCCCACGGTCCAGACGGCGTATTTCTGGTCGATCCTCACGACTTGCCATTGTAGTTATAGGCTTGTTTATCGGTTTGGCTGGCTGTCAGTCGCCTATGCCTCCACCGCCACCGCCAGCCGGCATGCCGACACCGCCGACACCACCATCACAGCCAGCGCCGCCGTCACCACCGTCGAGTCCATCTGCACAACCGCCGAGCCCACCGTCTACGCCGTCTGATTCGCCGCCGTCTGATTCGCCGCCGTCTGATTCACCGCCGTCGGCATCGCCACCTTCTTCGCCTGCGGATTCGAGTTCACCGCCACCAGCAGGTGAACCACCCGCCAGCCCCCCGGATTCAGGCGAGGAAGCTGCGGAGGAAAAGGCAGCAAGCCGTGAAAGCGCGGCTGACGACTTGCGCAAGCAAGGTCAGGAAGTCAGTGATGCGGCGAGTGAACTTGGCGGTCCCCCACCTTCTGACAGCGCTGCCGCTGGCGACGAACCCCCGGATCCGCTAATGCCTGACGACACCAGCGCTGGCGCCCCGAGTGATGTTTTCAGTGATGCTCAGGCCCCCTCTGAGCCGACGGACATGCGCGAAAGTAACGATACGGGGCTAACCGGCGACAGTGACACCGAGGCTGGAAGCAAAGCGACAGCCAATTCTGAAAGTGGGTCTGAAAGTGGGTCTGAAAAAGAAACAGCAGATAGTATCGAGCAGGCAAATGCAGGCACAAATTCTGACGATGCGACATCTGACGCCATAGAAGCCGCTAAGACCGCGCTTGAAGAAGCAGGTATGGCCATTGGTACCGCAGCAGAGGCAGTATCTGGTGCCAGTTCAGATGAGGAACTTTTGGCAGCAGAGGATGCACTCGCCGATGCGCGAGTCGCAGTCATTATTGCGGGTCAAGACCTCGCTCAAGCCCGTCAGGTTATAGCGGCGTCAGGCGCTCAGGGCAGCGCGGCTGAAGAATCAAACATTGATGCAGCAGAGGCAGCCCTAGCCAATGCGACTATGGCCATTGTGGTTGCAACCGGCGCTATCATGGACGCCAACTTAGCACTTCCTGGGGACTCACAACGCTTACCCTCAGGCGGCATTGTCACTGGTACGTCTGGCGCAGGCGGCGAACTTGATGAAGCGCTAGAGGCATCACTAATCATTTTTGACGGTCGTATCGAAGAATCTCGACAGGCCGTGCTCAGTCCGGGCGCGCCATCGACACGCACTGGTCTGCCCGCGCGCCAGCCACGTACTCAGCAAGAGGCCGCCGGTGACGCCGACGGCAACGTCGATATGGCAACAAGCGGGGGACCGACCGACGCCACAGACGAGACACCCGCCCAAACGGATGCTCAATCATCGGGCGTAGGCCGCGGGTCCACGCAGACAGCAGAAGCTGAGGCTACAACCGATATGCTGCCAGACGATATTGACGATGGCCAAGACGACGACATCGTCGCGCAACAACTTCGCGAAGCAGCGCTAGCCGAAACCAACGCCTCCCTACAAGAAAAGCTCTGGGAAGAGTATCGACGCTACAAATCAGGAAGTTAACGTACAGATTCGTTCTGATACGTTTTTAGCAACATCAGAAAATAATGCGCATAAAAGGATACATTGACATGAAGACATTGAAACGATTAACGCCAGCGCTACTGGCGCTGGCCTGCACTGGCTGGCTGTTGTCGGCGTGTTCCTCGACTCAAGTCATCAAGTCAAACTCAACTCCCGCCATCAGCGCCACTGACGCGATGCCAGAGAATTTGTATCTTGATATCGCAATTTTGCCGTTTGAACCCGGCATACCAGAAAGTGAAGAAGAACAAGACAAACAGCTCATTATCCCTGATGTTCGTCGCGCCGAGTCACGCTACATCGCCTACCATTTGAAAGACACCTTGGAACTGACCGGCAACTGGGGTGCCGTACGAGTCGTCCCGACCATGTCTGAAGCAGTCGATCTGCAAATCAGCGGTGAAATTCTGGAATCAAACGGCGAGACACTTAAGGCACGCATTACTGCAACAGATGCAACAGGCAAACAGTGGGTATCAAGAACCTTTGAAGATAACGCCAGCAAATATTCTTATCGAACGGCCATGGAAGATCCTTTTCAGGATTTTTACAACGACATCGCCAATGCGCTGTTGCGCGAGCGTCAAAATCTCAAAAGCGACCAATTGGCCAACCTGCGCCAAGTAACCAGCCTTAAATATGCTAACAGTCTGGCTCCAGACGCTTTCGGCGGCTATCTGACGCAGAAGCGCGGTCGCACGTCAATTGCACAACTGCCCTCTCAGAATGATACGATGCTCAACCGGGTGCAACAGATTAAGGTTCGGGAGAATTTGTTCGTCGACACGCTTGACGACTACTACGGTAATTTTTATCGAGAGATGAAGCCCTCTTACGATGAATGGCGATTAGCAACTTACGATGAATCGCTCAAGCTCAAAGAAATGAAAGCGAAGGCTTACAAAGCCGGTGCGGTGGGTATTCTTGGCGTGGTAGGCGGTCTCTACGGCGCGAGCCAAAGCAACACTTGGGCAGGCCAAGCCGCCGGTGTCGCTGCCGTCGGCGGCGGTATCATGGCAGGCAAGGTCGCCCTCGAGCGATTTCAGGAGGCCGAGATCCATGCCCAGTCATTGCGTGAATTGAGCCAGTCTCTCGGGGCTGAGATTACACCGCACGTACTCAGCATCGAGGGCCGGACTATCGAACTTACAGGAACTGCTGATAGGCAATATCAAGAGTGGCGTCGTATCCTCAAGGATATTTATGCTGAGGAAACTGGCTTACCGGTTAACTAAATCGCTTTTGGTAGCCGTTTTTAGTCCACTCTTTCGGTCTGTTTTTTGATCTGTCATTTTGATTTACAATCTCAATACTCACAAACACGCCGACGAATCACGGTCCGGTGACATAAAAATTAGGTTAATGAGCACCGTGAAACCATGACGCGACACTTTATTGAAGGTGAGGACTTTGCCGGCTTCACATTTTTGAACCCAATGTTCAATGACCATGATCTGGCCACATGGCTGGCGATGGACTTGGACAGTCACGAACGTGTTTGCCTGAAGGTATTCGCCCGACCGCTATCGACCGAACAACGCCTATTGCTGACAACAGCGATCGACGGTCAGCGCGGGCTGATTCATCCACATATCGTGAGAACTTCACGCTTATTAGAGGTTGAGGGGCAAGACCTGCTTGTCGGTCAGTACGTCAAGGGCACCAAATCCCTGTCTCTCACAGGCTCATTTGGTGACCAATGGCGCCATATCGAGCAGTTGATAGATATTCTCGAATATGCGCACAAGCTCGACACCGCGCATGGGTACTTGCAGGCGCGGAATCTCTTTGAAGATGAACATCGTCAACTCTATCTCTCTGACTTTAGTCTGCCGTTACCTGTTTCAGGCGCGTTGTTAGCCACATTGAGCCCTCAAGTTAGAGCTGGCCAGACCGTTGACGCCTCGGATGACATCTACAGCTTAGGTCAGATCCTGTTTACGTTCATCACCGGACATGCCTGGTCGCCCGGCCAGGCGATCGAGGCTAGCGTCCCGGTAGTCGATGAAGTTCATCAACTCATCATGGCCATGTTGGCCGAGTCTGCATTTGACCGACCCAGACATCTATCGACCATCCGTGATGTGTTAAATACGCACTATGGCCAGGCAGGCCATGGCGTCACAAAACCAGACACCCTCCCCGACGGGCAGGCTGACAGCCGCCGACCTGAACGCAACCCAGCCACATTAACGGCCACTGCATTCTCGCGTCAGCCGCCGATAAACGTTACAGCGCCTGCGCCAGAACCCGTCGCGCCACCAAAGGCGTTGCAGAAACTGCCAGAAAGTCAATCGGCCATGTCGGCAAAACAATTTTTGATCGTGCTGTCGTGTCTCATGTTGCTCGTCATCGGCGTGTTTTTCTTCCTACCTGCAGCGACCACCGGACAGCCACCGCGAGCAAACGTCGCGGGTCAAAATGCTACCGACCTTAACCAAAGCACGCCTACGGATAGCCAATCCGAACGCTCAGGAGCGGCAAAGCAACCTCTGGCTCCACTGGCAATAGCCCGTAACGAACGTATGCTGGCACAAGCAAAGGAGATCGCTTCAGAATTACTGCGAGCGCAAATAGCACTTGAGGATCAGGGTGCACAATTCTGGAGCACCGTTGCTTACGACGACATCGTACAGCAGGGAATGGCCGGCGATGAACTCTACCGCCAGGGCGATTATGCCCGCGCGCTTGATCAATATCAGTCAGCCATTGATGCAGCATCGATTCTACTCAGTAGCGTTGCTGGCGTTAGAGCAACCAATGAGGCTATCGCCGCTGATGCATTGTTGGCAGGCGACACAGATGAGGCGATAGCAGCCCTGACGATTCTCGGCTTGATTGATCCAACAGACGATGGGATAAAAAAACAGTTACGCCGAGCAGAAAATCTCGTTCAGGTTATTGAGCTTGTGATAGCGGCCCAGCAACAAGAAAATAGCCGAGCGTTCACGGACGCAAAAAGTTTATACCAACAAGCGCTAAATTTAGATGCAGCCTGGTTACCTGCCAGCCAAGGCCTTAAACGGATGAATGCGAGCCTGCTGCTACAGCGTTTTAATGTCACCATGTCTCGCGGCTTTGCCAGCTTGGAAGCCGGTGATGTTGACAACGCTAGGGACGCGTTTAATGCGGCCAAAAAAATCATGCCTCAATCTTCTGCGCCGGCTGATGGCCTGACGCAACTGGCCACCGTATCTCAGGCGCAAGAGATCAGCCGTCTAAAGGCAAACGCTGAGCAAGCCGAAAGTGCAGAAGAATGGCCGGGCGCCATCTCGCTGTTTGAACAACTATTGCGTGTTGATCCAACCTTGATCTTCGCGCGCCAGGGACTCGAACAGGCGCGCCAAAGACAAAAACTCCATGAGATCATGACCCGCTATCTCGCCGACCCTGGTCTTATGCGTGACGATGATGAGTTAAATACTGCCAAACAGACGCTAATCACCTCTTCAAGAGTTAACAATCGTGGCTCTCAACTACGCAAGCAAATTGGCGATCTTTCACACCTTATTTCACTTGCTAGAATCCCAATACCCGTCGTACTCACATCCGATAACGTGACGAGTGTTACGGTTTACAAAGTCGGTGCATTCGGCGCTCTGGCGCGCCGTGAGCTTTCTCTATTTCCCGGTAATTACACAATTGTTGGCAAGCGATCAGGTTATCGAGACGTGCAACGTCGATTGACCTTGGTGGGCGGCAGTTCACCACAAGCGATTGACGTCAGTTGCGATGAGAAAATCTAATGCACGACACGAATGAAGAAAAGAAGATAATCGAAGCCACGCCGTTTACGCGCGCCGAAGATGCCAAGACGGTCCGGAAATGGCGATTGACGCCTCTGCCAACCCTCTTGTCTTGCGGCTTTATACTGCTGACTCTTGTTGTCCTCTTTATATTCAATGCACGCGCCGTGCGCTTCGATGTTACGCCGCAGCCAAGCGGATTTAGCATTGCTGAGGGGTTCTTTACCTATCAATTGGGCGAACGTTACCTGATGTTGCCGGGTGAATATGTGCTGGAGGCAAATCACCCAGGCTACCAGCCCCTGCGCGAGACCGTTAACGTGGGGGACGATGCCGATCAGGATTACCAGTTTTCTTTGACACCGTTACCTGGCATTCTCAACGTGACAACGAATACTGAAGCACGCGCCAAAATATTCATTGATGGCGTTGCCGTAGGCGAGACGCCAATGGTGATTGACGCAGTCGAGCCAGGTCTCCGTGAGGTCAGCTTAGTCTCTGATCGGTATCAGCCTTACACTCAGGAAATCAACATCCAGGGCAAGCGCATAGCACAAACCCTGTCGGCCGATTTGCTGCCTGCTTGGGCATTGCTTACCGTCAACTCGGTCCCCAGCGACGCGACAGTAAGTCTCGACGCAATAGCCTTAGCCCAGACCCCCGCAACAGTCGAGGCCATCCAAGGTAAACGCCTGCTCCGTATCAGTAAATCAGGCTTTAAACCCAAAGAGCTAGTACTCGATATTGTTGCCGGTATTGACCAATCAACCGCGGTGATTAATCTTGACGTTGCTGACGCACAGCTCGCCATCACCTCCAGTCCTTCGGGCGCCAGCATCACCCTAGGTGGACGCTTTCGGGGCCAAACGCCAATGACATTGACGCTAGTCCCTGCTGCCGCGTATCTCATAAAACTGACCAAAGCGGGCTACGCACAAGTGCAAGGCACCATCGCACTGAACGCTGATGACGAACTCACCTTCGACCGTCAACTCAAACCCATTATGGGTACGATCAGCCTTAATTTGATGCCGGTTGACGCGTTGCTATTTGTTGATGGTCAGCGCCAATCAACACCGACAACACGACTTGAACTCAATACCAGCCCCCATGACATACGCATTGAGAAGCCCGGTTACGTGACCTACCAGACGGTCGTCACGCCGCAACCCGGCTTACCACAAGCACTAAATGTCGCACTCCAAACTCTCGAGGAAGCCCGTGTTGCCGCACGGCCAGATACGCTCACTACCAGCCTTGGCCAAACATTAAAGCTGGTGCTGCCTGGAGAATTTGAGATGGGCGCTGGGCGACGCGAGCCCGGGCGACGTTCAAACGAGATCCAGAAGCAAATAAGACTCACACGCCCGTACTATATCGGCGAACACGAAGTCACCAATGCGGAGTACAAAAAATACAAAAGCCAGCACGACTCTGGCGTCTTGGGTCGTGCGCTGCTCAACGAGGCAGAGCGACCCGTCGTTAACCTATCTTGGGAAGAGGCTGTTCGTTTCTGCAATTGGCTTAGCGCGCAGCAAGATCTAACGCCTGCATACGAAGCAATCAAGGGCAACTGGCAGGCCGTGACGCCGGTCACTACAGGCTACCGACTACCGACCGAAGCCGAATGGGTGTGGGCAGCTCGTTACGCAGCTGGGCCTGCACCAACTCGCTTTCCTTGGGGTGATAGCATGCCGCCGGGCAGCGCTGATGCTAACTACGCCGATGCCTCGGCAGAAAATATGGTGACCTACACCATAAAGAGCTACAAGGATCATTATCGCGGTCCGTCACCCGTTGGCACATTTTCAGCAAACGGCCGCGGTTTGTTCGATATGGCGGGCAATGTTTCCGAATGGATCCACGACTATTACAGTCTTGATATGCCGAAGAGTATACTGTTAGATCCTACGGGTCCCGACGCAGGCCAGTTTCACGTTATCAAAGGATCCAACTACACTCACGGACGCTTCAGTGAACTCCGCTGGACTTTCCGAGATTATGGCGACAAAGCCCGTACTGATGTTGGCTTTCGTCTGGCGAGGTATCTTGAATGACAGCGCATCTGCTAGCCCGTTTGTTACAACCAACGCCCCTGCTACGACGAATATTATTGTCGAGCATGCTCTTTAGCCTACTGTTCAGCGTAACGACCCACAGCAGCATCGCAGCAGAGCAACCGACGTCCGAATCATCAAACGTAGCCGCCACGACCACTTCGCCCGCGAGTGGCGACCCGTCACCGAGTACTACCGTGCCCGCTGACCCAGAGCTCAGTGAAGCTCCGAAGGCAGAGATAGCGCCGTTGGAGCAAACCGTTGAAACCTTTATCACCAGCGAGGAAATCGATACCGACAAAGCCGTCGATTTCCCCACCAACATCTAGGTAACTCTTGTGCAAAGACAATTCCCGATCGAATTCATTTTCCAGCTGTTTTCACTGATCATTGCTATCATTATTATCCATGGTATTTATGTTTCTGTGATCAGACCTAACGCCGCCGCGGTACTCGAACAGGAAGCCATTGAAATGAATGCCAATCCTGACTACGTACCTGAGCGCTCGACCTATGTCGTACTCAGAGACTTTGAGCAGGAATCCTGCTTTATTCTGATGGCGTGGGCACTGGCTCTAATGGCGTTCAAGGCAAATTTAGCGCGTCAGGAACGTCAAGTGATGCAACTCGATCTGATCCCCAGCAATGCCGGAACCAGTATTTTGCCGGAAGATACCCGTGAATATTCGCGCCCCATTCAAGCACTGTCAGATCTACAGCAATCATTTCTATTACCGCGAACACTGCTAACAGCTCTGCACAGGTTTAGATCGACGCGCAACATTCAGGATGTATCAAACACCGTACGCGCCAGCTGTGCGTCAGAGTCTGACCGCCTTGATTCAGAGTTATCCATGATTCGATATATTGCTTGGGCGATACCCTCGATCGGATTCTTGGGCACGGTCCGTGGTATTGGCCAGGCGCTTGCGCAAGCTAACAAAGCAGCACAAGGAGATATCGCCGGCGTTACGCAAAGTCTCGGGGTAGCGTTCAACTCAACCTTTGTCGCGCTACTCATCAGCATTTTTATTATGTTTCTACTGCACCAGCTGCAACTCACTCAGGAACGCCTGGTGCTCGATTCTGAAACCTATTGCGACAATCGTTTGATCGCACACCTGCAAAGCTAAAGGATTACATTTTGACCACCGCCTTGATAGAAATTAACGACAGTAGCGTCGATGTCAGCATTGATGGCGCCAGCGTTGTCAGCAGCCCCGGCTATGCTGTTCTTGATGGCAGTCACCTGCTCATCGGCGAGACTGCCCAGAAAAATGCGCGCCTGTTACCCCGCTGGACCAACACACGTTTCTGGCAGCAACTCGATACCAGCCCACTCGCTGCACCCGGCAGCAACATTCGCCACCACGCCGACCTTGTCCTACAACACCTAGAAACAATTTGGCAATCCATAGAAACACCCGTTGACGAAGCAGTACTCGCAATTCCTGGTGACTATTCAACCGATCAACTGGGGCTGTTGCTGGGCATTATCAGGGAAGCTCGGATTCCAGTGGTAGGACTTGTCGACAGCGCGCTAGTGGCGGCGGCCGGTCAGCCCCATCAGCAGTGCTTGTATCTTGATATACACCTACATCGCATTACACTAAGCCACTTAGCGACCGACGGTAACATCCGCCGGTCAAGTACCAGCACCGTTATCGAAACGGGCTTGTTTACGCTTTGGGATCGCTGGGCAGACATTATCGCCAGCCAGTTGATCCAAACATCACGCTATGACCCAATGCACAAAGCCGCTAGTGAGCAATTGCTCTACGATCGCATTCCCAGCTGGATCGCCCAACGTGACAGCCAGCCGGACCAGGCTTTTGGCCTTGAACACGATGGTATCCATCATGGCGTGTCAGTATCTGATAATTTGCTACTGAATGCCTGTAGCAATGTCTACCCCGCCGTAATTCAAGCGGTCAGAGCAGTCATTAAAAGCCCAGGAGCGAGACTCTTGATATCGCATAGATTCGCAGGTTTTCCCGGCCTGACAGATTCACTCTCTTTGCTACGCGGTGTCAGTGTTGAACGCCTAACGCCCGATACCGTTAGCCTTGGCATGAGCCGTCATCTTGATCGCCTGCGCAGCGATCGAAATCAAGTCGCTTATATTACTAGTCTACGCATGGAAAACGTAAAGAGCCATGGCGACAAAACAACGACTGCCCAGTCAGATCAGACGTCAGCGGCTACTAACCAGCAGAAAGTGACCCATCTTCTGCTTGGCAGCCACGCCTGGCCTATCGGCGCGGTCTTGAACGTAGCAGGTATTGACAGCAATCAACTCCTCGACGACCGACAACGCCCCCGCTTCACGATTTACCCACGAGGACAACAAACCTTTGTAGAAGTCAGTGCCGATACTGGCGTGACGCTCAATCAACAACCTATTGATGGTCAAGTACTTGTTAATTCAGGTGATATTATTGCTCTGGATGGACAGTCATTGACACTCATATCGAGCGGCTAACTCATGGCTAAACGTCGCGATAACAATGTCTTCAGTATGGCTTTTCTCGACATAATGTCCTGCGGTTTTGGTGCGGTAATTTTGATTTTTATCGTTATCAATCACTCTACCGAGGCAACCAGTCAGGAAGTTAACGCTGAGCTGATGGCCGAGGCTAAACTGCTACAGACACAAGTTACTGACGAGACCGCACGTTTGGTAGAGCTCAAAACAACGATAGAAGAAGTGCAGGACGAAACCGTCACCACTGCCGAGGTTACCCAAGAAATCATCGAAACTATCGAGATGCTGACCGCCGCTATAGCGAGCGAGGCCGAATCTGGAGCCAGCTCGTCAGACTCAATCGAAAAGCTCAAATCAGAGCTGAAATTGCTTGAAGACGAAAATGCCAACCTTGCCGGAACGGTCGACGGATCAGAACTAGCAGGCACCAGCCTTAGATCATTCGTCGGGGATGGCAATCGGCAATATTTAACCGGCTTAAACGTCGGCGGCGAACACATTTTGGTCTTGATTGATGCCTCGGCCAGCATGCTGCACAGAACGATTGTCAACGCGATACGATTAAACTTGTTACCTGACGAGCAGAAGCGAAGAGCGACAAAGTGGCAAAGGGCGATACGCACGGTGGATTGGATTACCGCCAATTTACCCAAAGACGCTGAATTTTCCCTGATGGCATTCAATACGGCTGTTATACCGCTGGGAACTGCTGCCGGGGGCGGTCCTAAACCTTGGGTCAGCACGAGTGACCGAGCAACTATGGATGCAACACTCGATAAGCTATACCAGCTAGCACCCAACGGCGGTACTTCGCTGTTCGCAGCTTTCGCTGCCATCAGACAGATGGAAACGCCACCTGACAATATTTTTCTAATCGTTGATGGCCTGCCGACTCAGGGTGAAGGACCATCGCGAAGTACCGTTAGCAGCAAAGAGCGCGTCAAACTCTTCAGCCGAGCACTAACGCAGCTACCGCGTAGCATCCCCATTAATATCATTTTGTTTCCAATGGAAGGCGATCCCATGGCGACTCCATCGTTCTGGATTTTGGCTCAACAGACCGGCGGCTCATTTATGAGCCCCTCAAAGGACTGGCCATAATGGCACGTAAAAGACGAGACATAGAAGCTATCGGTCTGTCGTTTCTTGACGTTATCAGCTGCGGCTTCGGTGCGCTGATACTGCTGTTGGTATTAACCAAGGTTTTCGAGCCCATCGTCTTCGAGCAAACCGTTGAAGACCTGCGCGGTTATGTCGCGGCCCTCGAGTTACAGCTCATGGAAATTCGGGGCGAAGCACGTGTGCTTGACAGAGACATGATTCGCAAGGAAGACACCGCGCAAGAAAAAATCGAACGCCTTTCTGAGCTCAAAGCTAAGCTCGAGGCCATGCAGGCCCGCTACGACTCGGTGCAAGACCGTACGCGAGTTAACAGTACTATTGAGCGCCAATTAGCTCAAGCCCGCCAGTCCCTCTCTAAGGAGATGAAACGCTTGCTGGCGGATTTCCAGAAAGCCGCAGATAACAACAACATTGGTGGTATTCCTGTAGACAGCGAATACGTCATTTTTATTATCGACACATCCGGCAGTATGCGAGAATTCGCATGGAAGTTAGTACTGCAGAAAGTCGATGAAACTCTAGCAGTGTACCCGCGCCTGAAGGGTATCCAAGTCATGAACGATCAGGGTCAATACATGTTTAGTCAGTACGCTGGCCAGTGGATACCCGACACACCCGCGAGACGCCAAGCGATTCTTAACCGCTTAGCTAACTGGAACGCTTTTAGCCAGTCCAGTCCCGAACGCGGCATTGCAACGGCTATCGGCACGTTCTACCGACCTGGCCGCAAGATCAGTTTGTATGTATTCGGGGATGACTTTAACGGTAGATCCATCGGCGCGGTCATCAACCAAGTCGATCGCATCAATGTGGCTGATGAAAATGGCGATCGGCTCGTGCGTATACATGGTGTGGGCTTCCCAGTGATCTTTGCTCAACCGGCGCAATTTCAGGGTTCGGGTTTTCGCTTTGCACACTTTATGCGCATTCTGTGTGAACGCAACGGTGGCACTTTTGTCGGTCTGAACGATTTTCGAGCGCTCTGATAATCTGTAATCCTTGCTGAACTTGCGGTTAACCTAGAAGCCGACGCGAATAGTGTACTTGAGCACCGAGGTCGCACCTTCATCAAGCTCAATTAGATACGCCTGAGTCATACTGTCGATTTTCCGCCCCTTCATATTCTCCTGCGTCACTTGCCAGTCGCCAAACATACGTTCGTTTAAAATGACTTGTGCTTTCTCTGACTTCTGGTTGCGTACCGCAATTTCATAACCGATCTCGATGACACGTTCACCGAGGCGCTTGAACGATGTTTGGCGGCGTTCCGCAATCAAATCAAAAGCTTTACCAATCTGCAGGACTGCCGTCTCGTCTCGGGGCAAATGGCGCATCCGGTCTTCGCCCACCAACTGCAAGACTTTATCGCTATCGCGCTGGTAGACCCTGACCTTGCCCGCTGGTAGCGGCCCACCAAGCCCGTTAGATTTGGCGTTAGCGAACTCTATGAGAATATCAAAATTGGATTTCTGAGCGTCAGCGAACTGATAATTCTGCACTTGTGAATCAAGCTGGTAGCGCTTTACATAATTAACCCCGTCAGCTTCCATCAGCCGCAACTGCTTAATCTCATTGTTAGCAAGCGTCGTCTTGTGAGGCATGGTGTATAAATGGTAGTCGAATAATGCCTGCACTTGAGGCGTCTTGCTGTCAGAACGCATCAACATCACATCACGTTCCATTTCTGGCCGTCTATCGGCGACACGGTTGACCTGACCGGCGACGAGTTTCAATGTCGTATTCTGATAGCGACTACCGGAGCGGTTGTCCAGACTGACCCATGCGGAAAGATCGAAGTTGGATTTTTTCGCATCTAGCACAAAGATGTAATCCGCATGCCATTGAATATTACCCGTAATGTACGAGGTCTCGATCTGCTGGGTGCCTGACGTTGCACTATCTATCAACCAGACAAGGGTGGGAATTGATTTCAAATCCTCTGGAATAGCATTTAGCGAGATTGTCCCTGTTGGTGCTATTTCGATCTCGTCACCAAAATCGACAATTTCCGGATTGATCGCCAGCAGATTGCCCTCTCGATAGATTGTCTCGTACTGGCTTCCCTGCAACACGGTACGCGTATATTTCAGCTTTTGATTAATAAAGCGTGACAACAACGCATCACGACTAAGCAGATCATAGCGATAGTTTTGCTCCAGAACCGTAAAACCGTGACCGACACCGGCAACACCCACCGTGACAGAGGTTGGATCAATATCGCGGGCAACATCTTGATATTCAAGCTCGACACGGCCCTTGGGTAGAACAACCTCGCGGACCTCCCGCACCACGGCGAAATTATTGTTATACACCGTCAAACTCATTTCTTGCTGCGCGTCTTCACCCACCTGTACAGGCCTAGATTGAGCAGCAGCCAACGAGGACAGGCTCGCCAGCACCAATACGCTAACCAACAGCGGGCCAAGGTTTACTCGCGATATTGATAATTTACTTAACAACTTTCTTGACATAAACCGTCTCCTCAAACCGTAAACACAATAACCAGTTATCCACTAGTCCGATATGAATTGAACAACAATACTATAGCCACATGCTGGAATTAGCGCCTCAACTTGATCCTACGTCTCAGAATAGCAAACCATTCATCGTTAGGGCGACTCATTCCCCGGATAACTGATACGCGCAAGGAACGCTGACCCTGACAGCTGACTACGACAGGTATCGCCGCGCAAATCAGTTTAACCCACTGATAACGCCTGCTAGACTGGCGATCTTCTCTTTAACAGTAATTATTAGCTATGGCGATCAGCAATCAACGCACAGCATTTGGCGTCAAAATTCTCAACTCCAACCATACAGAAATACGACGCCTTAAGCGCGAAGGTCATGTTGCTGAGTTACACGGCAATAAATTCTGGAACTCCAGCTTTTTGATTATGGATTACTTGAAAAAGCACCCTTTAAAGAAAGGTGTGCGGGTTCTTGAAATCGGCTGCGGCTGGGGATTACTCGGCATCTTTTGTGCACGACAGTTCGATGCAAAGGTCACAGGCATTGACGCCGATGGAAATGTTCTGCCTTTCATGCAGCTTCATGCAGAAAGAAATGGCGTAACTATTATTGGTAAGAAAATGACATTTCAACAACTCAGCACAGTCAAACTGCAGGAGTTCGATATCATCCTCGGTGCTGACATTTGCTTTTGGGACGAGATGTCCGGCATGTTGCACAATCTCATCAGGCGCGCCCAGAAAGCTGGCGTTTCACAGGTGATGATTGCAGACCCATGCCGGGCTCCCTTCACCGAACTGGCACTGCGCTGCAAAACCCAATTTGGCGATCAATCTCAGGTCGAGGCAAAATGGCTTAAACGCCCGGTTCCTGCTTCCGGTGAAATTCTTATCGTTAACTTGTAGCTGCACAGCTTCGCACTGTCGGTCTTGGTCTCCAAACCTAGTACCGCCATGTTTTTAATCTAAGCCGAGGCTACAGACTGTCCGAACTTGCCATCACCGATGGTCAGCTATACAGTCCCGGTCCCCGATGACGGCAACCGAAAATGTTTGAGCAAAGAACGAAACAAGGGGCATATTTTGCCCTCGCCGCCTATGGGTTCTGGGGCCTCGCGCCACTGTACTTCAAGTTCTTGGCACATGTCTCACCACTGGAGATACTCTGCCATCGCGTGGTCTGGTCGGTACTCCTATTGCTGGGGATTCTCGCTTATATGGGTGACATGTCAGCCTTGCGAATTGGCACCCGCAAGCTCGCCTTATGTTTACTCACTGCCTTACTACTGTCTGCTAATTGGCTAATCTTCATCTCCGCTATTGTCGAAAACAATATAATCGAGGCCAGCCTTGGCTATTTTATTAACCCGCTAGTAAGTGTTTTTTTAGGCATGATATTTCTTCGCGAAACCCTCAGACCCTTACAGTGGATTGCCGTCGCTATTGCGGCAATGGGTATTGGTTTTCAGGTAGTGTCGTTTGGTGTAGTGCCCTGGATCTCTCTGTCACTGGCGTTCAGCTTTGGTTTTTATGGGTTGATTCGCAAGCGCATGAACCTGCACTCAGTCGCTGGCCTAACGATTGAGACACTCATGCTGCTGCCCGCCGCATTGCTATTTTTGAGCTGGATATATGTCAGTGGCGAAATGAGTTTTGGCTATATCGATACCAAGACCACCTTGCTGTTAATGCTCGGCGGAATTGTTACCTCCTTTCCGCTATTGTGTTTCGGCGCCGCCGTCAGTCGCTTGTCACTCACCGCCGCTGGTATGTTTCAGTATCTCGCACCTACGCTGTCGCTGATAGTTGCGGTGGGCGTTTATGACGAGGCGTTTAGCATTGAACGCCAGATCACTTTCGGTTTCATTTGGGTGGCGCTATTGGTGTTTAGTTTTGAAACATTCCACCATCACCGAAAAGTCAATCGACGACTCAAGCAGAATCTTTTTAAAGCCAACTAGATCTGCCTCAGCGCTCCGCCATTTCCCGTCGCATGTTGGTATGCGTCTCTTCATCCAACGTGAACTTAGAGAACATGACAGCGCCAATGGTGTAGCAAATAAAAGGTAGCAGACCATAAAGAAACACCATGGAAATCTGCACTTCCATAGTTTGCACTTGATTGGGTACAAAGCCCGAAAATTGCAAAACATATCCGGTGATCAGTATCATCACGCCGGTGGCGCTTTTGAAAGCAAAGTTGAATGCCGCAAAGTACGAGCCTTCTTTGCGCTCCCCCGTCATGTACTCGTCATAATCAATAATGTCGCTTTGCACAGACGGTGCGATGGTGCCGCCGCACCCTGCTGCCAACCCGGCAAAAACCGCCAGTATGAAGATAGCATTGACACGCAGGTCAGGCGCTAACCAAGGCAAACTGAACATACATCCAAACGACAACCCGGTGACGATCATCGAGAACATCCACAGCCGAATTTTGCCAAAGCGCCGCGACAGAGGCAGCCATAGCGGCACCGACAAGGTTGAGGGCACCATGTAACTGAGGATAATCAGCGCAGCCAGTTCAGGGCGCCCTACCACATACTGGGCGACATACAGCGTCAATATACCAATCACCGCGCTGCCGATATGCTCAATAAACGAGACCACCAGCACCAACCGCGCATGATGGTTCTGCCAAACGTCTTTAAACGCACCCAGCGGACTCGCATTAACTCGCCCTTGATAGTCAGAGCGCTCACGCAGCTTGACCACCGCATATAAAATCAACATGGCGGTCGCCAAAGATGCTAGCGCACTGAGCTCAAAGGCCGTTTGCCGCACTGCCGCCGAACTCACCTGCTCTGCGTTAATCAGCAATTGCATGCTCACCAACGCCAAGATCGAGCCGATAGTGAACGCCGCATGACGCAGCCCATACAAGCGGCTACGCTCGTGATAGTTGGCCGTCAACTCAGCCCCCAGTGACATATGGGGCACAATAAAGATGGTCGCTGCTGAATAAAACCCAATCACACCTACAGCCATCCAAGCGATTAGGGCGTTACCCTCCAAGCTCGCTGGGGGCGAAAAAACCATTACAAAAGAACCCGCCACCGGCAAGATGCTGAGCAGCAGCCAAAAACGTCGTCGCCCTAAAGAATGCTGGGTACGATCACTCAAATAGCCAACCAGTGGGTCGGAGATAGCGTCCCAAACACGTGAGATACCAAAAATAGTCCCCATGACCGCGGGTGCGATTAACAGTACATCCGTTGAAAACTTCATGATGTACAGGTTAATCAGCAAGTACATGTAACCGGCGCCCACCCCTGGTGCGCCGTACGCTGTGATTACTGGCCAGCTCAGTCGACCCTGGCTTGCCGTCTTTGCGGCGGTAGGTGCAGCGAGTTCGCTCATCGTAATCTCGACTTAAAAAAGTAATATAACGTGTCCAATCATGCAAGACCAGCCATCGGCGATGCTTGGCGCACCGCTGTTGGAAAGCGCTGCTTAACCTTTGATCTAAAACTAAAGTTGATAATACAGCATTTTATCATCGGCTCATTTTGAGCTATCCTAGCGCCGATTGAATTGACCACTCGTAAACACGCTAAATCTGGTTGGTCTACATTTAGGCAGGAGTTCCATAATGACCATGCAAAACACCCCGCTGTTGATGTCTCGCATTCTTGGACGAGGCGCTTCGCTCGACCCTAATGAAGAGGTGGTAACGCTACAGGCTAACGGCACCCACAGACAAACCCTGAAAAATACCTGGGATCGGGCTAATCAAGTCGCTGGCGCCCTTGCTGCACAGGGTATTAACGTCGGAGATCGGGTTGCCAGCTTTATGTGGAACAACTATCGCCACCTTGAACTCTACCAAGGCGTGCCCTCGATGGGCGCGGTTCTGCATACACTTAATATTCGCCTGTCACCAACTGATCTTGAATACATTATCAATCACGCCAGCAGCCGGGTCATTTTTGCTGACGAGGACCTTCTACCCCTACTCGAACCCATTATCGGCAAGATACCCAGTGTTGAGTTACTGGTAATCTGTCGTCATGGCGAGGGCGGAGAATCCAGTTTCCCGAACTGTATTGACTACGAAGACTTGATCAGCGGTGAATCCACCAGCTATGACTGGCCGGTTATTGATGAGCACGCACCCATGGGACTCTGCTACACCAGTGGCACAACGGGTAAGCCTAAGGGCGTAATGTACACACATCGCTCGACCTATTTGCACACCATGGCCCAAGCTATGACAGACTCAATGAATCTGTCGGCGCTGGATTCATTATGCGGCATCGTGCCCATGTTTCATGCCATGGGGTGGGGTTTACCGTTTTCTGCCTCAATGCTCGGTTGCAAGCAGGTTCTGCCTCATCGATTTATGGCAGCCGACAAGCTGTTGCAGTTGATGGCGGACGAAGAGGTTACTATCTCTGCTGGCGTACCGACCATCTGGCAGGGTATTCGTGGAATTCTCGAGGCCGATACACATCACAAGTTCGACTTGAGCCAATTGTCCAGGCTAACCTGCGGCGGTTCCGCGCCGCCGGTTTCTATGATGCGCTGGTATTGGGATAATTATGGCGTTGAAATGATTCAGGGATGGGGCATGACTGAGACCAATCCTCTGGGCACGCTATCGCGCAAAGTGGCGAAACGTTCACACCGCAAGATTACCGAAGACCAACAATTCGAAAATGTCGCCAAGGCCGGATTGGCCATTCCAGGACTGGAAATTGAGATCTTCGATGAGAACTGGCAACGAGTTGCTCATGATGGAGAAGCGGTTGGTGAATTACTGATTCGTGGCCCGTGGATTGCCGCTGAATACTACAACGACCCGCAGCCCGAGAAATTTCACGATGGCTGGCTGGTTACCGGCGATGTCGCAAAGATCGACGCTGAGCAATACCTGATCATCGCCGACCGTTCAAAAGACTTAATCAAATCTGGCGGCGAGTGGATTTCCTCAGTCGATCTAGAGAATCACATAGTCTCTTTGCCTGGTGTTTTACAAGCTGCCGTTGTCGCGCAACCGCATCCACGCTGGGATGAAAGGCCTGTCGCGTTAGTGATCGTCAACGCAGAAGCCACAGTAACTCGCGATGTGGTACTTGAAGGCTGCGCTGAAATTTTCGCTAAATGGCAGCTGCCTGACGATATTATTTTTGTGGCAAATATCCCAATGACCTCAACGGGAAAAATTGACAAGAAGACAATCCGCGCCAATCTTGAAGCGGAAAATTACCAATTACCTGACCTACGAGAAGCTAAGTAATCCCGGCCACGGGCAACAATAATTGCCTTTTGCACGAGCAGCGCATACGACACGAGTAATTTGTAATGACAGATGGATTTTATGTAGTCGCCGCCACCTCGGAAATCGAAGAGGATGGCCAAATGTTTGTTGAACTCGACGGTGAGGATATCCTGCTCGTTAAACATGCGGGTGAATACCACGCTGTTGCTTACCTATGCAGTCACGCAGAATTTAGTCTTGAAGGTGGCAGCTTGCACAACGGTTGTATTACTTGCCCGTACCATGGCGCCGAGTTCTCTTTAACCTCGGGCGAGGCACTTGCCGCCCCTGCTTACGAGCCGATAAAAGTCTATCCTGTGCGTGTCGCAGACGGTGTAATCAGTGTCTGCGCTGTCGCCAAATGACACCTAATCCGCAGGCTCAAGCACTCATCGAGCTACTGCAATTAGAAAGGATAGAAACGAATATCTGGCGTGGTGGTAACGAAGAGCGTTTCGGCTTTCGTCTTTTCGGTGGGCAGGTGCTCGCACAAGCTCTAGCAGCAGCCAACAGAACTGTTGACGCTGAGCGCCCCTGCCACTCCTTGCATGGCTATTTTTTGCGCCCGGGCACTGCTGATGTCCCGGTTATATACAAGGTTGAGCAGATCCGCGACGGTCAAAGCTTCACCACTCGTCGCATAGTCGCTGTACAAAACGGCGAGGCTATTTTCAGCATGGATGCTTCGTTTCATCGACGTGAATTGGGTCTTACCCACCAAATAGAAATGCGCGATATCCCACCACCAGAGAGCCTTGAAGATGACAGTGAGGTTGCCAGACGCCTCAATGATCCCAATCAGCAATGGGCTATGCGAGAGCGCGCATTTGAGCGCCGCTCTATTTTTCAACAGACCAGACCAGCGGATGACCAAATAAGCAATCCGATGTGGATTCGCTACCGTCAGCCGGTCGATCAAGACCCCATATTACATCGCTGCCTACTCGCCTATGCCTCGGACATGAATCTGGTCTCAACGGCAATATTGCCACACCGCAACGTCGTAAAACCGGGCAAAACCCAGATAGCCAGTCTCGACCATGCCGTCTGGTTTCACCACGACCCTGACATCAACGACTGGTTGATCTATATGAAGGAAACACCACAGGGGGGCGCAGGCCGGGGCTTCACTCGTGGCGCCTTCTACACACGCGATGGCGAGCTCATAGCATCGACCATGCAGGAAGGCCTAATACGCATTCGCCAAGAAACATTGATTAAATAACTTAGCGTCAGATTTTGGCGGCGAGCAGACGGCGCCAAAATTCATTTTCGAACGCTAACGATTGGCGCACCCCAATTGAGTCGCTAGTAATCAGTGCAACCGTAATGTCGAGGGACGGGACGACGCTCAAAAAGCTACCGTTGCAACTTCGGGTCGTATAAAGATCTGCCGGCGCATTAGGCACAGGCACGCCATCGATGGCGCCGCTTGCTTTTAAAGCGCTTTCTTTTACGCAGACTTCAATCGTATCCGGTAATACAAAATGTGACTGGTTGTTATTCCACCAAAGCCATCCCCAGGACGGATTTTCTTTTGACCCTGGGTGCAACATATCATCTAAATAATAGGCTTCACCCAACACGCTACGCCCTGCAAACTGACCACGCTGCAGTAGCATCTGACCCAACTTCACGAGATCACTAACACGCGTTCGCAATCCAGAAATCATGACGCCATCGGGTAACGTTTGTTGCCGGTCGAACCATCTAGTTCCGATCATGCCGAGCGGTTCGAACAACCAAGCATGGCTTAACGCAGCTAAAGATTGCCCCGTAGTCGTTTCCAGCAATGTCTTAAGATAACCATGGGCAACATGATTGACTCGCCAAGAATTATTAATCTCGCCATTCAGCGACAGGGTATCATCCATGCCGGTGGTCATCGTCAAAACCGTTTCGATTGATAACTTCGCCTCATCCCACGGTGACAGCTGCGTCCACTCTGGCACTAGGTGGTGATTCAAATGATCACAAACCTCAAGAAAGCCTTTTTCCTGTGCTATCCCGACCAGGATAGATACAACACCCTGCTCTATCGCGAGCACGTCAATCACCGCAGTTGTATCACCAGCCGACGCCAACAGACCCTGCTGAAGCTGAAATGCAACGCTGCCACCCTGCTCAGCACAAGCGAACTCAAGTACGTCGATAACAGTCGCTCGACACCAACCTGATAACTCGTCACTAACACTATTACCCAGACTATTAGTCAGACTACTGGTCACACTCTTTGTCACAATTTTCCCTTCCTTCTTTGCGCTGTTCACAAGTATTACAAACAGTAATTTTGTTATTACGCGTCAATTATTTGACTCGGTGCCGATGCATTCACTGCATGGTAGGTTTTTTTGCCCGCAAGCTTTATTTTTCTCTACTATCCATTACTATCTATCTACGGCTCTTGTAAACAACAAAAATACATCTCGTGAACACGCTTACAGCAAATACAACCGAACACGAACACGAACATGCAGCATCAGCCTACAAAGTACAATCCAAGACAGGAGTCCGCGAACTATTTCAGGGCTTAAAACCGAAAACAGGTAGCTTTACCGATGCGACTGACGACATTACATCATCAAGCACGGTGCCGAAACACATCCGCAACACAGTCACGTGGCACAATACTTGTGGTAGACGACGAGAGCGGCGTCAGGGAAATGACTCAAAAAGTTCTCGAAAACGATGGTTTCAAGGTCATTGCAGCGGCCAACGCCCAACAGGCACTCGGGCTTTTCATCGAACACACCACTGACCAGCTTAACAACATCAGTTGTGCTGGAATAGACGCCGCCGTCATTGACCTGAGCATGCCCGATATGCACGGATTAGACCTTGCGGCGAAACTAAAAAGCCAAGCACCCAACTTGCCGATCGTTGCCATCAGCGGTTACGACCCGCTCGACTTTGAAGACCACGATTGCCGCTCATCCGTTAACGTTTTTCTGCAGAAGCCGTTTCTCATCGCCGAACTTCGCACACACATCAAAAAACTGCTTGAACTTGCACGAGTTGCCCCCGCGCCTTACGTTTAGGTCACGCGGTTTAACTGCCTTTGTGCTGCCTAACCGCAGCCGCCGTCTTTGTATCGATAGACTCCCTGCAATACCTCGCTAATTGTCGCCGCTGAACATTCATCTATCGGTTCGCAACAGCTTCGCGTTAGCTAAACGTTTATTGACTCTCCTAACGATTCGCCTCTCGAATAGGGTTGTTTAAAGCTCGACTCCCACTGCTGCAACATCGTTCATTACTGCCAGCGCATTAAAGACAAACGTAAAACCATCTTGTATTGCGTTTGGGTCGGCTTACCTTGGCAACAGATTTGTAAACAAAAATTGAATTAAGCCTAGAATGGCACCTTTGCCGGTATACTCGCTGTGGTATATTCTCCCTCTAATAATAACGAGATAAAAGATGCGCGCTATCGTTTGCAAAGAATTCAAGTCGCCGACCAAACTCGGCGTCAGTAAAATTGATGATCCCGTACCTACCGAACACGAAGTGTTGATACGTATTAAAGCCACTGGTTTGGGTTACGTCGACGCGCTGACAGTGGCCGGTCTTTATCAAATTAAGCCGAATTTACCGTTTATTCCAGGCAGTGAAATTTCTGGCGTTGTCCAGCAAACCGGTGAGGCCGTGAAACACTTGCGGGCTGGTCAGCGAGTCCTCGCCATGCCAAGTAATGGTGGACTCGCTGAACTAATCTGCCTGAATGAAAATCTCTGCACCCCGATACCCGAAGTACTTTCACATGAAAGTGCTGCCAGTTTTTTGGTCAATTACTGTACCGCATACCACGGCCTGACCTATTGCGGCAAGGTTCAGCCGGGTGAAACCGTTCTCATTCTCGGCGCCAGTGGCGGTGTCGGTGTGGCAGCCATCGATATTGCACATGCCCTAGGCGCTGTGGTCATCGCTGCCGCATCAACGAAGAAAAAGCGCGAAGCTTGTCTAGAATTGGGCGCCGACCATGTCATTGACTACACCAAAGACGACTGGCGACAGGAACTCGCTAAATGTCTCAATGGTCGTCCTTTGAATGTAGTCTATGATCCGGTCGGTGGCGCTTTTGCTGAACCTGCCCTGCGCAGCCTCAGCCCAGATGGACGTTTTCTTGTGGTCGGTTTTGCAACAGGCGACATCCCGCGCATACCTTTAAATCTCGCCCTACTCAAACGATGCGCCATCATTGGTGTCAATTGGGGAGGCTATGTAGCAGCAAATCCTGGTGAGTCGCGACCCGTGATGACACGCCTGCTAGAGTGGATTGCAGAGGGTCGACTCAATCCGGTTGCCGGCGAGACATTGCCATTGCAGAAAGCAGGCAGCGCTATGATGAAAATGCTGAATCGCAAGGCCATCGGTAAGATGGTCATTACCATGAATGACACGGAGTAGAGCTTGTGACTAATATCCACCCTTATGCCATTGACATTCCAGCCGCTCAGATAACGGACTTGCAAGCACGTCTCGCCCTAACACGTTGGCCAGACAAAGAGACCCCTAGCGACTGGACTCAGGGAGTACCGCTAGCCTATATGCAGGAGTTACAAGACTATTGGTTGCATCAATATGATTGGCCTGCAAGACAGGCACTACTCAATCAATGGCCAGGGTTCATCACCGAAATCGACGGCTTAGACATCCATTTTCTACACATTCGCTCGCCCCATAGTGATGCCAGCCCGCTGCTACTGACTCACGGCTGGCCCGGCTCTATCATCGAGTTCCAGAAGGTCATCGGCCCCTTAACGAACCCTACAGAACATGGTGGTGTTGCCAGCGATGCGTTCCATCTAGTTGTACCGACGCTGCCTGGTTTTGGTTTTTCCGGCAAGCCTGTCAGCACTGGCTGGAATATTGAGAAAATTGCCACTGCCTGGAATAGTTTGATGCTGCGCCTAGGGTACGATGCATACTTTGCTCAGGGCGGAGACTGGGGTTCAGCCGTCAGCGCTGAGATTGGGGTCCAAAACTTAGGCCAGTGCAAGGGTGTGCATTTGAATATGGTAGTGGTCGGACCAGACCCTGAAACCATGAATGATTTAACCCCAGCAGAGCAAGAAGCGTTGGTTGCCATGAAGTTCTATCAAAACCATGACTCAGGGTATTCTAAGCAGCAGGCCACCCGCCCGCAGACGCTAGGTTATGGGTTAGCCGATTCACCCATAGGACAGGCAGCTTGGATTATCGAAAAGTTCTACCAATGGATGGACTGCAATGGTCACCCCGAAAACATCGTCAGTCGCGACGAGTTACTCGACAATGTCATGCTTTACTGGTTACCAGATGCAGGCGCGTCATCAGCGCGGATCTACTGGGAAAGCTTTGGCAACCTCAACGCCAGCCCCATCACCTTGCCTGTTGGCTGCAGTATCTTTCCAAAGGATATTTTCAAGGCTTCAGAGCGCTGGGCAAAACAGCGCTTCAAGCAGCTTGTACATTTCAATGTTCTGCCAAAAGGCGGTCATTTCGCTGCTTTCGAGCAGCCTGAAAGCTTCGTTACAGAGGTGCGTGACTGCTTTCGTGGGCTGCGTTCTTAGTCAGGCACACGCAGCTGCCGACGCGTAAATAGTGATGTTCGTTGCCGTTAACCCTCAAGTTTTCTGCCAACTTGGCCTAATCTCACCTTTTACAATCGCCTTAGCCCGTTTATAACTGACCCGGGATTAGTCTCGGGCGATTGATATCAACCTGCTACATCAAACGTTTATTCATCCGTTGACACATTTTATTCATTACTTTTTATCAAACATCAGGAGTTATCTATGGCGACAATCAAGTTCATCCAACACGACGGCAACGAAATTGACGTTCAAGTCGACAATGGCGTAAGCGTTATGAATGCCGCTATCGATAATATGGTTGTCGGCATCGATGCTGACTGTGGTGGAGAATGCTCATGCGCCACCTGCCACGTGATCGTTGATGAAGCCTGGATGAGCAAGGTGGGTACGCCATCAGCTCAGGAAGAGTCCATGCTAGACTTGAACCCTGATCGCGAGTTGAAGTCACGCCTGTCTTGTCAAATTGCCGTCACCGATGAACTCGATGGTTTGGTTGTCAACCTGCCTGAATTTCAATACTAGACGGGTTACCCCGTCTTTTATTAACCGCTTTTTATCTACCCAGTCTTGCCATATCACCATGTGGTTGTGAAAGACTGAGAGGCTTAGAGTAAACATCCGGACGGCCGTGCGGATGTTTATTATTACCAAGCCTAGACTATACGGTCCCGCACCCCCGCAGCATTACCCGCCAAGCGAGTTACCTCACACGAGCACCATCGCACTCGTTACGGCGTCAATATCTGCTCTATAAATCTTGAGTGTTTAAGCAGATACTCTACCGGTGGCTGCTGTATAAATGGCAGGCCAGAAGGTATGGTTATGTACACGTTTTTTTGACCCTCGGAAGCCTCATGGATCACTACGAAGTTATGCGCACCACCTTCGCCGCTCGCGAATACACTGATGATCTGGTGAGTGACGAGACGTTATACCGGATACTCGACCACGCGCGTTTCGCACCAAGTGGCGGCAACCGACAGGGCTGGCGGGTACTCGTAATCAAAGACCAAGCACGCCGCAAGGCACTGCGTGAAATCATGGCACCCACCATTCAGCGCTACAAAGCTCAGGCTATGGCTGGCGAGACGCCCTTCAGTAGCGTCACACCCAGCAAGGTATCTCAAGCGACAATAGACGCGACATCCATCAACTTCCCCCTGATTGACGATCTTGAGGAAGCTCCAATACTGCTGGTTATCTGTGTTGACCTCAACGCAGTATCTTCCATGGACAAAGATCTGGATCGAGTCGGCGTGATCTCAGGAGCATCGATATACCCCTTCGCCTGGAATATCGTTACCGCTGCCCGCAATGAGGGCTTAGGCGGCGTTTTAACAACGTTTCTGGCTAATCAAGAACCAAAGGCCAAGCCGCTGCTGAACCTGCCAGCACATGTGGCAATAGCCGCCATGGTCGCTATCGGTAAGCCCGTCAAACAACTCACCAAACTGAAGCGAGGCAACGTAGAGTCTTTCGCCACTATAGACACTTACGATGGCGCGCCTTTAACCGACTCAGCGAGCTGAATAGACGGCTGGAGAAGCCGAGTCACACCAAAAAATGGAAGTTTGCATATGGATCTGATCGCCGCCGGTTACAGCTACAGCCGTATCATCCACGACTATTATGTCCGCAACTGGAAGGATGACGCAGGTAGCTCAAAATTATTGATCGCTCGCCGTGCTGTGCTGGCGTACCACGCCGACACGGCAGCCCAAGCCAACATTGACCCTGTGTTTAAGATCCCTGCTGACCCACGCGACTACGACGAAGCTGCCCAGAAATGGGCACACCAGATTGATAAATTCTTTTCTGCCAGCGAAACCGTCAAGCTTCCCTATAGCTTCGGTGACTATCTGGTACTCGCCCTCGACGATCAATATCGCAAGCAGTGTCATGTCGAACTGGATCGTAAAAGGCGCGCGTTGGTCGGTGATCGGCCACCTGCCGAGGGCAATATCCTTGATGCCTTGCAGAGCACTATCAAGGAGACATCCGAGGCGGTCTCTCATCTTGTGGCGCTGGCACCTAACGGTCTAGGAGACGATTCTGACCAGGCCCTTTTACTTGGTCGGCAGGAGCTACTAGAGGCCATCGCCGCTATGCAGCGCAGTCTGGCCCAGCTTGATCATGAACTCAGTCAACGCAATATCGAAATACTTAGCTAAACGCTGATTTTAGGCATGAGGTGAACGACATAAGCTAAACCCGTGCCAGCAGATTAAAGCACCGCGTACCCTATGGAGGAACTACTCCATACCCCTTTGCAATGTGAGACCTTATAAAGACGTTTAACAACAACGCGCCGACCAACAAGGGCTCACAATGAAAACGAACAGGATACACATCATCTACCTAGGCATCGCGATCAGCACAGTCGCTTTTTTGGCACTGACGTTCACGGTAAGGGTGAACGCGGCCGCGATTGCAGCACCCACCATCGGCATCACAGCAGCGGCTTCTTACTGCCTGTAGTTAACAAGACTACATCTCGCGCTCTGGGTTTACTTATGGCGCATACTCGTCATGATCACTATCATAGTCATCAGATACATGCCCTTTGTGATGACAATTTGGATGACCTTTCATGATTCGATTCGGCACGCTCGGCGCGGCGCGCATTACGCCAGACGCTTTAATCGAGCCTTGTAACGACGGCGACAGAGCCATTATCAGCGTTGTAGCTGCGCGCTCTAGGCAGCGTGCAGAAAAGTTTGCGCGTCAGCACAAAATCATTGAGGTCGTTGATACCTATACCCAAGTCATTGAGCATCCTTGCGTCGATGCCGTGTATATCCCGCTGCCGATCACGCAACACCATGAGTGGACCATCAAAGCATTGCGCGCTGGCAAACATGTTTTGTGCGAAAAGTCTTTTGCAGCCAATGCGCGTGAAGCGCGCGAGATGGCCCATGTCGCCGTAGAATCCAATCGAATACTGATGGACGCATATCATTATCGCTATCACCCAATCTTTCTGCGAGCCCGCGAAATCTATGCATCAGGCCGACTCGGTAAGATTTCATCAGTGCACGCGGCATTTCACATACCCATCGATGATCCGACTGACATTCGCTTGAACTATGAGACAGGTGGTGGCGTGACAATGGATATTGGTTGCTACCCCATTTCCTGGGTGCGCCATATCACCAACGCAGAACCACTGAGCATAAGTGCTGAAGCCATTACCGGACCTGCCGATGTCGACTTATACCTAACGAGCAAAATGGCGTTTCCCAACGACATCAGCGTAACAACTTCTGGGGATATGCGCCCTGACAGCGCCTTCAGCGCCATCATCGAAGTCATAGGAGAGCAAGGTAGCATGCGGGTTAACAACCCGATTGCGCCACATTTGGGTAACAACATTGAGCTCACCATCAATGGCGAGATGCATAAAGAACGTTTTACTAAACGACCGTCGTACCATTACCAGCTAGCGATGTTTCTGGATGCCATCGATGCGCCTACCGATACACCCGTGCACCTGCTAACGGGGCCGGCAGACGCCGTCCAGCAAATGATTGTTATCGATAGCGTCTACCAAGCAGCCGGTCTACCGATACGCGGCTTAAAGTAGGTCCCCAGCTGTCAGGTTTGAGCACAAACGTCACTAGGCGGGTTTGCGACCATCAGGGAATTGCGTAAAATACGTTGTTTCCATCGTCCTATAGCCAATTACCATGACCACACCACAAGACCACGCCACCATCGTTGTGTGCGCGCTTTATCACTTTGCGCCGTTCAGCGACCATGCAGACTGGCAAGGGCCTTTGTTGCGGCTAATGGACGAACACGGTTTGCGGGGCACACTACTGCTCGCGGATGAAGGTATTAATGGCACCGTCGCCGGGCATCAGACGGGTATAGACGCCGTGCTTGCCCTACTACGAAGCGATG
>JBLHVI010000029.1:0-41780 GCA_047630175.1 Candidatus Azotimanducaceae bacterium
TGCTCCAAAAAGGCCCTGACACTGACCATCTTTATGGATTCACCGTGTATCGTTATCGGCGACTCAGCTAAAGCCCCTTAGGATGAAAGGCACCTAGATAGGCAACCTGGCTGGCACCCGCTTGAACGTGGCAGTGAATGCGCATGTCTTCAGCACCAGGATATGCTGCTACAGACACCTGCAAGAAAATCAGAAATAACGTGCGTGGCTCGTCAAAACGCGAAGAGTGATCATCCAACGTTGTCGACAACAAATCATCCTTGTAACGCAGCTTCAGCTGTTCACGACATAGTCGCTCTGCAGTAATTAGCCTATCGACTTTGACTACAACACCATCAACATCAACCAGTTCAGCTTGGGGCAACAGATCAACAAAATGGTTTGGCAGATATAACAGCGTACCGATCACCAAAGCGAAAAAACCTGTTATCGGTGTCGCTGTATAGAAAAACTCAATCTTTGACATAAAACTCTCAGCAACCGTTCGACCCCCGCTTATCAACAATCTTTGTTAATTATGATTCAGTTTGTGAATTATGATTCAAGGGGCACTGGCTTTGCGTCATGGCGTTACCACCATTTTGCGATTCTATGAGGATTAACCCCACAACGTGACAGCAACTGTACCCTACTGATGCTCATCACTACAGGCTAACGGTCGACATCAACAACCGCCTGTCGAGCGGTCTCACCAAGGTGACGCTGCACCCTGGTGACACGTAACGACTAACGTGCGGCAGAACCCGATCGATCCCAACCTTCTCGGGCTTCACTCATATCCAACAGCTTGTCTTCGTCGGCTAGTAGCCGCTCAAGACTTGCATCAACGCCATAGGACACGCCATCGTTCTTGTAGACGCCGGCCATGGCAAAATTACCGCTGCTGGCCATAATCGTCTTATTCGTCGGCGCATCGTCTCGACACATAAACAATACTGCCGGTGTCACCAAGTGCGGGGCACGCGCAGGATCAGGGTTACTAAGGTCTTCGTCTCTGCCTGGAATAGTATTGGTGAGGCGCGTTGCTGCTGCCGGCGCTAGCGTATTCACTTTGATATTGTGAGACGCCCCTTCAATTGCCAGCACGTTCATCAAGCCTAACATGCCCATCTTCGCTGCGCCGTAGTTAGCCTGGCCGAAGTTACCAAAAATTCCGGAGGTGGAACTGGTAAATAAAATTCGGCCGTAATTTTTCTCATACATAATTGGCCAGGCAGCGTGGGTCACATAGGCCGTGCCATTTAGATGGACATTGATAACTAAATCCCAGTCATCAAGCGTCATCTTCTTGAATGACTTGTCGCGCAGAATACCGGCATTATTCACCAAGATGTCGACGGTACCAAACTCGCTGACAGCATCATCAACGATTGACTTAGCCGCAGCACGATCAGACACTGAGGCCTTGTTAGCAATAGCAATACCACCCATCCCACGAATATCCTCAACCACTTGATCAGCCATGTCACTGGCGCCACTGCCATCAGCACTACTACCGAGATCATTGACCACAACTTTAGCGCCACGCCGGGCAAACTCAATCGCATGAGCACGACCCAAACCACCGCCAGCGCCGGTCACTATGACGACCTTGTCTTTAAAACTATCCATATTGCTCTCCTTACGTATTATTGTTGGTCAGCGTATCCGCTGTGCTGGCACTACTCACACAATCTCACACAATCGTTATGTAGGACGCCAATGCCGCCAGATGTTAAATCTGGCTTTGCCTGTTTGCCGCTGCCAGAATAGAGACACCAGCAACAAAAAACCACCTGCCGCAAAAACTAAAGCCAGGGCAGTAGCAGATTACTCGCCGATTAACCTCGACTCTGCTGCGCTAACGCGCTATCAGCGCATCACGGATAGCCTTGAGTACCAGGTTCAACGATTTCCTCTCAATCCAGCGTAAGACTACAACAAGGTCTTGATCTTCATCGACGTAAACGATGTTAGAGCCCGCTCCGGCAAAGTAGTAACTGTTGCTTGGCAGATCCGGCAAAATCTTTCGATCTGTATTCAAGAAGTAGTTCATAAACCCATAACCTGTATTCGCTGCAGTCGGGGTTCTCGACAGAGCGATCCATTCTGCAGAAAGTATCTGCTGGTTCCGCCACCGCCCGTGATTAAGCGCGAGCAGGCCAAGACGCCCCAAATCTCGGGCAGAGATAAACATACCCCCACCCCAATGCCCGCCACCTGATACCGACTGTACTTTGCTGCCATCGAGCTCAACCCAGGAATTTTCATACCCATGCCAACGCCAAGTATTGCTGGCATCGATGGGGTCCATTAGGCGGGTTTTTAACACAACGGGTAAAGGCTGACGCCAGACATGCAACAGTGCCAGCGCTAGGGCATTAACGCGCACATCGTTGTACTTCCACGTACTGCCTGGTGCTGGCGTCTGGCGGGCATACTCAGCCCAAGGGTTTTCCCCGGGCCGATCAGCCCAATCAGGCTTACCCCATAAGGTACCGCGCCAGTAGCTGGTTTGTCGCAGTAGATGATCCCATGTTATTTGTGCGTTGTGGGCTTGACTAAAATGTTCGGTAGCCACCGGAGTCGGCAGATAGGGCGCCACCGTATCATCAACATCTCGAATCAGGCCGGCATCAAACGCGAGCCCTGCGACACTCGATAGAAAAGTTTTGGATATACTGTGAGTCATATCGACACGGTCAACGTCACCCCATTCAGCGACGATATAACCGTTCTTAATCACGATACCGGTAAACGCACCGCGAGGCTCCATAGGACCAATAACCTCATCAAAAGGCTCATTAGTGAACTGGTACATCGCACGCACCCGGGGTAGATCCTTAACATCCATATACTTGGCCAACTCAGCGGGCAACTGGGTTTCGTGCTGCTTCGCCAACGCGATGGCCAGCTTCAGCCTGACCGCGTCAAATCCCTGACTCACTGGCGCTTGCGTCTGCCATTTTGGCCCAGGAAAGTAGTCGCTGGCAGCCTGCACCACACTGCAACTCATCAACAAGCAGACTGCTAAGAATGAGGTGGAGGGCAATGCCACCGATGCCGTTGAAAATTTTGCTAAGTTAGCCGTTAGTAGGTTATCCATTACCAAGCCAGTCCTTAATGAGTGATGCACCAATGGCACATGATGTAGTGAGCGACCCATAGAAAGTCAGAGGATAGAAAGTCAGAGGGAAATCAATTTATTGTTGCTCGGTCCCTGTTCGCTTGCCGCTGCCCAACGGGTCACCAGCAACGTCTGCTCATGTATCAGCACGCGCCGGTTCCATAGCCAAGCCAGCAGTCCCACCAAGACATTCGCGGCAGCAGTAGCAGCGAACACACCGACGTAGCCAAAAAAGTAACTACCCGCCAGCGCCATTGGGATATAAAACACCAGTAAGCGCGCCAGCGATAACAGCAATGCAGGGCCAGGCCGACGCAGTGCATTAAAGCTATGCGTGGCAACGGTCATCATTCCCATAAAGCCTATGCTAATAGGCACGATATACAAAAAGGACACTGCTGACTCGACAAGCGCGGGGTCAGCATTAATTACGTTGACAAAGAAGGGAGCGCCAATCCACATAATCACAGCAGCAATCAAACCCCAGGCTAAACAGCCCTGATAACAGGTGTTCAAGACTTCCTTGACACGATCAAACTGCATCGCCCCCCAGTTTTGTCCCACCAGTGGCACCACGCTGGTAGCAATACCAATAACTACCATGCCCACCACTGACTCGATCCGGCTGGCGACACCAAATCCAGCCACCACAGAAACCCCATAACCTGCCAACAACCAGGTCACCACCCCGGCAGATACTGGCTGTATCAGATTGGTTGCCGCAGCGGGAATGCCTACCTGGAGAATTCGCCGAGCAGAGTCGACAAACGACGTCATCGTGACGCGCAATAAACGCTCTTTGACGCAATACCAGTAAAGCGCCATTAGCATCTGGCAAAAAGAGCTCAACACAAAAATCCAAGCCGCGCCTTGCAGGCCCATGGCAGGCAAGCCAAACCAGCCGAAAATCAAAAATGGCCCCGCACAGACCTGCACGATTGGCCCAAGACTGGTGACGTATCCCGGATAAGTGGCATTTCCAAACGCTCTTATCAAACCATTTGACGCCATCGCCAGACCCATGAAGGGAAACCCCAGCAACCAGATGTGGCTATAGTCGCTGGCCAGCTGCAACACCTCGTCTCGTGCGCCCAACAGGTAGAAGAAATGTTCGACCCCCAACTGTCCCAACAAACTGAGGCTAAGGGTAAAAGCGATAATCATCAGATAACAATGACTGACCAACAGTGCAGCGTGTTCACGATCGCCCTCGCCCATGGCGCGAGCGATCAATGACGCGGCCCCTACGCCTATGCCGCGAGTCATGGCATTCAAACCCATCACCATAGGAAAGGAAAACGCGATAGCCGCCAGCTGCAGTCGTCCGACCATACCTAGATAAAAAATTTCAATCAGTGAACCCAAGGTCATGGCCAAGAATCCTAGGATCATCACCGATGACAGCTTGACGACATGTCGCTTGATTGAACCTTGAGTGAAGCCCTGCGCCGCCATAGTCCAGTCGCTGTTTAGATAGGCGATCGACTATATCAGTTGCGCGTCTTTGGCCCTAGTCAGGGCTTGAGCCAGCTGCCAATTCAGCGCCCGATCAAACAAGTCGGCCAAGGTTCGCCTGCATCACGACAATCCGGCCGGCCGGTACCGCCAATTGCGCAAGCAGATACTGTTTGAAATCAGCAGCAAAATCCTGCTGCTGCAACGCGCGCTGCATGCACATCAACCAAGCATCTTTTTCTGCTTCACCAATGGACAGGTGCGCATGAGCAGGAGGTATGGCCATAACACCGTATTTTTCTACATATCGCTTAGGACCGCCTGTCCAGCCGCACAAAAACCGCGCCAGCTTATCGATCGAAATTGTTAGATCATCTGGATGCATGTCACGTATAGCCATAGCTTGCGGCTCGTCGCACATTGCTTGATAGAACGCTTCGACCAGACGCAAAATACCCGCTTCGCCACCTGCAGCGAGAAAAGATGTATCGCCAGTACCGTAAGCAGCCATTAGTGCGACTTACCATTGCGCAAGCACAGCTCGCGCAATTTGGCATACTTGACAAAACTATTGAAACAGCCGAGGGCGATATGCACCAGGCCTGGCACCCCATCAAGAAACCCTCGTCTAAACAGATAAAATTTTATAAAGCGCACTAGCGGCGACAAAGTCAGCTTGATCAAACTGGCGTCTTTTCCGCGAGCGAAGAGACCTTCCGCTTGCAGGGTTGTATAACGGTTTTGCTTCCCAATATAAGCCGCCAGAGACTCCTGCGAGTAATGATCGAGATCACCCTGCAGCTTGCTCGCCTGCCCATCACACAACACTTTTTCGTGAACCACATCATCACTCCAGCGCGCTTGATTACGATTAAACAGACGTAAGCACCAATCGGGATAGCCCTCTCCATGGCGCAGGGGGCGACCCATAAAATGATTGCAGCGGTTGACCTGATAAGCAGACTTGGCTGGCTCGGTAGCCAGCAAGGCCCGCATGGAATGCTTGAGGGCCTCTGACACGCGCTCGTCAGCATCGAGACTGAAGACCCAGGAATGACTTGCATGATCGACTGCAAATTGTTTTTGCAAGCCAAATCCTGGCCACGGATTTTCAATCACCCGAGCGCCGGCTGCGCGCGCTAGCGCGACGGTCTCGTCACTGCTACCAGAATCTATGACTAACACCTCCGCAAACCAGTCGACACTACGAATACAAGCAGCAATATGCAGTGCTTCATTGTGGGTAATAATCGTGGCCGTAGCCTGAATCTGACTCATAACGCAATCGTGGCGGGGGTGACTCAACAGTATACCTATGCAGCCACCGACAAGGAATCAGCCTCGGACCGGCCAGAACCGCACCACGACCAATAGCAGCGCAAGCGATCACAACCAACAGGCTTCAGTTGTCCGGCAGGTTCAGGCAGAATCAATGAAATCATCTGTAAAACCTAAGGATCCCTTGTGATACAAACCCTGGCTGAAATGATGGAAGTACTGCCGCAGCGCGGTGTGGTTGACTGGATGGGCGTCCGGCCAGCACGCGATGAACCCATGCAGGCCCCTCAGCAGATACAAGCAATAATGGGCAAGGGCTTGACGGGCGACCGTTTCAAAGCAAAAAAGACCAATAGAGAAGTCACATTTATCCAAGGCGAGCACATTGATGCCCTTGCTTCAATGTTAGGCATTAGCCCCGTTCAACCTGCGACCTTGCGCCGCAACATTGTCGTCCGCGGCCTTAATTTACTCGCATTGAAGGGTAAGGCTTTTCAGATTGGAGAGGCATGCTTTGAGTTCACTGGGCTGGCTCATCCCTGCTCAAAAATGGAGGCAGCGCTCGGCCCCGGCGGTTACAACGCGATGCGTGGCCATGGCGGCATCACGACGCGTATCCTGCGTTCTGGCACTTTTAGCGTGGGTGATGAAGTCATCGTTATCGACACACCCGCCGCAACAATCGGTTCTGTCTGAGCTATTTACCAGACATTGCAGGGACAACTACGGGTGCCGGCAGCCACGCTGCGTGTGGTCGCTGCAGTGGGCTCGCCGTTTCATAGTACGCGAACTCGACGACCACTTGCTGACTGTCGCTGTCCGACGGCACGAAGTTCGAGTAACCCTCGTAACGCAGCAGTTGCCGATCCTCGCTATAAAAAAAGGTTAAGCGCGGCAAAAACAACCGCACCAACCAGCTAGTGGGCGTAACACCAAACTTGACGACCCCAGGCTCGATGCCTTTTTCAACAGTTAAACGCATCTTCAACGTTTGCGCGTTGCCCGCCGCGGCGAACTCAACTTGCCGCGCCGGGGCGTCCTGCAAACTGGACCAATTGGCTTTAATAAACGCATCAAAACCTGCATCTACAATCAGGGAGTCACTGATAGGCACAGAACTGCTGCTCGCTTTGCCCTCTTCAAAGCGCCACATTTTTATCTCGTCCGCGGTTACTTCAACCCGTGCTCTGGTACCAAGAACGAAATTTTCCTGTTCAATCGAGGGATGCTGGGGTCTGCCGGTATACGTCAACAGCTTGTAGGCTATCGGCGTCAAATCAGCCTGATAATAGTCTATTCGCTGGGTTCCCGAAGGCAAACCCTGGTGATGTTCGATATAGCTGACCTGCCGGCTACCAGCATCCCTCGCAATACCCACGGCATGCCTGACAACATCCACCGCAGAGGCAGAGCCGACAAACACAATGAGCATCAATTGAATGGTCGAGCGCAGAAAAGCAAACATGGGCATCTCATATTGTCATGCAAGGTATTACGCGGACACCGGGTTTATCGCGTTTACCGCCTCACATCGTTACCCGCAGATTAGCATGTTCTCATCGATCCTGAACCTCTCAGCCGTGAAACCATTAACCTTGTATCGGCGGCATAAAAGGCACCTCGGCGACCGATGGTTTTTTTGGTACCATCGTGTAGACTTGCTTTGCTTTTTGTCCACCAGGTTACGTTAGCAACTAAACCACTACACCCCAGTCTGATTTACCTGCATCAAGGGGTGTTTCCAGCCAGCGGCTATCACGCTGATCAACGAACAATTAATCAGCATCCGTATGACAGCTGCTGATACTAACAGCCCATCAAGAGGCACAGCGTGTATGTCGAACAGTACGTCACAAGAAACCACTGAAATTCGGCGTGAGATATCACTGACAACCAAACTGCTGTACGGCTTCGGCGCAGTGGCTAACGGTGTGAAAAGCAACGCGTTCAATTATTTTATGTTGTTTTTTTACTCTCAGGTCGTGGGTGTTGAGGGCGCTTTGGTAGGTCTGGCTATGCTTGTCATCATGATCGCCGATGCGATTTCGGATCCCGTCATAGGTCACATTTCAGATAGTTGGCAGTCTCGCTGGGGGCGACGGCATCCGTTTATGTATTTCTCAGCGATTCCCGTCTCTGTGTGCTTCTTCCTAATTTTTGTCCCGCCCACGGATATGGGCCAAGGCATGACCGTTACTTACTTTTTGGTAGTCGCCATTGCCCTGCGCACGTTCATTACGATGTTTGAAATTCCTAGTAGTTCTTTAGTCCCCGAATTTACCGCAGACTATGACCAACGCACATCAATTCTGGCATACCGCTATTTCTTCGGTTGGTGGGGTGGCGTGACCATTGCTATTCTTGCTTACAAAGTTTTCTTTGCATCTTCTGACGCGTTTCTTGATGGTCGTTTAAACCCAGACAGCTGGCACAACTACGGCCTGTTCGGCGCCTGCATCATCTTCATTTCTATCATGGTTGCGTCGGTAGGCACCCATAATCAAATTCCGTTTTTGATCAAATCGAAAAAAGAGACACGTGCTTTCAATTTTAAACGTGTCCTCGGAGAAATGTTCGAATCATTGTCTAACCGAAACTTCCTGGTTGTTTTCTGCAGCGCTTTAGTGGCCGCCATGGCTGCCGGCGTAAACATGTCGCTGATGTTGTATTTCACAACCTACTTCTGGGGGTTTTCGTCTACTGAAATAGGCACCCTAAATCTGGTGTATTACTTCTCCGCCCTCAGTGCCTTGCTGTTAGCGCCCCGCCTAACGGCCAAACGCGACAAACACCGAGTCGCGATTTTTACTTATTCGTTTGCGATCTTGTTGTTACCCTTGCCTGTTGTTCTGCGGCTGCTCGGCCTGTTCCCCGGCAATGACAGTGAATGGTTACTCCCGGTTATGATGTTACACGGCTACATCGATGTCACTGGCGTCATCATTGCCCAAGTCTTAATAGCGTCAATGATCGCTGATATTGTCGAGGACAGTCAAAAGACAACGGGTCGACGTTCGGAAGGCCTGTTTTTTGCGGGCCAGTCCTTTGCCACCAAAGTGGTCAATGGCTTCGGGGTGTTCGCCACCGGCATTATCTTGTCGGTAATTAATTTTCCACGTGATGCTGCGCCCGATGAAGTACCACAAGAAATACTGAACAACATGGCTTATATCTATGTGCCTGTCGTTGTTGTTTTCTATATGTTCGCTATTTATATCCTGACCAAATACAAGATTACTCGGTCAAGTCATCAGGACAATTTGCAGGCAATCACGGAAACCTAGATTAGGCTTTACAAACCTCTGCTTACGGCGGAATAGATCGCACTAGAATACTGGCCATACATACAGTATTATTGTTTTTGCATACCTAAAATGATGCGAAAACTAACCTCATGAAACTCTATATCGCCGAAAAACCAAGTCTCGGACGCGCCATCGCTGATGCATTGCCGAAGCCTCATAAAAAAGGCGACGGCTACATCACGGTCGGCAATGGCGACTGCGTTAGCTGGTGTGTTGGCCACCTGCTTGAGCAGGCAGAACCCGACGCCTACGATGCCCGGTTCAAGAAATGGCAAATGGAACATCTGCCCATCGTGCCTGACAAGTGGCTGCTCACCCCCAAAGCCAGCAGCCGCAAACAACTGGCAGTACTGCGCAAGCTAATCACCAACGCCGATGAACTCATTCATGCCGGCGATCCAGATCGAGAAGGTCAACTGCTAGTCGATCAAGTGATCGACTACCTCAACGTCCGTGGCCACAAACGTCAGTCAATCAAACGTTGCCTCATCAACGATCTCAATCCGGCTGCCGTTACCCGAGCCTTAAACCAATTGCGTGACAACCGCGAGTTTGCGCCCCTATCCATCTCAGCACTGGCGCGCTCTCGGGCAGACTGGCTGTATGGCATTAACATGACTCGCGCCTTTACGCTGCAGGGACGCAAGGTGGGCTACCAAGGGGTGTTGTCCGTCGGCCGCGTGCAAACCCCTCTTTTGGGTCTGGTTGTGGCAAGGGATGAGGAAATCGCTCACTTTGCTGCGAAACCTTTTTATCAGGTTATCGCGCACCTTATCACGCAAAATGGCGAGCATTTTAAGGCACGTTGGCAACCCAGTGAAGACTGCCTGCCCTGGCAAGATGAAGAAGGTCGGGTGCTGTCAAAAAGGCTGGCAGAAAACGTCGCTGCGCGTATTGCTCAGCAGCCGGCCAACGTTATCCGTAGCAGCCGTAAAACAAAACAACAGCCGCCGCCTTTACCCTACAATTTATCCGGCCTTCAAATTGATGCAGCAAAACGCTTTGGCATGAGTGCAAAGGCGGTGCTCGACACCTGCCAACAACTTTATGAGCGCCACAAGCTACTGACTTACCCACGCTCCGATTCACGCTATTTACCTGTCGAGCACTTAAATGATCGTGACAAAGTGATGGCTGCCATTGCCAACAATAGCGCCTTGTTGGCGGTGGCCGTCAAAGGTGCCGACAACACGCTGATCAGCAAGGCTTGGAATGACAAACGCATTGAAGCTCATCACGCCATTATTCCCACAGCACGCAAACTAGATACCGCGAAGTTGTCGCGCGCCGAGTGCAACATCTACGAGTTGGCAGCCCGCAATTATGTGGCCCAGTTCTATCCGGCCCACGAATACCAAGACAGCGAGATCGATCTAGACATCCAGGGCGGCGTGTTTGTCGCCAAAGCACGAGCATCACTCAAACCCGGCTGGAAAAAGCTGTTTATAATCCCCGACACAGGCAACCGGCCGCCAACCGACGCCGCGCTTAATACGCAATTACCGACACTGAACAAAGGCGATACCTGTCGCTGCGAACACGGCGATATTCTCGACAAACTGACATCACCACCAAAACCTTTTGACGACGCGAGCCTACTCGCTGCCATGACCGGCATCGCCCGCTATGTCACCGACGCGACGATACGCAAAGTCTTGAAAGATACTGATGGGCTCGGCACAGAAGCTACCCGCGCAGGCATTATCGAGCTACTTTTCACCCGCAAATTTCTGCTTCGCGAGGGTAAAAAAATACATGCTACGGCAGCAGGTAAAGGCCTGATTAATAGCTTGCCGGCCATGGCCAGAACCCCGGATATGACCGCCCATTGGGAAACGCTACTGAGCGCCATTAGCGCTAAGGAAACTAGCTACGATGCATTTATGCTACCGTTACAACAAGCCCTCGTTGGCCTTATTACCCAGAGCCAAGCAAACTTGCCTCAGGGGCTAAGCGATTTGCCTGCAAGCACATCGACATTCAATCGGCGACGCACAAGGTCGTCAGCTAAGACCCGCGCCAAAAGCGCCGTCACCGCTCGACCCCGCGCCAAGGTCAAGCCGTCAACGACATCGAAGCCCAAGGTTCCCGCGAAAGGCTGAAATTGCGGCACTCCAGCCCCTGCCGCCACAAACATGAACGACCATGACTGTGTATTATGGGTTTGAAGAATTAAACGGGATACCCCATTGTTGGCCTTGCTTACCACAACGGCTATGACTACAGCCATTACTACAGCCATTACTACAGCCATGATGACACACATGAAGAAAATTATGCTGACCCGCCAAAGGACAACAGAGTGACTGACGCAAAGATCTCCGAGGAAACCCATACTGAGGCGGTGAAAATCGCCAAAAGCACACAAAAGCCAGGACAAACCAAAGAGCAAACCAAACTCGTCGCTCAAGGCATAGAAAAAGGCATCGCCGAGTACAAAAAACAACAGAAAACCAAAGCCCGAGAGCGTGACAAACAACGCAAAAAAGAACTAAGAGCCAAAGCCGAGCCAGAAGACATAAGCTCGTCAGCAAATGAAAAGCAACCAATAGACTGGCTTTATTGGCTACCTTGGGTGGGATTGGGCGTCACTTTGTTCTACTTTATGGCCCTCCCACTTATCACACCGTGACCGCCATCCCGACCACCATCGCGACCCAACAAAGCAGGCATCCCGGCGCTGGCGCCCACACCGCATCAAGCACTAGGCGTCTAATTTATTAGACGCGCGGCTCAGCCGCGTAATGCAATGAAACAGATAACCGCCCACCGCACCCGCAAACCCTTGCGCCAGTAAGCCCATGATCGTTCGGGTCGGTGCGACACCGCTCAAACCAAGTACTGCTTTCATAATGACATGTATCGCCACAAGGCCGAAAAAACCCGCCAGCACGTATCCCACAAGCCTCAGATTAGGCTGCCAACGTATCACTAGCGCGGCCACCGGCAACGCAATAACAAAGCTGACAGCCACCAGCGGCAAATAAATTTCGTACATGTGCAGCAGATCGTGCCAAACCACCTCAAGACGAATAGACGCATCAACAGTTGCACCCATCGCCACGACATTGGACAAATTAGCCTGACTAATTAGCAATACACCTACCGCATACGTGGCCAACACAGCCGCACCGTAACCCAAAAGCACCTTCAGCATATTCCCAACCCAATACAATGTTTTGACTCTGTTATGATGGACTGATTCGAACTACAAAAAAAGGCTTGCTTGTATGCGCTACGTAATCAGTTTATGCCTAGTGGTGCTAGGACAGTTCGCTGTCGCAGACTATCGTCTCGAAACCGTTGCTGACAATCTCGTGTTTCCCTGGTCCATGGCGTTTTTGCCAGACGGCAGTTACCTCATTGCCGAGCGCGGCGGGGCGCTAAGACGCATGAGCGCCGATGGCGACATTAGCGAGCCCCTGCAGAACAGCCCTGCAACCTTTGCTGAAGGACAAGGCGGCTATTTCGACGTCGTGCTTGATCTTGACTTCAGCAACAACAACACGTTTTACCTGTCATTTGCCCATGGTAATAAGGACGCGAATGCAACGCGCGTGATTAGCGCCCAATTGCAGCAGAATCAAATCACGGCAGTGGCGCCGATATTTACCGCTGAACCGACTAAAGATACCAATGCGCACTACGGCGGTCGACTGCTGGCGCTGCCAAATAATATCTTGCTGCTGACAACCGGTGATGGCTTTGACTATCGAGAGGCAGCGCAAGACAAATTCAGCCAAATGGGTAAAACCATCCGTATACACACGGACGGCAGTGTGCCGGCGGACAATCCGTTTGCTGATGGCATAGAGGGCAACCCTAAAGTCTGGAGTTGGGGCCATCGTAACCCCCAAGGCCTAGCGCTAGACGCCACCACAGACACCGTCTACTTGCATGAACACGGCCCCAAGGGCGGCGATGAACTCAATCGCGTCATGCCAGGTAAAAACTATGGTTGGCCGCTAACCACCTATGGCATCAACTACTCTGGCGCTATTGTCTCACCCTTCCAAACACTGCCTAACATTGAGCCACCCCTGACCTACTGGGTGCCCAGCATCGCGCCTTCAGGTCTCGCCTTTTATGACGGTGATGCCTTTCCCGAATGGCAGGGTGATTTATTTGTTGGCGCCCTCGTCAACAACGACGTTCGTCGTTTAGATATGGTCGATGGCAAAGTCAACGCAGAGGAAATTCTATTCAGCGAAATCGACGAGCGTATTCGAGATATCCGCATGGGGCCAGATGGCTTCCTTTATATCCTCACGGATAGCGCTGCTGGCAAGATTATTCGGGTAGTGCCACGCTAGAGCAACAAGGCGGGGAACAGCCATACATGCAAAAAAATTGGAGAGCACAGTCAGTGGGGGGCTGGCTGCACTCTCCTCAGGTCATCAACCGTATGGGCACCCCGTAGGGTTGATGGGTTATCTTTGTCGTTATGACCGATGAGCTCAATGGAGAAGGTTCGCCATAGGTTGTTACTACTGTGTGAATCTCCCATCACACGTTATACCGCTGTTTTCCCAGCCCCGAACTCCGTACAATCAGCGCCATTCCAAAATTGCAGAAATTGAATTTGGAATCATCGAAATTGGAAAGGCAGAAATTGAAGAAGTCGAAATTCAAGAGTTTGACCGAGAGCTATGCACAACTGTCGGACGCTGAACAGCAGGTTCTGCAGGTTCTGGCGGTAGTTTACGAGCCAGTTAATCAAACCGTGCTAAAGAAGATCCTGCTTGAGGCGGGCCGGCTGGACGAGCAATTGCGGGGGCTCGACAGTATCGTCACCCAAGCATTGAAAGACAAACTGGAGGCCCGCGACTTAATTACCATTAAGAGTGGCAAGCTCAAATGTGCGCAAGCAATTCAACAGTGGCTGGTGCTTGAAACTATCAACGCGGGTACCTACACCACAATCAAGGACGAGGGATTGCTTGAAATTCCGCTTCGCGATGTTCAAGCCCCAGGGTTTTATAGCTATGCCGACAACAACAGCCCATATCAGGCCAGACGTCGCCTGCTCTATGCCGTGCATGGTGACGACCCTGAGCGTGTTTTCGAGCTACTGGAAATAACGGATCCTTACGAACAGCCCAGGCCAGACCTGACCCGCAACCTTCTCGACATTTGCGCTAGCCCCATACTCGGTCACTGGCTACCAACAACGCCTATCGCATTACAGTACCAGATCATGCAGCCCATCTTGGATACCAGTGCATCTTATTGGTCCGAGGCCCGCCAACTGCAACACACGCTACGCAATATCGTGACGACTAATCCCGACGCGCACACGGCGCTGCGCGAGCTAGACGCAGAGCAGCGACTGTATCGTGGCGATTGGCAAACGCTGGCAGAAGACCTGTTACGGCTCCGCACGCCCAAAGCCACAGCGTTACTCGCAAGCCTAACGTTTTTACAGGGTGATACGGCGGCGGCTGTATCTTTGTTCCAAGTTTCGCTGGTACAAAACCGCAAACTAACACGCAAACGTACCGTAGCGATCCCCGGCATACCCGGCGTACTTTACCTGCTTGCCTTGCTCAAAGATAAAGGCGCGGACAATGCCTCGCTCGCCAATCAGCAAAGCACGGCCATCAACAAACAAAAACATGACGACCCTCACTACAACAGCTTATGGGTCATAGAATGGATACGCGACATTATTGAGGGCAAGCGAGCTTTCGAGCCAGACGTACTCAGTATGAATTTGAGCTTTGCGTCACCCCTGACAAATCTCGCGACTGGCTTGGCAATGCTGTGGAACAATCATAAACCTGATGATGCTTTCCTAGCACATATCAACAAGGGATTAGACGCAGCAGCCACCAGTGGTTATGACTGGTTCGCATTCGAGAGCCGACAACTCATCGCCCGCCTTACCGGTGGTGCAAGACAAACGACCGCGCCTTTTGGCCCTCCCCTTACTCAGGTAGTGGTGCAACTGGAAGGCTGGGAACGCTCTCTAAACGCGCTTGCGGGGCTGGCCGTCGCTGGGAAATCTGGCACGTCACCGAAGGCTGAAGGTAGCCAACGAATTGCTTGGTTCATCAATGACGAACTCGGCTACTACAGCCTCAAACCACGCGAGCAGAAACGCAAGAAAACTGGCGGTTGGTCTGTTGGCCGAGCAATTGCCCTAAAGCGCCTGGTGGACGAGCCTGAAGCATTCAACTATTTGACCGAAGCGGACCGAAAGATCTGTCGGTTTATACGTCGCGAGAACAACCAGAATTATTATGGCTATGCCAATAACACCTATAGTCTCGACACCGTCGATGCTTTACTTGCGGCTAGCGGCCACCCGCTTCTGTATCGAGAGAATGATCCCGAACAAGCCGTTACCATCTCAGAGGGTAAACCTGAGCTGCAAATCATTGAACGCGGTGAGCAATTCCATCTGAGCATGGCGCCCTATCCCGACGACGAAAAACAGCTTGTTGTGACTGAACATGGCCGTATCAGCATCTACCGGTTCTCTCCTGAGATCCTCCAGATCGCAAGAATACTGACGTATCAAGGATTGAGCGTACCGTTGAGTGGCAAAGACAAGGTGCTAGAGAGCGTCACTGCCATTGCACCGCTGCTGACGGTACATTCCGACATTTCCGGCGTAATCGCCACTCAAGCTACCCTAGTTGAGTCAGATCCGCGCCTGCATATTTATCTGCAACCCCAAGACGCGGGCTTACGTTTAGCATTCCATGTGCAGCCTTTCGCAGGCGGCCCCTTGTTAAGACCTGGTCAAGGTGGCGCAAGTATTTTTGCCGAAATTCAGGGTAAGCAATTACATACTCAGCGCGATCTGACTGCCGAGAAGCAGCAAATGAATGCGGTGCTTGCAGCCTGCCAAAGCCTTTGCGAATACTCACCTAACGAATGGCAATGGGAGGCGACCGAAGATGCGCTCGAGGGCCTACTAACGTTGCAAACTTTCGGCGATCAAGTGGTACTCAATTGGCCCGAAGGTAAGCATATTAAACTAAGCAAGCCCGTCGGCGTGTCACAGATGAGCGTGTCACTGCAGGCCAAGACAGACTGGTTTCAACTCACCGGTGAATTACAGGTTAATGCAAACCAAGTGTACTCCATGCAGGCATTGCTGGAATTGGCCGACGCCAGCGCCAGCCGATTTGTTGAACTTGGCGACGGCGAGTTCCTCACACTTACCAGCGAACTTCGGCAGCGCCTCGACGCTATGCGTAGCTATAACAACAAAGGGAAGGTGCATGCGCTGAACGCGCAAAACCTACAAGACAGCCTGATCGGTATGGACGTCACTGCTGACGAGAGCTGGAACACTCTGCAAGCAAGGCTGCGGGCGGCTCGAGAGCTCGACCCCAAAGTTCCCTCCACCCTGCAAGCAGATCTACGTGACTACCAAACACAAGGCTACCAGTGGCTGGCGCGACTGTATGCTTGGGGCGCTGGAGCATGCCTTGCCGATGATATGGGGCTGGGTAAAACGTTGCAGACATTAGCACTGTTAGTCGACAAGGCCGCGCAAGGTCCCAGCCTAGTGTTAGCGCCAACCTCTGTGTGCAGTAACTGGCTGGCAGAGGCCGCGCGCTTTGCGCCCACACTTAATCCTATTCGCTTTGGTGTTGATGACCGGACAAAAACGCTCGAGGATCTGCAGCCGTATGACGTACTAATATGCAGCTATGGCTTGCTGCAGACCGAGTTCGCGGCCATGCATGCGATCAGCTGGAATATTATCATCGCCGACGAGGCCCAAGCTTTCAAAAATACCGCCACCAAACGCTCGAAAGCGGTAATGGGATTGACGGGGCATTTCAAAATGATAGCGACAGGCACGCCTATCGAAAATCATCTTGGCGAATTATGGAATTTGTTTCAGTTCATCAACCCAGGCCTGTTGGGTTCGTTGCAAGACTTCAACCAAAAATATGCGCAAACGATACAGACCAATGGCGATGCTAAAGCTAGCACCGCCCTGCGGCATCTCATCAGTCCTTTTATTCTGCGTCGCCTAAAACGCGACGTACTCGCTGAGCTGCCACCCCGCACAGAGATCACCATCGGTGTCGACTTGAGTGAAGCTGAAACCGCATTGTACGAAGCCTTGCGTCTGCAGGCGGTGGAACAATTAGACAATAAGGATATACAGCCGAACCAACAACGCATTCGAGCACTGGCGAGCATTACTAAACTAAGGCGCGCAGTTTGCAATCCAAATTTAGTGATGCCCACGGCTAATCTCGCGTCATCCAAGCTCGAAGCCTTCGGGTTAATTCTCGACGAACTACTCGACAACAAACACAAGGCGCTAGTATTCAGCCAATTCGTTGGTCACTTAGCACTAATTCGTGAGTATCTCGATGACAGAGGAATCAACTATCAATACCTCGACGGCTCGACACCGGCTAAAAAAAGAACGACTGCAATTAATGCATTTCAGGGTGGTGACGGTGATTTGTTTTTAATCAGCCTGAAAGCCGGCGGTGTTGGCTTGAACCTCACCGCCGCTGATTATGTAATTCACATGGACCCCTGGTGGAACCCCGCCGTTGAAGACCAAGCCAGCGACCGCGCTCACCGTATCGGTCAGCGGCGGCCCGTCACTGTCTACCGGCTTGTGGCTAACAACACCATCGAGGAAAAGATTGTTAACTTGCATGCCAAGAAGCGCGATCTGGCCGACAGCCTGCTTGAAGGCAGCGAGATGAGTGCGAAGATGTCGTTGGATGACATGCTCGCGTTGATCAGTCCTGCCATATAAAGACGACTTGATATCGACGTTAACGCGTCAATTCTACCGCGGCCGACATGCACTGCCCCGAGATGATGCACTCAACCTCGGACGCCTCATTCTGGGGTGGCGACGCGCTAGGACAAAAAATAGCATCATAACATCAACAGCTTAGTCTCACTCTTTAAGGCAGTTTCTTCATAGCAAAAAAAACAGAAGGATCCAAAATCCGCCAATAAGGATCATATTAGGTCATTTTTCCCAAAAAAGTTAATAAAAATTGAACTTTTTTAACTTTTTCTTCATTTTCTTGTGGCGTTCTTTATTTTGCCCGTCATACTGTTCGTTCGGCAATTAAGCCGTTTTGGCAGATTTGCGTCTGTCACAACTTTAAATAATTTGTTGGGGGAATATCAATGCCTATGAAGACTCCTTTAGTGAGTACTCTATCAGGCAAACTGAGTCAGAAAGCTACCAGCTGGGGCATCGCGTTCGCGTTGATCTCTGGTGTTGGTGCGCTGTCACAGTCTGCCTTTGCTGCCGATGAGCTATCAAGCATCGAAGAAGTAGTAGTAACTGGTTCGCGTATCAAGCGACCCGGTGCAGTCTCAACCAGCCCAATCATGTCTATCTCTATGGAAGACATTCAATTTCAACAAGAAACTGAAATTGAGCAAATTTTGCGTCAGTTACCATCAACCACACCGGGTGATGGCCAGAACGTTAACAACGGCACAGCTGGTGCAGCTACCGTTAACCTGCGTGGCCTCGGTGCAAACCGGAACCTGATACTTATTAACGGTCGACGAATCACACCGTTTAACCAAAACGGCGAAGTTGATACGCAGATCATTCCAACAGCTCTGCTTCAGCGTGTTGATGTTGTTACCGGTGGTGCTTCCGCGGTATACGGCTCTGACGCTATCGCCGGTGCGGTCAACATGATCATGCGGGACGATTTCGAAGGGTTCGAATTTTCAACCTCTAAAAGCCAAACCGCAGAAAGCGATGGCGATATTGATAACGTCTCACTGACTTGGGGCTCTGCTCTGGCTGGCGATCGCGGTAATGTCGCTATCAACATGAACTGGGTAAATCGTGAGTCCGTCTTGTTAGGTCAGCGTCAACTCGGTACTTTAGGTATCAACTCACAAAGTGGTTCAGGCTTGAATGAGTTTAATTCTGGCGCATCACCACTTGAATCTACTGTCGCCGGCTGTACTGGCCCAGGCGCGGTTGATATCACCGGTTCTGGTTCAACGACATCAATGCCAACCCGTGCCGCTATCGTCGGTGGTGGTGGTGTTGGTCAATTCTTGAATGATCGAAGCATATTCACTGGCGATGCTGGCGGTGGTGCGGGACAAGGCTGTAGTTTGTTTAACTTCAACCCGTTCAACTACTATCGTACGCCACAAGAAAAGTACAACCTTTTCATGATGGCTGACTTTGAGCTTAACGATCACTTTAAGCCTTACACACAGGCTTCGTACTCTAACATTACTGTCACCCAGCAGATCGCCCCATCAGGCACCTTCGGCGCGCAGTTTAATGTACCTTTGGCGAACCCGTTCTACAGCGACCAGGCTCGTGCTGCCGTCATCAACCAGGCTAACACTGCTATTGGCCTAGGTAACTTGACTGCTGGTGGTTCCGGTGCAAACTGGAATGACGTTAACGCAAACGGCATCGTCGACATCGACGACACGCTGAGAATGCAACTGCGTCGTCGTACACTTGAATTGGGCCCACGTTCAGAGCGTTTTGACAACGAGCACTTCATGCTGGTTGCCGGCGCAACAGGTGATATCACCAACGATTGGACCTATGACGTGTCGTACCAGTATGGCGAGTCAAACCGAACTACCGTTCGTGATGGCTACACCAATCTAACCAACATTCAGACTGCGCTAGACACTACGTCTACCACGACTTGTACCAACAGCAGCGATGCTTCTTGTGTACCTCTCGATCTGTTTGGCGGCTTCGGCACTATCACACCCGCTATGGCAGGCTACGCACGAGCAATCGCGCTGCAGCAACAGAAGTATGAGCAATCAGTCTTCAACGTGTCTGCGACGGGTTCTATTTCAGCTATCCAGCTGCCAAGTGCTGATGCACCACTGCAGTTAAGCGTTGGTTATGAGAAGCGCGACGAATCAGCAGCGCTGACACCTGACGAATGCTTGAAGCTTGCTCCGGCCAGCTGTCAAGGTGGTGCTGGCGGTAATTTACTGCCTATCACTGGTGGCTTCGATGTATCTGAGTTCTTCTTCGAAGGTTATTTACCTTTGGTCGAAGGCAAGACAGGCGCTCAGTCGCTGGGTCTTGAGTTCGGTGCGCGGATTTCTGACTACAGCTCTGTTGGTAACAACGAGACGTACAAGATCGGTCTGAATTGGCAGCCAATTGATTCGTTGATGGTTCGTATCATGCAACAAGAAGCCGTTCGTGCGCCAAACGTTGGCGAGCTCTTCTCACCTGTAACAACAGGTCTGGACAACGCGACTATCGACCCTTGCTCTATTGTGAACGTGGGTAACATTGATGCGGCGCTTACTGCTCTGTGTATCTCTACGGGGATGCTGGCAGGTCAGGTAGGTACTACGCAGGACATCGTTTCTGGTCAGATCAACGTTATTGCTGGTTCCGATCCTATCAATCCACCAGACGCTGAAACCGCGAGCACGTTGACCATTGGTTTTGTCTGGACTCCAGACGTCGCTATATTGCCAGGTCTTTCAGTGTCTGTTGACTACTACGACATCGACATTGAAGATGTTATTGGTACGTTCACAGCGCAAGAGACGTTGGACGCTTGCTACAACTTGGGACAGGCTGCTGCTTGTGCCTCCGTTCAGCGTGACAACGGTGACCTGACAAGCCCTTCTTCAGGTATCAATCTGCTCACAACTAACTTAGTTTACCAGCAAGCTGAAGGCATCGAAGTTGGTTTCAACTTTGGCTATGACCTTGCCGAATTCGGCGACCTGCAAGTTTCAGGTATGCTTAACAAGTACCTGACACAAGAATCACAGAGCTCTTCTACAGTGCCTGTTATTGATTGCGTCGGCCGGTACGGCAACAGCTGTGACCCCATTGCAGAACTAAGCTGGAACGCAAATGCTACTTGGTCACGTAATGACGCGACAGTTCGTATGTCATACCGTTGGATTGATGGTCTTGAGATCGAAGACGGCCAGAAAGCGGCTACCTTTGATGGCTTCGAAAATATCAACAGCTTCTTGTATGTTGATCTGTACGGCGAGTATCGTTTGATGGACGATCAGGTCACGCTGAGCTTCGGTGTTGACAACGCGTTTGACGTTGCCCCACCAGTGGTTGGTAACGACGCAGGCAGCACTACCTTCAACGGTGGTAATACATTCCCAAGTTTCTACGACGCAATCGGTCGTACGTATACTGCTGGTGTGAGATATCGTTTGTAAGAACGATTGAAACAAAAAGCGGACCTTCGGGTCCGCTTTTTTTTGTCTAAAATTTAACACCTTCCCAAACTACTCAGCACGTAGATTAGACTGCTGATGAATACCTCAGCCTAATCACCTTACACAATCGCCTATTCCAGTCGCTTAACGCCTATCGACCGACCGGCTTCGATCACGTGCAACTCATAAGTACCTGCCCACGTTCGTTTCAGCACGACCTTGGGGTCCATCAAACTCGTTTTAAACGACTTACCATAACGCTGCTGCCAAACTTCGCCATTGGCAAGCTCGAAGCGTGATTTGCCGCTCCAACCGACAAACTCTCCGACGATGGTCGTTTCAACGTCTTCCAGCGAAACCCGACGCACCTCTTCATTGCTGACACTCAGACCTGCAGCTTGTCTTGCAGTGTAGTGCACCAGCCAAACATCCAACGCCTTGATTTCCGCTGGCGTCAGTCGCCCAACGCCCGATGCCTGAATTTCCTCCTGCGACATGAGCGTTTCTATACCGGGGAATTTTTCTTCCGCCCAAGCAAAACAAGGCACAGCTGATAGAATGAGTAAACCTGTTATTACACGCATGCAAACCTCAATGAATAGGAACTCCGGCAATTCAAGCACAGACGCTAGTGCTCGCGCAATTAAGCAGAGCACTCTCGACGCCGTGCGCGGCACCACCACCTACCGTTCAACTCAGAATCATCCAAGCATCATCTGAGGTTTATCGATAGTTGCCGGCCAATTGCGCGGAAAAACGCAATAGTTTCAAGCTCGCGATACGAGCTTTCATCTAGGCTTAACGCATAGTCTGAAAAGGCGGAAAGTTTAACAATGACAAGGTCACGGGTCGGATTGACGTAGATGAACTGGTTGTAAACACCGATGGCCGAATACTCACCTTCACTGGTTTCCGGCACCCACCATTGATAGCCGTAACCCAATGGAAAGTCCTTGTTTACGCCAGGCAGCAGATGCGGCGCGTCAGGTGTTGTTGCGGCGGCAACCCAGCTTGCCGAAACAATCTGTTTGCCTTGCCATGCACCGTTAAGTCGGTGTAATTCGCCCAGCTTGGCATAGTCCCGGGCTGTCGCGTTCAACCCCCCAAACGCCATCTCGACGTTCTCATCATCGACTAACCAATAGGCGTCGGACTCCATGCCCAATGGATGCCATAACTTGTCGGTAATGTAGTCAGTGATAGACATACCCGTGGCGCGCGACAACAACATGGCTAGCGCCTGAGTGTCGGCGGAATTGTAATGATTGTAGGCGCCTGGTTCTCGTTCACGTGTCAACGTGCCGACGAACTCATCGAGTGACCCGCCAACACTCATAATCCTGCCGAGACGCATGATGTCTGATTCGACGTCACTGTAATCTTCATTCCAGGCGGCACCCGATGACATTTGCAACACGTCTTTTATCCGTACCTGATCGTACGCAGACCCTATAAGGCTGGGTACGTAGTCGGTTATTGGTTTCAAAATATCAATAAGACCCTCGTCAACGGCAATCCCAATACCCGTCGCTAGAAAGCTTTTGGAGACTGACATCGACAGCCATTTAACGCCCCGCCCTCCTGTCAGCATGTAACGCTCAAACCGCACCTTACCCTTGTGAATAACTAACAAAGCACTACTGTCAGTCTCGCTGAGAAAAGTCTCAACGTTCACCTCACCCCCTTTGTAGGCGAACGTGGCGGGCAGCGAGATCGGTTCACCATCATCAAAATCAAAAGGGCTGCCGGCAGCCGTCATCATTGTGGTCGGAAAAATTTCAGCTAACCGATTAAAATTTTCATACTGCTCAGCACCCGAAAATAGCGTCAGACCATAAGCCAGTCGATCCAACTGCTGCTTGTAAGCGAGCCCGACCAAGCCGCCAACAACCAGCACGCAAACGATACCAATGACAAAATATTTCTTCATGCTGGCTTCCTGCTATCAACACAAATTCCACAATAGTATAAACCGTACTACAGCGCTAACCTCAGACCTTCGAAGGCGACATGATAACCGGCAGCGCTGACGGCTTTGCTGGCTTGGCTTTCCGGATTAAGCAGCGGATTCGTATGATTCATATGGATAAACCAAACCTTGTTACGCTGCGCCACGGGCATGTGATTTAGTAGCGCCATAGACTCGGAGACTAGCGGGTGTGGCACCTTTGACATATCGCGACCGGGTAGCTCGCCGTCGGCATAAAAAGTGGCGTCAATAAGCGCATAATCTACACGCTGCAGCAGATTTTCCAATTTGGTATCCCATTGTTCCCACTTGTTAATGTCAGGAATAAACACAGCCGTCTTGCTGGGACCGTCAATTTGATAACCGACAGTCTCTGAAAACTCATCCCTGTGAGGCACAAGCAGGGGCGTAATACTTACCCTGCCAAGGCTAATGGGCTGCTCATGCTGAAGCGCTACTAGCGTAATGTTGTTTAACGCGACCAGTTGACTCCATGGGCCGTTGTCGCGCAGGTAATGGGACATACGCGGCATGGCATACACTGGCATGCCGCGAGCTCCCATCGCTTCGCGGCCAAGGAACATCAGCCCAGCATAGTGTCCTATATGCGCGTGGGTCACAAAAATGCCGCTGAGTGTCGCGTCAGGGGCATGGCCGTGTAGCGCATACAGTTGGCTGGGCAAGTTGGGCGTCGCTTCAAACAGATAAGATTGCTCATCATCAATAAGCGCCATAGAAGTGGCACCACGCCGTAACTGCGTATCCGCCCACCCAGGCAGGCAATGTTGTGCGTAACATCCTGCTTGGGGATAGCCTGCGTCCTGCGCTACACCGAGAATATACAAATAGGGTGTCGCCTGAATTGGCAGGCTACAACAGGCCCAGACGCACAGCGTAAGTAATGACGTCAGGGTGTTACGGTAGGCTGACATACACGAAGTTCCTTTTTTGAGACAAATAGTGTGCGAGCAATTCTATCGGTGCAAATCCAGTCTCTATGTCGCACTATTGATTGCTAAAGTTATTGCTTCCTACCCATTTCCAGCCCATTTCCGCCGAGGGTTTGTCTTTAGGTTATTGTTGGCGCCAAACATTTAGGGCAATATCACTAATAGTCTTAGTGACAGTGTGACGTCAACAACACCTCTAATTCGAAAACTTGTCGGAGAGCTTGTCAGGATATGAGTAAACATACACTAACAATAAACGGCGAACGTCACGTATTAGATGTGAGCCCAGAAATGCCACTTCTGTGGGTTCTGCGTGACAAGCTCAAGATGACAGGCACCAAATTCGGCTGCGGCATAGCCCAGTGCGGCGCTTGTACTGTGCATGTAGACGGAGTGCCTATGCGCTCATGCGTGCTGCCGGTTGCCGCCGTAAGCGGCGCCGTAACAACGATTGAAGGGCTTGCTGATGGTGGTGATCTGCATCCGCTACAAAAGGCTTGGATAGACTACGACGTGCCCCAGTGTGGCTACTGTCAGGCAGGTCAAATAATGAGTGCCGCCGCCCTACTCGCGCAGAACAGCAAGCCCACTGATACTGACATAGACCAAGCACTCGCGGGAAACTACTGTCGATGCGGCACCTACATCAGAATTCGCAAAGCCGTGCACGCCGCTGCGTCTTTCTACAACGCGGGTGCACCAACAAATCGTCGCAGAAATGAAGGAGCAAGCTGATGACGATTAAGCCAATGAATCGCCGCAGCTTTCTCAAAGCTTCCGCACTTGCAGGTGGCGGGATGATGCTAACCCTAAATATTACGTCCCTGGCGCGTGCTCAAGAATTAGGCACACTTGTGGGCTCCAAAGAACTCAATGTCTTCATACAAATAGCTTCTGATGGGAAAATCATCATCTACTCAGCAACACCAGAAATGGGACAGGGCATAAAAACAAGTCTTCCCATGATCATCGCTGAAGAAATGGGCGCAAAGTGGGAAGATGTTCAGGTACTTGATGCGCCCCTAGACGCCGAGAAATTTGGCATGCAGGGTGCAGGAGGTTCAACATCTGTCTCACGTAATTTCGATACCATGCGCACGATGGGTGCATCAGCTCGGGAGATGCTAATTGGCGCAGCATCAATATCTATGGAAGTCGAGAGGAAAGACCTTCACGCCAAGGGCAGCAAAGTGACCCATGTCTCAGGCGAGAGCCTGACCTTTGGCGAACTCGCGGCTCTGGCTGTTCGTCAGCCTATTCCTGACCCTAAAACCTTGTCATTCAAAGACCCCCGTTCTTACACTATTATCGGCACCACTGTCGGTGGTGTTGATAATTTGGTGATCGCCACTGGCCAATCTCAGTTTGGTATCGATACCGACGTAGCTGGAATGAAATATGCCTCTTACACCCGATGTCCAAGAATAGGCGGGACTGCTATTAGCTTCAACGAAGCGGAAATTAAGCAGCTGCCGGGCGTAATGGATGCTTTTATTCTTCAGCCCAACGATAAGGCTGGTATTGCCTCGATGGCTTTTCTGCAAGGGTTGGCCGTTCTGCGAGGGGGGGTAGCTATCGTCGGTGATGATACTTGGTCAGTTTTCGAAGCAAAGAAAAAACTTGACGTAAAATGGGACGAGTCTTCCGCGTCTCACGACGATTGGTCCGAGATGCAAGCACAGGCAAAGAAAATTGCACAACAAGGTGGTGGGGAAATTAGCCTTGAAGGTCCTGGCGTCGATGCGGCACTCGCAGATGAGAGCAACGCGTCGCTGGAATCCTTTTACCAATTTCCTTATGTAGCGCATGTCTGCATGGAACCCATGAACTGCACCGCTGATTTCAAGCAAGGCAGTGATGGCCAACCGGACACAATGGAGCTGTGGATCCCTAGTCAATTCCCCGGCCAAGTAAAAGAAATCGCTGAGAACATGCTTGGTATTGCCAAGGAGAACGTCACCGTTAACCCAACCAGAATGGGCGGCGGCTTCGGTCGCCGCGCAGTCCACGACTTCGCAACAGAAGCAATGGCCATATCTCATCAGGTCGGCTTACCCATCAAACTCACTTGGACAAGAACCGATGACATCCACAATGATTTTTTCCGCGTTGGTGGCTTTCAAAATATGAAAGCCGCAGTCGACGAGAAAGGCAAACTCGCGGCATGGGATCAACATTACATCGGCTTCGCTAAAGATGAGAAGCCGGTGATTGGGTCAGGATTACGGGGCAACGAATTATCGATGGTTGCACTAGATAACGCCCGAGTCACGCAAACTATGATGCCAGTGAAAACGCCCTGCGGCGCATGGCGAGCACCGGGTTCGAATACGAATGCATTTGTTGAACAAAGCTTTCTACATGAGATCTCGACGCTTGCAGGTCGTGATCACTTAGAGTTTTTGTTAGAACTGATGGGGAAAAGGCGATGGACAAAAGACGGCAATGTGAATTCCCTCAATACCGGCCGTGCGATTGATGTCATCAAACTTGCCGCACTCCAATCCGGCTGGGGTAGGCCCATGCCCGAAGGGTCCGCATTAGGATTGTCGTTTTACTTTTGTCACGCAGCCCACGTTGCAGAGGTGGCGGAGGTTTCTGTCGACAGTGATAAAAACTTTCGCGTCAAAAAAGTCACAGTTGCAGTCGATGTTGGCCCCATTATTAATATGAGTGGCGCCACAACTCAGGTGCAGGGTTCAGTGATAGACGGTCTTAGCACCATGGCAATGCAACAAATTACAATGCAAGACGGCATCATTCAACAGCATAATTTTGATGACTACCCGGTTTTGCGCATCGCTCAGACACCCGAGGTAGATGTTCATTTCATACAAAGTGATCATGCCCCAACCGGCCTCGGTGAACCCGCTTTACCGCCATTGGCACCAGCCATCACTAACGCAATATTCTCTGCAACTGGGGTTCGTATTAGATCAATGCCATTGAGCGAACAAGGCTTCAAACTGGTCTAACCCTTGTTCCAAAAAAGCGCGACAGTGGCGTGACGCCGGCTTTTCATGCTCGATGCTATTTGTGCCCCGCTGTTAAAATGATAGTCTTACCGAACCAATACAGTAGGCGCTCAGGCTGCTATCATTTAACCTTCAGTGGTTTATATATTCATTGATCAATCTTGGACGGCAACCTTCATTGATGTATCGACAACAATCACCCAACGACACTCTATTGTCTAAAAGTTTCGTTGGCATGCGTCTCCGAGCAACGCAATTAAAAACCCAATGCCGTCGGCGAGTTCAGCACTACCTTGCTTTGCTACTTTGTAGTTTTACGCTGTCACTGCAGGCCGCAGACTTTGGTGCACTAAACCAATTACCTGAAAAAACACTACGTAAACAGCTGAGCACCAACCCCGGCGATATTAACCTTCAGCTTGTGTTGGCATACCGGATGGGTGAATTGCGCCCTACCGAAGGGCTCGAGCTATTGGCTAGTATTGACAGTGTTGAGAACCCTGATCAACGCTTTTACCATTCTAGCATCGCCTGCATGCTGTCCATCCGCAATGGCGACATGAAAGGCGCGGAACCCGACTGCCAAGCGATAATTGTTGGTTTGGAAATCCCGCAGATATTACCCGCGGTACGTGCCATGGGACTCAACGCCCTCGGCTACTACTATCTACGGCACGGCACGGCAGAGCCGGCTATAAACGCCTTTGAAGCGGGGCTGCTACTGGTTCCCGGCGACGTTGACCCCGTGGCTCGCATCACATTGTTGCATAATCGAGCCACCGCACTGTCGTTGGCAGGTTTTGTAGACGAAGCTGTTGAATCTTTCGAAGCCGCCAACGAAGGCAAGGACGTACTATCAGATGACTCGTCTCTGCCAGCTATTTTGGCCTATAACTTAGGCTTTCTGCAGGCGCAGAAGGGCCGGCATCAAGCCGCTTTGAGAAGTTACAAAATTGTGGTTGACTGGTTAGAAAGTACAAATCAGCCGACTAGGGCCTTCATCGCCCACACTCAGATATCACTGTCTTTGTCGGCGACAGGTCGGCATCAAGAAGGTCTCGCGGAGCTGCTACCTTGGATGGACCGGCAGGACTTTCTAGTAACCGATGACAGTAGAACCCAAGCATATCTCGCTTTAGGCAATGCCTACATGGGACTAGGCCAGCATAATGATGCAAAGAAGGTTCTACAGGCGGGCGTAGACCTAGCGCGCACGAGCGAAAACCCAAACCGCCTACGGGAACTGTCATTGGCTTTTGCCGGCATGCTGCTCGGCCAGCAGGACTACGGGGCTGCAAGTGCCTATCTTATTGAGCTTATCGACGCGCTGGCCGGCGACTTAAGCACTGACCAAAAAATGGGCAGCCAAGGGCTCGAGCAAGCGCATCTATTGCTCGCCACAGCTGAGGCTGGACTCGGCAACTTCGCTGCCGCCTATCGACACAGTTTACAATCTGCAGAGGTTCAGGAGGTTTGGCGGACCAATAAGTTCGATCGGCGCCTCGCCAGCTTGCGCATCAGCAACGAACTCGACGTTAAAGATCAACAATTGAGACTCGCGCTTGAACGAGAAAAGGCTGCCCGCATCAGCCAGCGTCTCAGCGAAGTCATTGGTGCAGCCGTCATCGTTGGGTCGCTAGTCGCGATGTTACTGATCTATCTGCTGCTCAAACGCCGCAATCATAGGGCCGAGGTACAGATGAGGCAAGCTGCGAACGAGCATCTGATACGCGAGGTTGCCGCGCGTACCCGCGAGGTAAAACAGGCGCTGGGTGAGCAGAACCTAGCCGAACAGGCCAGCGCAGCATTGAAGATTCGCTTAACCAAGGATGATAACCTTAGATCTCTCGGCCAGTTAACGGGTGGCGTTGCGCACGATTTCAACAACTTACTAACGATAATATTGTTATCCGCCGAGCTACTGCAACTCGAGCTTAACGAATCTCAGCAGTCACTTATCGAGGATATTATTGGCGCTACGGTAACCGGTCAATCGATCACCCGTGGTTTGCTCGCCTATGCCCGTCGTCAGGCACTACACCCAACCATCATAGACTTGCGCGAATACTTACCGAATAATCTGTCACTGTTTCGCCGCAGCCTGGACGAAACGATTCTACTGTCTCAAGACCTAACGGCGAGCAGCGAATCACTATTGCTCAATGCCGATATCGGACAACTCACCAGCTGCCTGATTAACCTGATTGTTAATGCCCGCGAGGCCGTCGGTGAGGGCGGTCATATTCAAATGCAGGTAGAAATTCGAGGCACCAAAATCGCGATCACGGTTACAGATGACGGTTCCGGGATGACCGACGAGCAACTTGAGCATGCGACTGAACCGTTCTACTCGACAAAGGATGACAGCAAAGGCACCGGTCTAGGTCTGAGCATGGCTTATGGTTTTATGAAGCAATCTGGCGGTGAACTGATCATTGAAAGTGAGCTAGAAAAAGGGACAAGAGTGACCTTGCTGTTTTCATTGGCCACTGACGTCGCGGCAGTGACGCAAGCAGCGCGAATTACAAAAATCGACGACGATGCCAAAGGCAAGGTGATATTGCTGGTCGAAGATGAGTCACAGATTCGTCAGGTCTGTAAAACAGCGCTACAAAAGGTTGGTTACACGGTACTCGAAGCCGAGAATGGTGACGCAGCTGCGTTAGTACTGTCGACGCTTGACGACTTAGACCTGCTAATTAGCGATATGGTCATGCCGGGCGTATTGCCTGCTGGCGAATTAGTGGTCCAAAGTCGCCAGCACTTCCCCGACTTACCCGTCCTACTGATGTCTGGTTACTCGCGAGGAATACCCGATGACTGTGACTTCATCGCTAAACCATTTTCGCTGAACGCCCTTCGTCAAGCGGTAGTGCAGGCGTTGAGCCAGCCGTCCTAACAAGAAGTATGGCATCGGGACTTGTCATACTCTTTACCTGTGCCATCGCTTTCGCAATGATTGCCCAAAGGTTGTCCAAGACGATCCCCACCAAAGCACTTATTGTCGACTGCTATACAGTCAAAGCGTTGATGGGGCACTCGACCGCCCGGATGGCGGAGAGAATTTTGGCAATTCAATCTCCGGCGTAACCTGATGTCGCGCTGTTCATATTTCGCTCTCCAAAGAGCTTCGAGTGGGTGGTTGAGAATGGCATCAGCAGCAGTATTCTCAAGGCGCATTGCAATGAGTTCTTCAATGTCTGGATTGCTAGAATCGTGGCTGAAGTATTCGGAGACGAACTCAACAATCTTGCCAATGTCATCTTTGGTGATGGTGTGCTGATTATTCATAGGGCCACCATCGCCTTTGATATTGTTAAAGCCAACGACTATTGGCTAGGTAACATAGTTATGCAATTATCCCTGTATCCGGAATAGAGGAATGTAGGCAAATCGAGCGAATAATCTTAGGCTAACGCCCAATTTCATATGAGCTTTTTGTAGACTTTATCCCGACCCCGTTTATTTGGTGTCCTGCGAGAAATGCACAGATGTGAGCAGTTCTGATTTCGACCACAATCGCTCAGCAGCATTCCGGTCCTGAGATCGTTTATCGGCTTTAACCTTCGCGGGATGTCCATGCATTTCGAAAAACTTTGACGGTCCAAAATAATCTCCCGGTTGAGCATCTGGATCTATAGCAGCTCGCAGCGTTGGTAGCGCACCCATGTCGGGATATTGAGCGAAGAAACTATTCAAAAACCGCATGAGACCTGAATGACGCTGCAGCTCCGAACGGGTCCATCCGGGATGAGCAGCGGTAACTCGCGGCGCACCCTCAATACCGTCAAGCTTCCTAGCAAGTTCATGAGTAAAATATAGATTTGCGATTTTGCTGTCACTGTAAGCCTGAACCGGCTTGTAGCTTCTTGACTCCCATGCCATGTCGTCGAAATCAATCTTCCCAGCCTTGTGTGCGATGCTCGAGACATTCACTACGCGTGAGTCACGTGTTTTCAGCAGTAGGGGCATCAACTGAAGCGTGAGTGCGAAGTGGCCGAGGTGGTTCGTTCCAAGCTGGATCTCGAAACCATCTACCGTTTTTTCATAGGGACACCACATAACACCTGCATTGTTTATAAGAATGTCTAGGCGATCATAGCTATCGAAAAAATTTTGACAAAACTCACTGATCGATCTCAGACGGCTAAGATCCAGCGCCAGTACTTCCACATCTGCCCTTGGGAACTCCTGACGAATTGAAGCAACGGTCACCTCTCCTTTCGCCGGATTACGTACAGCAAGAATAACCTTTGCGTTTTTGCCAGCCAGCACCCTCGCTGTCTGCTCTCCAATGCCACTTGTTGCGCCAGTAACTACAACAACACGACCACTCTGATCGCCGATTGAATTTGTATCCCAATTTGAACGAGCCATCGCCATCCCCAAGTTGATTGTCATCACGCACTTTTACACTATTCGTCTTAAAGTAAGGGCTTTGACAGGTTAACGAAAATCGTAAACAACTACAATTACGGCAAAAACCAACCAAAACCGGGTTGTTGATGCCGCAATCGAGACGTTTATGCGCGACGGTTTCCGACGAGTGACCATGGAGGACCTTGCAACTTCAGCAGGTAAGCTTTGGGAGCAGCGTAAAGGTACAGAGCGGCTCGCGCAGAGTAAAACTGGCGGATTGTTTATGGCATGGCTTACATGATAAAGATGGCGATCAGGGCAAATTTTTCGGAAATAAGTATGCACGGCAATTGTTTATCCCACGTCGTCCGCGATATTGCTCAGGAGGGCTGCCGGTTCATGTTGTGTAGCGAGGCAACAACCGGCAAGTATGTTTTGCAAAGGAAGCGGATATGGCCGCCTACACAAATTGGCTCTGTGGATATGCTAATAATTTCAACATCGAGGTTCATGGTTGGGTGCTCATGACAAACCATGTGCACTTACTGCGCACACCAATGGGTGACCTTGGTTTGTTAAAAGTGTGTCAAAGCTGATGCAAACATTGGGGAGTTTGTATTATCGTTACGTTAACTATGGCTACTACCGAACCGGGACATTATTTGAGGGACGCTACAAATCTAGCGTGGTTCAACAAGAGGCTTATTTTTTGAGCTGTCTTAGGTACATAGAACTCAATCCTGTTCGTGCAGGAGTCTTTCATCGAATGATTGAGGATGGTGAGACGTCCAAAGCCTTTGTAACTGTGCGCAGACACGTTGGTTCCTGCTTGGCGTGTGGCCTCGACAAATAGTGCCTGCATTTCGGCGGGTGTACCCTGGCTTTTGACGCCCGTGCCCGCAAAGACTGGTATGTCTAATGCAAGGGTTGGGAAACTCTTGTACTCATAAAATTTTTCAGACTGTCACTGCTGGGTGGCTTGAGCGTATCATTGTAGGTACGCCCAAGCTCTAAGGTTTCGCTTCATCGTGCACGTGATCAGATGCTTCAAAATCAGGGTCGGCGTACTCGAGGAGTGCCAGCATTAGGAATGCTGTAGCCTAGTTGCGGACCAACCGCGTCACGATTGCGTACGTTTCGCGACGAGGTATGCGCTTCTGCAGCGAAATTCGGCAGCTGCTTTATGCATATGAGCCGACCATGGCGTTGCAGCCGTTGCACGAACTATCTGGATTGAACATGAAGCGAATACGACTAGCACCGGAAGATCGGCGAAAACAGATCCTCGAAGTGGCTAAACAATTGTTGTCAGACGCTGGTTTGCAGCGGTTTTCTTTCAGGCATTTAGCCGTTGGTGCGAGTGTCAGTGAGCGGTTGCTGTGGCGGTCGAGGAAAAATGGCTGCCTATGCCAAAGTCCGACAGACATTTTTGATCGACCTTATCGTTAAAGAAAACGGTCGTAGAAATTTAAGGGTTTTGTTTATTTTTATACTATCTAAATTGTGACTTTAATGGCTCTGTGCTATCGTTTTTCTTTGAATCTAGCCAGTCTCTAGAAGAAAATGTCACCGTCCACTTACAAACCAAACTCGCTTACGTATTTAGCCGTCTTGCTATTGCTTGTTCCTGCACTTCTACCGCAGGGCATGATGCTGACGCGTAACAGTGTGCTCGGTCAAGTTGAAATAACCATGTGCGCCGGAATCGGCGAGCGCAACGTCTGGTTAGATCTTGAGACCGGCAGTTTCTCTGATGAGCCAGTGCTAGCAGGTCACTCGCCCGAAGACGACGATGACCACGCCAATGTAAATCAGCTGTGCTCTTTTGCCGTTGTCAGCGTACTTGCGCTTCCGCAGAACCCATCAGTTGGGTCTGGCGATAGCGTTAGGCAAGTACAACACAGCGGTGTTACGCAGAACCCCATTATTCGTCGCTTTCCTGGCGGCCATCTACCTCCTCGCGGCCCTCCTTCAGTGAGTTGATCAGTCTTTTTCATTAAAAGCCTTATCTAAGTGCGCTCTTGCGTGCCTCATTGTCAAGGAAGCTAACTCGTGAACAATCATCAAAAAACCGCGTGTCCGAGCGCGGCAAATTCTATCGCGCTAGATAGTGCGATCCCCAGCACCCATGCTACTAACGACATGGTTAAGAATATCTCACGGAATATGTTTGATGATGTTCTCGTTGTCACCGGGAGGCTGCAGACCAGCCAAGGCGGGGTTTGCCCGCTTGAGGCGCATCAGCTCAAGCTACCTGCGGTTGATAGCGTTGGCGGGTACAGCAAATGTTAAAAACATCAAGATATCGACCGGAGAGTGGCTTAGGAAGAGGGCAGCTAAACTACATTTATCGAGGAAACGTTATGACGCTGAAGACATTCACAACGGCGGCAATAACGTTAAGCTATCGCGCAGGACTACGTTGCGCGATGGCATTATGTATCGGTTCAGCTCTGCTGACGACCCAGCCTGTCGTTGCACAACCCCTTGGTGATGACAGTAGAAAAATGGCAGAAGTGATTGTCACTGGTAGTCGCATCAAACGGGATGACCTGTCTGGCGTCGGCCCGATGACCATTTATACTGCCGAGCAGATCGAGGCTACGGGTCTGACCAACTTCGAACTACTGCTCAACCGGCTGCCTGAGACGGCAGGCTTTGCCGGCAACTCGAACGCGGCTTACTGGGTGCCCGGTGGTTGGGGCACCGCGCAGGTAAATCTTCGCGGTTTGGGTGTTGGTCGCACGCTGGTCCTAATCAACGGCCGACGCGTTGTGTTCGGCGGCTCTGGTGCTAACAACTCTGTCGACCTCAACATGATTCCGACCTCGATTGTGTCGCGGGTCGAGATCCTGAAAGATGGTGCATCAGCGATATATGGTGCCGACGCGGTCGCCGGCGTGGTTAACTTTATAACGCGTGACGATTTCGATGGACTGCAGTTTGAGTCCAAGCTCGGCACCAGTAGTAAGGGCGACGGCGAGGAGACCTTGCTTGGGCTGACTTGGGGACTTAATAGAGAGCGCGGCAGTACGATGTTCGACATCAGCTACCAGAATAACCGCGCCGCGCCGCTCGAGCCGCGTGCGCCTTGTTCGCTGGCTGACCTCAGCGGTACAGGTCAGCTTGAGTGTACGCCAGGAAGCTCCTCTACGGCTGGCGGCCGGGGAATTTTGCCGGATGGATCGCAGATCAATTTTCTGGGTGGCGATGCATTCGAGCCATTTGATATTCAGGTTCACGGCTTTAATGCGAACCCGTTCTTCAACGCGTGGAACCCAGTGGAGCGGCTGACGCTGAGCACCTTTGGCGATTATGCTATAACGCCAAATGTGTCGCTGTTCGCCGAAGCGATCTATAACTGGCGTACTTCAAATCAACCCGGTTCGCCCGCAACGCTACGGGATATTTCTTTCGATACGGCGCACCCAACCAACCCCACAGGTGAGGACGTTGTGCTGCTTCGGCGCAGAACAGCCGAGTTCGGTGCCCGTAAGTTCGAGCAGGAGGTCAAGACGTTTCGTTTCGTGACGGGCTTCAAGGGTATCGTTGGAGATAACTGGAATTACGACGTTGCGATTAACTTGGGTCGCAACAGTGCCAGCGATGCCTTGCTTAACAATATTAACACCGACCGCCTTGCTCAGACGTTAGATATAGGCGTATGCGGTAAGAGCGGGGTCCCCTGCGCCGACCTTCTAGGTGAAGGAGATCTTACACAAGAGGTGGGCGACTTTATTCTCATCAACCAGCGAGAAACCGGCACCAACGAGCAGTTCAGCGTCACTGGCAATGTGTCTGGGTCACTTTCTGATATGCCGCATGGGGCGCTGGGCTTTGCGGCCGGCTTCGAGGTGAGGCGAGACAAAGGCACCCTTGAGCCCGACGCATTGTTGGCTTCTGGTGCGGCGCTGGGTAACGTGCAAGACGCAATATCGGGTGCAATTCGCGCGTCTGAGGCGTTTGCCGAAATCAATGTGCCGCTGCTTGCCGGCATACGCGGCATCCAGCGTCTCGACGTTGATGTCGCGTTGCGCTATTCCGACTACGATCTGTTTGGTGGTTCGACTAACTATAAAGCAGGCCTTAACTGGCAGGTTAACGATGCTTTAAAACTTCGTGGCACGTACTCGACGGCGTTCCGCGTGCCGAGCGTGCCTGAGTTATTCTCCGGCGTACGTGAAGCCCAGCTTCCTACAGTGGACCCTTGCTCTGACTGGGTTACGCGAGCAGCTTCAGACCCGATCTTTCAGAACTGTCAGGCGGCCGGCGTGCGAGAGAGCTTCACGCAGTTTGGCAACATTGTGATCACCGACATCGGCGGTAACGCAGCGTTAGAACCGGAAGACGCGACGACCTACACACTGGGCGTTGTCTATGAGCCATCGATCATCGAGGGGCTGTCCGTAACGCTGGACTGGTTCGACATCGACATTGAGGATGCGATCAATCAGACCACCGGCTCGACCAAACTTGCGTTCTGCTATGAGTCCATTAACTTATCTCATCCGTTTTGCGGCGGTATTCACCACACTCGCGACCCACTGTCAGGTGACGTGAACTTCCTGTCTGCGCAGAGCGCCAATACTGGTAACGAGACCATGTCTGGGTTGGACGTTGGTGTTTTCTACGACTTCAACTTTCGTGACGTGAGCAATAGTTTGGTCTTCCGTGCGAGCTACCTCGCCGACTATGAGATCACCTCCTTCGATGGCGACGAACCGTTCGTTCTGGCCGGCGGCGTAGGCTGCTGCATTGGCGGTTTCCCCGAATGGAAAGCCAACGGCCAGTGGAATATCGCCCGCGGCAAATGGTCTGGTTCTTGGAACGTTCAGATGGTGGGCTCTGCCACCGACTTCAATGGCAAACCCGGCGAAATTGGCACGAATATAGCGCCTATTTTCTATCACAACGTACAGGCCGGCTATCAATTCTCGGATAGTCTCCTGCTGCACTTCGGTGTCGATAATCTCTTCGACCAAGACGCTCCGTTCGTGCGTTCGGCGTCGGACGGTAACACCGACACCTTCACTTATCAGCTGCTTGGCCGCGCTGTTTACGCGAATGTTCGCTTGAGCGTTCTGTAGCCGTGCTCGCTAGAAACGGGCCCGGGGGACTTGGTAAACGCACGCTGGGCTGTCAGCAGCGACACTGCATCAGTTAAGAAACCAGCCGAGTACTTTACCGATGGCTTTTTGTGCGCGTCCTACAGGAGATACCATAAATTTATCGAGTGTTACTTCTTTCGGTTCGTTACCGATTTCAATCAGCGCAGCATTGAGCGCATTGAGATTATCTGTTGTAAGTGGCAAGGCAGTTTCGTTGGGTTGATAATCTAATCCAAATTCGAATATCTTGCCAGGTGTGTCGCTCATTTCAATGTGTGTTCCCATCAAGGCAGAAACCGGATGTGTGTCGGCGAAATCTACAAGCTTTTGGATGCTGGTCTTGTACGCGTCCCACAAAGAAACATATAGCCTACCTGGGTAAAAAGTATCGCCTGTGAGCAGCCATTGCGTTTGGGAGTCGTAAACGGCCACGCTGGCCTCTTGATGCCCCGGTATGGGAATGATAGTTAGTTTTCTGTCGCCTAGGTCTATGACCGCTTCACCCGCGGGCCATCTGGGAAAATTAAAGTGTTCAACTATAGCCTTGAGCTCACCCTCTACCATTACGACGTTTTCCTGTCCTCTGAACTGATTGTCGCCTGCAGTATGGTCGGAATGGTTATGAGAGTGGGTGACTAATATTTTTAGCTTATCGCTGTCAGTAGCAACAAAATTCTCATCTATCAATCGCTGGATAGTGGCATAGATGGGAAATTTTTTAGCGCTTTCAGTAGCCCCGGTATCTTGAACAAAAACCGTGTGCTTGCCGGAAAGTACGTATATAAACGGGGCTTCCACATGAATACATTTATTTTGTCGCAGAATATAAGTGCTAGAGCTAACCTCTAACACATCAATTGCTGGGTCCTTGTTCTCAGCGCAGTTCCGCGAGCCGTGTATCCAGTTCTTCGCGGCAACCGCTAGTGTGGGACTCGCGGCTGATGAGGCCACCCAAAATACAAGTAAGAGTAAGTAACAATGTCTCATAGTGAGTCCGTTTGGTGTGAATTTATGCAAGAAGAATTAGATCAGCAGGGCTATCCTGCTTCTAGCTCGTGTAAACGATCCAACAAGGATCGCTTTTTCAATGCGGCAAGGACGTCAGATATTTTATCCATAAGGTCGACATCGATTTCCTCAAATAAGTGTTCGATGGCTTTCGACGTTCCCGCATAGATTTTCCGCACGAAGATCATCTCTTTTTTACCTTTTGCAGTGAGCTTAATAAGCTTGCGCCGTTGGTCGTTGTTGTCTGCGACTTTTGTCACCAAACCCTTTTTCTCCAGAAGGTCGATTCTCAACGCAATTCTCTGGCGGGAATAGTCTTGGGCGTGCGCAAGTTCAGCTATGGAGGAAGGACCGCTTTGTTGTAGGTATAACATGTAGGAAACATCGTTAACTGGCGTCTCCATGTTAGCGGATCTAAAGATTTCATCCGCCTCTATACAAATCTGGTCGCGTAGTCAGTCCGCCATGTTGGCTAAGAAGGCCGCTCGGTATTCAAATTGATAATAGAAAGGTTTGCTCATAGCTTGCCCACTTAGATGGAGGCTTATTCCATCACAATATAATTTATGGTTAGGAAGAATAAACACGCTTTTTCCACCCTGAGAAAAGTATCCTGATGCCAGCCGGTTAGCTGCCGTCCCCGTTAGCCCATCTGAACATGTGTTGCGTGATCGAAAATTTTGGCTCAACGATTGAAAACTTGGTGATTTGCCCCTCGAATCCAGACGCTGGCCGAATGCGACCGTCACCGAAGTGTTCAGTGCGCTGGAATTCTTAATTAGTGTCGTTCGTTGGTCGGTCAGGTCTGGCGGCGGTGAGCGGTTCCGAGGATCACCGGGGACGCCCAGTCGACCTGATCCAGCCCCAGGTGCTTCAGTATCTTCTGGATGACATCAGGATCTTCAATCGATGCGATGATCCGCCCGGGCGGCGTTCCGCAGGCCCGCCACACTTTTCGCACTTCTCTATATCAATGGCAAACACGCGCTTGAGCCGTTGCGCCCATCCGCACGCGGCCCGGTCTCGAGTAGGCCTTGGGTTTCGGACTCTCTTGTTCTTCTACAGGTTTTGCGGAACGACATACTCACGCAGTTTACTGTTCGGCGGAAGGCCGCCCCGCGAGAACACGCCATGAAACCGGTTCAGGTTGACTCGCGGGTTGGGCACTAACGCCGCCAGCCGCCCCATGAATTCCATTGGGCTGAGTACTACATGCGTAGTGCCATCGTTGTAAGGCGTCTTCAAGGCAATGACGACATTATCGTTGTTCGCCAGTGACAGTCGTCGCTCCGCAATGGCAGCCCGAGTGATATATCGACACAGCGGAACGCCACCCGGACGCTCAAGCTTCTTGCGCTGATGAGATTTACAGGCAACCGATGCGTCGGACCGTCCATCATGCAGCGAAAAGCCTGCTTGCTGGCTTACCAGGTCGTCGCCTTTGCGCTGCTCGGTTCTCACTTGAACTGTCTGTAACGTCAGCGGTTTCGTCGGGAGCGCCCAGCCCGGCATTGGGACCGAATGCCAGGCGATAGGTACGGTCCGACGCATCGGTAGACGCGCAGACGATCGCACCCATCGCGTCCTCCTCGTCCTGCATGAGATCCAAATACTCGGACCCAGCATCGCGGACCAAGTAACCTGCTTTCTCCGGGAACCCTGAGATGCGCCTGGCAATCGTGTGGGCAATGACATCCAGATCCTCACAAGTAAGCGGTTTGACTGGCCAGTAGGCCAAAGATCAACGCACAGATTTACGTCGCGGCTGAGGCTGTGGACCGGGCGTTTTATACACGCAACGCGCCTAAAGAGTGGCTCCTGGGAGGCACAGCCAAATTGGAAAATTACATAAAATTGAGCTGGATAGAGATGCCATTCGACCGACTAGTGACACCCTATATAACGGCCCATACAATAGTGATACACCAGCGGAAGAGACGTTGCTGTACTCGAAACTTTATTTGGAAAATATAATTCATGAATTCTGCCATGCTTTCGGTCAAGGCCATGTTGGTGAAGTTAAAGAAACACGCGGGTATATCAGGTCTAAAAACGGTCGATGTGTTGCGGATATTTTTGCCGAAGTAGTAAACGAAGTACCACCGTCTCATAACAAGGTGCGAGGGTTAAATCAGCTTTATAATCCGACTTTTAGTTGTATCAATACGGTTCTGGCAAGCAACACGGCTTACTTCGCAAGTATGTCTTCTGCTGCATCAGCTCGAAAAGTTTACCCTAACTTAAATATGAAATACTCCTCTTATGATAAACCTTAAGCTTCCTGTGCCAATTTCCAACGTGTTAGGAACACTTGCTTTGTTGTGTTTGTTATCCTTGAACGTTGTAGCATCACCTTCAAGAGAGACTGGCATAACGGATAGCGTTAGCGATGTTGTTGAAGGCATCGAGAGTGATAAGTTATTCCTGAACACCTCCGATCATCTAGAAGCAACTAAGGAATATATGCGGGTTCTTTCTTTGCATCGACATGCGGAGCTTGCTTTGATGAAAGGAGAGAGGGCGGAGTTCGATGACCTAGTGACTAAAATAGTTGTGTATGCAACTGGTTCTCTTGATAAATTTATAGAGTTTCGGTTCAGGTTTGCTTCCATTCTTTCGCTTGCAATTGAGCTAGGCTGGTCTCTCTCTAACGAGGGTACCCTCGAGCTCTACAAAGTATCTACAGTGCCGCAAAGTGGCGAGCTCTCGAGTATACACCAACATATTTCTTATGCTTTTGCCGTTGGAGATTTGAACAGTCTTATATTGTCAGTTGAAAAGCTTCCGCAGATTACTGAGGATAGTAATTCTTGGGAACGGTTTGTAAGAGGACTTGCAGACTACCGTCATTATTTGTTGTCTGGCGAGCAGGCTAAATTGCTTGGTGCCATTACGCTATTTGAGAGTATTTCAAATGATACTTCTGTCGTGTCTAGATATGGCGTGGCAGATAGGTCTAAATTATTTGATGCTAGGGTTCGACTACAACTTGCCAATGCTTATTTGACACTAGGAGAATCCTCTGCACTGCAAGAGAAGCAAGTAAGCTTGGAGCAGGCCAGTACAATCTGGAATGCTATGAATTATCCAGCACTTATCATTGATCATCCGGCTCTGTGGGGTGCGCACATGCACCTCTACTCTGAAATACTTCGTATGTCACTCCTCGCAACAGATTATGAAGGCAGTGAAAAGGATGAAAAGCGTCGTGAAGCTGCCTATCGACGCGACGAAGCTTATTTTTTAGCGTCTAGGTATCGTTGATCACACCACCACTTTCATCGTAGACCCAATTGAGTAGTTAGTCGTGTTAATGACCTCAACACTAACAGAGCAGCCACAGCCAGTGCAGAAGTGAAAGGTGCAGACGTTACTGGGTGCTCACTTATTAACTAATAATAATACAGCCATTCCTTCGTTAGCCGTAGGTTTGTAGATTAAGGATGCAATGTTGATTAGTATCTGGCGTGTGCTGTAACTAACTAATTGGTGACGGTGATTCAAGGTATGCGGATAGTTCTTACTGCACCGTTGTGGGTATCACTCAGCGTTAGCGCCAGTGACTTTGATGATGTGAAGAGACTGGCTGAGCAACGATTTTGGGATGTTGTTGATCGAAATTGTTTCACCTCATTACCGTTACCCCGTCACCGATCTGGACTTCTACAGCGTCTCCGATACTCAGAAATTTCCCTGTCGCGAAACCGACACCATCTGGCGTACCAGTACATATCTTTGCAAGGGTCCAAGGAAGGACGTCGGATTACTTTGAATGAAGTCAGTGAAGAGACGGGAATATCGCGGCCCACATTGACCAGGATTTCAAACTTACCGGGTTACAACACAAACACCGAAACAATCAGTGCTTTGTGTGATTATTTTGAGATTGAGCCGGGGGAGTTGCTTAAGAAGGTGTGAACTTCGGGCGCAAGTTGGCCACGGTTTGGGCACAACATTCTAAGGGGACGCTATCGCGATTTTGCGTTGCAAATTCGCTGTCGCTCTGGAGGGCTTGAAGGCTCAACATTTTCGGCGCTATGCGCCGAAAAGTTGTTAGTAGCTACGGGCAGACTTGAACTGCCGACCCCAGCATTATGAATGC
>JBLHVI010000030.1:0-41204 GCA_047630175.1 Candidatus Azotimanducaceae bacterium
TTGCCTTGCCATATAAACCCACGCCAACGAGCGCCAGGTCATTCATCGCCTCGTCAATTCGCAGACCTTCTACGTACGGATAATCTATGGCAGTGAAGCGAGTGTCTTGCCCCGGCATCTGACTCGGATCATACAGCGTCTCGAAGCGCACATACTTAGCACGCGACGTGGGCTTGAAGCGCTTAAGAAGGTCCGCCAGAGGGAACCCGATCCATGGCACAACCATTGACCATGCCTCTACGCAGCGTAACCGATAAATTCGCTCCTCTAATGAATGCGGTTTGAGAATATCCTCAAGATTGAATTTGCCAGTAAGCTCTGCTTCACCCTTTATTTCTAACTGCCAAGGGTCAGTCTTGAAATTGGCAGCATTCTCCTTCGGGTCACCCTTATCATTACCAAACTCATAGAAATTGTTATAACCGGTAACCACATCCCACGGCGCTGGGACCTCTTGGGTTGAGTAAGGGCCCGGTATCGCTTGCCCAACTTTGGCCTGCAACCAGTCCGGCGCTGCAGACGCGTACTCAACGGCACCCGTATACCGCGCTATCGCGGCCTGAGCCGTGCTCGGCACAAGACTCGGGAGCAGAGCTGCACCGGCTAACAGGCCGGCACCTTGCATAAACTCTCGACGCCGCAGGTATGTCGCCTCGGGCGTTATCTCTGACGATTTTATCTCACCGGTTTTCTTAATCAGCATTGAACTGCGCCCCTTTCACTACAAACAGTAGCATTGTAAAAGTTTCGCGACAAAAAGTGTCGCTATTGAGATATCACACCAGAGGTGACACCCAATAGGAATAAAAGCAAAACTTAAAAAACGACATCGCCACCTACATGGGACAAGCTGTTGAACCCATCCATCTCAACCTATGGACTATCAACTAAAGGATTTGTTACAACCGGCGCTTTACGACAACGGCAGGACTGACACGCAAATCGTCAGATTATATCTTGCACAACCTGTTCAGACAGGCTTTGCGCCTTTATGCCGGCGCCGCAGTAACGCCTGCGCCGGTCCTGATCCCGCATAGATGAGCGCCATACCTAGCAACACCAGGGGAGGGTTAGCGAAAATCAGCGCGAACAGTCCTACCACGACCAACATATACATAAAAGGTACGCGCTGCATATCCACTTGCTTAGGACTGTAATAACGAAAATTACTTACCATTAATATCGCTGCGACTACGGTCATGCAAGCCATCGGAATAGCGATCGGCAGGGTCGCATCGCTGGCGGAATTATCCACCCAAACCCACACTGACGTCGCCACGACGCCCGCCGCCATTGGGCTAGCAAGACCAAAAAATACGGTATTATCAGGCTTTGTATTGAATCGCGCCAAACGCAACGCTGCACAAGCCATGTAAAGGAAAGCCACCAACCAACCAAATTTGCCGAGGTCCGACAGCACCCAACTGAACATCAGCACCGCCGGTGCGACGCCAAACGCCACCAAATCCGAGAGGCTGTCATACTGCACACCAAATTCGCTTTGCGTGTTGGTCAATCGGGCGATCCGCCCATCCAACGCATCCAAAAAACCGGCAATGATAATTGCTATAGCTGCGTTTTCGAGCACGCCGCTCATGGATGAGATGATGGCATAGAAACCGGAGAACAGAGCTCCAGTAGTAATCAGGTTCGGTAACAGATAAATACCGCGCCGCAGGCCCTCGCGCTGTGGCTGTACCTTTGGGAGCGCCCCCTCTTGGCCTTCATCTTCTGTGACGGCATCTTTCGCGTTCAGGTCGTCAGAATCTTCTTGCCTACTCATAGCAACTGCCCTTTAGGAAACCTTTCTATCACACCTTTCTGTCAAATCTTTATATTCAGCCTGTACTGAAAACCTGTCTATTTAGACGGCGAGGATTTTATCTCCTCTGGAAATGCCAGATACCCCTGAACGCACAACCTCCAGCACAACTGACTCAGACATCGCGCGAACAAACGCATCAAGCTTGTCTGAGGGGCCCGCCAATTGGATGGTGTACGCATTATGTGTCACGTCGACAATCTGACCGCGGAAAATATCTGCCGTGCGTTTGATTTCTGCTCGTTGAGCCCCAGTTCCTTTAACCTTTATCAGCATCAACTCGCGCTCAATATGCTCACCATCGGTTAAGTCAACTAGCTTTACAACCTCGATCAACTTATTCAGCTGCTTGGTGATCTGCTCAACCTGCGTATCGCTGGCAGATGTGGTCAGCGTTAGACGCGAAAGGGTGTCGTCTTCAGTCGGCGCCACGGTCAACGTTTCGATATTATAGTTTCGCTGCGCAAACAAACCGATAATACGCGACAAGGCGCCAGCCTCGTTCTCCATCAGTACAGAAATAATTCTACGCATTAGTTACGCACCCCTTTCTTCAGCCACATATCCTGCATCGAACCGTTCGGCGCTACATGCATGGGGTAAACGTGCTCTTCAGGGTCAACCATAATGTCAACAAATACCAGCCTGTCTTTCAGCGCGAACGCCTGTTCAAGCACGCCATCAAGCTCAGCGAGCGTTTCAACCCTGAGCCCGACGTGACCATAGGCCTCGACCAATTTGACAAAATCAGGCAGCGAATCCATGTAACTGTTCGAATGCCGCCCTTCATACTGCATGTCTTGCCACTGCTTAACCATGCCCAGCGAGCGGTTGTTGATATTCATAATCTTTATCGGCAAACCATACTGCGCACAGGTTGAAAGCTCCTGAATATTCATCTGGATGCTGCCCTCACCGGTAATGCAACACACCACCTCATCGGGAAACGCCATCTGCACACCCATGGCTGATGGCAAGCCAAAACCCATGGTTCCCAGTCCGCCTGAATTAATCCAGCGTCGGGGCTTATCAAAGGGATAATAAAGAGCAGCAAACATCTGGTGCTGACCCACATCAGATGTGATGTAAGCATCACCATGGCTTGCTTTGTAAACAGCCTGCACAGCCTCTTGGGGCTTAATCGTTTTACCATCCTCACACGGGGTGACGTGCAGACTGTCTTGCTTGCGCCAGCCTTGAATCTGCTCCCACCATTCTGCCAGCAGCGCCGACTGGGCTTTAGTCCGCTTGCCAACCTTTGCCCGACACAGCTCAACCATGTCAGCAAGCACACTTTTCACGGGACCAACGATGGGCACATCGACGCCAACGATCTTGGAAATCGAGGTGGGATCTATGTCGATATGTATAATTTTCGCATAGGGGCAAAACTTGGCCACTGTATTCGTTACCCGATCGTCAAACCGCGCGCCAACGGCAAACAATACATCGCAGTTGTGCATCGCCTTATTTGCTTCAAAGGTACCGTGCATGCCCAGCATGCCAAGAAATTGCTCGTCTGTGCCAGGATACGCGCCCAATCCCATCAACGTGTTGACAATGGGATAGCCCAGCATTTTGGTCAACGCAATTAGCTCATCGCAGCCTTCTCCTATGATCACCCCACCGCCGGCGTAAATCATTGGTCGCTCAGCTTCCAACAATATCGCCAGCGCCTTCTTTATCTGTCCGGTATGGCCCTTGGCTGCAGGGCTGTAAGAACGCATGCTGACTTCCTTCGGGTACTCAAACTCAACCTTGTCCGTTGGATTGGTAATGTCTTTCGGAATATCAATAACAACAGGCCCTGGCCGGCCTGATGTCGCAATATAAAACGCTTTCTTCATGGCCATAGGGATTTCAGCAGCACTTCTCACCAGAAAGCTGTGTTTTACGATAGGACGCGATATGCCCACCATATCGGTTTCTTGAAACGAGTCGGTACCAATCAGGTGGCTTTGCACCTGCCCAGAAATCACCACCATAGGAATTGAGTCCATGTATGCCGTGGCAATGCCGGTTATCGCATTGGTCGCACCGGGCCCAGAAGTGACGAGCACCACACCAGGTCGACCGGTACTTCGTGCATAACCGTCAGCCATGTGGGTTGCGGCCTGTTCATGACGCACCAGAATATGTTTGATTCGATCTTGTCTGAAGAGCGCGTCATAGATGTGCAAAACAGCGCCCCCCGGATAACCGAACACGTAGTCGACATTTTCTTCCTGGAGGCAGCGGATCAGAATATCTCCGCCAGATAGCATTTCCAACTTTTTCACCTTATTTCTCAGAATTATAGAGCCGGGCATTTTCATTCATAGCAGCCGAGGCTGTCAATGTTTTAGACCTCTGAAGCGGCCGATAGACTGCCAATCTGCGACCGCCTAACCTCGATTTGCCCTGCTCAACGCGAGCAATAGTCGAAATTCACGTTCGCATACGCTAAACTTTAAAACGTGTTATCCCAGCGTGGTTTAGATGAAAAACTTAATCTGTGTTCTGATAGTGTCCATGATACCCATGAGCGTCCTCGCTCAGGACTACTACGTCTGGGTGGACACTAATGGCGTTACAAACTATGCCCAGCAAAAGCCTCAAGGCTTCGAATCCCGCTTAATCAGTAGCTCGCAGCGACCCGGCAGCGACAGAGCCATCGTCGACACGACACGCGGATCGCGGCCCGGCGCCCAAGCATTTGATGCTGCCGCACAAGCTGAGCAAACCGCCAAACAGGCCGCCGCCTCAAAAGCCGCTCCCATTGTCGAAGAAGTCGACCCGGACGAAATAATCGCAGAAGATCGCGCGATCGTGGCAGCCAAGATCAACGAGCAGAAACGCGCCAACTGTGACATCGGCAAAAAACAGCTGACGACCCTCGAAATGTTCCGCCGCATTCGCGTCAAAGGTGACGATGGCGAAGACCGAGTTCTGAGCGACGAAGAAAAAGCGACTCGAACTGCAACAGCGCGCCAAATCATTCGCGACAACTGCACGGGCTAACCCTTTGGCGGACTAATCGCGCCAAATCAAGGCTGCCATACGTCCAGTAACCCCGTCGCGACGGTAAGAATAATACGCGGGATCACAAAACGTACACTCACCACCACCGCTCACTGTATTAACGCCCGCCAACTGCAGCTGTTGACGTGCAATGGCATACAGATCGAGCATCCAATGCTGCGCGTCTCTGCCTACCGCAAAACCTGTACTGCCCTGAAAACGCGATCTGACCTGTGCGTCGACTTCGTAATGACAGGGACCAATAGCGGGGCCCATCCAAGCAAGCAGATCATCACTCGCGAAGCGCGCAACCACTTGGCCAATAACCCCTAACGCAAGCCCACGCCAGCCCGCATGAGCGGCGGCAATCTCTTTGCCATCACGGCTGCATATAAGGATGGGCAAACAGTCCGCGACCATAATCGCCAACACCTGACCGCTTGTCTGGCAGAAAGCAGCATCCGCTTCGATTGGCCGCTGGAGCCCAGGCACCGTCTCTAACTGACTGCCCGGAACGTAGACGCCGGTCCCATGTACTTGAGTCAACCAAGCTGGCGTTGCCGGCAAACTCGCTTGATGCTGCAACAATTGTCGATTACGCGTCACATGCGCCGGCTGATCGCCAACATGCAATGCCAGATTGAATGCACCGTACACACCCGCGCTCATGCCGCCGACCCGCGTTGTGACCAGACCATGCACATTTGCCGGCGGCGTCCAATCTGGCTCGTGCCAACTCAATGATTGCTGACCTGCGGGCTCACCGCATCAGCAGCAGTGTCGCGGTGAACGTCAGCCTTCATCTAAATCTGCCAAACTTAGGCTGGCTAACAGGCCTTCAATATCCGCAGGGATAGGCACCGACCAGTGGCAATCCTCGTCGGTCAATGGATGTTGCAGGCTTAACTCTCTAGCATGTAGCGCCGGACGCGAAAATAATTGCAGCGCTTCGAGCAACGCGGGATGCCGGTTTCGCGGGATTTTATAACCCCCGCCATAGGTTTTATCGCCGATCAAACTATGGTGAATATGCTGCATGTGTACCCGAATCTGATGCGTTCGCCCCGTTTCCAACGATACTTCCAGACGCGTGTGCTCGCCAAACTGCTTCAGCACATTGTAACGGGTCTTCGCTTCCTTGCCGTCTTTACGCACGGTCATCTTGGTGCGTTGGCTCGGATGTCGGCCAATCGCGGCATCGACTTTGCCTGGACCTTCAAAAACGCCATACACCACGGCCTCGTAGATGCGCTTCACGCTGCGATCCTGCAACTGCTGAACTAGCCTGTGCTGGCTTTCCAGCGTCTTGGCAACCACCAGCAGTCCTGTCGTATCCTTATCAAGGCGATGCACAATACCCGCTCTAGGCACCGCATCCAGCGGCGGGTAATGGAACAGCAAGGCATTCAGCAACGTGCCGTCGTGGTTCCCTGCGCCCGGATGAACAACGAGGCCCATGGGCTTATTCACCACCAGCAGAGCCTCGTCTTCAAAAACAATATCAAGAGCTATATCCTCAGGCTCAGACGTCACCTCTGTGGCGAGGACCTCGATGACAATACTTTCACCACCAAAGAGCCGAAACCCTGTTCGCAACGCCTGACCGTTTACCTTTAGTCCGCCTGATTTAATCCATGATTGAAGCCGTGAACGGGAATACTGCGGAAACAACTCCGCAGCAACATGGTCTAGTCGTTGCCGAGCCATATTGTCCGGGACTTTTGCTTGATGGGAGATCTCTACTGGCATACAACCTGCTAACACTACTTGGGAATGGGCGGAGGCTATGGTTAAATAGCCGGAATATCAAGCACCTACCTTATCTCTTGCACTAACTGGAAATATCAACAGATATGCGCCTAATTATGACTTTGATCGCGGTAGCACTATTGACCGCTTGTGGCAGCGATCCTGTTCAAGACCCAGATGCAACCGAGCTTGAATTCTATCAGAAAGCCCAAAGCAGTTTACGCAGTTCTAATTACGGCGATGCGGTTTCACGCCTGCAGTTCCTCGAAGCACGATATCCGTTCGGCCGTTATGCTGAACAAGCCCAGCTAGAAATCATCTACGCTTACTACAAAAGTGGCCAACCAGAAGCCGCCAGAGCCGCGGCTGACCGATTTATTCGTCTCCATCCTCGACACCCTAATGTTGATTACGCTTACTATCTGCGTGGCATGGCATCCTTTGAGGAAGACGAAAATTTCCTTGCCCAGTTTTTACCCTTAGACCCATCAACCCGCGATCCCGGCGCCGCCAAAGACTCCTTCAGCGACTTTGCCCAGCTGATCGGGCGATTCCCTAGCAGCCAGTACGCCCCAGACGCGCAAAAGCGTATGGTCTATTTGCGCAACCTGCTCGCCCAGTCAGAAATTAACGTTGCCCGCTACTACATTTATCGCGGCGCCTACATCGCGGCGGCGAACCGTGGACGCTATGTTTTCGAAAATTACCAAGAAACACCGTCGGTCCCTGACGCGCTCGCTATTATGGTTGAAGCCTACAAGCTTCTCGAAATGGAAGAACTCGCCGGCGAATCGTTGCAAGTCTTAAACAACAGTTTTCCCGATCACTCGTCACTCACCAAAAGTGGCCAGCTGAGGAGTAGCAAGTCTGTTAAAAACACCCAACGCTCGTGGATCAACCGATTAACCTTTGGCCTCCTTGGCTAGCGAGAAAATCGCGTAATTTACAAAACCAGTCATAGGACAATCTATCGACAAGGAAGCTATGGTTGACACTGCACCCAAAGAACTACAAAGCCTGCAACGCACCACTATTTTGCGTGTCTATAACTACTATCGCATCCTGATTTCGTTCCTATTCTTATTTCTGTTTTTAGACAGCAACTTCAACGCCTTTATCGGCAAATTCAACCCAGAGCTATTTCAGATAACTAGCGTTACCTATCTGTGCATGAATATCGTTGTCGGTCTTGCGACCTTCTTTATTAACGTCAAATGGTTAGCCCAGACAGGACCTGCTTTCGCCATATTGCTGATCGACATCATCTGCCTGACTCTCCTGATATCCGCCAGCGGCGGTGTTACTTCTGGACTCGGCAATTTTCTGATTTTTACTTGTGCTTTCAGTGGCAGTTTGATTCTAGGACGCGTCTCCAGCGTTATCCCTGCTATCTGTTTCATCCTCGTCGTCTATGACGAGTTTTATCTATTTTTCCTCGGTGAGAACGACCTCCAAAGCTTCTTTCAAGCAGGCATCCTTGGTGTGGTCTACTTCGTTGCCAACGTATTTTTCCAGACCGCCTCCCAGCAACTACGCAAAACTGAAAGCCAAGTTTATACCCTCGAACAAATCAATCATGTAATTATCGAAACCTTAAAAACAGGCGTGGTCGTGGTCACTAGTACCGGGAAAATTAAATCGATCAATCATGCTGGCGAAGCCTTCCTACGAATACCGGCAGAGCCGGACATCGCTAGGGAAAGGCTGCCCTACCGGCTGATTGACAAGCTAGCTGCCTGGAGAGACAGCCCGCAACAAGGCACTGTCACCTTCCATACCCGCGAGACATCCCCCGAATTGATTGCGTCGTTCTCGACCCTTGGATCCGCCGGTGCCGATGCTGATACGTTAATTTTTATCGAAGACAGTACTGCCGTCCAAAAGCAGGCTCAACAACTTAAGCTGGCAGCTTTAGGGCGCCTTTCTGCCAGTATCGCCCACGAAATTCGCAATCCTTTGGGCGCGATCAGCCACGCCGCACAGTTGCTTGCAGAATCACCTGATCTGAGCAAAGGCGATTTGCGCTTAAGTGAAATTATCCAAAATCACTGCCTACGCATGAACGGCGTCATTGAAAATGTTCTGCACATGTCGAGACGCACTAACGCGGTACCACAACTGCTGCCACTCGATGAATGGTTAGCGAATTTTATCAGTGAATTTGTCGCAGGCCAGCCAGGCACGCCAATTATTAATGTTGATATTGAACCTGTGGATATTAAGATCTATATGGACCCCCAACATCTCTCCCAGATACTTGGTAATCTGTGCCAGAACGGACTACGATACAGCGAGCAAGCAACCCAAGAAGCGCGCATACTGCTGCGCAGCAGATTAGATTTAGGCTCATCAAAGCCTTACTTGGAGGTCATAGACTATGGCCATGGAGTTGAAAAATCGTCCGTCGAAAACCTGTTCGAGCCGTTCTTCACCACAGAAGCCAAGGGCACAGGCCTCGGCCTGTATTTATCGATGGAACTCAGTCAGGCAAACAATGCGCGTCTTAGCTATTCCCAGACAGAACATGGTGGCAGCTGTTTCAGCATTGCATTCCTTGAAGCTTCACGGCAATAAATAGAGATTTTTATGGTCCAAAAGTGCGCCTTGATTGTTGACGACGAACCCGACATCCGCGAGTTGCTGGAAATTACGCTGGGCAGAATGGACATACAGACGCGCAGTGCCGCGAACATCAAGGCTGCTCGCGCCTTACTTGCAGAGCAGCCTTTCGATTTTTGCCTGACCGATATGAACCTCCCAGATGGCAACGGCATTGAATTGGTTGAGCACGTCCAATCGAGCTTTCCAAACACCCCCATCGCTATGATTACAGCCCACGGCAATATGGAGTCAGCTGTCGAGGCCTTGAAGGCTGGCGCCTTTGATTTCGTCTCAAAGCCCGTAAACCTCGATTTGCTGAGACACCTCGTTGATACCGCCTTAAACCTAGAACTACTGGATACGCCTGCGCCAAGACACACCGACGAACACCAGCTGTTGGGGCAGTCTGACGTCATCGAAAATCTTCGTAAGCAAGTCATCAAACTCGCCCGAAGTCAGGCGCCGGTCTATATAAGCGGAGAATCTGGCAGCGGCAAAGAACTTGTCGCCCGACTACTGCACCGACTGGGCCCTCATGGTGACGCGCCTTTTATTCCCGTTAATTGCGGTGCTATTCCTACGGAGCTCATGGAAAGCGAGTTTTTCGGTCATCTCAAAGGCAGTTTTACCGGTGCCGCGGCTGACAAGCAGGGGTTGTTTCAGGCAGCTAACGGCGGCACGCTGTTTCTCGATGAAGTCGCAGACCTACCACTGGCCATGCAGGTAAAATTACTGCGCGGCATTCAAGAAAAAGCCATCAAGCCCATTGGCGCACAGAAAGAGACCTCCGTCGATGTGCGTATTGTTAGCGCTACTCACAAGGACCTCGCCGCAGAGGTCACCGCCAACCGATTCAGGCAGGATCTTTACTATCGGATTAACGTCATCGAACTCAAAGTGCCCAGCCTGCGTGAGCGACAGCAAGACATTCCCGAACTGGCTACGTATTTGTTAAAGCGCGTGGAGAAAGGTTACCAACCCGCTACCAAAATCAGTCCCGAGGCAATGGCAGCCTTAAAGCTGTATCACTTCCCAGGCAACGTAAGAGAACTTGAAAACATTCTTGAGCGAGCTTTTGCCCTATGCGATGAGGGCATCATCTACCCCGATGACTTGAGCCTAAGTCCAGCACTCAGCATTGCTGAAAAGCCTGCTTCGGACAACTCCATCGCCGCCTCGGAGCCAACAAAAGTGGCTGGCAGCCCCCCACCGGAGGATGTTGACTCACTTGAATCATACCTTGAAGACATTGAAAAGAACGTGATCGTCGAAGCCCTTGAAGCGACACGCTGGAACAAAACCGCTGCGGCCAAGAAACTCGGTATCACGTTCAGAGCCCTCCGCTATCGGCTCAAAAAACTCGATCTCGAATAGTCGCGCCCCGCGTGTAGCAACAGCACGCGGCACGACGGTCGTTATCCTACCGCGCTGGTGGTGATTATCAGCCACACGCTAGCGCTGCTATCCCTCCATATTCACTTTGCCCACCCGCTATCATAGACAGCCAAACCACATCCCGCGCTGCTAACCACTGGCCAATGTATCTTCGAATCCACCAACAAACTTCGCATGCAAGATGCACAGCTTCAGGACGAACACTAATCGAGTTGGTCTGCATACTCGCCATCGTCTCACTTCTCAGCGGCCAAGCTTACAGCAGCATTTCAGCGTGGCTTGCACGCCAGTCAGCAACCGCCCAAGTCAACTGGCTGGTGGGCGCAATACACTACAGCCGTCATGCTGCAATCACTCACAGGACCACCGTCACCTTATGCCCTGGAGATTCCAGTGGCGCAGGCTGCGAGGGTGATTGGGAAAATGGCTTGATCGCTTTTTCAGACCGAAATAAAGATGCGTTAATCAATGGGGATGACCAAATTATTAATGTCATTCCAGCCCTACCCGTCACCGGCACTTTTACCTGGCGTAGCTTTCGACAACGCCCCTACTTACAGATGACTGAGATGGGACATACCAATAATCAGAATGGCAACTTCGTTTACTGCACTGTTCATCAACCCCTGACGGCACCCCGACAAATCATCGTCAACGTACAGGGGCGCGTACGCCTCAATCGTCGTCGCAATAAGGCAGGTGTCGTTGTCGACAGCCGTGGTCGACCACTACGCTGCTGACTGACAGCAGGTCACTAGGAGCTTTGGCTCGCATCTCTGCTTTGAGCAAATAGCGCCATAGCCTGTATCCAATACATCAGTGATCCATGCGTTGATCGACTTCCATCTGCCAAATAGCCGTACCAATCCGCCCGCGCTTAAGCTGTCGGTACTCCACATGCACATACATCCCTGCCACCAACAACGCCAACGATCCCGCTGACGAGCCCAGCATTTTTACCTCGACTGCACTCATGTCAGTACCTGCCTGATATTCATAGCCGTTAACGACCACGCTTCGGCGCCCCAAATCAATCGATTGTAGCTTGCCTTCATCGGCACCTGACAACACCCCTTGCCTGATAAATTCAGCCTCAGCAAATCCATAGGACTCTTCTGCCCCGGCGGACGAGGCGATACCGATGGCAGACAATACAAGCCACGCCACATACTTATTCATGATCGACATGCCTTACACCCCTTACCCTGCATAAAGTTGTAACTAACATTACTTTAGTTTCGCATAGTCCATGCGACTGCTTTTATCGCTTAGTCTGTCGCATCCAACCGCCTCCAAGAGAGCCGGCCGGCATTGCTACTTCTATTTGCACGAGTCCCAACAATAGCGATCGACTTATCACTCAGCTGGGTCATTCGCTTACCACCGATAAATGACGAGTCTGTTGGTACGCCCCCCTTAAAACGCATGCCGGCGACGGCCCGACCGTAAGGACCCAATGAGGCTCCATCCGTCAGCTCGAAGACACCGTTAGCACTGAAGCATGCATCGCTACCCGTGTCAGGACAGAATGCTAAGGCGAAGCCGCCCGCGACGTTGACACAACTGTTTTTAACACTCGGCACGATGCTATTGACGAAAGCCCGTCCACCACGCGCTTGAATATTCCGACTCGCCCGCTCACCCGCAAACTGCGGCGGGTCAATCCCTTGTACGCCACCGACAGCGACCGAATCCAGATCGATATACCAGCCTTTTCTACCACCCGTTACCGAGTAGTCCACCTCATTGGATGACAGCGTCCGAAGCGTGCCGTAACGCTCATCAGCAAAATTCGTATACGACTGCCGAACCAACTCATCGCGAGTAATCACACCAGACCACGGCCTATCCCATAGCCCATAGATCGATTGGATCGACGTGCTCGAACCGTCAGGCACCGTCATGTAGCTACCAGTACCAAAAACCACGAGGTAGCCCTCCGCCTCTGTTAGGTGTGCAGTCACTAGGGGTTGAGTGGTCACTTGCTGGCGCGTAACGATGCTATTGGCATCGACATGCACGGCCTCGAAGATCTTCGTTGCACGCCAGTCCGAGAAATTGCTAGACCTCAAATCAAACCGATAAACGTTGCCAAAGGTATCACCCGCATAGGCGTAATCCAGCGTACCATTGTGATCGACGTCAATACCCCGCGGCGTTCCCAACCCATTAGGATAGCCATCCTGAGCACCGTGTTCGGTGTCGATTTTGACAAAGTCTTGAATCGGCGTACCTTCCGGGTTCGGAGTGCCATCCTTCTTGGGCGTGCTACATGGATAACCTCTTGCCGCACCGGCCGGCATTGGGCCATTCATAACGCTGTTATGGCGCATATCCGGGTGACACCAAGTGCCGTCCACCCCGCGACTAACAAACAACAAAAATAGCTTGGCATAGCCTGCCGTGCTGTTGGGACCGTTACCAAACATCGCCACCCATTCATGCTCGCCATTGGTGACCACATTGCTCATAGCCAACGTTGGCACACTAAACGAGTAGCCAAGGTCTTTGACCGGCTGGGGAACACTCTGCAGATCACGTCTTTGCGCACCATTGTCATCATTAGAACCATCTGCGTTGGCAGCGTTACCCGAACGCAACGGTGAGCCCTGCCGATTGGTTGGGTACGTGTCGTCAGCATCAGTGAACTCCCACATGGCTATATCCGCTGCATGCGCTTCATCAAGGTTGTTGGTATCAGTGACGTTCAAGGCAAAGTAGGCCTTGGCGCCAGCGCCGTGACCACCCACCAATAGCGTCGTCCATTGCCGATCCAGCACTGTGCTTGAATCACCATCTAAATCCATAAAAACATCATTCAAAGCAGGCGTCAGATCCACGTAAAAACGATGGCTATAGTCATCATCAAGCAACTTGGTGATTCGCTGACTGAATGCTCCTGTCATCAGGTTATCAGGCACATACGCAAACAACTCTTTGCCGTTGGCCGCATTGAAACCGTGCAGCATGCCATCATTCGCGCCAACAAAGACGGCCTTCGTACGGCCAACATAGGCGTCACGAAACTGCGAGTAGCTGTTAGCATCACCCTGCGGATAGGCAGCAACGTGTCGCCCAAGCCGGTCTGGTGGGCCCAAAAACACGGGGGCGGAATGCACCACATCACCCATTAGCCCTCCCGTGGCCGGTCGTTCACGGAATTTTCCGCTGGGCTGCTCCAAGCTTTGATCGCCTCGCAGATAGTTGATACGCTCGGTCAGCTCAATATTCTGCTGCGCTGGGCTACCAGCCGCGTCGCTGACAAAAACATAACGCTGATCGGCGTTCAAAAGCGTATCTATCCCTCCCCTAAAGGGAATGCCTCTGACGCCAATTCGATCCAGCGTAATAATCTCCCGATTTTTTGCCGCAACATTATCCATTCTCGCCGCAGACTCCCAAACGGGATTTTCTAGCAGACCCGTTTCAGTCAGAGATTGTGCGATAAGATTACCAACGTTGTTTTTAGTATTGTAGAAAGCCCGGAAGATCACACTGTCATTCTGGATCTTCTGAGCGTTCACGCTAACCGCTGAGCCGGCACCGCTGCCCTGAGCGTATTGCTCAAAAGCTTTCTCCAGGCCGGTGAAAAGATCCGCGGCGTTGGTTACGTTCAAATAGTCTCCACGTCCATTGTAAGCAGCATGTCGCACATCATCGATTTTTGCAGGCGATGAAGTCAGTGGGTCGCCCCACGCAAATGACAAATCGGTGTAACTGCCGGGCATACCCAGCACCCCGCCTTGCACCCCAAAGCCAACCGTGTACGTCGACATATGTTGATGCATCAGCTTGTTATCGCCATGCTCAAACGCAGTTGCGCTGGCACCGACGACGTCACGCGCGGTCGTGGGGACTTCGTTGGCACGACAAAAATGACTACCTGACTCACACGGCGCCAAATCGTTCTCGTAGTAATACATGGCCACATCCGCCAGGGAGCCGGATACATTGGTTAGCCCCTCATAAGCACCACCATCGAACGCACTACTCGGATTGCTGCTACCATCATCCTCGTCAGAAATACCCGGTGGCGCATCGCCGTTCCAAGTCCCGTCTGTGAGCAACAAAGCAAAGTTTCGCTGACAATTACCCTCTGGCGCAGTCAAAATAGGGCAGTCAGCTTTGCGCTTATCCCAGCTCAACGAGGCATCAAAAATGTCATCGGCCTCGCAGGCAAAATAGCGCCCGGCTTTTTGTAACGTTTGGCGCAGAGGTGTCCCCCCAAACGAAGTGGTGCGATAGATGGAATTGAGCAGGTCAGCTTTCGCACCTGTATCTTCAGCACCGCCCACAGACTTAATACGCTGCTGGTCATTGTTGCGATTATTGAGCTTGGCATAACCCATGCGAATATTCTCCGCGTCGGCAACCCATTGACCCAGAGCAGATTTCACCGTGGATTCTCGGGTTCTGCCATAGGTGAACCAATTAGCAAAGTTCTGTAGCTCTTCCTCGAACGTGCAGGCATGCGTTTGGGTCTGACAGTCGGTGCGGTCACGACTTTTGGGGTAGTAGTCTGAGCCACCATCGGAATGACGCTTGATCTCAACTTTCCGGCCTTCAGCCGCGTTGCCGCCCACGCGCTTCACCACAAAACCATAACCATCAAGTTGGTACCGAATTGGATCACCATCCTTGGGCGTTGGCTTGGCACTCAACTGTCCATCGCCATCCTTGTCTTCCCAAACATAATGACGCGGAACATAGTAGTCACTGACCTCCACGTCTTTGAATCCGCCCGTGTCGGTACACAGCGGCTCGTATGCTAGGCACTGGAGGCTTGTCCCTCGCCAAGCGATACAGACTTCTTGGCAGTTTTTTGACGTTATTATCGCTCGGCCCGTGTAACTCTGCGGTACATTGAGATTCGTCCAGCTAGCGATATCATCATTTTCAACGACCGGGTTATGCTTGGCACGTTCTGGTGGGCTGTCCAGATATTCTTGGCCACTACTGTCCCGGCCTGCCCACGGCAAGTATTGCGTCACGGGATTGTAATAGGTTCGATTGTATCGCGCGTTTCTCAGGCGCCAGAGTCCTTGACGAGGGCTTTGGTCTTCACTGGAGGCCAAAAACTGTTGATCAAAGCCACGGACAGCCGACGCTTTAAGCACATAGGTAAGCCACTCGCTGGCAGAATAGTTGTAAATGCCGTCGGTCTGTGACGTCGAAATATCCCAGCGCATAGAGCCAGAATCATCATTGATGATAAGCACATTAGGTTCAGGCCAAATAGGCAACTCCAAGGGTGACTGCGCGAGCCGATGTTTATATTGCACCCTGTCGCTATTAGTACCCAATGCAGCAGCCTTGATAGGCGCAGTCGCCCAGAGGTTAAAAGCGCTAAAGGTGCCGGCCAAGAAGCAGCTGTAAATCAATCGTTGAGCATTCATAGACCACCCTGCGCTGATTCCCCTTGATCAAAACTGCTTGCCGTAAGTACTCTGAATCATTACATGCGCGTTATTAGAACCACCCGTGCCGTAGACCGTAATGCGAAATACTTCATGGGTGATAGCGCCGATACCTTGGCCTATGTTTTCAAGACCCCATTGAGTCTCGTCGGAAACTATCGTTTTGACATGCTCGATAATGTATTTAGGTTGCGCCGCAGTGCTCGCCAGGTTCGTGACAGCAGTCTTATAGTTACCGTCGACGTGGTCCCAATCAACGAGACGCCAATGACTGGGCGCATCGAAGCTAACTGGCAGATATAAGCCGTTTTCATTAGCATCTGGGGCACTGAAACCCATCATTGTACTTTTCATTTCTATCAACGCTTCAGCATCCACCAGCCCCGATTCCGCTGCTAGAAATGCGATGTTTGTATCGTAGGAATTTCGCACCATCTGTTCTTGCAGGGCGGTCGACTGCACCGACGCCAGACCGAGCATAGTCAGCATTAACAGTACGGCGAGGCTTATAAACAAAGCCATTCCCTGCTGTGTGCGGGATAAAGTTGCATTAGCCATGATTTCTCAGCTTGATGGTTTGCGTAAAGGCGCGGCGAAGTAAGCCATCAGCGGTTTGAGCGCCAATGTCATCAATGCTATTTGCCACCACTGTAATCCTTACAGTGATCAGCGCGTGCCAGTCATGCACCAAATTTGCTGTGAGATATTGATCCGGAATACGGTCGTCGCCGACGCTATCAATGCCATATAGAATCTGCAGGTTTTCAACGCCTTCGACCAGTTCAACCGGAGATTGCAGGCCACTTTTGCGCCATAGCGACAACGGCCTGTCGCCAACATTGTTAAGACTCAGGCCTGGCGCAATAAAAAACGTATGTGTTTCGATAGCAGAGACAACGGCGTCGGTAGAAAAACTACCAACGGCAGCCAACTGCAGGGAACTATTCCTAGGCTCTTGCGCTTCCAGCGCATGACCGACAGTAAGATCTTGGGCTGTTAAGGATAGGCTTGTTACCCGAAAAATCGTCGCTTTCTGGCAATCATGGATCATCGCCAAGTGATCTTTTTTGAATTCACGCCAGCCCAAAGCAACCCGAATGACGGGATTTTGAGCACTAGCTGTCAATTCACTTGTTAACCGCGGTGCTATTGATGACAAATTGCGCGTGGTAATGATGTCTGTGCCAACAGTCACATCGTCAAGATTTATGCCTGCATTTGCACCTTCGCCTAACCGCGTTTTATACACATTCACATCAAATCTGGCAGCGTTGGTGAAGGGCAGCGTGGTCTGCGTGTGCCCCCAGCCAGTAGCTTCAGCGTCATAACCATGCAGACTAAAACGCAGATCAAATTCATACGGCATCAACGCTTCATCGACATTAACCCGCATAGATTGGTTTGTAGAAAAGCATCCACGGTAGCCAGCCTGACGAATATTGCGACCCAGAAACTCCTGCGCTAAACGCGCTGACTCCTGCATACGACTCTGACCTTGAAGTACGCGTCGAGTATCGGCATTAGCCATAAACAATTGCATGACGCCGGCAATCACAACGCTGCCCAAAAGCAACGCAATCAATACCTCGACAAGACTGAACCCTACATCGCAGCGCATACTATGCGCCGCGAATCTGAGCGCGCAACGCAATATCTCGCTGCGAGCCCGATCTATCATCCAACCACTGCACTGTGACGCGATAAACCGTACCGGTCTTTTCGATAGAACCTACTCCTTCAGGCAGAGATCCGGCGACACCAAATTCCCCACAGACTTGGTGCGGGGTATTCATCAACGGATCCAGTATCGAGTTAATACTGCACTTCCACACCGCAACATCGTATTCGGCCATTTGGGTTGGTGAACATACGTTTTTTATACAGTTAACAGCGCTCAGCGGTGTTGAATCGAATGTGACGGGGGAATAGTCAATCGCAGGATTCGCCAGCATACGGTCGATGATATCGTTACCCAGCATCAGGGCCACGGTGCGCAGCATCGCGCTTTGATTCTGATGCATGCTTACCAGTTGCATACCCGTGACGCCCAACACGCCCACTGAGATGACCAACATGGCGATCATTACCTCGATCAACGTGATGCCTGGCAGATGGCGCCGACCGGTGACGCATAGTCTGCCACCAAGGGTAATGTGCCGGGCGCTTTTCACAGTCGCACCAGTACGTTGATGCACAGCTTCACCATAGTTTCTGATGGCCATTGAAATTCCTTTTCTAATGGACAAAGCGATAATATGGCAGAAAGAAAGCGCTTTTACGCGAACGTCGATCAGGCTTCGTAAACCTTTACGCGACGGCGTGATGGCAGAGACGTGCACGAGCGTGCAGCGAGGCGCAGCGTGAACGCCAGATTGTTAAACAACGTGCAATAAAACGGTGAACTGAAATTCCTAACCGCAAGGGGGGCTATTGACGCGTCGATTGTCCCACATTGTCTTGGGTCTCAGTGGGTTTCTGTCAATCGCAGCGTTTTGAAAAACACCGAAATATGTAGAACACTAGGAGGCATCGTCGTCGAATGTTCCAACCGAATTCAATGTCATTTTATTGCCGCAAGAACTTCCTGTAACAACCTCGGCGGTAATCAAGAAGGTCGTTGCCGTAGACTCTAATTCAAGATCAAACTTTGCGGTACCTTGCGTCGGCGAAACAGCAGAGCATATCCCTGAGATATCGTCCGCAGGAGCCGTGATATAGGTGAACCCGTTGCTATAATGGCGCTCCATTGCCAGTGCGCAAACCTTCATATCACCTACTGCTTGGTTTACAAAGGTATCGCAGGTGTAGGACTGATAGCTGGGGTACGCTATTGACGCTATGACACCAATGATCGCCACAACAATCATTAATTCAATCAGGGTATAACCTTTCGCTAACATGGCTTTCTCCAGTTTTAATCACATCGTCTATTGCCGTTATATGACGCCGTCGGCCTAAAATACTTTTCGTCTTATTATGCGCTGGGAATGCGACCGACTGCAATTGAGCTAGCGACGGAGCGACTTCGGCAGCGAAAAAACAACACTTTCTTCGCGCGTCACCAGCGTCGTCACAGGCACATCACCGTCAGACTGGAGCCTGGCGATAACGCCTTCGACCAAACTTTCGGGGGCACTCGCACCGGATGTCACACCAACCACCTGTGCCTGCGTCAGCCAGTCTGCCTGAATTTCGCTGGCCTCATCAATCAAGTACGCCGTCACTCCCAGTCGCTGCGCCAACTCACGAAGGCGATTAGAATTCGAGCTGTTTGCCGAACCAACCACCAAAATTAGATCACATTCCGCCGCGAGGTCTTTAACAGCGTCCTGACGATTTTGTGTGGCGTAACAAATATCATCTTTGCGAGGCCCTTCGATCAGCGGGAAACGCGACCTAAGCCGATCGATGACTTTCGACGTGTCGTCCACAGACAGGGTCGTCTGGGTAACATACGACAGCTGACTTTCGTCGCTAATCTGCAGATCATCAACGTCTTCAACGCTTTCTATCAAATAAATACGGCTCGGGTCGTTGTACTGACCCATGGTTCCCTCCACCTCAGGATGACCGGCATGACCAATCAGCACTGCTTCACGCCGATCGCGAGAAAAGCTAGTCACCTCATTGTGAACCTTAGTCACCAGCGGGCAGGTTGCATCAAATACGTTGAGTCCTTTGGCTTGCGCCTCTTCGCGCACCTTTTGTGAAACACCATGGGCGCTAAAAATAACGAGCGCACCCGCAGGCACTTCATCTATCTCCTCAACGAAGACCGCACCTTTCTGCCGCAGCGCGTCGACCACTGTGCGGTTATGTACTACCTCATGACGCACATACACGGGCGCGCCATGAATTTCCAAGGCCCGATTAACAATCTCAATGGCGCGGTCTACCCCTGCACAAAAACCCCGGGGACTCGCCAGTTTTATTTGACTGATCATGGACTTACTCACTCACCCGGATAATTTCATTAGAGACTTGCTCGACGCTGACGATATCGACTTCAAAAATCAGATCTTTACCTGACAGCGGATGATTGAAGTCAATCTCAATACTCTCACCTTGAATTTTCTTGATCACGCCAGGCAACTCCGCGTCATTCTTATCGGCAAACGACATCATCAGACCCTCCGCCAAATCCATATTCACCGGGAACTGTTCACGGCGTAAACGTTGCACATTAGCCTCTTGGTGTTCGCCAAAGGCCTGACTCGCCGGAATCTGTAATCGCTCAGTGGCACCTGCCTGCAAACCAAACATAGCCTTTTCGAAGCCGGGCAACAGGCTGCCATCACCGACGCAAAACTCGGCTGGCGTGCTGCCTGTTGTGTCAACAATTTCACCGCCCATCAATAGTATCGAAAACTTTAAAGACACCCGTGTACCGGGTCCAATAGGGATTTGCTTAGCCATCACTTTTTATAGGCTCCTTGGGTTTGATCAACGTATCTAGAATGAGTAGTACGGCACCAACGCTGATTGCAGAATCTGCGATATTAAACGCTGGGAAATAATAGTTTTCGTAATGCACAACAATAAAATCGACAACATAGCCCATTAATCCTCGGTCTATAAGATTACCGATGGCACCGCCAAGAATGAGCGCAAGCGCGAGCGACAGCATTCGCTCTTCGCGTTGAAGCCGATACAACCAAACACTGATCGCACCGCTGACGACAGTCGACACCGATACCAAAAACCACCGTTGCCAGCCTCCCGCATCACTCAGAAAGCTAAATGCCGCACCCGAATTGTGCAACAACGTAAAGTTGAACACCGGTAAGAGCACAACACTCTGACAATTACCTGGCTGGCACAGTACTAATAAATCTGTCGCCACACTTTTTGACCATTGATCACCAATGATCACCACTAGGCTCAGCAAAAAATAAATCATAACGAGCCGTCCTTAAAATACTGCCTAGCCACCAGCATGTCTTCTCTGATGGCGATTTTCAGGGCTTCTAAACCGGTGAATTTTTTCTCATCGCGAATCTTCGCGCAGAAGATAACTTTGACGGTTTTGCCGTAAATAGTGCCGGCAAAATCAAAAATATGTACTTCAAGAATAGGCTTAAGCGTAGTTTCGTCCAAGGTTGGACGTACCCCAACATTGGCGACCCCGGTTAGCGTCTTATCAAGCCCCTGAATTTCCACCGCATAAACACCGTCAATGGGCGCTCGATCGCGATGTAATTGTATGTTGGCGGTCGGCGCATCCAACGTTCTCCCCAACTGGCGCCCATATACCACCTTGCCGGTGATTGAATAGGGCCGCCCCAGCAACTGCTCTGCCAACTTGAAGTCACCGTTTGCTAAGCACTCCCGTATGCGCGTGCTGCTCACCCGCTCGGCGTCGACGGTAAGGGTGTAGAGGTTCGTCACCTCGAAACCCGATTTTTTGCCCGCCGTCGTCAACAAATCAAAATCACCGCTGCGGTCGTTACCAAAGCGTGCATCATCCCCGGCAAACAACGCTTTCAACTGCAAGTCATCCACTAGCAGGCTGATAAAAGCTTGGGGCGACATCGATCGTGTTATCTCATCAAACTTAAGGCAAAGCACCAAGTCCACCCCATACTCCGCCAGCAGACCCACTTTTTCGCGAAATCTTGTCAACCTTGCAGGAGCATTGTACGCGTCAAAAAACTCTTTGGGTTGGGGCTCAAAACAAATCAGCAGCGACGGCGCGCCCATTTCCTCAGACCTGGCCTTGACCTGCTGCAGAATCAATTGATGGCCCAAATGCACGCCATCGAAATTTCCCATAGTGACGACACAGCCGCGATGCCGAGGCTTTAGGTTGTGTATACCTCTAATAATTTCCATAAGCGTTCAGCGTATCAGTTGCTTAAAATTAAATCCCATGAGCCGCAGCATTGCGCCATAGGTCCCTGCACCAGCCATACAAATCAGCAGGGTAACCCCCAACCGCTCCCAAAACGCCATGACTAGCCAACTCGACTGCTCTGGTAACAACAACAGCAGAACCGCACCCATCACAATGTTCGCGATTAAAACTTGCAGCGAAAAACGCCACCAACTCGGCTGTAAGACCAACACGTCAATACGTCGTAAACCGTTAAAAAGTAACCCTGCATTCAAAAATGCAGACAGGGATGTCGCCAGCGCCAGCCCCGCATGCTTAAACTCCCAGACAAGCACCAAGTTCAATGCCATATTGGCCAGCAACGCAATGATACCGTATCGCACCGGGGTTCGAATGTCTTGACGCGAAAAATACCCGGGCGCCAACACTTTCACTAGCATATGACCCAGCAAACCTAGGCCATAGGCCTTAAGACTGTATGACGCCATGGTCACATCACGGGGCGTCATTTCACCCTGATAGAACAACGTTGTGATCAGGCTTTCAGACAGGACCACAAGCGCTACAGACGCAGGAATACCGATCACGCAAACCATGCGGATGGCCCAATCCAGCGTCGCCGCGAAGGCACTGCTGGATTGCCCAGCATGTTCACGCGACAAACTCGGCAGTATCACCGTCGCAATGGTAATACCAAACAGCGCCAGCGGTAGTTCTAATAAGCGGTCTGAGTAATACAACCATGACAGACTACCTGTCTCTAAAAACGACGCGAGCACTGTATCTAGGAGCAAATTAATTTGCCCAACGGATACACCAAAAATCGCCGGCAACATCAACAGCAAAATTTTCTTTACCCCCGGATCCTTAAAATCCACACGCGGCACGGGCAATAAACCAGCGCTGCGCAAAAAAGGCAGTAAAAACACCAGTTGAAGCATACCGGCCAGCAGCACGCCCCACGCCAGCGCCATAACAGGCACAGCCATTAGAGGGCGCAGCCAGATCGCCGCACCGATCAGGGTTAAATTAAGAATGACAGGCGTGAACGCCGGCGCCGCAAAGCGACCGAAACTGTTAAGGATAGCGCCAGCAAATGCGGTTAACGAAATGAACAGCAAATACGGGAATGTTAGGCGTAACATTTCGGTCGCCAGCGTGACCTTGTAAGCCTCACCGTGATAGACAAAGCCGGCAGCGAACACGCTGATCAAGCCCGCCGCACCGAGTATGCCGATGACGGTGATAAGGACCAGAATAATACCCAAGGTGCCACTCACTCTATCAATGAGGCGTTGAACCTCAGCCGGGCCCTGCTGGGTCCGATATTCTGATAGTACAGGCACGAAAGCTTGGGAAAATGCTCCCTCAGCAAACAGCCGTCGAAAAAAGTTTGGAATTTTAAAAGCCAGAAAAAACACGTCGGCTTCCGCCCCGGCGCCAAAGAAAAACGCGATGACCATATCCCTGATCAAACCGAAGACGCGGGAAATCATGGTCATGGCCGAAACCACACCACTGCTCTTCAATAGACTGCGTCCGACCTTTGCCGGCGTCGATTCAGATTTAGATTTAGTCATAAAGCTTCAATTAAGCGCACATCCAAGGGCATATTAGTAAGCTGGCGAGCCAATCAGAAAGACATTCTATAATACTTTGATTCGGCAGGATTTTTTAGGTATTTTGAAACATTGTGATGCATATACGGTTTGACATTAGAGCTTCAACTCGGCATAGTATCGCGTCTTATTTTCCGGGTTCACATTCGAGGGTTCACACACCGTGGCAAACACTCCCCAAGCTAAAAAACGCGCACGACAGGCCGAAGTCCGTCGCGCTCATAATGCCAGTCAGCGTTCCGCCATGCGCACCGCGATCAAGAAAACGATCGCCGCCCTTGGCACTGGCGACTATGAAGTTGCCAACTCTGCCTACCTGGCTGCCGTGCCTGTTCTAGACCGCGCCGTCTCCAAAGGCATCATTCATGCGAACAAGGCTTCACGTCATAAAGCCCGCTTGAATGTTAAAGTTCTGGCGCTGCAAGCCTAGATCTTATTGTTTGATGTGATATCTATTGATTGGCTGGCTGGCAGCCCGCGAGCCGATCAATAGTCAATCACTAGATTGTCGCGGTGAATGAGCTCTTCCTCACCCATATATCCTAACAACGACTCAATCATGCTACTCGATTGCCCACACAGGGTAAGGGCCTCGCTTGCATTGTAGTTTACTAAGCCGCGAGCAATTTCAACGCCCGCTTCATCCACGCAAGCGACCATACTACCTCGGCTGAAATCGCCCTGTACTGCCTTGACGCCGACGGACAGCAAACTCCTACCAGATTGCTGCAAAACTGCCACGGCACCCTTGTCGAGCACCAAGCGACCGCTGGTGGCCAACGCAGCAAGCCACTGCTTACGCGCAACCAAAACCTCGCTGTTACTACGCAGCAGTGTGCCGGCATACTCACCACGCGCCAGGTTAGTAATTACCCCTGTCTGCCTACCCGGCGAAATCAATGTATTAGCACCGCTCCTTGCTGCCGTTCGCGCGGCCCGAAGCTTGGTTACCATACCGCCACGACCTAGCTTTCCACCATCGCCCGCCATCGCGTCTAAGGACGGGTCACTGACGTTGGCTGCACGCATCAATTGCGCGTCGGCATCAACCCGTGGATCCGAGCTATAAAAGCCTGCTTGATCCGTCAACAACAGCAACGTGTCTGCCTCGATCAAATTCGCTACGAGGGCCGCAAGCGTATCGTTGTCACCAAAACGTATCTCGTCTGTCACTACCGTATCGTTTTCATTAACAACAGGAATAACACCCAAATCAAGCAAACTACGCAGGGTGCCGCGGGCATTGATGTAACGCTCTCGAGAGCGAAGATCATCGTGGGTCAGTAGGATTTGGGCAGTATGCAGATTGTGGCGCTGAAACTGTGACTCATAGGCTTGAATTAAACCCATTTGACCCACCGCTGCTGCGGCTTGCAGTAGGTGCAGTGCTCGCGGCCGACTACTCATACCGAGTCGCTGCATGCCCTCAGCCACCGCGCCAGAAGAGACTAGGACAACTTGAATGCCCGATTGATAGACGCTGACAATATCGTCAACTAGGGTGCTTACAAACCGCAAATCTAAGCCAGCGCCATCCGCGGTTAACAACGAGCTGCCGATCTTTACGACCCAAGTTCGACCCGGCTGATAGGCATTCTGCGTCATGGCGCGCGCTTAGGGCTCATAATGGACTTCGACATCGAAGTCCTCATCGTCATCATCATCATCGTCAGACGCCTCGCGCAGCTTTTCTTCCTTACGCTGGGCACGACGGCTGTCGCGCCGAACGGTAGAATATTCATGAGTTTCGGCCACAATACGGGCTTCTTGCTCAGCGTAGGCCTCTTCAGCCGCCTCATCAGCACGCTCTTGCTCGCGTTGCGCAGCCAAGTGCTCATACACAGCCCGCATCAGCGAAGACGTTCCCTGATGGGTCACAGCTGAGATGGAAAAAACCGGCATTGTCACGTTTAGACGCTCAAGAACGTCCGCCTGTCGTCGCTCTGCTTCCTCAGGAGGAAGCGTATCGAGCTTAGTGAACACTAACCAACGTTCTTTGTGCGCAATGCCCTCGCTGTAGTTAGCCAGCTCTTGTTCGATGACATGGAAGTTGTCTACTGGGTCACTATTATCCATTGGCGCAATATCGATCAGGTGCAATAACAGTCGCGTTCGCGCTAGGTGCTTGAGGAACTGAACCCCCAGCCCGGCGCCGTCCGCGGCCCCTTCGATCAAACCGGGAATATCCGCGATAACAAAGCTTTCATCCTCACCCAGACGAACCACGCCAAGATTGGGCACCAGCGTGGTAAAGGGATAGTCTGCTATTTTCGGGCGCGCAGCCGACACGGCGGCCACCAGCGTACTCTTACCCGCATTGGGAAGGCCCAGTAACCCTACATCTGCAATCAGCCGCAATTCAAGGCGCAGGTTGCGTATCTCGCCCGGACTACCTTTGGAGGTCTGGCGCGGGGCACGATTGGTGCTGGACTTGAACCGCACATTACCCAGACCATGAAAGCCTGCCTTAGCCACTAGCATCACATCATTAGCGCGACTCACATCACCCAGATATTCGTCCGTCTCATCGTCAAAGACGCTGGTTCCTAAAGGCACGCGCAAATATATGTCGTCACCTTGCGAACCCTTGCGGTCAGAACCCTTGCCATGCTCGCCTTTCGGCGCCTTATAGCGTGGCTGAAAGCGATAATCTACGAGCGTATTGAGCGCGACGTCGCCGCGCAGATAAACAGACCCGCCGTGACCACCATCGCCCCCGTCAGGCCCGCCATGGGCAATATATTTTTCGCGCCGAAAGCTTAAACAGCCGTCACCGCCCTTGCCTGCTTCCACCTTGATACTGGCTTCATCTACAAATTTCATGCTGGCTCTCTGGTTGCCTCACCGGGTTTTGTCGCCCGCCTTGACCACCGGGTTAGATCACCTTGTTAGATAAGGGCAAAAAAAAGCCCCGTCGATGACAGGGCTTAGCTTTCTTGCGTCAGGCCCTAGGCCTCTGCCACTATATTGACATACTTACGCTGTTTTGGCCCCTTGACGGTGAAGGTCACTACACCTCCAGCCTTCGCGAACAAGGTATGATCCTTGCCGCAACCAACATTCAGTCCCGGGTGGAAACGCGTGCCACGCTGACGAATAAGAATGTTGCCCGGTATCGCTACTTGGCCACCAAAAATTTTCACGCCCAGTCGTTTCGATTCCGAATCGCGACCGTTACGAGTACTACCACCTGCTTTCTTGTGAGCCATTGTCTAGCCTCCAGTGATCTCGGTTATTTTGACCTCAGTGAACCACTGACGGTGACCTGCTTGACGACGGTAATGCTTACGGCGGCGCATCTTAATGATATGCACTTTTTTGCCTCGGCCATGCGATACAACTTCCGCAGACACTTTACCACCGGCCACAAAAGGCGCACCGACAGAAATCTTCCCATCGCTGCCGATCATCATGACTTCGTCAAAATTAATGACACCGCCTGCTTCTACATTCAGCTTTTCTAGCTTGAGCACTTCACCGGGCTCAACACGATGCTGTTTACCGCCACTCTTAATTACAGCGTACATGATAATCTACTCTAATCTGTTTGAAGGTTGGGACCCTGCCAAAACTACCTAACCTTATCCACGTTTGACCACGTTTATAGATCAGTCGATCGGTCCCGATTCAGGGTGCGCAATTCTACGGGAAGCGTAGCCACCAATCAAGCGTGAAATCAGCTCTTTTGTAGATGCCCGTCGCTTGACAGGTAAGCCGACCACCCATAGCATGCCCTGTTTAACGCTAACGCGCCCTATTTGAGCCATCCACTAGGTTGAGCCACCCACTAGGCATTGCATGAACTACCCATTTTATAATGTGGTTGCCACCGACTTTGCGTCGGTCGACCGATTGATCATCGCTAGCCTATCTTCCCGCGTACCCTTGGTGGAGGAGATCTCTGGCTATTTGATTGGTGCCGGCGGCAAGCGACTGCGACCGCTACTCGTGCTGCTAGCAGCCAATGCCTGCGACTACAAAGCAGACAAGCACATAAATCTCGCTGCCGTGATCGAATTTCTGCACACCGCCATGCTTTTGCACGATGACGTTGTCGATGAGTCTGACCTACGCCGTGGGCGAAAAACAGTGAATGCCACCTGGGGCAACCCAGCCAGTGTACTCGTCGGTGATTTCCTGCATTCACGAGCCTTCGAGATGATGGTCGATATCGGTGATATGCGGGTCATGGAAATTTTATCTCACGCCACGAATACCATCGCCGAAGGCGAGGTACAGCAACTCGGCAATATACGTAACATCGACACCACGGAGGCGAATTACCTGCAGGTTATCACCCGCAAGACCGCTACGTTGTTTGAAGCCGCATCACACTCGGGGGCAGTCCTGGCTGGCGCCAATGCCGAAGAAGAACAGGCATTGCGGGGCTATGGGCTGCATCTAGGCTTGGCGTTCCAGTTGATTGACGACATTCTCGACTACGAGGGAACAACCGAGAATCTGGGGAAAAACGTCGGCGATGACTTTGCGGAGGGCAAAGTTACCCTACCGCTCATTGTGGCTATGCGTAATGGTGACGATAAGCAGAGCAGCTACATTCGCGATGCTATTTTGGGGGGCGATGTCTCAGACATAGACCAGTTGCTGCCGATCATCAAAGCCACCGGCGGCCTGCAGTACGCCAACGATATGGCACAGGCCGAGATCGACCAGGCCTTACATTGCCTGACGCCCTTACCCCCATCTTCTTTTAAAGAAGCGATGCAGACACTGGCCAAATTCGCGTTGGAACGCAGCTACTAGCCGAATCGCACACTCCTGCACCCGCCATCTGGATATCGAAGGGCTTCCTTGGCCGGACCTGACACAAGCAAGCCAGCCGGCAATACCTAGTTCGCTTCAGGCGACTTGGCGATACCCCTTTGCGCATTGTTAACTTGGAAAACGCTATCGAAATCTCAACCGCCAATTTCTCACGCTGCCAACAATACCGCTACTTGCTGACACGGTCATGGGATCAGACTCTGCCGCATGTATTGTTCATCGGTCTGAATCCGTCCACCGCTGATGCCAAAAACAACGACCCAACCCTCGTGCGCTGCATGGGCTTCGCTCGAGACTGGGGTTTTGGCGGGGTGCGGATCGCCAACTTATTTGCTTATCGCACCACTTGGCCGACCGAACTCAAGCGCGCCGGGGAACCCATCGGGCCGCAAAACAATCGCTGGCTTCGCCGCGAAGCCAAAGCAGCCGCTCTGGTTATCGTCGCGTGGGGTAACGACGGCAAGCTATTGCTGCGCGCCAGCCAAGTTCTACCCCTATTGCCAGCGCCCCACTGCCTTGCCATCAATCAATCTGGGGAACCTGCCCACCCCCTCTATCAACCCGCCAGCACACGACCATCACCTTATACCCAGCGCTAGCAACTACCGATCCAGCAAAAACCCCACGGCCCACTCCAACCATCGCTGAATGCCGCTCGCTATTAGTGCGCATAGGCTTTTTACGCATTATATAAGTGCATTTTGTCGTATCAGAATGTCTCAGACTCACCAATTTGACGCACATACAGACTGACAGACAGTCTGGCCCGGTTATTGCTTTGTCACTCTTGGGGGGCGGATAAAGCCCACAAGTAAAAACCTTATGCCGAAAAACTTACACAACAGGGGAAACAAATGACATTACGAAAAGGATACATCGCTTTCGCAACTGCCGGACTCCTAGCCAGCGCAGGCGCTGTTCAAGCTGACGACCTGACAGCTAATGCTGCCGCAAGCAACAACTACATCTGGAGAGGCTTGACCCAGAGCGTTAACGAGGCAGCTGTATCAGGCGGCATCGACTACACCATGGATAACGGCTTTTACGTTGGTACTTGGGCATCCAACGTTAGCTACGGTGCAGGCGATAATTTCTCCTACGAGCACGATATTTATGGCGGGTATGCTGGCGAAGCCGGTGGTATCGGTTACGACGTCGGCTACTTGTACTACAACTATGACGACGCTGCCAATTTCGACTTTGGTGAAATCTATGCCTCCATTACCTTGAGCGCGTTTACATTGGGCATGAATGTGTTGTCCAACACCGAAGCCGACGAAGGCCTAAACCAAGACTTTGGCTTTGGCAAAGCAAGCTACGTCTATGCCGACTACGCGACTGAAGTTCGCGATGGCCTAGAGCTAGGTTTTCACGTTGGTTACCACAGCGGCGACTTCAACGAGGCCTTCAATGGCGTCCCAGGCAACTACACGGACTACAACATCTCTTTATCAAAAGACGGCTTCAGCTTCATGATTTCTGACACAAACCTTGACGCTGTCCCCGGCGACGAACTGCTAAACGACGAAATGAAATTCGTTGTTGGCTACTCAACGGACATCCAGCTTTAAGTTAGAAAGTCATGCTAGGCTCGAAAGGTGCGCCTTGTAACACGCGCACCTACGAACAAAAAAGGCGCCTTTATGGCGCCTTTTTTGTTCAATAATTCCTGTATAAACTAGACATCGCCCGCCTTCTCAACTGGCTTGTCTATGAGTCGGTCTAAATTCAAATTATCCAACCACGCCTGATACTCCATAATGTTCGCGGGTAATATAATACGCGATTCTTCTAGGCTCTCAATCGCATCAATGTAACTCTCGTTAAGGCGCAGCTTCAGCGCTGCACTACCACCAGGACGATTCACCACCTCAGCAATTTTCTCAATTGACTCGGCGGTAGCCGCAGCAATAGACAATATCTCTTGCGCATAACCTTCGGCTTCATTGATTCGCCGCTGCATCTCACCCTCTGAGCGGTTTATCAGCTCTGCCTTCAAACCTTCGGAACGATTAATACGGCTTTGCTTGTCACCTTCGCTCTCGGCGAGAATCGCTCGGCGTTCGCGCTCGGCGCTGACCTGCTTTTCCATGGCGTCGCGCACGGTATTGGGCGGCGTAATGTTCTTTATCTCGTAACGGTGAACGCGAATTCCCCACGCCTTACCTGCCTGGTCGAGCACTTCGACTACCTTAGCACTAATGAGGTTACGCTCTTCAAACGTACGATCAAGATCGAGCTTACCAATGACTGAACGCGTTGTTGTTTTTGCTAGCTGAACAGCCGCGTAACGATAATCAACAATGCCGTAACTTGCCTTAATAGGATCCCAGATTGACATATAAATCACGCCGTCAACGATGACCTTGACCTCATCACCTGTGAAACATTCTTGCGGCGGCACATCAATCGCTTCTTCGCGCAGATCCTGTACAAACGTCACCTTATCAACAAAGGGCACGAGCGCATGGAAGCCCGCGTCGAGCGTTTTATGATATTTTCCAAGACGCTCAACAATATGTGCTGTCTGCGTCGAAACAAGGCGGATTGACTGAAACAATTTGATGATGAACACACCAAAAATGATCGCCCAGATTGCCATTACAAAAATATCCATGACCTAACTCCCCGCCTGAGTTTTAATAGTCGGCTTGGTATTAACCGTTTGTGAGACGGTCTCAATACCTTCGAAAAAGCCCTGCATCTTCGCCAACTCGGACGGTACGATAGATACATCTGCGCGCTTGAATAACTGCCCAACTCGGGCGATATAGCTTTGCACCAGCCTGACATTCATTGCTTGTTCGCCACCCGGCTTCTCGATTGCGTCAGCAATGGCCTTCGTGCCCTCCGCCGTTGCCGTCGCCAGAATAGAAATCTCGCGCGCTCTACCTGTCGCCTCGTTAATACGTTTCTGACGCTCCCCCTCAGAAATATTAATCGCTTCTTGGCGTTCACCTTGCGACAAATTAATCGTCGAGTCTCGCTCAGCATTGGCCAGCGTAATCTCAGCGCGTTTCTGGCGCTCGGCCTCCATCTGCCTCTCCAGCACATCAATGACTTTTACCGACGGCGTAATATTCATAACTTCATAGCGCATCACTTTGATTCCCCAGGGTTCAGAGGCATGATCTATTTCTGTGACGATAGTTTCATTGAGTCGTTCACGCTCTGAAAACGTTTCGCCCAAGGTGAGTTTGCCGACCTCAGATCGGACCGTGGTTTGCGCAAGATTTACCGCCGCCACTAAAAAATCCTCAATACCATAGCTCGCCTTGTAAGGGTCCATCAGCTGGATATACAGCAGGCCATCCACATCAATCTGAATATTGTCACGGGATATACAACTCTGATGAGGAATATTTAGGCATTGCTCACGTGTTTCGTGGCGATAAGCCACTCGGTCCACAAAAGGGATTAGAAAGTGCAGTCCCGGCTCTAAAATAGCTCTGAACTTGCCAAATCGCTCAATGACGCAGCGATGACGCATAGAGACAATCAGAATCAACTTATAAAAAATGAACCCAACGGCTAGCAGGGCGAAGGTGATGATGGCGAACATAGACAGAACATCCTTTTTTTCAACGTCAACGTGACTGCTTTGTTAACTCAGGCCTTGATCGCTCGAGTCTTCTTCATTGAAGCAGGGGGCAACAATAATTGTTGTGTTTTCTCGCGCAACCACACGCGCGCAACTGTCCGGCGACATCTTCGTTCCATCCCCTAGCGCGCGCCAGCGGATACCTCGAAAACTGACAACGCCAGCTGACTGACCGGGACCTATTTGTTCAACAACCACGACAACGCTATCGACTTCGTCGAGAATTTCTTCGGTGTTTGCAACTGTCGAATCCCCTTCGATAAATTGCGAGAATAAAGCTCTGAGCCCAAAAATCAGAAGCAGGGAGGACATAAAGAAGAGTGTCATTGCCTCTGGCCATGTTGTCACCAGGCCAGTCCAAAGCCCAACTGCCACCAATAAACAACCACCGCCCAAAAAAAAGACGATACCGCCCGGAATGATCAATTCCGCCAACATCAAGATTCCAGCGGCAATGGCCCAGTAGACAGGTTCGGTGAGAATAAGCATGATTTGATTGGAACTCGCTTGACATATTATGTCAAGCGTTATTCACGAGGCCCTACGGCCAGACGGTGCTAGGTAGCAATGCGTGTCGAGTACCGTAGGGTACAAAATGTGCGCAGCATCTGCCGCTTTGTTACGTGGAAGTGCGAGGTTAGCATGCCCGAAAAACTTACAAACCAACCGGCAGGTTGCGGTGACAAAAGCGCTTAACCGAGTGACATTCCACGCTGCATAGACTGGCCAAACAATCGGTGACAGGCACTCGCATAATCACAGTCCATGATCCAGTTAGCAGGACGCTGACTAGTGCGCACGCCAGATTCCGGTGAGAGAAATTCGGGCTTAAACGGCACCAGTTCACCTGATAGCGCACCGTTATCATCGACAATTTGATCTGACATAGGAATGAATACTTTCATTTGGATACTGTCTTCCTTAATTTTCACTCGTTGGAGTTTTGTCATTAGCCGTAAATTCAAATGCAGCCAACCGCGGCGCTGTGTCTTGCTCAACCGTCTGCTCTTCAGCAGCCGATTTTCTTGAGAATAGTTAACACGTAAATATTCGAGTATCTGTTGAAGCATAGTGAAAGTTTGCGGAACAAGCATGGAGGAATAATGGACCTTTATACTTATCCAGCCATCAAACCTTCAACCACCCAACTTATGATAGGCGAGATTGGAAACAGGGAAATACTTCCTGAATTTGATGTCATACAATGACCGCACCACAAAATCAGGAATTGCTCATGGCCAAGCGTATCGCTATCGTCGAGGACGACCCGGATCAACGCAGCAACTACGTGGATGCTATTACCAAAAAAGGCTACGAAGTAACCGCCTATAGTAATCGGCGAGAAGCATTAAGCGGCTTTGAGCGGGAACTGCCCGACCTGGCCATCTTGGACATTATTCTCGGTGACGAGGTTGACGCGGGCTTTGAAATTTGTCGCGACCTACTCGCAAGATCAGCCTCTTTGCCGGTTATTTTCTTGACCGAGCGCATCGACGAGATCGACAAGATCAGCGGTCTGCGGTTGGGTGCCTGGGACTACTTGCCAAAGCCGATATCTTTGGACTACCTCGCCGAGCGGATCAGTTCACTGCTGCGCATCCATGAGGCGCGTGGACAGTCCAATGCCGGCTCGTCGAGCGCCAAGTTGGTAGGTGAAATGTCCATCGACCAAGAAGCTTTACTCGTCTCCTGGAAGAACCAAGCCATCAATCTCTCAGGGACAGAATTCAGAATGCTTGCCAAGCTTGTCCGCGTTCCAGGACATGCCGTTTCCTACGACACGCTTATGAATGCGACTATGCAAAGCTTAGTAACAAATAACACCATCAACACTCATATGCGCAATATACGCAAAAAATTCGAGAGCATTGATGCTGAGTTCAATTGCATTAAAAGCGAATACGGCTTCGGCTATCGCTGGTCAGCAAAGTAAATAACTGATGAACACCCCTTTATTTCGCGGGCCACGACTGGCCACAAAACTTTTTGTACTGATGAGCCTTGCGCTGGTAGTAATTCCCTGGTTTAGCTATCTGTACCTCAAAGAAATGGAAAGCTTTCTGGTGGACGGCCAAGCCAACGCGCAACTTCTGACAGCAGAGGGTATTTCAACGCTGCTCAACGGCCGCACGGATCTATTCTATGAGCTACCGCTGTCACCTGACGGATACGAACAACTCTACGCTTACCCGCTAACCACACCTATTCGAATCGACGGCAAGAGCAGCGACTGGGAAGACGTGCTCAACTACAACGTTAGTTTCGGCAACACCCAACAAGCTGAACCCGGCGCAATGACACCCAACCAATTTCATGTGGTGCTCGGCGAACATAACGAGCAAGTCTATGCCTTAATCCAAGTCAAAGATGACAAATTGGTATTTCGCGATCGTAATATATTACGTCTGGATCTGTCAGACCATATCCGCATTACCTTTACCGGACAGACTGGCGAGATTCGTAAACTTGTCATCACCATGACCGAACCGGGCATTACCACCGCCTATACGATGGACAATGAATGGCGCTACGCCATACAGGGCGTCGCAGAGAATCGCGTGCAAGGATTTATGACGCCGATAGACGATGGTTACGCGATCGAGTTTCGTATTCCGCTAGAGTTGATGGGCTCAACAAAACACTTCGGCCTCGCCGTTGTCGACGTCGACAACGCAGAGACGCGCGCCATCCAGTCCATTACTGGCACACTGCCTTCGGCCGGACGTGAGGCTTTCGGTCTCGTGTTACTCAAATCGCCCGAGGTGTTGCGTATCATTGAGGGTTTGGGCTACTCGGGCGCCAATATTCAAGTTATTGACGCTCAACGTCGTGTCAGGGCAGAGGTTGGATCTTACACGGCTCAGCCCCCGCAGCAGCAAAACAACACGTCACAACCATGGTATGTCGCCGGACTTAATGCCGTAAGCATTACCATGGACAAACTCTACACGATGATCGACAACAATCTGCGTGAGGACACTTGGGTGCCCGATGATAGTGTGGTACGTGATTCTCTTGCCGGCCAGCCTAGTTACCAGCGGCGCTATACAAAAAGTGAAGGTGAGGTGATCACGGCTGCGCACCCCATTGTCGCCGAGAACAAAATTATTGGCACAGTAGTCTTAAAGCAGAACACGAATCGTATCCTCGAGCTACGCCGAGACGGACTGGTGAGAATCGTCAATTTTTCAGTACTCGCCCTGTTTATTTTCGCTGCGCTGATCCTCGCATTCTCTGTTCACTTGACCCGTCGTATTCGTAAGCTAGGTGCGGAGGCGACCAATGCCATCGACAAGTACGGGCGACTGCGCACCAACCAATTACGCAGTGAGACGACCGCAGGCGACGAAATTGGCGACCTTGCACGCAGCATATCCAGCATGCTGTCGCGCTTGCATCAACACAATCAATTCTTGGAGAATATGCCACGCACGCTGCGTCACGAAATCAACAACCCGCTAAACACGCTAAGCACCTCCTTGCAGAATCTAGAAGGAGAGAACTCAGATGAGGCTAAAGCGAGATATTTGGCGAGCGCCAAACGTGGCGTCAACCGCATCGGCATGATTGTTCAGAACCTAGCTGATGCGGCCAGCCTCGAAGACGCACTCGATGCAGAGGAGCTCGAAGTGATTGACCTGCACAAGATGGTCGAAAGCTACTTAGGCAACTGCCGAGCTGCGAGTCCTGAAAGAAAATTTGAATATCGCGGCACCCAAAGACAGGTTTTCAGCGAGGTCTCTGATTATCGAATAGAACAGATGCTGGACAAGTTAATTGATAACGCCGTTGATTTCTCGCGACCTGGCAGCGCTATCATCATTGGTCTGACCATCGACGCAAACAACCTAACGCTGTTTGTCACCAATCACGGCCCTACTATTCCCGCTAACATGATAGACAACATCTTTGACTCAATGGTGTCGGTACGTGATTCGAACCCGGACAATCGCCTGCACTTCGGTATTGGGCTTTACGTTGTGCGAATCATCGCCGAGCATCACGGCGGCAAGGCCAGCGCGGTTAATCTACTTAACGGCAACGGCGTCACCATCCGCGTTGTATTGCCACTCTATAAAGCTGTTAGCATTGAACTTCAAACCAACACTTAACATTGAGCCCCTTGTCTTAGGCATTCTTACATGCCACGAAACATAAAACAGCAGGACAAAAAAAAGCCCTAACATCGTTGGGGGAGGCGAATGTTAGAGCTCCAGAGTGCAGGCTAGCTTTCTATCAATGCCTAGTGTTTGGGAAACCAAAGTCTGGCAAGACAGATTTGAACTCTCACTCCTAGCATAAACACTCCAGCTGAATAAACTATGGAGATACAATGAAAGTCTTCGCAGGGACCTTTTTTCGTTAGCTTTTTTCCGGAGCCGCCGATTCGAGAGCCTAATAACGCAGTGTATCGGCGAATATGCGATTATTAGACGCCGTCTAGTTAATAACAGGCGCATCTACCGCTGGTCGCGAAACTACGTCACCTAGCCTCCAGCCTCCCTTCTCAGCCGCCGCCTTTAGAAGCGACCCTAGGCTCACATTAATATCACGGTTGACTACTAAATTAACACCTTGCCCCGCCTTCGGCTGAATTGACAGATGCAAATTTTCAGCCTGAATTTTATAGGTCAGCTGAAATGCTAACATAATACCTTCACCCAGCGGATACTCTCGCGCCCGCTCTTCAAATGCTTGTTCAAAATTAGCGCTGCCTTCGACCTCCTGCTGCTTGAATTGCTTAATGGACTGGCGCGCTTCGACAGAGGAATGCAACGCAAGGTCGGGATCACTTTCCACATGAGTCATCAACACACGCTGCAGCAAGCGAGCGTAGCGCTGGGTTATCCAAAACCGAAATTCCTGCGCTTCGGTTGAATTCAGGCGAAACAAAATACGGTCTTCTTCGGGACTGTAAATCATCTGCATTTGACTGATAGCACTAGGCATCGTTGTGACTCACTTCCGTCAGGTTTTCAGTGCTCGTCAGTATAATCAATTTCAATTGATGAGACTCATCATTACTCAAACAAGGACGACATAAAGACCCGCATCAACAACAGCAATAAACGCCAATGTTTCAGGTTGCGTTAAGCGCTGCTTCAAAATGACTCATACGGGTGCATTGGAAGCCGCGCCAAAAGTTATATTGATTTATTTTGATATAGCTTTGCGAAATCTCAACAGCCTGTTACCATATTCATATAATTTGATATAGATACCTCGTTGACCACTACCACCGCCCACATGCCATTTGTTAACGCGACCATCGACCGGTCGTCATTGTTGTCGTTCTGCAAAGCAACGGCAGATGGCCTTCGGCTGGATATTTTGCGTGCGCTAAGCGCTGAGTCGTTTGGCGTACTGGAGCTGTGCCGCATTTTCGACACCCCGCAGTCAGGCATGAGCCATCATCTGAAGATACTCGCCACAGCAGGCCTAGTGGCAACACGCAGGGAAGGCAATTCGATCTTTTATCGCCGTGCGATGATCGCTAGCGACCATTCGCTGAGCGAGCTGACCAGCACGCTTTATGAGACCATTGATGGCGTCGACTTGACTGAGATCGTCGCCAGCAGAACACGTGAAGTACATGCAGAGCGGGCGGGTCGATCGCAGGCATTCTTCAGCCGCAATGCTGAGCGGCTTCGAGACAATCAGAACCTTATCGCGGAATTCAGCCAGTACGACGCAAGCATCGCTGAGTTGCTCGCCAACGAACAAATACCGACCAGTGGGCGGGCCCTTGAAGTGGGCCCCGGCGACTGTGAACTGATCAACCACTTGGCCAAGCAATTCGACCACGTGACAGCCATTGATAACTCCGCCGCCATGCTGAGCCGCGCCCAAGCCGTTGTTGACCCCGCATTAAGTCATAAGGTCGTCTTCCAAAACGTAGATATCGACCAAACCGTCGAGGCCCTTTCGCTGGACAATTTGTCTGTCGCCAAAAGATCGCCTGACCAACGCTTCGATTTAATGGTGCTTAACATGGTGCTACACCATATGGCTTCACCGGCCGCCGTGTTCGTCAGTGCCAGTAAATTGCTCACAGCCGGCGCCTGCTTGTTGATCGCAGACCTGTGCCCACACGACCAAGACTGGGCGCGCGAAACGTGCGGTGATCTATGGCTCGGTTTTGAACCAACGGATCTCGACGCCTGGGCCGTAGACGCAGGTCTGACCCGCGGCCAAGGGATCTACCTCGGACTCAAAAACGGATTTCAAATTCAGGTTCGCCTGTTCAATCAACCCCAAATACCCCCAAGATAGAGAGCAATTATGAGCAACCCAGATTTTAAAGTAGCCGACATCGGCCTTGCGGCTTTCGGTCACGCCGAGATTTCCTTGGCAGAAGCTGAAATGCCAGCACTGATGGCTTTACGCAGCAAGTACAAAGCAGAGCAACCCCTTAAAGATGCACGCATCATGGGCTGCATCCACATGACTATTCAAACAGCGGTATTAATGGATACGCTGGTTGAACTCGGCGCCGAGCTGCGTTGGTCTTCATGCAACATCTTTTCAACCCAAGATCATGCAGCGGCGGCTATGGCCGACAAGAACATTCCTACGTTCGCTTGGAAAGGTGAGACTGAAGAAGAATTTTTGTGGTGCATCGAACAAACCATCCTAAAAGATGGCCAGCCTTGGGACGCGAACATGATTCTTGACGACGGCGGCGATCTGACTCAAATGGTTCACGACAAGTACCCAGACATGCTGACTAAGATTCACGGCATTACAGAAGAAACTACTACCGGCGTGCATCGTCTGGTGGAGATGATGGCTAAAGGTGAACTCAAAGTGCCTGCTATCAACGTTAACGATTCTGTGACCAAATCTAAGAATGACAACAAGTACGGTTGTCGTCACAGCTTGAACGACGCTATCAAGCGCGCGACTGACATGTTAATGGCCGGCAAGCGTGCCTTGTGCATCGGCTACGGCGATGTGGGCAAAGGTTCTGCTGCGAGCTTACGTCAGGAAGGCATGATTGTTCGCGTTGTTGAAATTGACCCCATCTGCGCTATGCAAGCCTGCATGGATGGCTATGAAGTGGTATCGCCATACATCAATGGTAACAACACCGGCAAACTCGAAGATATTGACAAGCGCTTATTGGCCGAAACAGACCTGATTGTTACCTGCACCGGTAACTTCAATGTTTGTGACGAAAACCTACTGCGTAGTGTTAACAGCAACGCAATCGTCTGCAACATCGGTCACTTCGACAACGAAATTGATACAGCATTCATGCGTAAAGAATGGCGCTGGGAGAACATTAAGCCGCAAGTAGACAAGATCTACCGCAGCGAGAATCCGAAAGACTACGTTATTCTCTTATCAGAAGGTCGTTTGGTAAACTTGGGCAACGCCACGGGTCATCCGTCACGCATCATGGACGGCTCTTTCGCCAACCAAGTACTGGCGCAGATGTATCTGTTTGAGCGCAAGTGGGCCGATCACGACCTGCAGCAACGTCAGCCTGTGAATGTTGAAGTACTGCCAAAAGCACTGGACGAGGAAGTCGCCAGCTACATGGTTGAAGGTTTTGGTGGTGTCGTGACCCGCCTGACTAATGCTCAGGCAGATTACCTGAACGTAAAAGCGGAAGGCCCTTACAAGCCTGAAGCTTATAAGTACTAGTAAAGCGAAGTAGCTGGCGCGGGACTCCCAGACCAGCCTACCTAACGTGGATCATCTTTGATGCCGCGCTAACAAAAACCAGGCTCCGCGCCTGGTTTTTTTTGCCTTAAAAACCTACCTCGACTCAGAATCACCGATAAGGGACAATGCCTGCCTGATACTTACACCGGATATGCATGCCATGCGCCAGGAACTTAAAGACTTGCTAGACCTGCTCGACCTTGAACAAATCGAGGTTAACATGTTTCGCGGCGTCAGCCCCAAAGAAGGCTGGCAGCGCGTTTATGGCGGACAGGTGCTAGGTCAGGCGCTGGTTGCCGCATCACGCACCGTCGAAGACGTCACCCGTACTGCACATTCATTACATGGTTATTTCTTGCGCCCTGGGGACACCACGATACCCATTATTTACCGCGTCGACCGTATTCGCGATGGCAAAAGCTTTACCACCCGACGCGTCGTCGCGTTGCAGAACGGTCGCGCTATTTTCAATATGGCCGCATCGTTTCAAGTTGCCGAGCCCGGCCTTGAACACCAGTTTGATATGCCCGATATAAAACCCCCAGAGGAATGCCAAACCTTTGCTGAGATGCGTGCGCAGTTCGGCGTGAAAATACCCGAAGCCTATCAGGCGTCGGTGAACCGCCCACAACCTATCGAGATGCGATTCGCCGAGCCCTTTAATGAGTTCAAACCTGAGGTCATGCCGCCCTATCAGCACACGTGGATAAAAACCACTGATACCATGCCTGAGGACATCCGCTTAAATCAGTGCTTATTGGCCTATGCATCCGATATGACACTCATCGATACAGCGACAAGACCACACGCCATGAGCTGGACTGACGATAGTTTTCAGGTCGCTAGCCTTGATCACGCTATGTGGTTTCACCAGCCGTTTCGTACAGATGAGTGGATGCTTTATGCACAGGATAGTCCTTTTTCAGGCGGTGGCAGGGGGTTGAGTCGGGGTACTTTTTATACACAGAGTGGGCAGTTGATTGCTTCGGTGGCACAGGAAGGGTTGATGCGGGTACATAAACCTTAACCCGTGTTAGGCCGTTAATCGCAAACCTACCGACGACACAGCTGTGATGCATCAAAGATCGCAGCTGCTCTTTTCATTCTCCCGCTTTTTTGACGCTGCGATGCGCAAATTTGACCTCCTCCAACTTCTTTCATAATCGCATAGACTGACGCCCTGTTTTCGAGGCGCTGCTATACGTTGCTTCAACACAACATCCAACGGGCCGCTTTGCGATAACAGCATTAGTTTTTGAGCTATAACGTCATTTCAACCGATGTCGAAAATCGTTTAAAGAAAAAGTGTTGTGGGAATTGACCCTGTGTCAGGCTAGCTGTCACCCTCGTTAAATCATCATTTATAGAGCAGATGACGGGAAAGGAATGAGCGGCACAACATTCACCAGAAAACGAAAAATCGTGCGCGTTAAGTAGACTGTCCCGCTGTTTGTGTAGACTGTCCCGCTGTTTGTGCACCGTCAAAAGCTCGCTTCTAGAGGCTCGCATTGTTGTGAGTTTGACGTTAAATCAAGTCACTTTTACTCTGGCACTCTACACTGACCCCAAGTTTCTCCCCTCAATTTAACATTGCGAATGCTATTGAAGTTCGGCATAAATTTGATAAGTATAACCATTCTCACTAGAGGAGCGCATTATGACGAATTTCGGCGTCCAGATATTCCCTACCGATCAAACTATCGGTCCCATT